>JAEUHK010000099.1 GCA_016795465.1 Verrucomicrobiaceae bacterium | reverse complement strand
ACTCGCCCCCGCCGCGGAGGAAATCCTCGGCCAGGGCGAGTTTCGTTATCAAGTGGTGCCTGACTGGGGACGCGAGGCTTTGGGCAAGGTGAATGTGAAAAACGGCCACGCTGTCGTGATCGACTCGAAAGGCCGTCTGCTGTTTTTGACCGATGACGCTCGCAACAACGTGGTCATCCTCGACGCGGAGAGCGGCGCTCTCATCACCCACTGGACCGCTCGCATGCCCGGAGCCCACGGCATGAGCCTCGTGCGGGATGCCGATGGCTCCGAGGTGCTTTTCATCACCGACACGCAGCTTCATCAAGTGCGGAAGCTGACCCTCGATGGCAAGGAACTGGCCGTTTACCCTTGGCCCGCCGAAGCAAAGCTGCACGCGAAGGAGGCCGAGTATCGCCCCTCGAAGACGATTCACTTCCGAGACGGCTCGTTCGCGGTTTTTGATGGTTACGGGAAGGATTACATCTTCCACTACAAGGCCGATGGCAGCCTGCTGCGCACCTGGGGTGGAGATCTCGGTGACGAAAAAGACCGCCTCAAGCACTGGGGGCCGCACGGCGGTGCCTTCGATGATCGTGATGGCGCGCCGCGGGTGGTCATCGCGATGAGTGATCAACAGGAAATCCGGCGCTTTAGCGTGGACGGGCATTTCATCGACCAGATGCCATTCCCGGGCGGCAATCCGCGGGACATTATTCCTTTCGGCAGCTTCACCATCATCCCGCATCTCGGCGATCAATGGCCGAAGGTGAAGGACTCGCCCGGCTTCATCTCCATCGTCGATGCGCAGTGGAAGGTCGTTTCGAACATCGGCGCACCGCCTGCCGGGTATGCCAACGGCGTGCTGCAGCCCATGCAGAGCGACCGACGGACCTTCATCCATCCACATGGCGTCTGCGCCGATGCGGCAGGAAACCTGTTTGTGGCCCAATTTGCCTCGCCAGCGGCTCCGCTGCTCAAATTGAAGCGGGTGAAGTAGTCACAGCCCTTCGTTAAAGGCCTGCGTGAGCTGCCATTCCCACGGCCAGCCGCCCGTTTTCCGCCAGTGCAGCAGCCACGGGGTTTGAAGCTGGTTTGCCTTGTCCCGCGCCATGATGGCGAGCGGACTGCCGAGGCCGGTGACGCGGATGATCTGCGTGCTCACGCCGATGTCCCTCGCTGCTTTAACGCTCGGCTCGCGAGCCTCGATGTCGAGCGTTACGAAACCTTCGAGGGCACGTTGCAGCTCTGGCATCGCGGCGTCCGCCGTGAGGCCTCCGGGACCGGCGAAGTCCGATGCCAGCATGCTACGCACGGTTTCCCAGTCACGGTCTTCGAGCGCGGCGAGGAATGTCTCCTGCGCCGCGAGGATCTGCCGCTCCGTGGAGCGAAGAAAAAGCCACCAGATGCCCCAGGTGAGGCTGACAAGGACGACGAGAGCGAGAAGGCGTTTCCACATAAAGCAGACAGTTTAGACTCAACGGCCTCGATTTGTGAATCACGGATTTTTTGACCCGTGTTGGTAGCGGCGAAGGATGGAGCGCGTTTGATGCCGCCATGTCTCGCATCACCGCAATCGAAACCGCCATTCCGTCCGGCATCATGCCGAATCTGCTGCTTGTCCGCATCCACACGGAGGATGGCTTCGTCGGCTGCGGGGAGACCTACTACACGCCGCATGCGGTGGCCTCGCTGATCCATGACTGGATGGCGGAGAGGCTGCTCGGCGCGGATGCGCTGGCCATCGAGAGCCACTGGCGGTTTCTGTATGAGCGCTGCACACCCTTTGGCCATCCCGGCGCGGAGTTGCGGGCGCTCTCGGCGCTCGATCTCGCGCTGTGGGACATCCTTGGGCAGGCCTGCGGCAAGCCGGTGTATCAACTCCTCGGCGGCCCGGTGCGTGACTCGATACCGGTTTACAACACCAGCGGAGGCCCGAGCTACGGCGCTTTGACCGGCGTGGAGGGCACGCCACGCCATCCGGGCTGGCCCGGCTATGGCGACATCGGCCAAAAGGGCCCGCTGCAGGACAACTGGGCCTCGCACTTCGCCGCGGGTGATCTTGCTGAGGAACTCCTCGCGGAGGGCATCACGGCGATGAAGCTGTGGCCCTTTGATCGCGCCGCGCATCGAAACGGCGGTCTGCACATTTCGTGGGCGGATGTGGAGGAGGCGATGAAGCCGCTGCGCGAGATCCGCGAGCGTGTGGGCATGAAAATGGACATCGCCATCGAGGGACATGCCTTTTTCCACCTTCCCGCGGCGCTGCGCATCGCTGAGGCGCTCCGTGAGATCCAGCCGCTGTGGCTCGAGGACGTGCTGCGCGTGGACAATGTGGCCACGCTGGCCGATTTCCGCCGTCGCAGCGGTCTGCCCATCGCGGCGAGCGAGATGCTTTTAGGCCGGAAGGAGTATCTCGCGGTCCTCCAGGCCCAGGCATGCGATTACTGCATGGTCGATCCCACTTGGAATGGCGGCATCAGCGAGACCCGCCGCGTCATCGACCTCGCGCAGGCCTTCAACGTGCCCTCCACCATCCATGACTGCACCGGGCCGCTCACACTATTCAGCGGCCTGCACCTCGCCGCATCGTCCACGAACGTCGTGTTCCAGGAATCCGTCCGCGCTCACATTCGCTCGTTTTATGACAAGCTCGTCACCACCCTCCCGGTGATCGAGCAGGGCCGGGCGCTGCTGCCTGGCGGCACGGGCCTCGGCACGCGGCTGAAGGACGAGCTCTTCGCCGAGGGCGTGAACGCGTCACGGCGGAGCAGGGCAGGGGAAAGGTGAAACTTTGAGCTTGGAACTTCAGCCCCGCTCGCCTTCTTCCGCGCCCTCTTATGTCCAGCGAGCAGCGCAAAGCCTTCCCTTTCTCCGAGTTTGAACCGAAATGGCAGGGCGAGTGGGAGGCCTCCAAGGCCTACCGCACGCCCAACCCCGGTGATGCCGACTTCGATGCCTCGAAGCCGAAGTACTTCGTGCTCGACATGTTCCCCTATCCCAGCGGCAACGGCCTCCACGTCGGCCATCCG
>JAEUHK010000092.1 GCA_016795465.1 Verrucomicrobiaceae bacterium | reverse complement strand
GCGCGATGCGTCCCGGCTTGTGATTCTCGCAAGCCGTCCAAGCCAGCACAGTGCCCGGATGGCTGAACGCATACGTTTCACGCGTGCGGCCGATCCACTCGCCGTGATAGGCCAACGCGACCGCGAGGCACGGGATGTAGTCAAAGTCATGCGCGATGCCGAAAAGCCGTGCCGTCTGCGGCCACGGCGCGGTACTCACCACATGATCAAAATCGCCCAAAAGACTCCGCGCATCGTCGATTTGGCATTCAGAGCGGATTTCGATGCCTTTCGCGAGTTCACGTGCGAGACGGCTGTTGCCCTCGCGATGAATCCAGCGGCCCGAATCCGGCAATTCGCTTCCGTTTTCATCGCGCACCGGCTTTTCCAGCCTCACCAAAGCATCTCCGCAGGCTGCGATAGCTGCTTCGCGAAAGCGTTCATCGCGCATCGTGAAGTATTGCGCCCCATGATCGATCACATGGCCTTCCCAGCGCTTCGAGGCGCAGCGCCCGCCGTAGCCGCGCGACTTCTCTAGCAGCGTCACGGCCGCGCCGCGTCGCGAAAGGCCTCGAGCCGCCGCGATGCCCGCGAGCCCGACGCCGATGATGGCGATGCGTTTTCCAGAGAGGTCGGTCATGGCAAGAATTACGCCTTGGCCGGTCGCTGGGATTTGAGTTTATGTTTGCCGAATCCGACACATTTCCCGCCGAGTCAGGCATGGAAGCCGGGCTGCGGGTGGTTATTCGTGAGCTCTCTCACTTCCACCCAACCACCACACGACCATGGCCGACATCTCCACCTCCGCTGCTGACAAAAAGGAAAAGGAATACTTCACGAGCGTCCCTCAGGAGACGCCGGGCTTCTTCCTCAAAGGTTCCCACCAATACGATTGGGGGCTCAAGAACCGCCTCAGCCAGGTTTTCAATCCCAAGGACGGCCGCACCGTGATGCTCGCCTTCGACCACGGTTACTTCCAAGGACCCACCACTGGCCTGGAGCGTGTCGATCAGACGATTCTGCCCCTCGAACCCTACGCAGACTGCCTCATGCTCACGCGTGGCATTCAGCGCAGCGTGATCCCGGCCTCCACTCGCAAGGCCATCGCTCTCCGCGCCTCCGGCGGCACCTCGATGGTGAGCCAGTTCGAGGAATGGGAAGGCGAAATCGACGGCAAGAAGGCCAAGTTTGGCCGCCCGGGATTCGAACCACTTTCCAATGAGTCCACCGCGCTGAACATCGAAGAAGCCATCCGCCTCAATGCGAGCGTTTTGGCCGTGCAGGTCTTCATCGGTAGCGCTTACGAGCGCCAGAGCCTCAAAAACCTCACCGACCTCGTTGATGCGGCTTCTCGTTACGGCATCGCCGTGATGGGCGTGACCGCCGTGGGTCGTGCGATGGCCCGCACGCCACAGTATTTCCGCCTCGCCACCCGCATCATGGCGGAACTCGGCGCGAACGTGGTAAAGTGCTACTACACCGACACCGAGTTCGACACCGTGACCTCCTGCTGCCCCGTGCCGATCGTGATCGCCGGTGGCAAGAAGCTCCCTGAGCTCGATGCGCTGACGATGTGCTACAACGCCATCCAGCAGGGCGCCAACGGCGTGGACATGGGCCGCAACATCTTCCAAAGCGATGCGCCGATCAGCATGATGCAGGCCGTTCGCGGCGTGGTGCATGAAGGCCTGACGCCTGCGCAGGGCTTCCAGATGTACAACGACCTCAAGGCCAAGGGCACGAAGTAAGCCCTCGCGGCGATGGAGTGATGGAGTTTTGGAGTCATGTCCAACCCATCACTCCCATCCTCCACCACTCCATCCCTCCGGTCCCCTCCGCGATGTTTCACGATCTCTACGACTACCTCTACCACGACGCGCCCACCGGCGGCATTCCGCTGAAGGGCACGGGCATCGTGCTGGGGCTCGCCTTGATCGCCTCGCACGCGTGGGTGCTGGTGAACGGGGAGAAGACAAAAGCCTTCCTGAAAGCCTTCCCCCGCACCTTCAAATGGGGCGTGATCCTCATGTCGGTCTCCCTGCTGTGGGCGATGTTTTTGCTGTCGAACATGGACATGGGCGAGTTCTTCAACATGCGCCGCATTTTCATGCTCGTCGTCGCCGCGGGAGGCATCGGCATGATCATGTTTGTGCCGGAATTCCTCGCCGTGCGGGCCCTCGGCTGCCTCATGCTGCTGGCGGCCAGCCCGGTGCTTTATGCCGCCTTCATGCAGCCGCAGACCAGCCGTCTGCTGCTGCCGATCCTCGCTTATGCATGGATCATCGCGGGCATGTACTTCATCGGCATGCCCTATCTGATGCGTGATGGCATCACCTGGCTCACGGCGAAGCCGGGCCGCTGGAACGCCGCCGTGTATGGCGGCATCGGTTACGGCGTGCTGCTGCTCGCCACGGCCATCGTCTCGTATTGATCGGCCATGAAACCGCCACCTCGCGTGCTCGTCATCCGCGGCGGGGCCATCGGGGATTTCATCCTCACCCTTCCCGTCATGCGTTTGCTGCGGGAGATGATCCCCAATTGCCACCTCGAGGTCATGGGCTACCTCAGCATCGCCACGCTCGCGCAAACGGCGGGCCTCGCTGACGGCGTGCGCAGCCTCGATCACCGCACGATGGCGGCTCTCTTCGCCAAAACCGCGCCCATCGATGAGGCGCTCAGCGAGCACCTGAAGAGCTTCAATCTCATCGTCAGCTACCTGTTTGATCCTGATGGCCACTTGCGTGCCAGCATGGAACGCATCGGCGTGAAGACGCTCATCGAGTGCTCTCACCGCGTGCAGCCCGATCAAGGCCACGCCTCCCGTCAGCTCGCAAAACCGCTCGAAAAGCTCGCGATGTTTCTGGAGGACGAACATCTGCTGCGGGCGCACTTTGAGCGTTGCGACGTCATTCCAAACCGCCTCGCCATCCACCTCGGCAGCGGCTCGGAGAAGAAAAACTGGCCGCTGGAGCGCTGGCTGGCTCTCGCCGATGAGTTTCGCAATCACGAGGTCATTTTCATCACCGGCGAGGCCGAGCAGGAGCGCGGCGTTTGTAGTTCGGGCTTCAGCCCGCTCATCACAAACTGGCACTCGCTACCGCTTCCTGATCTCGCGAACCGTTTGAGCACCTGCGCCGCCTTCCTCGGCCACGACAGCGGCATCTCGCACCTCGCCGCCGCGTGCGGTGTGCCCTCGCTGCTGCTCTTTGGCCCCACCGATCCGGCCGTGTGGGCACCGCCGCAGCCGTGGGTCACCATCCTTCGCGCCGAAAATGGCGATCTGGCCTCTCTCGATGACCAGCGGGTAAAATTGGCCGCCCGGCAAGTTGTGTCGAAAACGTAGCGTGCTAAGCAGCCTCAACTCATGTCCGACCTCAAACAGCCCGAACGATTCCGCACCATTCTCATCCTTGGCGCTCCTGGCAGCGGCAAAGGCACGCAAGGCAAGGTGCTCGGCTCCATCCCGCGCTTTCATCACCTCGCCTGCGGGGATGTGTTTCGCTCGCTCGACACCCGCACGCCGCTCGGGCAGAAGTTCGTCGAATACTCCAGCCGTGGCGAGCTGGTGCCGGATGACGTCACCGTGCAGCTCTGGCATGCCAATGTGAAGCACCGCGTCGAGGCATATCAGTTCAAACCGGAGATCGACTTCCTCGTGCTCGACGGCATTCCGCGCAATGTGGAGCAGGCGAAGCACATGGAGACCCACATCGAGGTCCTCAAGGTCTTCCACCTCTCCTGCCCCGACCGCACCGAACTGGCCCGCCGCCTGCGCAAACGCGCCCTGAAGGACAACCGCTTCGACGACGCCAACGAATCGGTCATCCAGCAACGTTTTGCCACCTACGAGGCCGAGACGAAGCCCATCCTCGACTACTACCAAGGCGATCGCGTCGTCCCCATCGACGCCTCCCAGGCTCCCGCCAAGGTCCTCTACGACATCCTCGGCGGCATCATGACCCTCGACGCTTGGAAAGAGCTCGAGAAGATGAAAATCTGATGCGCGTCCTCTTTATCGGCACCGGAGACATAGGCCTTCCATCCTTGGAGTGGCTCATCAACACGCCCAAGCACGAGGTCGTCGGCGTCATCGCGCAGCCCGACAAGCCCGTCGGCCGCAAGCAAGTGCTCACGCCGCCGCAAACCAAGGTCCGCGCCCTCGCCGCCGGATTGCCCGTCTTCCAACCGCTCAAGATTCGAAACGCCGTCGAGGAACTGAAAGCCTTCAACGCCGACATCGCTGTCGTCGTCGCCTACGGCCAGATCCTCTCCCGTGCCGTGCTCGATGTGCCCCCGCTCGGCTGCCTGAACATTCACGCCTCTCTTTTGCCGCGACATCGCGGTGCCGCGCCCATCCAGGCCGCCATCCGCGATGGCGACAGCGAGACCGGCATCACCATCATGTTCATGGATGAGGGCCTCGACACCGGCGACATGCTCCTCACCCGCACGCTGCCGATCACCGCCGACGACACTGGTGGCAGCCTGCACGACAAACTTGCCCTCCTCGCCCCATCGGCACTCGAAGCCGCCCTCGACCTCATCGCCGCCGGCAATCCACCGCGTGAAAAGCAGGACGAGTCCAAAGTCACCCACGTTCGCAAACTCACGCGACAAGACGGCAAGCTCGATTGGTCCAAAGCCGCCGCCGAGCTCGAACGCCTCGTGAGAGCCTTCACCCCATGGCCCGGCACGCATTGCCTGCTTCACGGCAGCCAGTTGAAAGTGCATCGTGCATCGTTTGAGCAAGCTGAGGCATGCCCCGCACCCGGCACGATTGTCCGAGCCGATGCCAGCGGCATTCTCGTGAGCTGCGGCAGCGGCCTTCTCAATCTCCTCGAAGTCCAGGCCGAAGGCGGCAAGCGTCTGCCAGCCGCCGATTTCCTCCGTGGCCATCCGCTTGAGCCCGGCGCGATGCTCGCTTAGCACTGCGAATGCTCGCCGCTCTGCAAAACGCCCGTCCTGAAACGGCCATCGTGCTCGGCTCCGGCCTCGGAGCTGTCGCCGAGTCCTTTGGCATCGAATGCGAGGTGCCCTACGATCAAGTGCCCAGCCTTAGCGCCTCCACCGTGCCAGGTCATGCGGGCCGTTTTGTGCTCGGAAAACAGAACGGAAAGCCCATCCTGCTCGCCCAAGGCCGCCGCCATCTCTACGAAGGCCTCAGCGCCCACGAAGTCACTGCCAGCATCCGCTTCATGCATGAGATCGGTGTGCGTCGTGTCGTGCTCACGAATGCCGCCGGAGCCATTCATGACTCGTTTCACGTCGGTGGCCTGATGCTGATCACCGATCATCTCAATCTCCAAGGCACCACGCCCCTGCTCGGCGGCCCGCACTTTCATGACATGAGCGAGGTGTACTCGCTCGCACTGCGCGAACGTTTGCTCGCAGCGGCACGGGAGCAGCACCTTACGCTGCATCAGGGCGTGTATTCCGCGCTGCTCGGGCCGCAGTATGAGACGCCAGCGGAGATTCGGATGCTGCGCACGCTCGGTGCCGATGCCGTCGGCATGTCCACCGTGCCGGAAGCCATCCAGGCGCGAGCACTCGGCATGGAGGTGGCTGGCATCTCCATGCTCACGAACTGGGCCGCGGGTCTCAAAGCGCAGACGTTGCATCACGCCGAAGTCGTCGAGGTCGGCAAAGCCGCGAGCGCGGACCTCGCGAAGCTGCTCAAAGCCGCGCTGTGACACACTCCCGATGATCGCCTCTCAAATCGCCGCCGTCTTCCGCGAGAACCGCGCGCCTTGCATCGCGCTCAACATCATCGTGATCACGCTGGTGGGCAGTTACTATCAGGTGCCGGCCGTCGCCGCGGTGTGGGAATCGGTGGGAGCGTTCAAACTGAAGTGGGCGTATGCGTTTTCGCTCGGCTCCACCATCTTCGCCGCGGCGTTGCTGCCTTCGCTCGTGCAGCTCATGATGGGCACATTGCCTCCGGAGGGTCGCTGGAAGCGTGTGGGGCTGCTTTCGCTGTTTTGGGGTTATCGCGGCATGGAGATCGATTTGTTTTATCAGGTGCAAGGATGGCTCTTCGGCACTGGAAATGACGCCACGACGCTCATTAAAAAAGTGGCGGTGGACCAGTTCGTGATGAGTCCGCTCTGGTTTGTGCCCACCGTGCTGATCGCGATGCGTTGGGTGGACATGGGCGGTTCGTGGGCACGCACGCGAGCCTCGCTGACGCGTGAATTTTGGACCCGCACCTGCCCCACGGTGATGGTGACGAACTGGCTGGTGTGGATTCCCACCCTCGCGCTGGTTTACAGCCTGCCACCCGCGTTGCAGTTCCCGCTCTTCTCGGTGGTGATGTGCTTCTTCATCCTCATCGTCACGCTGCTGGCACGTGGCGATCAGCGCAGCATCAAGTAGTGCCGCGTCTTGCCATGCTTCTGCTTGTTGGTCAGCGGTGGCAGGTCGAGGTGGAAAAAGTGGCGCAGCGTCTTGGTGTGATGCTTCAAGACGGTCTTCGCGGCTTCTTTGAGTGCCATCCAGCGTTTCCACGGATGATCCGGCGCATGCATGACATGCCGCAGCAGGCTGAGCCATTCCACATAAGCCCGTGAGATGTCGCCCTCCGCGATGCCGGCCTTCATCTCAGCCGCGCCGGAGCGTTCCGGATGCAGCATGGCATCGAGCAGCTCCGCCGCGCCTTCGCCGTAATCGACCGGCAGGCCGTTTTCGAGATAGCCGTGATGATTGATGAATCCGTAAGTGCCGCGACACACCGCCGCGAGCCGCTCGGAGCCGCAATCCTGCGGCAGATCAAACTTCGAGCCGCTGCGCAGATTGGCCATGTGATGCACAAGCTCGTCCGCAGGATAGCTGTCATCCTCCAAAGCGGCCACGACAGCGAGTCCCTCGCCATGCTGGAAGAAGCTGAAGATCTCGCCGCGCCTCGTCGGAACACCATCCGCATCGATGAGGCCCAGCGTGCGCCACGCATGAATCGGTGAACCGGACCGCGGCTCGCGATCGGTGGTGGCTGTCTCCGGCGTGTGCACGCCCGTTTCGTTCTTCACCACGATGCTACGCTCCTGTGGATGGAAGAGCAGCTTCCCGTGTCCATCCTCGTAAGCCATGACCTCCACCGGAGCCAAGTCGAAGCAGGCAAACACGAGATTCTCCTTCTGCACCGTGCCGATGAATTCCGGCGCCACGTCTTGAATGACCTCCTCAACATTCGCGAGGATCGCCTTCGCCAGTTCCCCGGCATGCAGAATGGTGATTTCCTCCAGCGGCACCGTCTCCGCTTTGCGCGGTAGCTTGAGCAGACGGCGGATCGACTTCGTGGGCTTGATGAGGTCACCTTCCGGCGTGCCGAGGCTGATCTCGACGCCATAGGTCACCTCTTTCTCGCGACGAATCTTTCCCACGCGACCGATGCCATGCGCAAACTTCGCGGCGAAGGCCGGAACAGTGAGCGTGGCATGCACGCGCCTCAGCGGGACGCGTTGGAGAGCGTGTTTGTGCTTTCGCTCCCACTCGCCGGTGGAACTCAAAATCTGCTTCTCGGTGGCTTCGAGGCCGAAAAGAGCCTTTTCGGCCTCTGGAAGCATGTCGGGCGCATTTTCCTCCAATCCGAGCAGCGGAGGCACTTTGGCAAAAAGACGTTCCGCGAAGTGTTTAGCGGCCTCGAAGGGGTTGTCCTGCTTTAACGCCGCATGCTTCATCACGCGCAAAAAGATCGGCCAGGCCAGCAAATCGCTGCGATGCAGCCTCGCCGGCCTCGCGTCGAAGATCGACGGGCTGTCGCGACTCGTGATGACGTGGCCTTTGTCATCCAAACCGCGTCGTCCTGCCCGGCCATACATCTGCAAGAGCTCATCCGGCGCGAGTTTGTGCTCGCTGCGACCATCGTGGAAAGTCGTCCCGGCGACGTGAACGCTGCGCACGGAGAAATTGATGCCCGCGGCGAGCCCCATCGTCGCCACAATGACACGGAGCTGGCCCGCTTTGGCGAGCGGCTCGATCACGCCCGCTCGTGCGCCATACGAAAGCCCGCTGTGATGGAAGGCGATGCGGCGCTCGATGAGCGTGGCGAGGTCCTTGCCACAAACGGCCCGCTGCTCGGGCGTGAGCTCCAGCGGATCACCCATTGGCAAATCGGCGGCGAGACGTCGTGCGATGGACTCCGCTTCTTTGCGTCGCGGAGCAAAGATGAGCAACGGAGCCAGATCCGCGATCATCACCGCGGCCGCGAAACGCGGCCAGTAGTTCTGGAACTGCTTCTGACGCTGCGGCAGTGCCTCGATGGGCGCTTCTTCAAGCGGCACGGGGCGTTCACGAGTCGCCACGACCTCGGCCTTGCGATTCAGCGAACGCATCCACGCCACCACATCCTCCGGATTCGCGACCGAGCCGCTGAGCAGCAGCAAGCGTGTGTTCGCAGGCGCAAGAGCGATGGCTGCCTCGTAGTTCGCACCGCGAGCATGATCCGAGATCATTTGATACTCGTCGATCACGAGCAATGCCGGGCCTTCGCCGCGCACGAGCCGCTCAAGCTGCGTCTCCAGCGTGGCCACCACGACCGGCGCATCGACATTCTCCGCGATGTCGCCCGTGGCGATGCCGACATTCCACTTCGCGTCCTTCCACTCGGCGTATTTGTCATTCGCGAGTGCCCGCGTCGGCACCGTGTAGATGGCCTGGCCTTGCAGATGCCTTCCCTGATGCAGCAATTCGAAGATGTAGGTCTTCCCAGCGCCAGTCGGTGCGCTCACCACCACATCCGTGCCGTCTCGCAACAGATTCACCGCCTGGTGCTGCCAGGGATCGGGAAGTTTGAGCTGGTTGATGTTGCCGAGCATGTTATTCACACCGCGCCCGCTGGTTACGAACAACTTCCGCCCTCCGCAACCAAGGTTTGTGCCATGCCTTGCTTGAATCCATCTCGCGGCACGGTATCGCAGCGGGATGGATTGCCGCCAGGATGAGATCGTTTCCAGCCTCATGACCTCGTATTGCGAGGTCGGAGGGATCAACCACGTCGATTGCGGGAACCTGCCATCGAAACGGGCCATCGCATCGCTGTGCGAAGATCTGCTGCATGTGCTCTTCCCCGGCTTCTTCTCCGAGGAGGCGGTGTCATCGGACGAGTTGCAGCTCATGACGCACGAGCTCGTGGCGGGCATCCGCCAGCGGCTGAACATCGAGGTGCGCCGCACGGTGCGCCTCAATGGCGAGACGGCTCCCGCGGAGAGCGAGGGCCTCGTGTGCCGATTCATGCTGGCGCTGCCAAAGGTGCGTGCGCTGCTGCAAACGGATGTGGAAGCGGCTTTCGAGGGTGATCCGGCCGCGTGCAGCTTTGAGGAGATCATCCTCGCCTATCCGGGCCTGGAAGCGATCGCCATCCAGCGCACGGCTCATGTGCTTTATAAAGAGAACGTGCCACTCATCCCGCGCATGATGACGGAGTGGGCACATGGCCGCACGGGCATCGACATCCATCCCGGCGCGGAGATCGGCACGCACTTCTTCATCGACCACGGCACCGGTGTGGTGATCGGCGAGACGGCGACGCTCGGCAATCATGTGAAGCTTTATCAAGGCGTGGGCCTCGTTGCCCGCTCGCTGGCCGCCGGGCAGGCGCTGCGTGGCAAGAAGCGTCATCCGACGCTCGAAGACCACGTCACGGTCTATGCCAATGCCACCATCGTGGGCGGTGACACGGTCATCGGCGCCCGCAGCACCATCGGCGCGAATGTTTTCATCCTCGAATCCGTGCCACCGGACATGCTCTATGCGCTGGGCGAGCAATCGCATCAGGTGAAGGAGAAAAAGAAGAAGTGACATGGCCATGCTGAGTCTCTCGCAGCTCTTCTTTGACTTCACCGCGTCGCCAAAGCGGGCACCGATCCGCTCGCTGCGGGAGTTTGCGCCTGCACCGGAGCCGAAGCGCGAAGTCGAACAAGTCGGCGTGCGCGATGACGAGCTGGAATCGCAAGCGGGCGAGTGGCTGGAGAAGCTCGGCATGCCGGGCGCGAGGAAGCTGCTGCGTGTCGAGTGGAACGCACGTCTGCGCAGCACCGCGGGCTATGCGCATTACCCGCATTGGCGCATCGAGCTGAATCCGCGACTGCGTGATTTCGAAGGCCAGGTGGAGCGCACGTTGAAGCATGAGCTGGCGCATCTCATCGCCTACCATCGCAGCGGACGCCGCATCGAGCCACACGGCGCAGAGTGGCGGCAGGCCTGCGGCGATCTCGGCATCCCCGATGAACGGGCGCGGCACACGCTGCCGCTGCCGCGCAAGGAGGTGAAGCGCAACCTGGCTTATGCCTGCCCCTCCTGCCAGCAGGTGGTGCGGCGTGTGAAGCGCTTCCGCCGGCCCACGGCCTGCAAAAAGTGCTGCGATGCGCATGCGGGCGGTGCATTCGATGACCGGTTCAAATACCGCCTCGTGTCCAAAGAGGGCTGAAGACCTCAAAACGGCAGGTCATCATCGCGAATGATGGTTTTAGGCCGTTCGGGCCTCAACGGCGTGCGGCCGCCGTTTCGCTTTCGAAAGGGCTCAAACACGATGTCACTGCCATCGACCTTCATTTGATAGACCATGCGCAGCAGCTCGCCGAGGCGGCCTTTGGGAAACCCGGCCTTGTTCGCAAACCAAGCGAGATACTCCGCCGGAATGTCAAAGATGGGCGCTCCCTTCGGCGGGAAGTGCTGCGGGCCAAACTTGCCAAAGGGCATGTAGGTGCGCCCGATCTCCTCGAGGTCGTGGCGCATGCGTTCGGCGAGGTCGCTCATGTGCCGCACCCTTTACCGATGGCGCAAATCCTCCGCAATCATCCTTTGCGCGGCGGCGGCTTTGCGTGAAGAAAACCCGCTCCGATGACCGACCTCCTCCAGCACCCGCTTTGCCATGCCGCCGACCTCGGCAAGGCCATCCCGCCACACGAATTTGGCGTGTCCGTGTGTCTGCCGCTGTGGAAGCATGTCATCGGCTACGAGGAAAAGGACCCGGAGGTCGTCGGCAGCTTCCAAAGCGGTTACCCGCGCTTCTGCTGCCCGCCGGCCATCAGCTCGCTCTTCGCGATGGCGGAGCGTGAATTCGCCAAAGAAGGCGAGCGCTGCCTTGTCTTTCCGCGGCTCGTGCATGCGCAGCGCTGCCTTGATTTCATTCAAACTGGTCGCGCCACCGCGTGGACCGATGAGCGGCTCGGCGTAGCCATCTTTCCTGCTGCGGCATATGACGAGGCGCGGCGCTTCTGGCGCTTCTGCGGTGAATGCGTGAGCACCCGCCAGGCCGCGGATGCGCTCGGCACGCATCCCGCCGGCATCACCGCGATGCAGGGCCACGAGGCCAATCAAACCATCCGTGCCCGCATCGCCGCACTCGCCGGGCAGCAGCCGGAGGATGTGTTTCTCTTCCCCAGTGGCATGGCGGCGAACTACGCGGTGCATCGCATGCTCACCACGCTCTTTCCCGGCCGGAAGACCGCTCAGCTCGACTTCCCCTATGTCGATGTGTTGAAGCTGCAGCAGCGTTTCGGCACCGGTGCACACTTCCTGCCGATGATCCAAGACAGCGAGTATGATGATCTTCGCACTCTGCTGAAGGGTGAAGCTCTCGCAGGCCTGTTTTGCGAGGCACCGAGCAATCCGCTGCTGCGCTGCGTGGACTTTGAGCGCCTTCTGGAGATCCGCGCCGTCACGCGACCCGACACGCCGATCATCGTCGATGACACGATCTCGACCGTGGTGCATGCCGACGCTCATCGCGTGGCCGATGTGGTGACCACCAGCCTCACGAAGAGCTTCTCCGGCCAGAGTGACGTGCTCGCTGGCAGTGTCGTGCTGAACCGCCGCTCGCCGCATCATGCGGCTTTCAGTGCCTTCCTGCATGCGAACGCCGATCATGAGCTCTGGCGCGGTGATGCGGTCGCTTTGGAGCACAACAGCCGCGACATCACCGAGCGTGCCACACGCATGAGCCAGAACGCCACCGCGCTCGCCGAGCATCTGCGTGCTCATCCGGCCGTCGATCGTGTGTGGCATGCCAAAGTCGATGGCGGCCGCGGTTACGAATTCATCCGCCGCGAGCATGGCGGCCACGGCTGCCTCTTCTCCTTCACCTTGAAGAACCCCGAAACACGCAGCCAGCCCGTGTATGATGCGCTGCGAGTCACGAAAGGCCCCAGCCTCGGCACGAATTTCACCCTCGCCTGCCCTTACACCCTCCTCGCGCACTACGACGAGCTGCCATGGGTGGAGAGCGTCGGCGTCAGCCGCTGGCTGCTGCGTGTCAGCGCCGGACTCGAAGACACCGCCGACCTCATCGCGCGGTTTGACGAGGCCATCGCGGCTTAGCCCACACATGGCTTGCCAAAGCGACGGTCTTTGCGGCATCATCAACGCATGACCACGCCACCACCCGCGAGACTGCTGCCCGTATTTCTTTTCAACGGTGCCTACATCGCCATCGCGGCGGCGCTGTCGGTGTCACGGAGGAATGGCGAGTTCATCTTCTACATCGTCGTCATGCTGGTGCTCATCGCTGTGATGAGCCTTGTGCACAGTCGCGTGAAGCTCACCACCGGGCTGCTGTGGTCTTTTTCGATGTGGGGGCTCGCCCACATGGCCGGTGGACTCACGCCGCTGCCGGCCGGATGGCCTTACAATGGCGATCAAGCCGTGCTCTACAGCTGGTGGCTCATCCCACAGCGGCTGAAGTATGATCAACTCGTGCACGCCTACGGCTTCGGCATCACCACCTGGCTCTGCTGGCACATCCTGCGTAAGGCCCTGCGCCAGCCGGATGGCGGCGCGGTGCGTCCCACGTTTGGCATGCTCACCCTCTGCGCCGCCGCCGGCATGGGTTTTGGCGCTTTGAACGAGGTGCTGGAGTTCATCGCCGTGCTCACCATCCCGAACACGAACGTCGGCGGTTATGAAAACACCGCCTGGGACATGGTTTCCAATCTCGTCGGCTCCACCATCGCCGCCGTGGTGATCCGTGTCACCACATCGCCTGAGAGAGCGCCAAGCCCCTGACGTTCATGCCGCATGCGCTTCCTCGTCACCGCCTTGCTGCTCCTCACGCTCTGCCCGCTGCTTCACGCCCAAAAGGCGAAGAAGAAGGCTAACCCCACGAACACCGATGACATGTGGGTGACCTCGCCCGTGCCGGAGCTGCCGCCGAATGTCACGCATCACACCTTTCGCAGCGCCTCGATGAAGCGCGACGTGGGCTACTGCCTCTACCTGCCGCCGGGTTATGCGAAGGCCGAGAAGCGACGTTATCCCGTCATCTACCATCTGCACGGTGCGGGCGGTAATGAGACGCGCAGTGTGTATTCCGCCAGCGTGCTTCACGAGGGCATCCTCGCGGGCAAGCTGCCGGAGATGATCATGGTCTTCCCGAATGGCGGACGAGCCACCATGTATCAGGACAGTGGCGATGGCCGCTTCATGGCGGAGACGATGATGACCAAAGAACTCATTCCGCACATCGACGCCACTTATCGCACTATTGCGGACCGCAAAGCCCGCTGCATCGAGGGCTTCAGCATGGGCGGCCGCGGCTCCACGCACCTCGCCATGCGGCATCCGGACCTGTTTGGCTCGCTCTTCAATCAAAGCGGCAATGTCTATCATGTCTCCGATGCCAAAAACCTACCAAACGCCTACCTCGGCAGTGATCCCGAACGCCTGAGAGCCAACGACCCCTATCTCAATCTCGAAAAGAACCTCGCCTACATCAAAGCGAACCTCCGCATCCAGGTGGCCTGCGGCACCGCGGACCCCGATCACCTCATCACCGTGCGTGAATACCATAAGGCGCTCACCAAGGTCGGCGTGACACACAGCTACTTCGAGATCGAAGGCCTCGACCACAACCAGAAGAAGATGATCTACGGCCGCAAAGCCACCTGGTTCGACTTCCACATCGAATCCCTCCAACTCAACCACATCGACCTCCACTACCTCAAACCATGAAACTGATTCCCTCTGTGCTTCTCTGTGCGCTCTGTGGTTGCCTTCAGTCCGCCGAGCCCACGCTTCTCCTCACCGACGACTTTGCCCGCGAGGAAAAAACACCTGGCAAGGAGGACATCGGCAACGGTTGGACCAGCAACAGCGGCTGGCGGGCCAAAGGCCATCAGCAGGTCGATCTCATCGACGGCGTCATGCACGTCACGAAGCATGCCGAGGCTGATCACGGCGTGGCCATCTTCCACAACGTCGAGTTTCAAGACGGCATCGTCGAACTGCGCTTCAAGCTCGGCGAGGGCGACGACCTCGGCGTCGATTTCGTCGATCGCGAGCTCAAAACCGTCCACGCCGGGCATCTCTGCATGGCCCGTGTGACCAACAAGAACCTGCAAATTACCGATTCAAAGACCGGCGGCATGGACAACCAGATCCGCGAGCGCCGCGAGGCCGGCGACAAGTCCCCCGAACTCGCCGCGCTGCTCAAAACGAAGACCAAAGCCTTCAAGCTCGACCTGAGGCCCACCGACTGGCACACCCTGCACATCACCGTCTCCGGCGACACCATGACCGTGAAGATCGACGATCAGCCCGCCGGCACTTTTTCCAGTGAAGGCATCGCCCACCCCACCAAACGCATGATCACCCTCGCCGTGAACAAGTCCGCCCAAGTGGATGATGTGAAGGTGTGGAGGCTGCGCTAATCGCATCATGTCGGACGACACGCTATCGCTGGTTGGAACCTTGGGCTGGCTAGCCCTGCCTATCGTTCATGCCTTACGAAGCAGGCGGTATGCCGAGCTTGTGCTGCCACTCGTGTTCTTCATGGCCATCGTGGATGTTTGGGGCGTTGCCCCTTCGCATTTCAAGAGCCGGGGTTTGTCCACCTGTTGGCTATGGATACCCGCGATTTTGCCATATGCGGTTCTCGTCCGCTGGTTTGTTCAGTTCATCCGAAGTCAAAAGACAGAGACACACTCCCGATGATCTCGCTGACCACCAGAACCGTCTGCGCCATTTTGTTGTTTGTGTCGCCTCTGACCCGGGCTCAGCATGAAGTGGTGCCTGACTGGCCTCGCTTGCCGGAGGGGCATGTGCTCGGGCTTTGTGCCGGAGTCGGTGTCGATGCGCAGAACCGCGTGTTTGTGTTTCACCGCAGCGGCCGCAAGTGGTCGAATCCTTTTCCGAAGGAGCCCATCAAGGAGCCGACGGTGAGCATCTTCGATGGCGTGACGGGCAAGTTGCTCGCCACCTGGGGTGAAAACCGCTTCATCATGCCTCACGGGCTCACCATAGACTCGGGAGGCTACGTGTGGCTCACCGATGTCGGCCTGCATCAGGTCTTCCAATGCACGCCGGAGGGCAAGGTGCTGCTCACGCTCGGCGAGGCAGGTGTGCCAGGAGCGGATGGACGGCACTTCAACCTTCCCACCGATGTCGCCGTGATGGCCGATGGCTCGTTTTATGTGAGCGACGGCTACAAGAACACTCGCGTGGTCAAATTCAGCGCCACCGGTCAGTTTGAGTTCCAGTGGGGCAGCAAGGGCCGCGGCGAGGGTGAGTTCAACCTGCCCCATGGCATCGCCATCGACTCACAAGGCCGCGTGATCGTCTGCGACCGCGAAAACGAGCGGTTGCAACTCTTCGATGCCCGCGGTGGCTTCATCGCCGCCTGGAAAGGTCCGCGCCTCGGCAAGCCCTACGGCATCGCGACAGCGCCAGACGGCCATGTTTTCATCATCGACGGCGGTTCGCCCTCCGTGCGGCCGGAGCAGCGCGGCAAGGCCGTGGAGCTCGATGCCCGTGGCACGGTGATCGACACCTTTGGCTCGTTTGGCCAGGCTCCGGGGCAGTTCCAGCTCGGTCACGACATCGCCATCGGCCCGGACGGCGCGATTTACGTCGCCGAAGGCACCGGAGTGCGCGTGCAGAAGTTTGTGCGCAAGAAGTAGCTGTGGCGGCTGTTTCCGCCCCTCATGAAACGAGTCCTGTTTGCCCTGCTGCTTGGTTCTTCCACGCTCACCGCCGCTTTGCCCGGCGCTGAATCGCTCGCCAAGCTGATCACGAAGCAGTTCGATACCAACTCCGACGACCTCATCGACGCCGGAGAATGGCAGACAGGCATCGCCGAGAGCTTTTCGAAACTCGACGCGAACAACGACGGCCTCATCAAGCCCGAGGAATCCGAGAACCTCAAAGAAGACATCGCGGAAGAATCTGGCGACATCGCCGCCACGCTCATTGTCGCCCTCATTCAGCAGGTGCTCTCCGCCCTCGACTCCGACGGCGACAAGGCCGTGAGCCGAAAAGAGTATGACGAGCTCTCCCTGACCATTTTCGGCCGTCTCGACGCGGACAAGAACAACAGCCTCACCCTCGCCGAACTCAGCGAGCTGCCGGTGAAGCTCATCACGAAATAAACGCCTCGATCTCGCTCCGCGTCGGGATCGAAGGCTGCGCACCCGCTTTCAGCGTCGCCAGCGCTCCAGCCGCATTCGCGTAGGCAATGTCTCCCGAGACGGCGAACGCACCCGCAAAGGTGTCCCCCGCGCCTACCGTATCCACCGGCGTGACTTTGGGCGGCGCAAACTCGCTCAATCCAGCCGCCGTGAGGCTCAGCGTGCTCTCCGCACCTCGCGTGATGATGAGCTGAGCGCACCGCGCCTCCTTCAAATCGCGATTTGGCGTGATTTGGGCCGCTTCGCCTTCATTCACGATCAGCACATCGACTTCGAAGTGATCCGCCAAAAACGCCTCGCTGAGCGGCGACGGGTTTAAGATGACCTTCACACCCGCTTCGCGTGCCATTTCCGCCGCACGACGCACCACCGGCAGCGGGCACTCAAGCTGCAGCAGCAGCGCATCGGCTCCGCGGATGAGTTCAGCCTGTTTTTCGATGTCAGCGACCGTGATCGCGTGATTCGCGCCCGGATTCACGATGATCGAATTCTCGCCCGCATCATCCACCGCGATAAAGGCGCTGCCCGTCGGCGTTTCGGAGCGCAAAACGCCCGAAGTGTCGATTCCCTCGGCTTTGAGCGCCTCGATGTAGCGCGTGCCGAAATCATCCACGCCCACGCAGCCGATCATTGCCACGCGTCCGCCTGCTCGCGCAGCGGCGACGGCTTGATTCGCCCCTTTGCCACCAAAACAGGTCAGCATGCTGCTCGACGTCAGCGTTTCACCCGGTGCAGGAATGCGTGGCACACGCAACGTGTGATCCACGTTCAACGAACCGACGACGACGATGCTGGGTCGCGTTGTTTCCATCACTTCTTCGCCGGTGGAGGTTCGACGCTGAGCTGCACGATGGCTTCGCGCACGCGTGTCGCCTGCTCGGGGCTCATGATGAGAAAGCGGTGCTTTCCTTCGCCTTTCTTCACGGGGCGGAAGAGCGTGGCGGAGTCGTCATCGACCTTGATGTTGCCGGGAGGCGAGAGATCGAAGTAACCGCGGTCCGGGTAGATCGCATACAGCACCGCCGTGGGGTCCCAGGTCGGGCGATCGTGCGGCGGCGGGTTGTAGAGGTAGTAGGCCTCCTTGAGCGGATGCTGCGGCATGTAATTGAGGTCCTGCTCGATCACGACATGCGGAAACGCCGCCGCCACGCCGATCTCGTAGCCGCTCCACACCATCGGCGTCGGCCATTCCTTGGCAAGCTTCTGTGCCGCGGGCACATCGAGCTTCACATTGTATTCGAGGTGCCGCGTGTCGAAGTTCACCGTCTGAAACGCGCCCGCCATGATGCTGAGCACTTTCACTTTTTTCGCGATGAGTGCCTTCGCCTCCGCATCGTCCATCAGACGCGCCAGATTCGTGAAAAAGCCGACCTGCGCGATCACCACGCTGCCATCCGGCTGCTTCGCGAGGATGTCTTTGATCAAACCGCCTGCCTCAGGTGCATCGGTGCCGCTTTTGAGATCGTGCGGATACTTGTCGGCGAGAAGGTTGAACTTCCCCGCCTCCTTCGCCGCTCCATTGCGCACCACGCCGATGGGTGTGTCCGGATAACCGTAGAGCGTGTTCACCGCATCGACGAACGCCGCCGCCTGCGGATGATCCTTCGTCACCGTGACCGCGAGCAGCTCACACGCGCCGCGCTTTTGCAGGTTGTGAATCATGCACAGCGCCATCAGGTCATCGACATCGTTGCCCATGTCGGTGTCGAAGATGAGCTTCACGGGTGCCGCCTGGGATAAACCACAGAGGGCAAAGAGGAACACAGAGAGGAGGGATTTCATGGGCGGGAAAGAAGCGGAGGGGTCGGGAAAGTCGTGCGCTCTTGGTTACGGTCCAGATCGCTTCTGTCACACGAGCTTTCGTCATGACTGGCGGTGCAAAAGATGCTTGTTTCTTTTCATCCATGAGCTCATTCCCTCTGCGTCCCCGCCTTGTTCTGCGTGCTGGCTTTGCTGGCCGTCGCGAACTCACTGATTCTGAAACCCGCGTTTTGGATGAATCCCTCGACCTTATCCTGTCCAGCTTGGGGCATCGGCTGGCGGCTCTGGCTCCGGGGGTGCCTTATGAAGGTGGCGCGGTGCCGCCCATCACTTCGTTTTACTCGAAGGACTGCCCTTTGCTTCGTTTGATCACCGGGTTGTGCGAGGGCGCGGATGACCGGGCCAGCCTCGCCTTGGATCGGTTGCAGGGCCACTGTGCCCTGCCGCAGGCCGGAGAGAGCAGCATCGCCGGTTGCTTGCAGACAGAGCTGGGCGTGGTGCTGCCATTTAGGCCGGAGGTTTACCGCCGCAGCCGCTCCACCGCTTACTTGCCACGTTTTGACCAGCTGCTCGCCCGGTCTGCCTGGGTCATCGCGTTGGATGGGATCTACGACAAACCAGCGCCCGACACTAGCCTGGCGAAGAGACGCCGCGCCCGTGCCTACCGAGCGCAGTCCGCCGTGCTTCTGCGCCAGAGTGATCTCCTCATCGCCGCAGCAAATCCTGACGACGATGGCCGTGCGGGAGGCACGATGGAGACCGTGCGGGAGGCGCAGGCCTTCGACCTGCCCGTGATCTTCATCCATACCGGAAAAAGCCGGGCGGAAGAGGCCATCTACCTCATTGAGCCGGAGGACCTCATCCCGAATGTGCTGGCCGGAGAGGCTCCAAAGAGTGCCGAGCGCACCGAGAGGCTCCATGCTTGGATCAACTACCTCACCGCCGACCCTGACGCTGGCCTCACCGCAGGCTCCCATCAGGCTGAGAAGGCTCGCAAGTATGGCGAGCAGGTGCTCAAAGAGTTCTTCGACGAACCCGAGAGCCCGGAGGCCGCCGAGGCTCGCTGGCTCAGCCGACGGCGAAAGGCCGCCTGGGTCTGGTTCGAGGGCTGGTTCAAAAAAGGCCCCAAAGCCAAGTCCGACCCGCCTCTGGAACCCTACGCCACCTATCGGAGGCGTGCCACGCGGCTGAACTACCACTACACCGGTCTGTATCGCGGGGCCTTCATTCTGAATTACGCCGTCGCCATCACCGCCGTCATCCTGGCTGCCATCAGCCTCACCCTGCTCGGCACCGCAGCGCACACGCCGCTGGCGGAGCAGGTCGCCTCCGTTTTAAAGGCGGCAGGGCTTGAGCCCAAAGATGTGGCCGTCAATCCGCAGCAGCAGCCTTGGCTCGTCCCCGTGCTCATCGCCCTCGCCGCAGGGAAGATGGGCCTGCTGTTCTTCATCTTTTTCAATACCAAGACGGCCAATGACTGTCACTGGAATGACCGCGCCATTGACACTCGCTACCTGGCGGAGCGCCTGCGTGCCATGTTTTACCTCCCGCTCGTTGGCAGCCAGCAGCCGCCCGCCGCTGCGCTGCCCCAGTTCGCCTCGCGTGCCGTCCGCCAGAGCGCGGTGGACTGGTTGTTTGATGCCATCGTCCGCTCCGTCTCCCCGGCAGACCTCGCCGCCGCCCAGCCCGCGCAGATTCCCAGCCACGATGGCAGCTCCACCGTCCAGATCCGCCACCTGCTCACCCCGCAGCCCAGGCAGACCATCGCCCTCGTGCGCGACTCCTGGATCACCGTCCAGGCCGACTACCATGAGGGCAATACACAGACCATGCACGCCATGCACCACGGCCTGGAGCAGTGGCAAAAAGTCCTCGGCTGGGCCGTCATCGCCATCGTTGGGTTCGATCTGGTGCTTCTCGGCATCAAGATCCTGCACTGGCCGCATGCGCTCTACGGTTTCGCCAAGCTCGCCACACCCTGGCTCATTGCCGCCTCGGCCATCCTGCCTGCCGTGGTCGCAGCCATCAGCGGCATTCGCTTCCAGTCCGAGTGTCAGGCCCTGGCAGAGCGGTCGGATGTCATGCGTTCCATCCTCGTCGGGCGGGAGGAGAAAAAGACCGGCCGCTATGCCCAGGCAGACGGCCTCGCTCTCTCCATCGCAGAACAGTCCTCCAATCCCGCGACCGAAGTCGGCAGCTGGTCCCACGATGTCCTTCGCTTCACCGAGCATCTGGCCACCGACTTCGTCCAGGAGGCCGCCGAGTGGTCCGTCGTCTATGCCAAAGAAGTCAGCGAACCCGGTTGAGTCCGCGCTCCATCTGCCCGCCTACAATGCCTCCACCCTCCTCCTACTCTGCTGACCGCCGCCTCGACATCATCGTCTTTGGCCCCATGGGCGATTCGTCCTCCTCCTCCACGGTTCAAATACGGGAAGCCCTGAACGGTCTCTTGTCCGAACCCGATCTAGCCGCACTCTTGCAGCAGCACCACGTCCTTCAGCACCAAGTGCATGTGCCCGATGGACAAAATGAGCAGGAGATCGTCGAGAATCTGCTCAACCTTCTCGACACAGCCGACCTCGCTGTCTTTGACCTCACGCCCAAATCCGCCAATGCGGACCGCGCCAACGTCTTCTACGAACTCGGTCTCGTCCATGCCTTGGGTATTCCAGCCATGCTCCTCGTTCAGAAGGGCAGCCCCATTCCGTTTTACGCACGCACTTCCACTCAATACCGCGTCCCCGACTTTCAGCCCGCGACTTTGGCATCGGTGCTGCGTGCCCCTCTACGAGAATTCCTCGATTTGGATAACCGCACCACCACGTTCACCAACGACCGTGTTTCCAAATTCTACGGCCTCCCCATCGTCGATATCTCCGCCGCAGTCGGGCTAGCCACTGGTTACTACGACAACTTCCTCTATCGCCTCATCAAAGAGGGTGGTTTTCTCGCCCACCATCCTGACAAGATCCGCCAGGTCATCTATGTGCGTCCCTCCTCTGTGCGCAGCACCTTTGAGCGGGATGTTCAGCTTCTCACCGAATCACTCCTCCGCGCCAATATCACCCTTTCCTTGGATCAAAAGCTCCCGCCTGTTCCGTCAGACGAAAAAGGAGGCATCTGGTTTAACCACGTCGAAGGTATCGTCCTCGACATCCCCCGCACCATCTACCCACTACAGCGCTCCCCCCGCCTTCTCTCCTTGCTGGACCGCAATCGGAACTTCCCCAGCCTGGGAGCTGAGCGCAAGTTTCAGCAGCGCATGACCCAGGTGGAGGAAAGTCTGCTCGACCGCGTTGAGGCGGCCATTCGCTATCAGCGCGACCACGATGGCTCCCGCGTCCGAGGCAGCATTCTGCACTTCACCACCATTGATGAAGCCCCCTCCCTTGTAAGGTCCCTGCTTTGATCTTTCCGGATGCTCGCTCCAGAACTCACCCTCTACCTGCCAGACGGCTCCGCCACCGGCCTGCCGCTGCACCTGCGCCTCATCCCCGCCTGCCCGCAGGGCTTCCTCATGGGCTCGCGGGGCTACGATTCTGAAGAAGAACCCCGCCACCGGGTCATCATCGCACGTCCCTTTTACCTCGGCACCTTCCCCGTCACCCAGGCGCAGTTCGCCTGCTTCCTGCCGGAGCACGAAAACGGCTTCCACGAGCAGCCGGAGCAACCGGCGGAGAGCATGGACTGGTATCAGGCCCGGGACTTCATGGTCTGGCTGAAGACAGCGGCGCAAAACCTGCCTTCAGGCTGGGAGCCGCGACTGCCGAGTGAAGCGGAGTGGGAATATGCCTGCCGGGCCGGGACGGAGACGGAGTATTGGAGCGGGGATGGTGAGGCAGCGCTTCGGGAGGTGGGCTGGTATGATGGGAACTCGGAGCACCACACGCATGCGGTGGGAGAGAAGGGCAAACCGAATCTCTGGGGCCTGCACGACCTTCACGGAAATGTTTCAGAGTGGTGTGAAGACGTCCAGGACTCGAAGAGCTATGTGAAACGCCACGACGGCTGGCACGCCGCCCCCTGGACCCGTGAAGACGCCGGCGATGACGCCCAGTTTTGGGAGCACGAAGACGCTGCGAAAGAGCACCCGATGCGCGTCATGCGTGGCGCTGCCTGGGGCGACGCCGCCGGGTGGGGCCGCTCCGCCGTCCGCAACTGGGGGCACCCGCGCGACTGCAACTGGCTTCTGGGCTTCCGGGTCCTGCTGGCCATCCCCGGTCCGGTGGCTGAGCCAGAAGACCCAGTCAGGCAAGACGGAGGCCTGGACGCGCTGAGCAAACCCAAAATCCATCCCGCATGACTTCTACAGCCATGCGACACCAGCACCTGATGACGACAGAAGAATGGGGACAGAAGAATCCGAAGCTTCATTCTTCTGTCCCCATTCTCCTGTCGTGGGCATCCTTCCGAACGCGTTCATCATCGAGACGTGAATCGACCCGCATGCCTGCCCCTGAACGCTTCTGCCTTCCTGTGATTCCTGCCCATCCTGTTCATCCTGTCTCCTCTGCCCTGTTTGCCTGGAGAGGTCGTCGCCACCCATGAACTTCGTCTTCACTCCCATAGAGCCCATCCCACCCATCGAGCTGGTTCCTGGCATAACGATGGATTTCCAAGTCATACCACCCGTCAGCGTGCAAAAAGCCGCGCATGAGGCCGGGCAGCCGCTGTCCTTTCTCATGGGGTCGCGGGACGGTGACAGCAGCGAGAAGCCACGCCATCGAGTCATCATCCCGCGTCCGTTTTACCTTGGCACCTACCCAGTCACGCAGGAGCAGTTCGCCGTCTGGACGGACAGCGCGGACTATGCAAAGTGGTTTGCTGGAGCCCATGAACGCCAGGAGGTGGATGGTGCCACCCCACACCAGAATCACTTTTCCGGGTCTCGGCTACTTCCGGCGGAGAACCTGAGCTGGTATGAAGCCAAGGCCTTTCTGAACTGGCTGAACCAAATAGGCCAACTACCCTCCGGACTGGAAGCCCAGCTACCCAGTGAAGCGGAGTGGGAATATGCCTGCCGGGCGGGGACGGAAACGGAATACTGGTGCGGAGATGGCGAGGCCGCGCTGAGGGAGGTGGGCTGGTATGATGGGAACTCGGAGAACCGCACACATCCGGTAGGAGAGAAGGAAAAGCCGAATCCCTGGGGTCTGCATGACCTGCACGGGAATGTGGGTGAGTGGTGCCAAGATTATGCGGACTTGAATAGTTATGTTGAGCGTCCCGACGGATGGCATGCTGGAGTGTGGGAAGCTGGAGATAGCTCTTGCCGGGTCTTGCGCGGCGGGTGTTGTTTCAGAGTCGCTATTGGGTGCCGCGCCACCCACTCTGATGGGCGGCCTCCGCACCACCGTATCTGGTTCGAGGGCTTTCGTGTCCTACTAGTCCGCACTCTGGACGACCTTCGAAAACCTAACTCTACACCCGCGTAACGGGCGTTTCCCTCGAACCCGTCTGCCTGAAATTCTTCCCACCATGTCTAAAGCCCCCTCTGATCCCCGTTTGATTTACGCTCCTGAGACGGCACCCGACTGGTCTGCCTACGACGAGCGCGTCACCACGATCCACCTCGGCACGCCGGGTGGTAAGAAAACACTTCCTTTCACGCTGCCTGCCGATCTCGCCACCCTCTTTCCCCACCTCACTCACCTGCGGCTCTGGAACGTGGACGTGACCGAGCTGCCGCCGTTGCCGGTGGGGCTGAGGTGCCTGGAGATCGTCCAATCCCGCCTGACACACCTGCCCCCTTTGCCCGCGAGCCTAGAGGAACTGCTGGTGGATGAGGTGCCGGAGCTGAAAGGCCTGACGCTGCCCGCCAGCTTCCCCGCTCTGTGGGATATCAGCCTGAAAGGCGGCGCCACCCTGCCGCAGAAGACGCTGGAGGATCTCCTTGCCCGCAGCCCCGCCCTGCGCTGGCTGGACCTTTCCCGATGTGCTGGACTGACCGCGATCAAATCCTGGCCCGCGACACTGGAAAAGGTGATTCTCAATGACTGCCCGAATCTGAAAGCACTGCCCAAACGCTGGCCTGCCAAGTTGCGTCGGCTGGAGCTGGAAAATGCGACGGGTCTGTCAGCGCTGCCGGACTTCACCCTCTGGCCGGATTACCTGAATCTAGCTGGCACCGCCAATCTCACGCACCTGGGCCGCCCCAAGGCGCTGCGCACGCTTTTCCTGCACGGCTCCGGCATCATGGTGCCTCCCGCCAGCGAGCACGGACGTGAAAGAAACGAAAACGTGGCCGAGCGGACGCTGCGCTACTACGACGACATGGACCTCTGCGGGCGCGGGGAGGTGAAGCGCTGCAAGCTGCTGATGCTGGGCAACGGTGGCGCGGGCAAAACCTCGCTCTCCCTGGCTCTGAAAGGGCTGGATGCCTCCCTGGCGAAGACGCATGGCAGCACGCACGGCGTGCAGTTTTGGGACCGCAGGATTTGTGCGCGGGTAGATGGGGCATTTGATGAGGATGTGCATCTCCACCTGTGGGACTTTGGCGGCCAGGAGATTTATCATCAGACGCATCGTCTCTTCATGAGCCGGGGTGCGGTGTTCGTCGTGCTCTGGGACCCGAAACAGGATGGCTGCCAGCCGCCGCCGAACGCGGAAGGCTACCAGGACGAGTGGCGGCCACTGCAATACTGGCTGGACTTCATTCATCTAACCTGCCCATGGAAGCCGCGTATCGCCATCGTGTGCAGCTCTCATTCGGAGCTGACGGAGGAACTGAAGACTCAGTTCCAAGAGCAGGTGTCCGAATCCTATCGTGAGCTGCCTGTTTACCCAGTGAACTCCTGGACACGGGAAGGCCAACTGCCGGAACTGGAAGAGTGGCTGGAGGAGAATGTGGGAGCCGTGGTGACCAGCCAGGGCACGGCCGTGCCTGCCTACTGGGAGATCGCCCAAGACCTGGTGGGAACCTGGCTGTCGCCGCTGGACCCAGACAAGCCAGCGGAACCGCAACAGGCACGCTACAACGAGATGAGCATGGAGGACTTCGCCGGTCATCTGGTGGCGAGGATGCAGGATGTGATGGCCTCGACAGAGGCAGAAAAGTTCCCCGAGCTGGCAGCCGCCATGCAGGCAGGCTCTTTCGAACTGACGCCAGACCGCTTGCGCCGCACGCTGGAGTTCATGACCAACAGCGGCTGGCTCTACTGGGATGAGAAGCTCTTCGATCAACGCGTGATCATCGGACAGCAATGGGCGCTGAATGGGATCTACACGGTGCTGGATCGGCGGGAAGGATCGCGGGTGTATCAAGCACTCGATGCCGCAGACGGGCAGTTTACCCGGCCTCAGCTCGATGAATGGATTTGGCAAGAGGCGGGTTACAGTAAGGAACAGCAGGAACTGCTGCTGAGCTTCATGAGACAGGTCGGGGTGTGCTTCCGGCTGGTGTCAGAATCTGATTCGTATTGGCGGGAGCCTGTCTATAAGGCCTTCATGCACCTGCCGACGGCGCGTGAACTGCGACTGCAACGGAAGTTTGACCAAAACTTGGATGCCCGGCGTGAAACGATCCGCTGTGACCTGCTGCATCGGGGTCACTGGCACGAATGGCTGAAGCACATGGGCGAAATCTACGGAACGGACGGTGTTTATGCCCGGGATGGCTTTTCCCTGATCAACAAGGACGGGCAGCACCTCTGCGTGATCGTTGATTTTGAAACGCCGCTCCCAAGCGATGGGAAGAGCCGAAGAGGGCTGGGGGGCATAATCGAGGTGCAGGTGGCGGGTATGGAGGCTGAAACCTTGCTGGAGAAAATCAGCGCTGACCTTGCTGGCTATCTCCCAGGCGGCACGGCGAAGGAGTCTCGCCACGAAGAGCCTGCTGCGCTACCAGCAGGACCCAAAGCGGATCGTCTGCGCTTGTTTGTGTCCTACACCTGGAATCCGAGAAAGACGGGCCAGGAGGGCGAGAACCTCGTCGAAGAACCCGTGACCTCCGACTATGAAGAGGCGGTGGACCTTCTCGAAAAAGCCCTGGAGGCTGACAACAGGGTTGTGGAGGTGCTGCGAGACAAGTCCGTGCTGAAAGCAGGGGACTCCATCATGAACTACATCGCCCAGATCAAGGGGGCAGAGAAGGTCCTCATCGTTCATAGCGACAAGTATTGGCGTTCCCCCTACTGCATGCACGAGCTGTGCGAGGTGTTGAGAAGTTTCGGTGAACGAACGCAGCACAAGAATAACACGCTGCTCTTCCTCGGGCTGCCCAGTAGCGGCATCGACAACGATGCGACCGTCTGCGGCTACGAGGCTTTCTGGGAGGCATTTTCCAGTGAGAAGTTCCCCACTCGAATGAGAAAGGTGACCACGCCTGACCGACTCAAAATCGCCGCGCTGAATCTGCTGAAGAACGAAATCGCCGAAATCCACGATGCCAGTCACTCCATGAGATGGCAGGCTGGAAAAGGCGCTGACTTTGTGGCCTGGGTGAAGGCTCATCTCGGCCTGAGCCGGAAGCTGCCGAAATTCTGATCCCTGACCCCATGCCCGACGCCCCTGTCCTCCCTACACCCTCCGAGATGATCACGCATCTGGACCGGCATGTGTACGGCCAGACCCGGGCGAAGCAGGACCTGGCGGTGGCGGTTTACAATCATTACCTGGCACAGGCGGTGCGGGATGAGAGCGGAGAGGACCTGGGGCGGTTTCACATCCTTCTCATCGGCCCCACGGGCGTGGGCAAAACGCATCTGGTGAAGACACTGGCGGATTTCCTGGGCGTGCCGGTCGGCTTTGCCAGCGCGGCAGGGCTGGTGGAGAGCGGTTACAAGGGCAACAGCGTGGATACGGTGCTGCGCGCCCTGATGACCCGCGCCGGAGGCGACCCGAAGAAAGCGGAGCGCGGGATCGTGTTCATCGATGAGATCGACAAAATCCGCCGCCAGGAGACCGGTGGGCGAGACGTGAGCGGTGAAGGTGTGCAGAACGCGCTGCTGACCTTTCTCGATGGCCGCCGCACCCGGGGCATGGAGGGCTACGAGTATGCGGAGATCGACACCAGCCGCCTGCTCTTTGTCTGCACCGGAGCCTTCGTGGGCCTGGAGAAGATCGTGGAAAACCGCCTGGGCCGGGGACGGCAGCGCATCGGCTTTCATGCCCGTCCGCAGGAAACCCCGGCGGACTATCCCGACCAGCCGGTCTATGAGGCGCTCTGCCAAGCTGGCACGGGCGATCTGGTGGCCTTTGGCATGATCCCGGAATTCATCGGCCGCTTTGCCACGATCTCCGTGCTGCACGAGCTGTCTCGCGAGGCCCTGCGTGCCATTTTGACCACAGGCATCGAGCAATCCGCGCTGAGTCGGCAAACCAGGCTGGCCGCGCTGCATGGCATCCGGCTGAACTTTGAAACCGCCGCGCTGGAAGCCCTGGCCGATGAAGCCGCCGCGCTCGGCACCGGCGCACGCGGCCTGGCCCGGCTGATCGGCAAGGTGGTGGACGCGGTGGATCATCGCTGGCCGGAGCTCGCGGATGAAGGCGTGACGGAAGTGCGCGTGACCGCAGGCACGGTGCTGCGCGGTGAAGCCCCCGCGCTGGAGCGCAGGCCGCTGGCCGCCACTCCACGCCAGGATGCCGACCTGCGTGCCCGCAGCCTGCGCGGTCTGCCGCCACGTCCCGCACCCGTGCTGCGCACCAGTCCCCAGCCCGGCCACACCGACACCTCCGGCTGGTCCGACCAACGCCTGCGAGAGGGCATCGAGCACCTAAAGCAGGCGAAGCTGGACTGGCCGAACACGACCGGCAGCGCCCGCGAGTGGTGGGAGGCCTTTGAAAAAGAAAACCAAGGTCGCGAAGCGCTGGTCTTTCGCCTGGCCGAAGAGATCGCCAGTCGCAAAGCCACGATCACGGACTTCTTCCTCGCTTCCATCTACGCCGACACCGACAGCATCACCGCCACGCTGCACTACCTGGATTACATGCGGGCAAAGAAGGGGGCGGGTTCATAAAATGACACTCTGAAGGCGCAATAGCCTTCATTGTTGAGGAGGCTGGATGGTGAGATGCACCATGGCTTCGAGCGCGCGGCTTTGCTGCACGGAGCTCATGGTGAGGAAACGGTCGCGCTTGCTGGCTTGGGCTTTGCCCTGCGGAATGAAGCGCGTGAAGCCGTCATCGAGCACTTTGACGCGTCCGGGCTCGGAGAGGCCGAAGAAGCCGCGCTCGGGATACACGGCCCAAAGCACGCTGCTCTCGTCCCAGCACGGCCGGTCGTGCTCCGGGCCGCTGTGGAGCAGATACGCCTCTTTGACGAGATGATGCGGCAGGTAGTCGAGATCGCGCTGGATCACGACACGCGGAAACGGCAGCGCCTCGCCGATCTCGTAGCCGCTCCACACGATGGGCACCTCATCGGGCCACTGATCGGCCACGGTTTGCATGTAGCCGATGCCGTTGATGACATTCGCTTCGAGGTGGTAGTTCGTGCGGTTACAAAACGCGAACGCGCCGGCCATGATCGACAGCGCTTTGACCTTCTGCTTCACCAATTCGACACCGCCGGGAGATTTGAGCAGATTCGCCATGTTCGACGCGATGCCGACGCTGATGATCGTCACACTGTGATCCGGCTGCGCCGTCAAAAGCTCGCGAATCAGCTCCACGGCGTCCTTCGCGTCCTCGTTGCGCTTCAAATCGTGCGGGTAATCCGGCGAATCGGCCAGCTTGAGGTATTTGCTCTCGCGATGCTGCGCCTTCGCATCCCGCGTCACACCCACCGGCAGATCCGGGCGACCGTGAAACGTGTTCTGCGCATCCACAAAGCTCGCCGTCAGCGGGTTGTTCTTTGAAACCGTCACGCCCAGAAACTCACACGCCCCGCGATCCGCCAGCGTGTGACACATCGCCAGCGCCAGCACGTCATCGACGTCGCCGGTGATGTCGGTGTCGAAAATGATCTTCGGCTTTTCGGCGAAAAGCGAAGATCCAAGGGCGAGGAGCAGCAGGAACGGTAGGCGCATGCGGGAGTAGCCAAACGACGGCAGAGAGGGGCTTTTCCAAAGCTTTTGGGCGAGACGTGGTCAGGGGGCTTCCCCCACAAAACCACGGTTGACGCCCCCGGTTTGGGGATTACTCTCGGCACCTCTTGGACGCATCAACAAATCATGATTCGTCCATATATAACCCAAACGACCACCTCCATGTCCCGCTCTTATATCTTCTCGTCCGAGTCCGTCGGCGAAGGCCATCCTGACAAAGTTGCCGATACCATCTCCGACGCCATCCTCGACGCCTGCCTCAAGATCGATTCGAAGAGCCGTGTCGCCTGCGAGACCTTCGTGAAGAGCAATGTCGTCGTTGTCGGTGGTGAGATCACCATCCCGAAGCTCCAGAACAAAAAGCTCGGCACCACCAAGCCCATCGACGAAGTCATCAACGTCGGCCAGATCATCCGTGAGGCCGTCCGCGGCATCGGCTACGTCAACGTGGACGACGTCTTCCACGCCGACCAGATCTTCATCAACAACTACCTCACCATCCAGAGCCCCGACATCGCACAGGGCGTGGACGCCGAGAAGGCCGAAGGCAAAAAGACCGCCGAGCAGGGCGCTGGTGACCAGGGCATCATGTTTGGTTATGCCTGCAATGAAACGCCCGAGCTCATGCCCGCGCCGATCATGTTCGCCCACCGCCTCGGCCGTGAGCTGACCCGCATCCGCAAGGCCGGCAAGCTCGCCAAGTGGCTGCGCCCGGACGCCAAGTCCCAGGTCTCCGTCGAATACGTCGATGGCAAGCCCACCCGCATCGTGAACGTCGTCATCTCCACGCAGCACGCCGCTGACGTGAGCCACGCCGAAATTGAAAAATTCTGCATCGAGCAGGTCATCAAGAAGGTCCTGCCGAAGAACATGCTCACCAAGGACACCGAGTATCTCATCAACCCGACCGGCAAGTTCGTCGTCGGTGGCCCGCAGGGCGACAGCGGCCTCACCGGTCGTAAAATCATCGTCGATAGCTACGGCGGCATGGGCCGTCACGGCGGTGGTGCCTTCTCCGGCAAAGACCCGTCCAAAGTGGATCGCAGCGCCGCCTACATGGGCCGCTGGGTCGCCAAGAACGTCGTCGCCGCCGGCCTCGCCGAGAAGTGCGAAGTGCAGTTCGCCTACGCCATCGGTCACCCGCTTCCCGTCAGCGTCCACATCGACACCTTCGGCACCGGCACCCTCAGCGACGACAAGATCCTCGCCGCCGTCCTCAAAGTGTTCTCCTTCAAGCCTGCTGATATCGTCAAGCAGCTCAACCTCCTCCGCCCGATCTACTCGAAGACCACCAACTACGGTCACTTCGGCAAGATCGACGACAAGGACATCACCTGGGAGCTCACCAACAAGGCCGACGCCCTCAAGAAAGCCGCGAAGTAATTCGCCCTCCAAAGCTCACGAAAGCCGCGCAGCACTCCTGCGCGGCTTTTTTGTGCCCTTAGAGCTCGAATACCGGCCTTCGGAGATTGTGAAAAGATTCACAATCTGATTGCTGCTCCCCGGCGAGACGCGTAGTTCTCGCGTTCCCTCAAACCCTACCCTGACACCCATGGTCGCCCCCGCAGACGCCACGCTCGCCGCCTACGACTCGAAGGTCGAGGGCAATGTCGTTTTCACCAAACTCGACGCCGCCATCAACTGGATGCGCAAGAACTCCATGTGGCCGATGCCGATGGGTCTCGCCTGCTGCGCCATCGAAATGATGGCCGCTGCGTGCAGCCGCTACGATTTGAGCCGCTTCGGCATGGAGGTGATGCGCTTTTCGCCCCGCCAGGCCGACGTGATGATCGTCGCAGGCACGGTGACCTACAAAATGGCCCTCGCCGTGAAACGCATTTGGGACCAGATGCCTGGACCAAAGTGGTGCATCGCCATGGGTGCCTGCGCCAGCAGCGGCGGCATGTATCGGAGCTATGCCGTGCTCCAGGGCATCGACCAGCTCATCCCGGTGGACGTTTACATCTCCGGCTGCCCTCCGCGCCCCGAGGCGCTGCTCGAAGGCCTGATGCGACTCCAGCACAAGATCGAAACCGAGCATTCCTTCGTCGAGCAGAAGAAGGAGCTGATCGCCGAACTCACCGCTTAATTTTTCGACGCCATGAACGCCGCCCAGATGGTTGAAGCCTTGAAGCAGAAATTCGGCTCCGCCGTGCTCGAAACGAAGGAATTCCGCGGCGAGCACACGCTCGTCGTCACGCTCGAAAGCGCGAAGCCGCTGCTGAAATACTGCCGCGATGAACTGGCCTTCGACTACCTCGTGGATGTCTCCAGCCTCGACTACATGGGCAAAGAGCCACGCTTTGAGATGGTGTATGAGATCTACGGTTATGGCCACCACCAGCACCTCCGCGTGCGTGCCGCCGTGGCCGAGGATGTGGATGTCCCCACTGTCAGCGACATCTGGCCGACCGCCGACTGGCATGAGCGCGAGGTTTACGACATGATGGGCATCAAGTTCAGCGGCCACCCGGACCTGCGCCGCATCCTCATGTGGGAAGGCTATCCCTTCTTCCCGCTGCGGAAGGATTTCCCCCTCGAAGGCAAGCCCAGCGAGATGCCCGACGTCGGCTTCACCAAAGTCGCGCCGATGGCCGACGGTCCTTTCGTCACCAGCGCCGGCACTGGCGATACCGTGACACGCGAGCCTCGTTCGCGTCGTCCAGTGGAGTGATCTTCATCCGACACAACCGTCTGATCTGACCGATCAGTCCGATCCGCCGGATCATTGTGCGGCTAGAAAGAGCCCATCACGCCCTGCGTTCCCCTTCTCTCATCCACATCATGACACGCACCCACCTCACCACCGCGCTCGGCCTGGCGCTCGCCACGGCCGCTTTCTCCGCTGAATCCACCGACTGGGCCAAGTTCCGCGGCCCGGCGGGCAATGGAGCCGTTCCAGCCCTCGCTGGCGCCAAATGGAGCCTCAAGGAAGTCTGGAAATCGCCCACCAACCTCGGCTTCAGCAGCTTCGCGGTCGCAGGTGGCAAGGCCTACACGCTCGTCACCGGCGAAACCGATGGCAACACCGGCGAAATGCTCGCCTGCTACGACGCCGCCAGCGGCAAGGAAGTCTGGAGCAAGCCCCTCAGCGTCATCCCGAAGTATGACGGCGGCGGCGACGCCGGCACCGGCGACAACAAAGGCGGCGACGGCTCCCGCAGCTCGCCCGTGATCGACGGCGACAAAGTTTACGTCATCGACAGCCTTCTCCACGTCTTCGCCTTCGACGCCGCCACCGGCAAAGCCGTGTGGGATCACGATGTGATGAAGGAAAACAGTGGCGAAATGATCAAGTGGCAGAACGCCGCCTCCCCGCTCATCGATGGCGACATCCTCCTGCTCGCCGGCGGCGGCAAAGGTCAGGCGCTCATCGGTTTGAACAAGAACACCGGCAAAGTCGTGTGGAAGGGCGAGGACGACAAGATGACCCACGCCACCCCGATCATCGCCGACATCCACGGCGTGCATCAGGCCATCTTCTTCACCCAGACCGGCCTCGTCGGTGTCGAGCCAAAGAAGGGCGACGTCCTCTGGCGTGCCGAGTTCCCCTACAAAGTCAGCACCGCCGCCTCGCCGGTCGTGTTTGAAGACATCGTGTATTGCAGCGCCGGTTACGGCGTCGGTGCCGGTGCCTTCAAGCTCAGCAAAAAAGGCAGCAAACTCTCCGCCGAGCAGATCTGGCGTCGTGAAAACGAGTGCTTCAACCACTGGAGCACACCCGTCGTGAAGGACGGCTACCTTTATGGCATGTTCAGCTTCAAGGAATACGGCAGCGGCCCGCTCGCCTGCGTGGACATCCGCACCGGCAAGGACATGTGGAAAGAAGGCGGCTTCGGCCCCGGCCAGCTCATCCTCGTCGGCGACAAAGTCGTCGCCACCAGCGACAAAGGCGAAGTCGTCGTCGCCGCCGCCAATCCCGAGAAATACAGCGAAGTCGCCCGCAAAGACGTCCTCGAAGGCAAAGTCTGGAGCTACCCCGTCCTCGCCGGCGGCAAAATCTACGCCCGCAGCACCAAAGAAGGTGTGTGCCTCGACGTGAACTGATTCACCGCAGATAGACTCGACTCATTCGAAGCCCGGAGATGACCTCTCCGGGCTTTTTTGTGCCAAGATCACGCCTCCGTGTCCGCGACTTCGCGCCGCAGCGCTTCCAGCCGCGTAAGAATCTCCGGCGCTTCCTTGGCTTCGCAAAGTGGCTGCAACTCTCGTCGAATGTAAGCCCAATCGAGCTTTCGCGTGCCTTGGCGGACCAAAATGCCGCGAATGTCATTCCAGTCGATCGGACGGCTCGCAAAAGCCTTCATCACAATCAGGTCCTCGGCGGTGCAGGTGCGGAGCGAAATGCCTGGGGCATACTCCAGTCTTTCAGACCGACGAACGGCTCCCATTTCAAAGGGCAGCGCACCGAGCGCCACATCGATGCCGGTTCCATCCGCATTGCGCAGCAGCAGGACACGATTTCGAAGAGCAAACTCACGCGCATCCGGGATGCGCGACTCAAAATGCTGGAGCAGAAAATCGATGAACTTCTCTTCGCCTCCGAAGCCGGTTAACAGCGTGATGTCCATGTCCTTGGTGAGCCGGGGCTCGCTCCAGCGCTGAATAGCGATGCCTCCGATGAAACAAAACTCCCACCCTTGGCCGATGAGCAGGATTTGGAGTTCTTGGGCCTGTACAACAAGGTCTTTCATGCGCGATGCAGCTTCATGAACCACTTCTGCTGCTCCACCAGACCCGACACAGGCTTCGGCGGAAAGTTCTTCACCGCATCACGAAAGAGGGCGGCGGTGCACTCGATCATGCTGGCCGTGTCCGCCGCGCGGATGTCCGCGTCACGCACCTTCTGCAGTTCGGGCGCGGCCTGCACCCAGGTCTGCACCCAGCGTTTGGTGAGTTCGCGTTCGGCTTCGGTCATGTGGACAAGGTAGCGAGGAGCGGCCTCCTTTGCCAACCGAATCTCTCGGCGGGAACTCGTGTCCAAAAGACAGCTTCCCGCCCCGTCGGCGTAGGTTTGAGCCTCACGCCATGCAATCCGCGCTCAAGACCAAGCTCTCGCTCTTCATGTTCCTCCAGTATTTCATCTGGAGCACATGGTACATGACCCTCGGGGCCTACTTGGGCACCTTGAGCTTCAGCGGGCAGCAGATCGGGCTCGCGTATGGCGCGTTTGCGTGGGGCGCGATCCTTTCGCCCTTCATCGTCGGGCTCATCGCGGACCGCTACTTTGCTTCGGAGAAGATCATCGCGGTGCTCGGTGTGGTGGGCGGGTTGGTGATGCTCTGCATGCCGCAGTTTAAGACCTTCGGGGCGTTTTATCCGATGCTCATCCTCTACTGCACGCTTTACGCACCGACGCTCGCGCTCGGCAACTCCGTCTCGATGACGCACCTCGCCGATGCGAAGAAGGATTTCCCGTTTGTGAAGATTTTCTCCGCGGTCGGCTGGATTGCGGGCGGTGTGGTGCTCAGCCTCGTGAAAGGCGAGCAGTCACCGCTGCAATACTACCTCGCAGGCGGCATCTCGATGGTGTTCGGCCTCTTCGCGCTCACGCTGCCACACACGCCGCCGCGAAAAAAAGGCCAGAACGTCTCGCTGGGCGAGGTTTTGGGCCTCGATGCCCTCGCGCTGCTGAAGAAGCCCGCCTTCGCCATCTTCATCCTGTGCATGTTCCTCATCTGCATCCCGCTATACTTCTACTTCGTGAATCTCGGCACCTACCTCACGCAGCTGAAGTGGTCGGACATGGCCAGCAAGATGACCCTCGCGCAGATCTCCGACATCATCTTTCTCATCCTGATGCCGGTGATGCTCAAAAAGCTCGGCTACAAGAAAACCATCTTCCTCGGCATCGCCGCGTGGATCACGCGCTACTTCCTGCTCAGTGCCAGCGCCTCCAGCAGCGGCACCGTGCTCATTTTTGCCGCCATCCTGCTCCACGGCATCTGCTACGACTTCCTCTTCATCGCCGGACAGCTCTACGTCGATGCTGAAGCCAACGAACGCATCCGCGGCGCGGCCCAGGGCCTCATCGCCATCATCCTGTGGGGCTTTGGCTCGCTCTTCGGCACCTACCTCGCCGGCTCCGTGATGGAGTCCAACAAGCTCGCCACACCGAAAGGCGACATCGCCCACGACTGGGCCGCCATCTGGAGCACACCGGCATGGATTGCCGTCGGCGTGCTAGTGCTCTTCCTCATCTTCTTCCGCGATCCTCCGGCGAAAAACGAGGCGTGATGACCTCGAAACACGCTCACGGCACCAGAACGACCTCGGTGCTCACCATCGCCCCGCGTTCGTCGGAAAAAGAGACATACCAAGTGTTGGCTCCAGCGGGCGGTTTGGGAACGGTGATGGTGCTTCCAGTGATCGTGGCGGGAACGCTGGTCCATTTTCGCTTGGATCGCGAACTGGTGTCGGTCGTGTAGTTCAGCTTCGCTTCCTTCAACGGAACGCTGGAGGTGCAGGTGACCACCACCTGATCCCCACGAACCTCCGGTTTGCCGGGCACGGGCAATGCCAAGCCGCCACGGCACTTCGAATCAATGAAGAGCCCGATCTCCTGAGGCGCCCAGCCGGGCGGATGACCATGCGGCATGTTTACTTCGATGCGGAGGTGTTTCTCACCAGGCACGACCGCGTAGCTCTTCATGTAGCTGTCGAGGACGTAGTGGACGTCGTTCGTGCCATTCACGAAGAAGATGGGCACACGGCAGCGCGGCAGCAGGCTTCCGGGATCATACTCCTTCACCCACAAGGCCCGATGTGCGGCATCCAGCTTGTCGATGCTCGGCTTCTGCACGGACTCGCCTTCGTGGAGAAAGCCGCAGCCATAGACCGGCACGGCGGCCTTGAAGCGATCGTCCAGCGACGCCACGAGGCACGTCGTGTAGCCGCCCCAACTGATTCCGGTGACCGCCGCGTGCTCTGCATCGACCTCCGGAAAGCTGCGCAGCAGTGAATGCGCCCGCATCACGCTCGCCGCAGCATGGAAAGGCCAGTCGTCGCTCGTGTCGGGCGTGAGCACACAGTCAAACTTCTCCGGATGACCATGCGCTGGCCCACCGTTCGGCAAGCGGGTGCGCACCCCACGATGACCGTTGCCGATTGCCATGCCGGTCTTCGGATCAAATTCGGGATCAGGCGGACGCGAGCCATTCAAATCCATCGCGATGACCGCGTAGCCTCGCTTCGCCCACAGATGCACCCAATCCGCGAAGGCCGTGCCGCCGCCGCCGTGGATACACACGACACCGGGAAACTTCGTTCCTGGCTTCACATCAACCCCAAGCGTGAGCGGTGAGGCATAGAACGCGAACACCTCGGTGTCGTGCCCTTGATACCTCTCGCCCGCATAAGTCAGCGAACGCACCGGCTGGTCCTGCCGCACCCACTTCATCGCCGGCACGGTGCTCTTCAGCGCATCAAGATCCCAAGGACCGACTTTCTCAGCAAAGACAGGCATGGCAGCAAAAACGAAAAACAGGACAAACTTCATGGCGCGACACAAAACGGCCTCAGCAGGCCTGTCTGTCATTCAAGCGAAGCTCTTCAGAATCACGGCATCACCGCTCTGACACGGTAAAAGCTCCGAGTCGGCGATGCAGCGTGCTGCACGGTGAGCGTGCGCACGGTGCCGGTGCCTTCGGAGATCGTCGCGGTGCCAGTTGGTGGTGCTCCGTTGATCGAAGTGGCCAGCGGGGTCCAGATCGCGAGGTCTTCGCTGCATTCGATGATGAGCGTCACACCTCTAGCGGCGCTGTTGCGGGTGAGATTGACGATGGCGTTGCCGCCGGTGAGTTGCATGGAAAGCGGCTGCGGGGCGATGAACTCGATGAGGTTTGGGATGCCGTTGCCGTTCGCGTCGTGATTGGGGCCGTTGAGGGACGGATTGGCGGGGAGATTCGTGGCGCTCCAGCTTGCGTAGGTTTCGGGGTTCGGGGCGGTGTAGAGGGTGTTGATCTCGGTTTGGGTCAAAGCGCGGCGGTAGATGCGCAGGTCGTCAATTTGGCCCAGCCAGCCGTTCCAGCCAGCGCTCATACCGCCGATGCGCAATAGCTCGTTCACGGTGCCGCCGGCACCGGTGTTGAAGGTGGTGCTCTGGGTGCCGTTGTCGAGATAGACGCGGGTGCGCCAGATGCCCGCGTCGTTGAAGTTCACCATCGTGACGAGATGCCATTCTCCATCGCTGATCGGGCTGGCGATGGTGCCGCCGTATTGATTGCCATTGATGCCTTGGAGCTGGCTTGGCGCGATCCAGAGCCGTTGCTGGACACGGTAGGGATCACCGCCGTCTTTGCCGAAGAGGATGTTGTAGCCCGTCGCGGTCGTGCGGCACCAAACGGACATCGTGAAGGCCTGGCCGCGGGGGTCGAAGTTCAGATCGGCCTGGTTCGCGGGAATGAAGTTCGTCATGCCAGCATTCGTGGCCGCCGGACCATACGCGCCACCGAATCGGCCATTCGCGATCCATTGCGCACCAGCGACGGTGGTGGCGTGATTGTTGCCGGTCGGGGCGCTGTCCCACACGCGTGTGCCGCTGCCTTCATCAAAGGTGTAATGCAGGATGAGATCGGGATCGCTCACGAATCCACCAACGGGCGCGACATCGAGCGCGAGCGTTTGCGTGTCGCTGCCGGATGAATCGGTCACGCGCACGACGATACTGGCACGCGCGGCCGTTGTTGGAGTGCCGCTGAGCACACCGCTCGATGAAAGCGTGATTCCCGCAGGCAACACGCCGCTGTCGAGGCTCCATGTGCGGGTGGAAATGCCGCCGCTGGCCGTGAGCGAGGCATTGTAGGCCGCGCCGACCGTTCCGGTGGCCAAAGTGGTCGTCGTGATGGTGAGCGGGCCGTTCACGGTGAGCACGGCGGACGTGGTGACAGCGCTGCCTTGCGCATTCGTGATGGTGCAGGTGTAGCTTCCGGCATCGTCGAGGCTCACGGACGCGATTTGCAACTCGGCGCTGTTCGTTCCGACCACCGTGGTGCCGCGACGCCATTCATAAGTGAAGGGTCCGGTGCCGCTGACGGCCACGACGAAGTTCAGTGCATTGCCTTCGGCCAAAGTGAGGCTTTGCGGCTCGCTGACGACGCCGGGAGCCTGCGGTGAAGACGCGGTCGGTGCGGCGAGTGCCACGCCATTCGCATCGCGACCGTCGAGTTGCGTCAAGTAGTCGATCAGGTCGCTGCGATCGCCGCTGGGAAGGCTTTGCACGAGGCGATGCGGCTGCGCGAGGGCGAGTTGCGAGGCATTCGCGACGAGCAGGCCGTTCAGGATGAGATCGCCATTGCCGCGCAGCACTTCGATGGTGTTCGTCGCGCCCGCATTGAGCGTGGCATCGACGGTGAGCCACAGCCAGCCTGCGGTGTTCCATGAGGCATCGGGCGTCTGGCGCAGCACGGTCAGTGTTTGCGAGACGCCGTTCACACGCAGATACGCGGTGCCGCCCGCGTATTGCTTGATGTAGCGCAGCGCGATGCGAGCCGCGCCGCCGCTGCCGCTGCCGCCATCGACATTCGTGAAGCGCACGCCAGAGATGTTTTCCGTGCCGCCGATGAAGGCCGCCGCGCCATTGAAGTAGCCGCGATTGAAGCCACCGCCGCCTTCCGCGGGTGTATCGGCAAAGATGCCCGTGTTCGCGCCGAAGAACTCGCCCGTCCCGCCGGCGAGCCAGGTGCCGCCCGCGTAGTTGAAGACCTCGCCGAGCGTCGCGGCCTGGCCGTGATGCAAATAGACTCGCGTGGCATGCAGACCGTGCAACGTCGGCGTGTCGATGCCGGGAAGCGTCTGCCCGAGGCGCGAGCCGCTGAGCGCGGACTGCGTGCCGACATTCATGAGCGTGCTGTTCGTGAAAGCGGCACCGCTGTGGCATGACGCGCAGTTTTGCGTCGCAAACACGGCCTGACCGCGCACGGCGGCCGCGGTGAAGGTGCCGTTCGCATTGCGCAGCGGACTGCGAGGCGTGTGATCCGGCGTCAACGAGGCCACATAGGCCGCGAGCGCATCGAGATCGCTGCTGAGGCCCGTTTTGCCGCTCGCGGGGCTCGGATGCTGCGCGGCGAATTGCTGCGGTGAGAGATTCAAAAAGCCCGTGCCGCCAAACGGACCGCGGATGTCGTGCTCGAAGTCCTGAATCTCGTCGAAGTTGCCACTCCAGTGCACCGCGCCATGTCCGAGGCCGCTGCGGCCGCGCAGATCCGTCGTGCGGCGCAGACCTTCGCCGCGACCGGTGAAGTCCCACACGCGTCCGTCGTGACCACCATCGAGATGGCACGTCGCGCAGGAGATGTAGCTGTCGGCGCTCATGCGCGGATCGGCGGCATTGTAAAAGAGGCGCTTGCCTTGCAGCACGTTCGCCGGGAGCAGCTCGCTGCTTACTGCAGCAGTCGTCGCGAGCAGCGGCAGCGACGTTTCATTGCTCACCAGCAGCGGCGCGGCATCGCGAACGGTGACGCTGCGGCCCATGAAGTCCTGGGTGAAGAGGCGATTCGATGCGGCGTCGATGAGCAGGCCCTGCGGTGCGAGTCCGGTGCCAACTTCGAGCGACAGCACGGCGGGTTGCGAGGTCGTGGAGCCGCCGATGACCTGATCGGACAACGGCGCGAGATTGAAGGCATCGATGCCGACCACGCGGTTGTTTCCCTGATGCGTGATGAGCAGCAGATCGCCCAACGGCGTGTAAGTCACCGCGCTGGGGCTGTCGCTGTTGTCAAAGTCGCGGCGCGAGTTCGGGATCTCGCTGTTCGTCGTGAGATCGAGGAAGGAGATCACGCTGCGCACCGTCGTCTCGTGCGTGAGATTGCCCACGCCGAAGAAGGTGCCGCGCTGCACATTGTCCTGCTTTGACACCACCGCCGCACGCGTGCCGTCCGGCGAGATGGCGATGCCAGCGAGGTAGTTCGGCACGCCCGCCGCACGATCACCGCCATCAATGGTGCGTGCCGCCGTGAGTGAAAAGATTCGCGTGAGGCCCAGCGTGGCCGTGAACTCGCCCACCTGGCCTTCCAGGTCCGGCGAAAGAAAGCGCGTGACGAACACACGTGCTCCATCCGCGCTGATGGCAATGGCGCGGGCGGAATTCACGCCGCTCACCGTCAACGGCGCATTGCCCGGAGCCGCAGCCGAGTAGCGATGCACACGCCCGGAGCCAAACAGCGTCACATACAGCAGCGTGCCATCCGGCGACGCCGCGATGCCAAACGGCGCGGAACCATACGCGAGCGGGATCGTGGCATGCGTGCTGCCATCGGCATTCAAAACGCGAATCTCGTCGCTGCCGTGGCAGGTGACCCAGTAGCGGCCATTCGCATCGCGGGCGATGCCGCGCGGACTCACGCCCACCGCGTATTCGGCTTCTTTGCTGCCAGTGACTGCATTGACCACAGTGACGGTATTTGAGTCGGGATTCACGCTCCACACACGCCGCGTGCCCGCATCATCGCCGATGGCCAGCGTGCTGCTTTGGGTTGGTCGCGGTCCCGCAGGCGGCGCGGTGATCACCAGCAGCTTCAGCGAGGTCGTGACGATGTTTCCCGCCGCATCCCGCACCTGCGCGAGCACGCGTGGACGACCGGCGCTCGTGTAAGTGAAGCCCGCCGACGCATTCGTGCTCCATGCGCCCCAGGTGCCGTCAAAGTTGAAACGAAACTCCAGCGTGCCTGTGCCGGTCGCCGCGGCATTCACCGTGATGGCTTGATTGGGCGCGGGTTGGTAGCTGCTGGCCGTGAAGCTCGTGAAAACCGGCGGCGCGGTCGCATTCACGCCACCACCGGTCGAGAAGCGATAGCTGTAAGGCTCGATGTAGTTCCCCGCCGCATCGCGGAAGCCGATTTGCAGCGCCGGATTGCTCAGGAAATCGACCTGATACGTCGTATCGGCCGCCAGCGGCGCATCTGGCGTGAAAGTCATGTTGCCGGAGAAGTCGTGGATCAAAAAGCCCGGCACAAAGGCACCCAGCGTGTCATTTGCACCGACAGGCCGCACGGTGAAGTCGATGCCATTTCGCGGTCCGCCGTTTCGTGGATGCTCGTGCACGAGGAAGCTCAGCGGCGCATGGCGCGGGTAGTTCGTGCGGTTTGCCTGCGGGATGTGAAAGCTCACGCGCGGCGGCGTGGTGTCCGCGGCCTGCTGATGCACCCACACGCCCATGCCTTGATTGAAACTCGGGATCGGATAACCGCCCGTGAGCCACAGATTCCCGAGCGGCAGCGACATCTGCGACGTGTTCACGCCGACGAGCGCTCCCTGCGGCAACGCAGGCGCTCCTGCGGGCCGCGGCGGGTTCACCTCATTCAGCGTGAGCACGATCGGATTCGCATCGCCCGCGAGGAAGCGCGTCATGTCGATCTTGCGGTTGTGGATGAAGCCGAAGTTGTCCTGATACACCGGATACGACGCATTCGTGAAGCCCGGCACCGTCAGGCTCGCCACCGTTTGCAGCGCTCCCGTGCCAGACGGATGCGCCGCCTGCGTGATGTCCGCGCCGATGAGGATGTCCGTCGTCGAGCCGATCACATACAGCCCCGTGCCATCGCTGAAAAGATTCGGCCAGTAGCCCTGAAAGCCGCCGCTGAGCGATCCGACGAACTGTGGCGTGATGCTGTCATTCGCCGCATTGCCATCGTCCATGTTGTTGTAGCTCAAACGATACACGACCACGCCATCGCGAGCCGCACCGCCGCTTCGTGCCATGATCAGCAGATCGCCAAAGAGCATCGGATGCCAGTCCCCGCCGCCAAACGGCCCCACATGATCAAAAGTGGCCAGCAAGCGTCCGGCGACGAAGTTGTTCGCGTTCAAATACAGCCTCGAAATGGTGAGGTCTGCATCTTCGACTCCATACCACAGCATTCTCCCGTCCTGCGTGCCTACCAGCCAGGGGCCAGCCTGCGACGAGCGATTGTAGAGAATAGGCAGCGAATTGATGGAAGGGATGCCATTCGTGCCGCCGAGCTCCACCAAACCGCCAAAGCCATTCACGCGAATCGGCTGCGGCAATAGCAGATTCCCGTATTGGGCCGTGCCGTGTGCATTCCAGCCGTAGTTGTCCTGAATCCAGAGGTTGTTCGGATAGCTCAAACCAAAGTCCGACGGCAGCCTGCGCACCGGATTTGCCGGATCGCTGATGTCATACACCCGCAGCGACAAATCCGACCCCGGCCGCGATCCCGGAATTTCCGCCCCGACGATGATCCACCCGTTCAGATAATTGAGCGACGTCGTCCGCCCGATCGGCTCCGACCCATTCGTCACCGGATGCGAAAGCAGCGTCCCCGGCGCCTCCGTGCGCGCCGCATTGTTAAAACCCGTCGTCGTCACCTGCGCGGCGGCAGAGATGACGAGCGTGAGAAAGAGAAGAGCTTTCGAGAAAATGGGGGGCATGGCTTCTGTTTCTTGGTCAAAGCCCGGAAGCGGTTACACTTTGCCACAGAAAAAAATCCCGCCAATGCCCGAAACCGCCCCCGCTGCCTTCAAACCGACCCGCTGGAGTCTTGTGATCCAATCACAGGGCGGCGATGAGAAGGCGAAACGGGCGCTGGAGGAGCTGTGCGCCGCGTATTGGTTCCCGCTGTATGCGTGGAGCCGGCGCTGCGGGGCCTCGCCGAGTGATGCGGAGGATTATGTGCAGGGCTTTTTTGTGCAGGTGCTGCAAAAACAGCTCTTCGCCGCCGCGAACCCGGAACTCGGCAAGATGCGCACCTTCATGCTGACGGCGTTTCGGCGTCACGTGAATGACGAGCAGCGCAAAGAAAGCCGCCAGAAGCGCGGCGGCGGACAAATAGTGAGCTTCGACGCCGCGGAGGCCGAGGCGTGGTATGAAGTGGAGCAAATCGAAGGCGAAAGCGCCGATCACATGTTTGACCGCCAATGGGCGCTCACGGTGCTGGATCAAGCGATGGACAAATTGGAGCAACAAGCCGCCGCGAAGGGCAAATCGGCTGAATTTGCCGTTTTGCGGCCCTTTTTGACCGGCGAGGCCGATGCGGCCGATTACGAGAAAAAAGGCCGCGAAGCCGGAATGACCGCGAACACCTTCAAAGTGGCCGTGCACCGCCTGCGGGCTCGTTTTCGTGATGCGTTGCGTCGCGAAGTGGCGGAGACGCAGCCTGCAGACGCGAATGTGGACGAGGAGATGGGGTATCTCATGCGGGTGCTGAGTGGTGGGGCGGTGGAGTGATGGAGTAGTGGAGTAATGGATTCTTGCTTCAATCAGCCATCACTCCACTACTCCATCACTCCATGTCCGACTCACGCACACCCCGCCGACGCCTCTCCGGTTTGAAGCCGGAGGCCTTGATGGCGCAGGGGTTGGCGGAGCCGGAGCAGGTGGTCGAAGTCGCCGGCATCGAGATCGAAACGCCGCTGGGTCGCGGTGGCATGGGCGCGGTGTATCTGGGCCGGCAGCTCAGTCTGGATCGTGAGGTGGCGGTGAAGGTGCTGGCGAGTGAACTGGCGGATGATCCGCAGTTTCTCGAACGCCTGGAACGCGAAGCACGCGTGATGGCGCGGCTGCGGCATCCGAACATCGTCGCGGTGCATGATTTTCAGCGCACGGAGGACGGTGCGGCGATTGTGATGGAGTTCGTGGAGGGCGGCAGTTTGCGTGAGAAGTTGCAGCAGCATCCCAACGGCCTGCCGGTGGCCGATGCACTGCACATTTTGCGACAAATCGCGGCGGGACTGGAGGCCGCGCATGCCACGGGTGTGATCCATCGTGACATGAAGCCGGAGAATGTGCTCATCGATGCCGATGGCACCGCCCGCGTCACCGATTTCGGCCTAGCGCTGCCTTTGCATGAGGCGAGCACGCGTTTGACGCTGAGCGGCACGGCGGTGGGCACGGTGGATTACATGGCACCGGAGCAGTTTCGCGGCGTAGAAGCGGATGCACGCTTGGATGTCTTCGCGCTCGGCGTGATGGCGTATGAATTGCTCACGGGGAAAACTCCGCGCGGCAGTTTTTACGCGCCGCATCGTCTGCGGGGGGATACTCCGGCGCAGGTGAGCGCGGCGGTGATGAAAGCGCTGCGTCCGGAGCCAGCGGAGCGTTTTGCGAGCATCGCTGAGTTTATGAAAGCGCTGCACGAGCGTCCGCGGCGTGTTTGGCCGTGGTTGGTGGGTGCTTTGATGCTGGTTGGCGTTTTGGCGGTGATGAATTGGAAAGCCGGGCCTGCGGAAGTGACGGGTGAATGGCGTGATGCGGCGGCGGGCACTCGCATCTGGGAGGATGTGATCCGCGGTGACTGGCGTAATGACAACGGCGTGCTGACCTCCGGCGCGGAGATCTGCCTCGTGAAGCTCGAAGACGATCTGCCAGAGGCTTACGACGTGCGTCTGCGTGTCACGCGACTCTCGGGCCAGTATTCGACGGCCTTGTTTTTCCGCAGTGGCGGTCGCATGGCGAGCGTGGAGCTGGATGCGTGGAAGGAAGGCCTCGCCGGCGTGCAGATGATCAACGAACAGGACCTCACGGCGGGCTACGGCTTCCGCTTTCCACTCGTGAATGGCGAGCCGCACGACCTGCTCATCGAGGTGCGCCCCGATGAGGTGCGTGTCACCGTAGACGGGCAGTTTAAGAAGGCCTTCATCACGAAAGACCTGTCGATGGCCATCACACCGGCCTGGGAGATGGGACCGAATCCACGCCCGATGGCCCTCGGCCTCGGCAGCTACCAGAGCCCGACGCGATTCGAGAAGGTCGAATGGCGGCCCGCGGCCTCCACCGCACCGTGAGAGAGCAAAACTCACGCCTCTCGGAGCGTAGGTTTGTGCCCCGATGAAGTCTGCCGCCTTGTTTTTGATCCCGCTCGCCGCGTCCGCGGCGGAGCCTATGCTCACGTTTGAAAAGGACGTGCGTCCCATCGTGAAGGCACACTGCACACACTGTCATGGCGAGGAGGAAAAGCCCGAAGGTGGCGTCGATTTGCGACTGCGCCGCTTCATGGATGAAATCGTCGTCGTGGGTCATCCGGAGAAGAGCAAGCTCGTCGAGGTCATCCGCAGCGGCGAGATGCCGGAGAAGGGAAAACCGCTCACCGAGGCTCAACTCGGCGTGATCGAGAAGTGGATCGCCCAAGGCGCGAAAACTGCGAAGCCCGAGCCTCTTGCGCTGGCACCTGGGCCAGTCATTTTGGATGAAGATCGCGAGTACTGGGCCTTTCAGCCGGTGAAACGGCCCGCAGTGCCAAAAGCCGCGAACACACGAAATCCCATCGATGCCTTCGTTTCGGCGAAAATGGCCGAGAAAGGCCTCTCGATGGCTCCCGAGGCCGATCGACGCACCTTGATCCGACGCGTGACTTTGGATCTCACCGGCGTGCTTCCCACGCCGGAAGAAGTCGAGGCCTTCTTGTCCGACTCGTCTGACATGTCCGACCCATCCGACGGTGCTTACACTCGTCTCGTCGATCGTCTTCTCGCCTCCAAAACCTACGGCGAACGCTGGGCGCGTCATTGGCTGGACGTCACCGGCTACGCGGACTCGAACGGCTACACGGAAGCGGACAGTGTGCGTGCGCATGCGTGGCGCTTTCGGGACTATGTGATCCGCTCATTGAACGAGGACAAGCCTTGGGATCAGTTCGTCCAGGAGCAGCTCGCGGGTGATGAACTCGCCGGCGCAACACATGGTGACTACCAGCAGGCCGTGCTCGACCCGAAGCGCACGGACCAGCTCATCGCCACCGCCTTCCTCCGCATGGCTCCCGATGGCACGGGCGATACCGTGGACGATCCGAAGCTCGCGAAAAACAACGTCATTGCCGAGCAGCTCAAGATCCTCGGCTCCTCGCTGATGGGCCTCACACTCTCCTGTGCGCAGTGCCACGATCATCGCTACGATCCGATCACGCAGGCAGACTACTATCGCCTTCGCGCCATCTTTGATCCGGGCTACCACTGGGAAGCCTGGCGGGCGCCGAACAGCCGCCTGTACTCGCTGTACTCGCCGCAGGAGCGTGCGAAGGCCGCCGAGATCGAGGCGAAGGCCAAGGAGATCGAAGTCGAAGCCCGCGCGATGTCGAAGAAGTTCCTCGATGAGATTTTCGAGGTCGAGATCAAGAAGGTGCCACAGGCCGAGCAGGCCGCGTTTCGCGTCGCCCGTGACACGCCCGTGGCCAAGCAGACGCCGGAGCAGAAGGCGCTGATCAAAAAGTATCCCTCCGCGCTCGCCACCTACTCGCTCGATCTTTACGACAAGAAGAAGCAGGACCTCGTCGATGCCAAGATGGCCGAGGCCACCAAGCTGCGTGCCACGAAGCCTGCGGAAGGCTTTGTGATGGCCCTCACCGAGGTCAAAGGCCAGGTGCCGGTCTCGAAGTTCTTCAATCGCGGCGATCACGATCAACCGAAGCAGGTCGTTCAGCCCGGCGAACTCGGCATCCTCGCCAGCCCGATGATCGAGCCCTTCAAACCGGTGCCCGTGAGCAGCGGATCGAGCGGCCGACGCCTCGCCTACGCGCAGTGGCTCACGAGCGGCAAACATCCGCTCACCGCCCGCGTGCTGGTGAACCGCTTTTGGATGCATCACATGGGTCGCGGCTTGGTGAACACGCCCGGTGATTTCGGCCGTCAGGGCGAGCTGCCGACGCATCCTGAGCTGCTCGACTACCTCGCGGATGAGTTTGTGAAGGGCGGCTGGAAGTTGAAGCCGCTTCATCGTCTCATCGTGCTCAGCGCCGCGTATCGCCAGTCATCGGTGAATGATGCTTCGCTGCTTGCTGATCCCGAAAACCGCTTCTACGCCCGCTTTAAACTCCGTCGGCTCGATGCCGAGACGCTGCGCGATTCCATGCTCGCCATGACCGGCTCGCTCGTGCAGACCAGCTACGGCCCGCCCAGCGGCATCGGCCGCGATCCGCAGGGCCGCGTGATCACCGGCATCGACAAGGGCACCATCACGCTCAACAAGGTCGATCCCGCCGGCGAGGCCGATTTCCGCCGCTCGATCTACGTGCAGATGCGCCGCAGCAAGCCGCTCACTGTGCTCGACACCTTCGACGCGCCCGTGATGCAGCCGAACTGCGAGATGCGTGCGCAAACCACCGTCGCGCCGCAGTCTCTGCTGCTCATGAACGACACCTTCGTGCTCGACAGCTCGCGCCGTCTTGCCGACCTCGTCGAGAAAGAAGCACCAAAAGACCGCGCGAAGCAACTCCAGCGCATCTGGACGCTTCTTTACGGCAAACCCGCCACCGAGGCCGACATCACCAAGTGCCTCGCCTACCTCGACGAGCAGACGAAAGCCCTCACGCAATACCACCACGACATCCAGCACCCGAAAGGCGTCGTCCCGAATCCGCCACAAGAAGCGATGGCCAGCCTCTGTCAGGTGCTTTGCAGCTCAAATCGTTTTCTTTACGTTGAGTAACGCTTGGGCAACTCCGCACGAACGCTAAGAGGTTGCTTGTCACCGGGCTCAGGTTTTGCTCCAATGCCGTGCCATGCTGAAACCTCGTTATCTTGTCGGCTTTTCCGGTCATCGTGCCGGCTATGATGAAAACCTCATCCGTCCTGCTCTGAAGGCAGCTCTGGAGGATTTGCAGAAGCGCACAACTGCGGCCGGTGGCGAGATCGATCTCTATGCAAGTATCGCCGAGGGAACGGACACACTTTGCGTCGAGACCGCCCGCGGGCTGGCCATGCCCGTCCATCTGCTGCTGCCGCTGACTCAGGCAGACTTTGAGAAAGATTTTTCTCCATCAGCGTGGGATCGTTCCCGCAAGCAGATCGAGCTGGCCGCCACGAAGCCTGGGCGAGACAGCGTCCGCGTCCTGCCCGGCGATATGACACGCCCGGACTGCTACTTTGATCAGGGCATCCAGATTCTCGACGCGGTGGATGTGCTCATCGCCGTCTGGGATGGTGAAAAGGCCCGCGGGCTCGGCGGCACGGAGCAAATCGTGTCGCAAGCCCTGCGCACCGGCATTCCCGTGGTCATCATTGATTCGAAAACAGGCCGCAGCCGCATCGAAGGAGATCTGAACGCCGCGTTCGCGCCCGATGAGGTGATGACCGAACTCCAAGAAGTGGCCGAAAAGACCGGTGCGGGTTGCGCCGCCCAGGCTGGCGATGCGGACGACCTGCAAAAGTGCCTCGACGACATCGCCAAAACGGAAGCCGCCCGTTTTCGTCCTTCATTGGTCGTGATCATTCTGCTGCACGGCATCGCGGCGCTGCTGGCAGCGGTCGTCACGTTCAAGTTTATCACAGGGACGCCGTGGGACGGGCCTTGGGAAGAGTGGAAATGGACCATCACCGCTGTTGAGCTGCTACTCGTGGGATATGCGCTGTATTTGGGTTGGGCACTGCATCGGAAGCACTCGCAAGAGCGGTGGTTGCGCTGTCGCTTTGCCGCGGAGCTCGTCCGTGGCTTCCGTGCCAGCGTGCCGCTGATTGATCCGCTCAGCCCGTCGATAGCTGTGCATGACCCCAAATGGCGGCGCTTTGCCCTGAGCGCCAGCCTGCTCGTCAATGCCCACCGCGCTACACTCTGCCCGCGGGCCCTGCGTGATGACTACATCGCCACCCGCTTGAGCGAGACACACCCGGACGGCCAGATCCGTCACTATCAGGAGATGAATGAAAAAGCCCTCCGTTGGTGGAGCATCACCGGTGTCGTCAGCAAATGGAGCGCCCTGCTTGCGCCACCGTTTGTCGCCATCTCGCTGGCAAACAAGCTGAGCAAGCTGAAGGGCCTGCAGGGGCTTTTGCACGGTCCGTGGAAGCTCGATGAAAAACCCGCTACCTGGCCCATCGTCGTGCTGTTCCCGATCGCCCTCCCTTTGCTCGCCGGTGTGGCCAACGGCATCCGCCACGCCCTCGATGCCGGCCGGCGAAAGGAACGCTATCCTGAGATGGCCAAGCGCCTCACGGAGATGCGCACCCACCTTGGCGGCCTGGAGACCCGCGCCTCCATCTCCCTCGCCGTCGCCCAGACCGAGGAAATTCTCCTCGACGAACTCCGCGAATGGCAGCTCACCGCCAAGACGACGGGGCATTGATGGGGATTTGTGATTCTAGATTCCTGATTTCTGATTTAAAGAGACCCGCCCATGCACACCCGCCGCTACACCGCCTTCATCAGCTACCGTCACGCGGACAACACTCAGGAAGGCCGCCGCTGGGCCGAGTGGTTGCACCGCGCCCTGGAGCGCTACACCGTCCCGCCCGATCTCATCGGCACCCCGAACCTGCGTGGCGAACCCATCCGCGACTCCCTCTACCCCATCTTCCGCGACGAGGACGAACTCCCCGCCAACGCCGACCTCGCCACCGGCATCCGCGCCGCGCTAGAAGTGAGCGATCACCTCATCGTCCTGTGCAGCCCGCGCAGCGCCGTCAGCCCCTGGGTGCGCAAGGAAGTGCGCGAGTTCAAGGAACTCGGCCGCAGCGACCGCATCCTCGCCATCATCATCGCCGGCGAGCCTAATGCCGACGACCCCGCCAAAGCCCGCGACGGCATCCTGCATGACGAAGAATGCTTCTGCGAGGAACTGCGCTTCGGAGCCGTGCGCGACGACGGCACCCTCGACTGGACCATCCGCACCGAACCTCTCGCTGCGGATTTGCGCCCCACTGGCACCCGAGCCGAAGGCTTCGTCACCGCCGAGGCCTATCGAGAACACCTTACGCTGAACAGCAGCCTCACCCCGGACAAGATCGCCACCCGCACCGAAGCGTATCGCCAGCAGCTCGATCATGCCCTGATCAAAGTCATCGCTGGTCTGCTTGGCGTTCCGCTGGGGCAGCTCAAAGACCGTGACGCCGCCCATCGCACTACTTTGGCCGAAGCTGATGCTGCCAATCAGCGAGAGATCGCCGAACGCGAACGCCAGCTGGCTGGGCAAGCACAACAAGCTGCCGATGAGGCGCGACTTGCTAAGAGGGCCACGGAAAGAACTGCCCGCCGCCTCGCCGTTGCCGCTGTCTTTGCCTTGGTGCTGGCTTTACTCGCTGTTTGGTTTTGGCGGGAGGCTGACCTGAATGAAGCAATTGCTGTGAAAGCGCGGAGCGAGGAAAAGAGCCAGCGTGAGAGGGCCGAGGCAACGACAGCGAAACTCAAAGAGTCCGATGCCAAACAAAAAGCCCTTCTCCTCAAGGCCAGCTATGCAGATCACGAAGCAGCGCTTCGCTCCTTCAATGGGAACCGAGACACCAACGGATTCGCCTATTTCGGGCGGGCGCTTGACTATGCCCCTGCAAATAGCAGCACTCTAACTGCCAGTGCGGCATATGCTTTCGGCATGAATGCCCCCGAGTGGAGGATCCGATTCGTATCGGCATTTGCTGACGAAGTGGAATGTGTCGCTTTTAGCCCTGATGGACATTACCTCGCTGCAGGGAGCCGGGACGGCACCCTCCAGGTGATCGACACAGCCACTGGCGTCCTAATCAGTAGAGCCGAGTTTGGTTCTCATGTAACCTCATTAAGTTTCAGTCCGGATGGACGCATGGTGGTGGCCGGGAGTTTGGACAACACCGGAAGATTGATTGACGTCTCCACGGGCAAGCAAATTGGCAGAGTTGAATTTGGTGAGCCGGTGAGATCAGTATGCTTTAGTGCCGATGGGCACTGCTACATAGTTGGAGGTGGCCACGCCAAGCATGGCATAGCTCGTGTGTTGGACGTGAAGTCGGGTAAAGATATCTGCAAGGTTGAGTTTGATAGTGAAGTGACGTTTGTGAGTTTCAGTCCGGATGGCCGCAACTTTGTTGCCCTGAGTGAAGACCATCGTTTGAGGCTGATAGAGGTGTTGACGGGCAAGGATTTAAGCCAAGCCGAGTCTGAGGAGAAAATAAACTTCGCGAGTTTCAGTCCAGATGGTAGATTCATTGCGAAAAGCACACACACAGCCACGTTGGTCATGGACTTGATGGCCGGCCAGGATATTCGCAAAGTCGAGTTTAACGACCCGATTGCGATTACTTCATTGAGCGTGAGTCCCGATTGTCGCCTTCTCGCAGTTGGTTTCGACGGTGGCGGAGACCGCGACAAAGGCGAAGTGCGAGTAGTCGACATTGCAACGGGGAATGAACTCAGCAAAACCCTATTTGCCGGTAATGTGACCTCACTGAGTTTCAGCCCTGATGCTCGTTTACTCATTGTTGGGATCGCGAGCGAAATCAGCCATCCCATCATGATAATTGAGGCACTCACGGGAGAACGTCATCAAATAGACGCTGCATTCTTGGGCCGCCGTTATTCATCTCCACTATTGTCTTTCAGCCCAGACGGCCGATTTCTAGTTTCAGGAACTCCGGACGGCATCGTGAGGGTATATGAACCCGCCGGGATTCAGGAGACATTTATTACAGAAACCCGTGATTTGATTTGGTCGGTGAGCTTGAGTCCGGATGGACGCTACCTTGCCACCGGCACCGAGGAGGGAATGGTGCAAGTGACTTCGTTGGATAGTGGCAGGCATATGATTGACGCAGACATGGATAAACCTGTTTGGTCCGTTCATTTCAGCCCTGACGGCCAACACATCGCAGTTGGGTGCGACGACGCGATATCAAGAGTGTATTCCATGCAAACCGGCAAAGAGATTAGCCGGTCAACTTTACCTTATGCGGTTCGCTCAGTATCTTTCGGCCCACGAGGCCATTACCTCGCATCTGGTGCGAATGACCGAACTGCACGTCTTCTCATTGCGTCATCCGGCCTAGACTTCAAAACAATCAAATTTCCAGACAGTTCACATTATGTGGGCCCTGTTAGTTACAGTCCAGATGGACGATATTTGGCCGTGGGCACAGGCGACAACTTCGCGAGCGTGCTGGATGTAGAGTCCAGCAAGGAGATTAGCAGGACTCGATTTGAAGACACCGTATGGTCACTAAGTTTCAGCGCTGATGGCCGATACTATGCTGCTGGCAGCAGCAAGAATGAGGCCAGTGTCATCGAGACATCCACAGGTGCCGAGGTGTTCAAGACAAACGGTGGAGATCGCGTTGCAGTGAGTCTGTGTCCAGACGGCAGGTATCTGGCCTTATCTTACAATGAGAGAATCGGGAAAGGGAGCGCTCGCGTGATCGACGTGATTTCAAGCAGGCAAGTTTGCGATGCGACTTTTGACAGCGAGGTAACCTCTGTCGCATTTTGTTTGAATGGTCGTTTTCATGCTGCTGGAAGCACCGATGGAACCTCCCGTGTTTGGGACGCCAATTGGATACGCTCACATGATCAAGTGTGCAGAGCGTGGGTCGCCGCGCTTCGCCTTCATTCTGGCTGTCACATCAACTCCCACGACGAATTGACACCTTTGACCTCTTCTGAGCTGGTAAGCGACCAAGATTCCATTCGCAGTTTTCTGGTTTCGAAACCGCAAGACAGCGAGACTTGGCAGCATGCGGTTTTACGGTGGGTGGCCACCACCCCCGAGCGAAGAACAACATCACCATGGACTTCCGAGACAGCGCGTTCAGCAATAGGCCGCCGATTGATGTCAGCCATATTGCAAAATTCCATGGGTAAACCGTCTGTAATTCATCGCTGCGCAGATCAAGCGCCATGGCATCCCTTGGTGCCTATTTCACTGGCGAGATGTGAACGTTCGACCTCACCAATGAGCAGTGGTGAGGGGGGCTTGTTTAGGGGACTGTTCGGTCGTTCCGCTGAGTCAAAGCCACCAGCTTTAGAGTCAGAGATTGGTCCGTCTGGGCCGATAGGCTATGAAATTCCGAAAAACTCGATGAACTTTCTCGCCCGCATTACGATGAAGCGTCTACGCGAGGCCAATGAGCAATTGTATGGGCGAGATACGCTAGCAGAGTATGCCGCGTGGTCAGCGAAGATCATGTATGAGGAACTGCGTCTCGAAGCCGAAGCCCGCGAAGCCCTCACCTTTGCCCTTGAGCGCACTCCGCTGGCAAAGCAAAAGGAACTATTGGAATTGAAGGCAAAGCTTGAGTCAAAGTAGCCGAACTGCGCATGGAACTCTGCGCCAAGTCCAGCCAGTTCCGCGCCGCCACCGCGCAGTGGCAGCGATTGTTGCAGGGCGAGTGGCCGGGCTTTGAAGGAGCCACCGTGCCGAAGGAGCTAGCGCCCGCAACGATCCCCGCCGGCAGCCCCATCCGCCGCCTCTACCTCCTCGCCTTGATCGATGCGACGAAGCATCCGCAGATTCACGGGCATCCCACCATCTGCCAGACCGCCGCGCAGATCGCGCCCGTGCTGACAAAGGAGATGATGGCCACGCCCACGATCTCCCTGGCGATGATGAGCCTGATGCAGACGCTGGCGAAGGATGAGAACGCGGACATGAAGGAGCCGCGGGCGGCTTTGATGAAGAAGCTGGAAGAAGTGGCGACGCGGGAGTGGCTGGCAGTGCTGCGGGAGAGTGCCGCCAAGTAGGGACGACGTTCCCCAAATGCCAAAACGCGCCCGGCCTTTCGACCGGACGCGCTTTGGGGTTTTGGGGGTGGTGATTGGGGGAACGAGTTGGAAAACTCGCTTCGCGATTAATAACGGTAGTGATCCGTCTTGTAGGGGCCATCGACGGGCACGCCGATGTAGTCGGCCTGGTCTTTGGTGAGGACGGTGAGCTTCACGCCGATCTTCGCGAGGTGGAGGCGGGCGACTTCTTCGTCGAGCTTCTTCGGCAGGACGGTGACGCCCACGGGGCGCTTGTCCTTGTTTTCCCAGAGGTCGATCTGAGCCAGGCACTGGTTGGTGAAGCTGTTGCTCATCACGAAGCTCGGGTGGCCGGTAGCGCAGCCGAGGTTCACGAGGCGGCCTTCGGCGAGCATGAAGATGCTGTTGCCGGCCGGGAAGGTGTACTTGTCCACCTGCGGCTTGATGTTGAGGCGCTTCACATCCGTGCGGGCGTTGAGCTTGTCCACCTGGATCTCGTTGTCGAAGTGGCCGATGTTGCAGACGATGGCCTGGTCTTTCATCTTCTCCATGTGCTCAAGGCGGATGATGTCCTTGTTGCCGGTGGTGGTGACGTAGATGTCGCCCCAGCCAAGGGTGTCCTCGATGGGCATGACGCGGAAGCCTTCCATGGCGGCCTGAAGGGCGCACACGGGGTCGATTTCGGTGACGACGACCTGGGCGCCCATGCCGCGGAGGGCGAAGGCGCAGCCTTTACCCACATCGCCGTAGCCGCAGACGACGCCGACCTTGCCGGCGATCATGACGTCGGTGGCACGCTTGATGCCGTCGAGGAGGGATTCGCGGCAGCCGTAAAGGTTGTCGAATTTGGACTTCGTGACGCTGTCGTTCACGTTGATGGCGGGGAAGAGCAGCTTGCCGGCCTTCGCCATTTCATAGAGGCGATGCACGCCGGTGGTGGTCTCTTCGGAGACGCCCTTCAGGTCCTTCACGATCTCGTGGAAGATGCCGGGCTGCTTCTTGGCGATGTCCTTGAGGAGGTCCTTGATGACCTTCACTTCGTGGTTGTCGGAGGGGGTCTCGACCCACTTGTCGCCGTTTTCCATTTCGTAGCCCTTGTGGATGAGGAGGGTCACGTCGCCGCCGTCATCGACGATGAGCTGCGGGCCTTTGTTGCCGGGGAACATGATGGCCTGCCAGGTGCACCACCAGTATTCTTCGAGCGTTTCGCCCTTCCAGGCAAAGACGGGTGTGCCGGTGGCGGCGATGCCAGCCGCGGCGTGGTCCTGGGTGGAGAAAATGTTGCAGGAGGCCCAGCGGACATCGGCACCGAGTTCCTTCAGCGTCTCGATGAGCACGCCGGTCTGGATGGTCATGTGCAGGGAGCCGGTGATGCGGACGCCAGCGAGGGGCTTTTTCGGGCCATACTTCTCGCGGGTGGCCATGAGGCCGGGCATTTCGCTCTCGGCGATGGTGAGTTCCTTACGGCCGAAGTCGGCGAGGGCGATGTCTTTGACTTTGTAGTCGCTCATAGTGGGCGTGGGTGGGTTCAGGTTCAGGGTCTGAAACGGTTCAAATCAACGTATCAGGATGCGTTGATATGTTTCAGAATGCCCCGCGAGTCAAACGAGGATTTCCACGCATTCGGGGGGCAGCGAAGCACGGCCCCGGTGCCGCCAGACCAGTCTTCTGAGGCAAGCCGGGGGCGAAAAGCCGCGTTTTCCCTCCCGACATGACATCCCCGCTCCTCCACACCCGCCGCGCCTTCCTCAGCCGCGCATCGCAAGGTCTCGGCGGTGTCGCTTTGGCGTCGTTGATGCGTCCGAACCTGCTCCACGCGGCTTCACGCGGCGTTCTCGGGAAGCTGCCGCTGCCGCAGAAGGCGAAACGCGTGATCTGGCTCACGATGGCGGGCGGGCCGTCGCAGTTGGAGCTGTTTGATTACAAACCGAAGCTCGCGGAGATGGATGGCAAGCCGATGCCGGAGTCGTTCACAAAGGGGCAGCAGCTCGCGCAGCTCCAGGGGCAGAAATTGGTGTGCAAGGGGCCGATGTTTGGCTTCGCGAAACACGGCAAGTGCCAGATGGAGCTCTCCGAGTTGCTGCCGCATCTCGGCAGCGTCGCAGACGACATCTGCCTCGTGCGCTCGATGACCACAGACGCGATCAATCACGACCCCGCGCACATGTTCATGAACACGGGTGCCCAAATCGCCGGCCGTCCGAGCATGGGCGCATGGATCACTTACGGACTCGGCAGCGAGGCGGAGGATCTGCCCGGATTCGTCGTCATGGTGTCCACGGGCAAAGGTCGCACGCCGCAGCCCATCGCGGCGCGGCAGTGGAGCAGCGGCTTTTTGCCGTCGAAGTATCAAGGCGTGCAGCTCCGCTCTCAGGGCGATCCCGTTTTGTATCTCACCAGCCCGAACGGCGTCACGCGCGAGCGACAAGGCGCGGACGTGGCCGCGATCAATGCGCTCAACAAACAGCACGCCGCCATTTGCGACGATCCAGAGATCGCCACACGCATCGCGCAGTATGAAATGGCGTTTCAAATGCAGGCCAGCGTGCCCGAGCTGATGGACATCCGCCCCGAAGGCCCGAAAACGCTCGAACTCTACGGCTGCACACCCGGCGACGGCTCCTTCGCCTCAAACTGCCTGCTCGCCCGCCGACTCGCCGAACGCGGCACGCGCTTCATCCAGCTTTACCATCGCGATTGGGACCACCACAGCCTCCTGCGCGAGGAATTGCCGCTGCGTGCGAAGGAAGTCGATCGCGCCTGCATGGCGCTCATCACCGATCTGAAGCAGCGCGGCCTCTTCGACGACACGCTCATCGTTTTCAGCGGGGAATTCGGCCGCACCCCGATGGCGCAGGGCAACAAAGGACCCATCGGCCGCGATCATCACAACAAAGCCATGTCCATGTGGCTCGCCGGTGCCGGCATCCAGCGCGGCCTCACCTTTGGATCCACCGACGACCTCGGCTACGCCGCCGTCGAAAACATCACCACCGTCCACGACCTCCACGCCACGATGCTGCATCAACTCGGCATCCAACACGACGCCTTCAGCTTCAAGTTCCAGGGGCTTGATGCGAGGCTGAGCGGCGTCGAAGGAGCCAAAGTCATCAAAAAGATCCTCGCATGAAAAACACCCTCCTCTTCCTCGCCCTCACTCTTCCCACCTTTGCCTTCGACATCACCGTCGCGGAGAAAGATCACGTCGCGGTCGCCAATGGCGGCAAAGTCGTCGCGAAGCTCATGATGGCGAATGACCTCAGCACGCCGGAGAAGCACCACGAGACCTACAAGCCCTACATGCACGTTTTCAGCGCCGATGGCTCCACGCGGCTCACGAAAGGCGCAGGCTTCAATTTCACACATCATCGCGGCATCTTCCTCGGCTTCAGCAAGATCGGCTACGGTGGCAAATCCTATGACCGCTGGCACATGAAAGGCGGCGACCAGGTCGTGACGAAAGTCACACCCGGTGACAATGCATTCACGGCGAATATCGACTGGCAGGGCGACACCACCGCGCCGTTTTTGACCGAGGAGCGCCGCTTCACCTTCACCACGCCCGCGAAGCCCTTTTACCTCGGCATCGAAATGAACAGCGCCATCAAAGCCGTCAGCGGCGAGGCCGACATGAATGGCGACCCTGAGCACGCAGGCGCGCAGTTCCGCCCGAGCGAGCTCGTGGACACGAAATCAACGACCTACCTCTTCCCCGGCGAAAACATCGACGCCCACAAAGTGAAGGATCTTCCTTGGGCGGCGGAGATCTTCACCGTGGAAGGCAAAACCTTCACCGTCGTGATCCTCAATCACCCCGACAACCCAAAGGACACCGCTACCTCCGCCTACCGCGACTACGGCCGCTTCGGCATGTTCCCCAAAGGCAAGGCCAGCGCCGAATCACCCTTCAAACTCCGCTACCAGTGGCTCATCGCCGAAGGCGACGTGCGTGACGCTGCTGCCTTCCAAAACGTCTGGAATGCCTTCGCCGGTAAAACTGAGCCCGTGCCGTCGCTGACGATCAAAGCCTCAGAGCAGCCGAAGCCGAAAGCGAAAAAGTAACCTCCTGGCCGAGGAATCCGAATTCCGAAACCCGAATCAAATCCCCATGCTCCTGCGCTTCAAAGCTTCGACACTCGTCCTTTCTTCCTCATTCCTCATTCTGGTTTCCTCATTCCCGCCGGAGGCGGGCGCTGTGCATTCCAAGAACGCCGGCCCGGAGAAGGTCGAGTTGAAGTTCAAGCTGCCGCCGCCGAAGCCGCTTTCGCCGGAAGAGGCGATGAAGAGCTTCGCGGTCGAAAGAGGCTTTCGCATTGAGCTCGTGGCGTCGGAGCCGATGATCGAGTCGCCAGTGGCCATGAGTTTTGATGATCAGGGGCGGCTCTATGTCTGTGAGATGCGGGGTTACATGCACGATCTGGCTGGCAGCACGGAGAAAGAGCCCACGGGACGTGTTTCACTGCTCGAAGACACCAATGGCGACGGACGCATGGACAAAGCGACAGCGTTTCTCGACAAGGTTGTGATGCCGCGTGCGGTGATGGCGGTGAATGGTGGCGCGTTGATCGCTGTGCCGCCGCAGTTGCTCTTCTGCAAAGACACGGACGGAGATGGCGTGGCGGATGTGAAGGACGTTGTCGCCACCGACTTCGGCACGCTCGGTGGACAGCCGGAGCACATGGCGAACTCGCCGGTGTGGGCGATGGACAACTCGATCTGGAGCGCGGGTTACAGCTCGCGGCTGAAACTGCGCGGTGGCGTGTGGCAAAAAGATGTGGGCCTCGGTCGCGGGCAGTGGGGACTTTGCCAGGACGATCACGGACGGCTCTACTTCAACTACAACTCCGACATGCTGCGCGCCGATCTGCTGCCGACGGAGGCATTTGCGCGGAATCCGCTGCTGCGCAACGCGACCAGCATCAATGCGAAGCTCGCCGCGGATCAGACGCTCTATGCCTCGCATCCCACACCGGGTGTGAATCGCGGTTACGATGCCAAAACACTCAGCGCCGACGGTCGCTTGACGAAACCGACCGCCACCTGCGGCGCACTCATTTATCGCGGCGATGCGTTTCCGGCCGCGTATCGCGGCAATGCCTTCGTGCCCGAGCCTGCGGCGAATTTGGTGAAGCGTTTCACGATGAGCGAGGCCGACGGCCTCGTGAAGGCCACGAACACCGCCAAAGGCAGCGAATTCCTCACCTCCACCGACGAACGCTTCCGCCCGGTGAATGCCTGCAACGGCCCCGATGGCGCGCTTTACCTCGTGGACATGTATCGCGGCATCATCCAGCACCAGAGCTTCCTCACGCACTACCTCATCGCGAACATCCAGGCGCGGAAACTCGAGCAGCCCTTCAACATGGGCCGCATCTGGCGCATCGTGCCGGAAGGCAGCAGCGCGAAGCCCGTGAAGGTCACGAAAGATGCCAAACTGCTCACACATGCCAACGGCTGGGTGCGCGACACCGCGCAGCGACTCATCGTCGAGTCGGGTGATGCCTCCACGGTGCCCGCGTTGAAGGAGTTGCTGCAAAACGAAAGCCCCATCGCCCGCGAACACGCGCTGTGGACGCTCGACGGTCTCGCCGCCATCACGCCGGACCTCGTGAAAACCGCGCTTGCCGACAAAAGCGAGCATGTCCGTGCCGCCGCGGCGCGTGTAGCCCCTCGCGACTACGTTTTCGATCTCGCCGCTGAAAAGCATCCGCTCGTGCTCGCGAACATCGCCATCAAAACGATCAACGATGCCGCTTTGGCCCCGCTGCTCGTCGCACATGGCAAAAACGCCCTCATTCGCGAAGCCGCGCTCACCGGCCTGCGCGGCAAAGAGGCCGCGTTTGCCAAAACACTCGCCCAAACGCCGTCCGAAGGCTCCAAGGCCGTGATTGGTGTTTTGGCCGAATTGATCGCGCTCGCCGGAAAAGCCGGTCCCATCGCCGACATGCTCGAACTGGCCGCCAGCTCGCCCGAAAACCGCGACACCATCCTCAAAGGCCTCGCCAAGACCGACAGCAAATCGAAGACCGTGAAGCTCGTGTGGCTCGAAAAAGAGCCGGAGCATCTGAAGCAGCTCAAACTGGCCTCCAGCCTCGCGAATCGCCTCGTTTGGCCCGGCAAACCCGGTGCCCCGGCCCCGCCCGTCATCAAACCGCTCACCGAGACGCAAACCGCGCTCTTTGAAAAAGGCAAAACCATCTACGCCACCCTCTGCGCCGCCTGCCATCAGCCGCACGGCTTCGGCCTCGACGGCCTCGCGCCGCCGCTCGTCGATAGCGAATGGGTGCTCGGCAAGCCCGAGGTGCTCGCCCGCATCGTCATGCACGGCCTCGCCGGCCCCGTGAAAGTCAGCGGTCGCACCTACAACCTCGCAATGCCCCCGCTGCCCCAACTCACCGACGAAGACATCGCCGGCGTCCTCACCTACATCCGCCGCGAGTGGGAACACACGGCTGGTGCAGTCGAGACCGCGAGCGTGACGAAAATCCGCGACCAAGAGAAAGGACGGATGATGATGTGGACGGAAACGGAGTTGAAAAACCTTGGGAAGAAGAGGTAATTCTAATCAGTTCGTCAACCAGTGCCCTTGTCATCTTATGTCCGCCTCCAAAACTTTGCGATTCTCACGACTGACACTACGCAATTGGCGGAATTTCATCTCGATTGAGGACCTGGAACTCTCCCGTCGTGTTTTCATTGTCGGCCCGAACGCCATTGGTAAATCCAATCTGTTAGATGTGTTCCGTTTTATGCGAGATCTAGTTTTGGAAGGTGGCGGGCTGGCAAAGGCTTTGGAGTTGCGTGGAGGCCTTGCCGCAGTTCGAAGCCTTCACGCCAGACAGATGAGTGATGTGTTCATCGGTTTGGATGTTGTGGATGAATCGGGGAGCGGCTGGCGCTATGAACTGGCTTTCAATCGCGAAACGGCCAAAACGGCCCGTGCTATCGTCGTTTCAGAGAAAGCATGGAAACTCATTCAGGGAGACCCTGGCGAGCTTTTGCTTGACCGCCCAGATACCCATGACCGTAGTGACAAGGAACGTCTGACCCAGACTGCTTTACAGCAAACTACCGCCAATCAGTCTTTTCGCGGCTTGGCGGACTTTCTCCGTGGGGTCAGCTACCTGCATCTGGTTCCCCAACTTCTGCGTGAAGAGCAGGTGCCCTTGCAAGGGCGTCTGGGCATAGACCCTTTCGGACGAGATTTGCTCGAACGCATCCAAAAGACCACGTCCAAGACGCGTGGTGGCAGATTGAAACGTATTCAGAAGGTGCTGAAAGTCGTCGCACCTCAATTGCAGGAACTGAGCTTTGTTGCAGACGACTTGGGAAGGCCTCATTTGGCAGCAAAGTTCCAACACTGGAGAGCCCAGGGTGCCAAGCAGCGCGAGACGCAATTCTCCGACGGCACACTTCGTCTCATTGGCCTTCTTTGGACTATGCAAGAGAAGACCGGGCCGCTTTTGCTCGAAGAGCCGGAACTTTCCCTGCACACAGGCATCGTCAGCCGTCTGGCTCCTTTCATTCACCGTGCACAGGTAGCAGCTGATGGCCGACAGGTCATTCTCTCCACTCATGCTGAGCACTTACTGGCCGATCCTGGAATCAGCCCAGAGGAAGTTTTTTTGGTGCGGCCAGCTGTAGAAGGGTCCGAAGTTGTTGCTGCGGCGGAGAACGATCAAATTTGCCGATTGATGCAGAATGGCATCCTAGCGTCTGAAGCCGTGTTGCCTCAAAGCGCATCCAAACAACTGCGTCTATTTGATCGTGCCAAGCCATGAAGAAGCAGGTGCATTTTGTCTGGCTCGAAGGAGTGCTGGAAGAAGCTGCTGCGAGAAAAATTCTCGCGTGTACAGGCTTCGATGTCGAAGGGGCTGTCTTTAAAGTCGCTGGTAGTAACAGTACATTTTGGCAGCGCATAAAAGACAGAAATGCCTCGGCGGAAGCTGGCCTAGTGGTCGTTGGCTTTGCCGATCTGGAACAGGATCCCTGTGCTGTAGGTTTGATCCGAAAGCACCTTCCTCACGGGGTGGCACCTGGTTTTGTTCTTCGTATTGCCGTCCGGATGCTCGAAAGCTGGCTAATGGCTGATGCGGAAAAGATGGCTGCCTTCCTGCATGCGCCTATCAGCAAACTCCCAGCAAATCCTGACGAGATCGATCACCCAAAACGTGAGCTGGTAAATCTGGCACGGCGTCACTCAAACCGTCGGGTTCAAGAGGACATGGTACCAGAAGCGGGTCACACGGGAATAGTCGGCAAGGGTTACCGAACTCAAATGGAGAACTACATTGAGAAGCACTGGCGACCGAGAGCAGCGGCAAAACGCAGTGAAAGTTTGCGGCGGGCTCTAGCGGCATTGGAAAATCTGGCCCGATCATGACGTTGGACCATTGTCAACTTCCCCCGCATGAATACACCCAGCCCTCTCCGCCGCCGAGCCTTCCTCGGCAAAACTTCGCAAGGTCTCGGAGCCGTGGCGTTGGCTTCGCTCCTCAAACCGGCCTCCGCAGCTCCGATGCCGGGCGTTTTGACGAAACTGCCGCTGCCGCAGAAGGCGAAGCGGGTGATCTGGCTGACGATGGCGGGCGGGCCGTCGCATTTGGAGACGTTTGATCCGAAGCCGAAGCTGGCGGCGATGGATGGGAAGCCAATGCCGGAGTCGTTTACGAAGGGGCAACAGCTCGCGCAGCTTCAAGGCAAGCCGCTGATGTGTTTCGGGCCGCAGCACAAGTTCGCGAAGTTCGGGAAGAACCAGGTCGAGATTTGTGAGCTGTTTCCGCAGATCGGCAGCGTCATTGATGACATCTGCCTGATCCGCAGCATGACGACGGACGCGATCAATCACGATCCGGCGCACATGTTCATGAATACGGGCTCGCAGATCGCGGGAAGGCCGAGCATGGGTGCATGGGTGACGTATGGACTCGGCACGGAGGCGTCCGATCTGCCGGGGTTCGTCGTTTTGACGTCGCTGGGCCGCGGCGGTCAAAATCAGCCCATCGCGGCGCGGCAGTGGAGCAGCGGCTTTTTGCCGTCGAAGTATCAAGGCGTGCAGCTTCGGGCCAAAGGTGATCCCGTTTTGTATCTCACGAATCCGAACGGTGTGACACGTGACCGCCAAGGAGCCGACGTAGCGGCGATCAATGCGCTGAACAAGCAGCGCGATGCCCTCGTGGACGATCCGGAGATCGCCACACGCATCGCGCAGTATGAGATGGCCTTTCAGATGCAGGCGAGCGTGCCGGATCTGATGGATGTGAGCAAGGAAGGCGCGAAAACGCTCGAGCTTTACGGCTGCCAGCCAGGCGATGGCTCGTTCGCGTCGAATTGTTTGCTCGCGCGGCGTCTGGCGGAGCGTGGCACGCGATTCATCCAGCTTTATCACAAAGACTGGGACCATCACGGCGGTGTGAAAGACGGCGTGAAGCTCAAAGCGGAGGAGATCGACCGCGCGTGCATGGCGCTGATCACGGATCTCAAACAGCGCGGCATGCTCGAAGAGACACTCATCGTGTGGGCGGGTGAATTTGGCCGCACGCCGATGTCACAGGGCGGCAGCGGCCGCGATCATCACAACAAGGCGATGAGCGTGTGGATGGCCGGTGCGGGCATCCGAGGCGGCATCGTGCATGGTTCGACCGATGACCTCGGCTACGCGGCGATTGAGAAGATCACCACGGTGCATGACCTGCACGCGACGATGCTTCACCAGCTCGGCATCGATCACAACGCGTTCAGCTTCAAGTTCCAAGGCCTCGACGCACGCTTGAGCGGCGTGGAAGGCGCGAAGGTGATCAAGGATATCCTCGCGTGAGCCGTTTCACTGCTCCGGCTCCGCTTTGATCAAACGCGTGCGATCTGAGTAAAAAGCCATCGGCAGGCTGAGGTTCTCCTTGGTGCCCACTGGCACAGCGATCATCGGATGGATGACCTTGAATGGGAAATCAGGCGAGGGTGCGAAGTCCTTGTCGAACGCCATCATCGGGCCGCGGACGATGAGATCACGCCATTCGGCATACGGTCCGGTGAAGACGTCCGAAAAGCGATCGCACTGGGCGGACACGGGTGTCATGACAAAACCGGCGATCTTTGATTTGCGTGCCTGGATAGTGGTTTGGAGGGTGGCGAAGTCATCTCGCTGCACCGGCAGTGCCATGCAGGTGGCATCGCCATACCAGGCGACGAATGCGGGCGCATCGGAGATCAGGAATTCATCGGTATCGATGAGCAGCTTGAGCTGCGAGGCACGGTCTGGAAGATACGGCGGCCAGTGTGGCGGCATCTTGCTGCCGAGCGTGAGGCCAAATTTGAGATAGACCGGCAGGTTCACCGCCATCGGCAGGGCCGTGAGGAGGATAGCCACCAGCGGTCCACCCCAGCCAGCCCAGAAGGTGTGGCCTGTTTTGAGTCGGGACCACATCACGACGAGCATCGCCGCGCCAAAGACGGTCATCGCGGGCATCACCACGATGTAGAGCGCGTTGTCATCGGCCAGCTTGCCCGGCAGACCCACGAGGCCCATGCCGCAAAGCACGCTGCCAAACACCACGGCGAGCGTCCATCGCGCCGAGGCTGCATCCTGACGGCGGAAGGCATGCAGCAGGGCGGCAAAGAAGAACAAGGCCACGACACAGGTGCCGAGGTAGCCGAGGATGCTCGTGAACTGCTCCTGCCAGTTCAGCCCCACGCGGCGCAGCAGGTCATCGAGCACCACGGTGGGCAAGCCGGGGCTCAGATCACGCATGACCACATCCACATTCGTGGCCGCGATTTGGGCCTGCAGCAGCGCTTTGACACCGCCGAGCGGATCACCGCAGAGCTGCATCTGCCACCAGCCCCATCCTGAGAGGGCGATGAAGGGGAATGCGGCCACGAGGATGACCCCGGCGCGTCCGCTGGGCAGGAAAAAGGCGACGCCGAGCACCAGGCCGAGCACGAGCCACACCGCCAGCCAGTGCGTGAGCACCATCACGCCGCACACGAGGCCCATCAAGATGAGCACTGGGCCCACCGCCGCGCCTTCCGCAGCACGCGAAGCGGCGGAAGCATGCAAACGAAAGGCCAGCGCGAAGAGCGGCATCAGCAGTGCTCGCGAAGCACCGCTCACCGCGAGGTCCCAGCCGGGCTGGCAGAGCAGCAGCGCGATGGCGGTGATAGCGGCGACTTTTTCATCAAACAGACGTCTCGCGGCTCCATGCGTGAACCAGATCGTGAGCAGCCAGCCGCACACGCCGATGGCGGCAATCAGCCGGTCAAAAAAGTAAATGGGGCTTCCGCCTTTGTAGGGCGCGTAATCACCCAACGGCTGAAAAATGCGGAAGGCCGCCGCCAGCAGCAGCGGCTGCACCGGCGGCTGCGTGGTCTCCGGCATCGCAAGCGGCACAGATTCCTTGCCCGCTTTTTCCATCTGCGCCCAGGCGTAGGGCTGGATGACCTTTGTCTGCCAGGAAAACGTCCGCGCCACCTGCCGGCCGAGCTGCGCATGATGCATGCCCTCCGTGCTGCTGAGGCCGCGGAAGGTCACGAAGACATGAATCAAGGCCAGCGCCACGGCCACGAAGTAAAACGACAGCCGCATGACGGCGCCGGGCGATGAAGGTTGAGATGCCATGGCGCGGATTTTCGCCTGCGGAGGCGTTTTTGCCAGCAGAGATGCGCCACGGGCTTAAACGCCCTTCGTGATCACCACATCCTTGCCCACGAAGAGGCCCATGAGCACGCCACCGAGGATCCAGGCGATGAAATGATCGGCCACGTTCACGATGGTATCGCGGCCCGGGTTCTCAAACCAGATCCACATCGGCAGATCGCTCACCAAGCCGGCAAAAAGGCCTGCTGCGGCTACGAAACAGATGCGGCCCGGGTAGCTCAGCATTGCCTGCGAGAGCATTGCCGCGATCAAGGTGGCGCACACGAGCGTTCGAATGAACGAAACCAGCAAATTCGATCCCATGCTCACCTCCCGACGCCCCGGACGCACGATGGCATAAACCCACGGGCCGTTCTCGCGGGCCTTGGCGTAGTCCGCCTCGGCTTTCCGGATCTCCTCCGGCGTGGCGTGCTTCGAATGCCGCGGCTCCGCGGGCATCACATAGATGCCCGCGCCGCTGCTCACCTGGGTGTTGGCGTTGGTCATCGATGGCGCAAAGATCTGTTCCATCGCGCCTTCATCGCGAAACTGCCTCCATGCGCTCTCATGCCACCCAAGCACCGTCCACGAAAGCGCCTCCCAGGTGAAAACAGCGACGGCGGCGAGAAGGACTCCAAGGGCGAATTTCATGCGCAAGGCCTTAGACGCGTTCTTCGGACGCGGCAAGCTTCGCGTGCCCTTGCGGTCACTGTATGGTAAAAACCCTCGCTGCAGCATTCAGCACTCCGCAGGGCTGATGCGTCTCAATTCGACTCGTGATGCCGATCACCCACCGCCAGCTTTTTTGCCTCCTCCTGCCGCTGGCATGCCATGCGGTGCGGGCGGACTGGTTGTCTGACATCGGCCACACGAAGCTCGCCGCGGAACTCGGCACAGCAATGCCCACCGGCGCAGGAATTGTGCTCGTTCAATCCGAGGCCAATAACATCGTCTCACCGCCGAATTATCTCCCACAAGCGGGCGGGCCTGATCCCTTTGCCGGCATCGGCACCTTTGCGGGCAAAACCTTCCATCCAAAATCCGGCGCAGGCACGGAGCTGGGCCATGCGGCCGCGGTGGCCACCTTTTTCTACGGCAGTGGCATCGGTGTCGCTCGCGGAGCCACGGAGATTCACAACTACACCGCCATTGATTTCATCTCACGGCTGACGGATGGCATCGCGCCGGAGGTTTTTCCGGGGCGCGTGCAGAATCACAGCTGGGCTGGCAGCCTCGGAGATGCCGCTGAGGACCTCAAAGCCATCCGCGCCTTCGATTTCATGCTCGATCGTGACCGGCGGATCGCTGCGACCGGTTTGTCAGGAGGCTCGCTCGCACCGCTACTGGGCAGCACCTACCACGCCATCACTGCCGGGACGCGTTCCGCCGTTCACAGCCAGACCGGAACCACCACCGATGGCATCGGACGCATGAAGCCGGACCTCGTCGTGGATGTGGAATACACGAGCTATGCCTCAGGAGTCATCGCCGGGTCTGCCGCCGCTTTGCTGCAAGAGGCCATCGCCTCTGGAAATGCCGCCGCGGAGCGTCAGCAGGTGATCAAGGCCGTGCTCATCGCCGCGGCGTCGAAGCAAAAACTGCCGCAGTGGCAGCGTGATGCCAACGCGGAGCCTTATGATGACGTCTTCGGCGCTGGCGAGCTCGATCTCTACCATGCCTGGCACTTGCTGAATGCCGGCCAGCAGCCTCATTCGAGCGGTGTGGAGCGTTCGATACAGGGATGGGACTTCGTAACCACGACCACGAATGCCTCCGGCCGCCGCTACTTTTTCACAGTGCCGGAGGGAAGTGTCGCGGAGACCTTTTCCGTCGCGCTCGTGTGGCATCGTGAAATCACCAATGACCTCGGAACCTACTTCTCCAGCCTCCCCGACCTCACATTGAAGCTCTACGCCGCGTCCGGCTTCAGTGCCGGTGTGCTGCTCAGCAGCTCCACGAGCGCGGTGGACAATGTGGAGCATCTTTTCCTGCGACATCTGCCACCGGGGCAATACTGCCTCGAAGTCACCGCTGACACCGATGCGCATGATTTTGCCCTAGCCTGGCAGGCCGTGCCCGGCATCGGACCTCGCCTCGCGTCGCGCATCACGGGCGGCCAGCTCTTCGTGGATGCCACCTCGCTCGACCCGCAGGCGAGCTATACGCTCGAAACCGCTCCGGACCTCACCACCGGGTGGACGAGTGTGGAGACCTTCCGCACCGCCGATGGTGCCCCGAGCTTCAACCACACCTGGACAAGCCCGTCGCTTCCCACCACGCGGCAGTTCTTCCGCCTGCGCTGGACGCCCGTGAGGTGAGTTGATTTCAATAATCGCGGTTCAAGAGGTAGTCCGCCAGCTCACGAAGCCGCGTGCCTTTCTCGCCAAAGATCGTCAGTGCCTCATGAGCTGCTGTCGTGAGGCGATGCGCCTCCGCCCGCGAGGCATCGAGACCCATGAGAGCCGGGTACGTGCTCTTTTCTGATGCCACGTCCTTCCCGGCGCTCTTGCCGAGCTTTTCGCTTGTTTGCGTCACGTCGAGGATGTCGTCGATGATTTGGAAGGCGAGGCCGGTGGCCATGCCGAAGTCATGCAGCGCCTTCAATTGCTCCGCCGTGGCATCAGCGCTCATTGCGCCCAGTTTGATGCTTGTGGTGAGCAAAGCGGCTGTTTTGCCCTCGTGAACAAAGCGTAAGTCATCAAGCGGCAGTTTCTTTTGCTCGCCTTCGAGGTCGGCCACTTGTCCACCGACGAGATGCAAACTCCCCGCGGTGCGGGCGAGCTCAGAAACCATGTTCGCGGCGGTGTGGCGGCTGGTGGCGGGCGTTTTCGCCGTCAATTCAAAGGCCAGCGCCTGGAGCGCATCACCCGCGAGCAGCGCAATGGCCTCACCAAAAACAATGTGGCAGGTGGGAACGCCGCGGCGCATGTCGTCATCGTCCATGCACGGCAGGTCATCGTGAATGAGCGAGTAGGTGTGCAGACATTCGACAGCACAGGCGCTCGGCATCGCATTCTCCAGCGAACCTCCACAAGCCTCCGCCGTCGCCAGCGTGAGGATCGGCCGCAGCCTCTTTCCACCCGCGAACACACTGTGCCGCATGGCTTTGTGCAGCGAAACGGGACGCGTCTCGGCGGACGGGATGCATTGATCGAGCGCGGCATCAATCGTCTGGCAGCGCTGGGCGAGGTAGGTCTTGAGGTCGGACATGGATGGGTATCGAGGCCCAATCTGTGCCGATTATTTGAACCAGCGCAAACGCAGCGAGTTCAGGATCACCGTGAGGCTGCTCATCGACATCGCCACGCTGGCGAGCATGGGGCTGAGCAGGCGGCCGGTGAAGGGATACAGCACGCCGGCGGCGATGAGGATGCCGATGGCGTTGTAGAGGAAGGAGAAGGCGAGATTCTGCCGGATGATGCGCAGCGTGGCACGGCTGAGGGTGAAGGCACGATGCAGGCCGCGGAGGTCGCCTTTCACGAGGGTGACGGAGGCGCTGTGCATCGCGGCATCCGTTCCGGTGCCCATCGCGATGCCCACATCCGCTCCAGTGAGCGCGGGGGCGTCGTTGATGCCATCGCCGACATACGCGGCATGGCGGCCCTGCTCCTTCATTTGGTAAACGTGCACGAGTTTATCATGCGGGCTGAGCTCGGCGGCCACTTCATCAATGCGCAGGTCCTTTGCCACGCGGTCGGCGGTGGAGCGGGTGTCGCCCGTGAGCATCTTGAACTTCAATCCGAGGCCATGAAGAGCTTCGATCGCCGGCTTGGTGCTTTCCTTGATCTTGTCCGTGAGGGCGATGAGGCCGAGCGGGCGGCCATCGAGCACGACGAGCACCACGGTGAAGCCGCTGGCCTGCAACTCGGCGGAGCGTGTGGAGCACTCCGCGTCGATGAAGACGCCATTTTTCTTCAAGAAGGCCGCCTGGCCCACGAAGACCTCCTTGTCGCCCACCGTGCCGAGCACGCCGCCGCCGGGAACGGCCTGGAAGTCCTTCACCTTAGCCAGTTGGATGTTTCGCTCCTTCGAAGCGGCCACGATGGCGCTGGCGATGGGATGCTCGCTGGCCGCTTCCACCGCCGCGGCGCAGGCAAGGAGATCGCGAGCGGACAAACCGGGCAGGGGATGCACCTCAACGACGCTTGGCTTGCCCTCCGTGAGCGTGCCGGTCTTGTCGAGCATGATAGTGTCGATGGTGCCGAGGCGTTCGAGAGTCTCAGCGTCTTTGATGAGCACCCCGAGCTGCGCCCCGCGACCCATGCCGGTGGTCACCGCCATCGGCGTGGCCAAGCCAAGCGCACAGGGGCAGGCGATGATCAAAACCGCCACCGCATTGACGATGGCAAAGCCCAGGCTCGGCTGCGGTCCAAACTCCCACCACACGAGGAAGGTCAACATCGCGATCAAGACCACGACGGGCACAAACCATGACGAAACACGATCCGCCTGCCGCTGCACCGGAGCACGGCTGCGCTGCGCCTGGGCCGTGAGAGCAATGATCTGGCTGAGAAGCGTGTCCGCGCCGACTCGCTCGGCCTTCATCAAGAGCGTGCCATTGCCATTCACGGTGCCGCTGGTGACGCGGCTGCCGTCTTTCTTCATCACCGGCATCGGCTCGCCGGTGAGCATCGATTCATCAATGGTCGAGACGCCTTCGAGCACGAGGCCATCGACGGGAATTTTGCCCCCGGGCTTGATGCGCAGCACATCGCCCGGCTTCACGGCATCGAGGGGGATCTCTTTCTCGACAGAGCCATCCACGAGATGCGCCGTCTGCGGAGCGAGCTTCATGAGCGACTCGATAGCCGATCCGGTGGCGCGACGAGCACGCGATTCGAGCAACTGGCCGAGAATAACGAGCACCGTGATCACCGCGGCGCTTTCAAAATACACCGGCGCATGCCCGTGACCGCCGCTGTGCGGCAGCAGGTCCGGCGCGACGACCACCAGCGTGCTGTAAACCCACGCCGAGAGCACGCCGAGACCGATGAGCGTGAACATGTTTGTCTTCAGCGTGGCAAAGGAGCGGGCAAAGCGCACCAGCAGCGGCCAGCCGCACCAAAACACCACCGGCGTGGCCCACACCAGCTGCATCCACGCCGAGGCATCCGCGGGGATGTCGCGGATCACGGGCAGGTCCATGCCCATGCTGAGCACCACGACCGGCAGCGTCATCAAAGAGCCCCACCGCAGCCGCCACCACAGCTCCTTCAACTCCGAATCGCCGCCATCACCGCAGCACTCAGGCGTGCTGCTGACCGCGAGCGGATTCTTTTCGAGGTCCATGCCGCACTTCGGGCAGGCACCGGGTTTGCTCGAACCCACGCCCTCGCACATCGGGCAGATGTAGGCGGCCGTTTTCGTATCCACGGGGCTGGCGCAAGTCGCCGGGCCCGCTTCCGACTTCGGAGCGGAGCAGCAACAAGGTGCTTTCGTAGGCGCGAGCGGTTGCATGGCGGGATGACGGCGAGCCTAGTGAGGCTTCGAAACTTGAAAAGAGACAGTTCAAACGTCTCTCACCCTCACAACTTCCGTGGCGCATCCCCTCTTTTGAAGAGCAACTGCGTCTTTTCCGCCCCACGGCGCACCAGCAGCAAATTCACCTCGTCGGCGAAAAGGTCGCCAAACACCGCATCAAGCACCGAAACGCCCTGCAAGCCTTCCGGCAGCGCGATTTCGAAAAACAGCGTCATCGTCGGCTCATCGGACTTTTGCGTCCCGGCATCCAGCTCGCGTCCCAGCCACTCGATTTTCGCCGGCTGGCCTGCCGCGTCGGTCACGACGAAGGACTTGGCCAGGTAGAGCCGCGTCTGTGCATCAAACACCGTCGCCGCCGTCTTCTCTACCCGCATTTCCCGTTCGCTCTGCCGCATCAGAGCCAGCTCGAGGTCATTCACGAAGACGGTCAGGCTCACCTCGAGCTTCTTCGTCTCCGCGTTCCACTCCGCCTCCGCCGTGGACTGGTGCAGCGAATGCGCCCGCGCTCCCACGGTCATCCAAAGGAGAAGAATGATGGCTCTCCAAATCACTTGGTGTCCTTTTTGTCCTTCTTTTCGTCTTCTGCCTTCTCCGGCTTGGTGATCTCGCGCATCGGATTCGGGGCCTTGTCGTCCTTGTAGAGCTGGAATTTACTTTTCACGGGACGACGCGGCCAGTGGTTGTTCTCGATGTCGGTGTCGGTGAGCTCCTCGCGGGGGTCAAAGGTGATCGCTTTGATCTCCTTTTTCGTGAAGATCATCTTGGAGGCCTTTCGCGTGTCAAAACGCCAGATCTCCGCCGGAAGCTTCATCTCCTCTGACGTTCCGTCGGTGTAATCGACCTTCAAAATCACCGGTGTGAGCATCCCACCGAGGTTGCTGAGCTCCACGAGGTAGAAGTTATGTTTCGTCTGGAGCAGGTTGGGATCGATTTTCTCTTCCTTGAGCTCTTTGATGAGGCTTTCGTATTTCTTCTTTTCGCTCGGCAGCACCGTCGTCTCGTCAAAGCTGTCGTAGAAGTCCTTCAGCTCCGGAAAACGGTCCACGCGCTTCGGCAGCGGGTAGTTTCGCTCCTCCGTGAGCGTCTTCGGCAGCTCGTCCTCTTCCTGCTTCTTCTTTTTCTTCTCCACCGCGGGATCGCGAGTGTCGAGCTGCATCCACTTCACCTCGTCGATGGACACATCAACATGATCGACGCTGTAAAACCAACTGCGCCAGAACCAGTCGAGGTCCACACCGCTCGCGTCCTCCATGCTGCGGAAGAAATCGGCGGGCGTCGGCCGCTTGAACATCCAGCGACGCGAGTAGGTCTTGAAGGCGTGATCGAAAAGCTCGCGACCGAGAATGTGCTCGCGCAGGATGTTCAGCGCCGCTGTCGGCTGGCCGTAGGCGTTCGGGCCGAGGTCGGCGATGCTTTCGCTGTTCGTCATCACCGGCACGCGATCTGTGCTGCGCAGGTAGCTGACCATGCCGCGCTCATCGCGGCGATGCTTCCAATCGTTCTCCCATTCTTCTTCCGCGAGGTATTCGACGAATGAATTCAACCCCTCGTCCATCCACGTCCACTGCCGCTCGTCGCTGTTCACGATCATCGGGAACCAGTTGTGTCCCACTTCATGAATCACCACGCCGATCAGCGCATACTTTGTGCGCTCGGGATAAGTGCCGTCCTTTTCCGGACGCGGACCGTTGAAGCAGATCATCGGGTACTCCATGCCGCCGACGTATTTGTTGTTCACCGACCACGCGACGGGATAGGGGTAATCAAAGGTGAACTTCGAATACACCTCGATCGTGTGCGCGATGGCATGCGTCGAGTATTTGTCCCACAGCGGCATCGCCACCGTCGGGTAGAGCGACATGGCCATCACCGGCTTGCCATCCACCTTCGTGCCCTCGACCGCCATCGCGTCCCACACGAATTTCCGTGAACTGGCGAAGGCAAAGTCACGCACCTTGGCCGCTTTGAACTCCCAGGTCTTCTTGCCCTTCGGTTTGCCCTTCTCCGCCGCTTTCGCCTCGTCCGCCGTGATGATGAAAACCGGTTTCCGCGTCTCTTTTTCCGCCTTCGCCAGCCTCTCGCGCTGCGTCGCGGTCAAAACGGCCTCCGCATTCTGCAACACACCCGTCGCAGCGACGACGTGATCGTCCGGCACCGTGAGGCGCACCTCATAATTACCGAACTCGAGCGTGAACTCGCCCGTGCCGAGGAACTGCTTGTGCATCCAGCCCGCGTAGTCCGTGTAGGCCGCCATGCGAGGAAACCACTGCGCGATGGTGTAGATGCAGTTCTTGTCCTCCTCGAAGTATTCGTAGCCCGTCCGCGCCCCGATGCGGCTGCCGTCATTGATCGGAAAATTCCACGCGATCTTGAAAACGAACTCGCCACCCGGTTTCAGCGGCTGCAGCAGATCGATGCGCATCATTGTCTTCACAATGGCATGCTGCAGCTCCTTGCCCGCCGCGTCGGTGAGGCTGCTGATCTTCAAGGCACCATCATACTCTTCATACGCCAGCAACCGGTCCACTGCCGCGTAGCTGATCTTCGCCGGATCAATGCCACGCTTCGTGTTCGGCACCGCCCGCATGTCCGCATCATGTGCGAAGTAGTTCTGGTCCAGCTGAACCCAAAGATAGTCCAGCGTGTCCGGCGACGCGTTGTGGTAAGTCACCGTCGCCTTCGCCGATAGGCTGCGCTTCACATCATCCAGCTCCGCGTCGATCACATAGTCCGCCGTATTCTGCCAGTAGCCCGTCCCCGCCGCCCCCGACGCGATGCGCTGCCCATTCGGCGTCGGCAGCATCTGCTCAAGTTGCTGAAACTTGCCCACCGGCGCACCGGATTGAGCGGCAGCGGAGCAAAACGCGAGAAGGGGGAGCAAAAGTCGCTTCATCATAGGGCCGCGACTCTCTCAAACAGCGGCGGAGATGGCAAGCGCGGTCTGCTCGCCCGAATTGGTGTTTTAGCCCTCCGCGGTTTGTTGGTCCGGAGCATCGTTCTCGATAACCAAGTAGCTAATTTGGCGATTCGCCGCCCAGGTGCGAAATCGGTCCAAGATCAATTTACGTCGAGCTACGTCACAGCAAAACGTCTCTTCCCAAATGAGGTATTGATAGTCGCCACTAGCGTTCGACTGCTTGATCAAAACCTCAACCAAACCAGCCTCGTCCTTGTATTGAAGTGTCGGCCCCTTGTTTGTCCGCTTGATCTTAAAAGAGTGGTCTTTTGGCTCCATGCGTTCGTGGTAACGATCCCACACCGCAGCGATTGCTGCCTCCTCTTGCATTCTTTCCACCGTTGGTTGTCGCCTGCCCAGCTTCACCATGAGCCTGTGCCAGAGCGTCTCGGAAGCCAGGGCGGAGCGAAAGGCCTGTAGAGCCGCCTTTTCTTCATCCGTTCCATGGCAATCCATGGTCGCCATGTGACATTCAGGGTAGAGCCAGTAGTAGAAGGTAGCGGCTATCATCGCCAAAGGCAGCCACGCCAAGATCCCAGGAACAAACACCAGGCCGAAAAGCGATTCCTTCTTCTTTGACGCAAGGAAGATGAAAACCACTGGCGAAACGACGGCGTAAACGCCCAGCCAAATCAGAGCCGTCTGCGATGGCATGGTCATTTGACGCTTCTCCTCTCCAAACTCGCCCGCGCCAGCACCAGGGCCTCGTGGAGTTTGCGTTGGAGCAGGGCTTTGGGCAGCAGTTTGGTGAGGTAGGCGGAGACTTGGATGCCGCTGCGGCCGAGATCGAGCAACTCGACGGTTTCCTGCCGCTTTCCGGCGCAGAGGATGAGGCCCACGGGCGATTCCTCGCCATTTTGGCGTTCGTGTTTGTTCAGCCAGGCCAGATAAAACTCCATCTGGCCTTTATCGGCCGGCTTGAAGTCCTCCAGCTTCAATTCCACCGCCACGAGCCGCTTGAGCTGCCGGTGGTAAAACAGCAGGTCGAGGTAGTGGTCCACGCCATCAACCGTGATGCGCTTCTGCCGCTCCACAAAGGCAAACCCGGTGCCCATCTCCAGAATGAACGACTCCATCTCCCGGAGGATCGCTGCTTCCAGGTCCTTTTCCGCGTAGGTGTCCTTCAAGCCGAGGAAATCGAGGAAGTAAGGATCACGAAACACCAAGTCCGGCGTGAGCTTGTTCTCCTCCCGCAGCTCTTTGAGCTCCTTTTCGATGAGCTTCGCGGGCTTTTTCGAGAGCGCTGTGCGCTCGAAGAGCATGGAACTGATTTTGTCTCGCAACGTCCGGGTGTCCCATTTCTCGATCCGGCACATCTCCGCGTAAAAGTCGCGTTTCAGCGGATCGTCGAGGTGAATCAGGTCTCGAAAATGAGTCCAGCTTAATTTTGCACTCAGTGAGTGCAAAATCTGCGTGTCGGGAAAAACCTCCGCAAAACGGATCATATTGGCGAGATTGCGCACACCATAACCACGTCCAAAATCGGCTACCAATTTTGCACTCAATGACTGCAAAATCTTTTCCCCGTATTCCGCCCTCTTTTGCTGGAGCACATCTTTGCGGATACGATGACCAACCTGCCAGTAGTGGAGGACGAGTCCGGCGTCCACGGCGCGCGCCACTGCCGTCCGGGCTTGCACAATCATCTGCCGCAAGTCGGCGAGCAGCGCAGACGGGCCAGCGGGCTTTGCTGAGAGCTTTTTGGAGAAGGGGACGAGCTTCTTCGATTTCATGCTGCCGGGCATTCAAGCTGGCCGACTGGGATTTGGCAATGCAGAGAATGTCCAGACAGCGTCTGGACAATTTTGCAGTCACTGACTGCAAAATCCTTCGGCCCTCGCCTCCCTTCCCCCTTGCCAGCCTCCGCGCGTTCTGATTGCATCGGCGCATGGAACCGAACTCAGATTTTCTTTCCCGTCGTGCTGCTTTGAAAGCCACCATTGCTTCCGTGGGGCTCACGGCGGCGGCGTTTGAGCCGGCGAGAGCGGCTCCGGCAACCGCACCGGATGCGCGACGGGGTTCGACGAAGAAGTATGACATGCTCAAGTCGATCAACCTGTGGGCCTTTCCGTATCCGGAGCGCATGACCCTGCGTGAGTGCCTGCAACTCGCGAAGGACGCGGGTTTCGACGGCATCGAGCTGAACTTCGATCTCGACAACGACCTCTCGCCGAAGCACGGCACGGCGGATTATGTGAAGATCCGCAAGATGGCCGATGAGATCGGCATCCAGATCAGCGGGCTGTGTTCCTTCCTTTTCTGGCCGTATCCGCTGACGAGCAATGATCCGGCGAAGCGTGCTCAAGGCATCGAACTGGCCGGAAAGATCGCGCAGTGTGCACATGACCTCGGCGTGGAGAATGTGCTCGTCGTGCCGGGAGCGGTTCACATCCCGTGGCGCACGGATCATGAGCCGGTGGCGAACGATGTGTGCGATGCGCGGGCTCGCGAGGCCGTGGGGCAGCTGGCGAAGCAGGCGGAGAAACTGAAAGTCTGCCTCAACATCGAAAACATCTTCTTCAACGGCTACCTCATGACTCCGATGGAGATGAACGCCTTCGTGGACAGCTTTGGCAGCGAGCATGTGCGCGTGCACTTCGACACGGGCAACATCAGCATGTTCCAGTTCCCCGAGCATTGGGCCAAGGTGCTCGGCAACCGCACGAAGAACGTCCACCTGAAGGAGTTCACGAAAAAGGGCACCGATTTCAGCCTCGAAACCTTCCGCCCGCTGCTCGATGGCACCACGAACTGGCCCGCCGTGACCGACGCGCTCGCCGAGACGGGCTACAAGGGCTTCCTGACCTTCGAATACTTCCACCCGTATGCTCATTACCCCGAGGCGCTGATCTGGCAGACCTCCGACTCGATGGACCGCATCCTCGGCCGCAAATCATGAGAGAACTCCTCACCAGCCTGGATTGGACACGGCTCGGCTTTTACAAGTCGGTGCTCGATGAGGCCGGCATCGCCAGCTTCATCCGCAACGAGCACACGGCGCAGCTCATCAATGTGCTCATCGCGCCGTGCCAGCCTTCGTTGTGCGTGGTGAATGATGACGACTACGACGCAGCGATGGCGCTGCTGCGGCCGCATCATGATCAAACGCCTGCCAGCATCGAGGAATGGACCTGCGCCGGCTGCGGCGAGGTGAATCCGGCGGAGTTCGAGCTGTGCTGGAAGTGCCAGACGCCGCGCGAGCAGGCCGGGGCCTAGATTCAACCGGTCGCGATGGCTCTTCTGACCCTTTGACCACGGGCAAATCGCGCTTACCACAAGCGCCCGCCTTTCCCCATGCTCTCCGTTTCCAACGTCAGTAAAACCTACGCCGGCCGCACCTTGTTCAGCAATGTGTCGTTTCACATCAATCGCGGCGAAAAGATCGGCCTCATCGGTCCGAACGGCGCGGGGAAATCGACGCTGTTCTCGCTGCTGCTTCAGGAATCGACGCCGGACGACGGCCGCGTGATGATGGAGCGCGGCATCACCTTCGGCTTCCTGCCGCAGGAGAGCGCGCCGATCGATGACGTGACCGTTTTGGAGCTCGCCACGGGTCATCTCGATGAAAACCACCGCTGGGAGGTCGAGCCGAAGGCGAAACGCATCCTCAGCGGCCTCGCGTTTCGCGAATCGGACTTCGAGCGCAATGCCCGCACGCTCAGCGGCGGCTGGGTGATGCGTGCGCACCTCGCCCGCCTGCTCGTGCAGGAGCCGGACCTCCTGCTGCTCGACGAGCCGACGAACCACCTCGACCTCGAATCGCTCATCTGGTTCCAAAACTACCTCCAGGGCTATCCGGGGGCCATTTTGATGATCTCGCATGACCGCGAGTTTTTGAACGCGCTGTGCGACAGCATCCTCGAGATCGCCCACAGCAAGATCACACGCTACACCGGCAACTACGACGATTACCTCCGCGAGAAGGCCGCACGCATGGAGCAGCTCCAGGGCGCCTACGAAAACCAGCAGCGAGAACTCGCGAAGATGCAGGCCTGGGTGGATAAATTCAAAGCGAAGGCCAACTTTGCCTCCCGTGCACAGGACAAGGCGAAAATGATCGACCGCATCGAGAAGATCGAAGCACCCGTCGCCGATGCGAAGACGGTCAAATTCCGCTTCCCGCAGCCTCCGCGCAGCGGTCAGCGTGTCATCCGCATGACCGGGGTGGATTTCGCCTATGGCCAGACACCCGTTTACAACGGCCTCGACCTCGAAATGGAGCGCGGGCAACGCACCGTGCTCGTCGGCCCGAACGGCGCGGGCAAATCGACGCTTTTGAAACTCCTCGCGGGCGCTTTGACGCCGCAGGCCGGCAATCGCGAGCTCGGTCACAACGTGAAGCTCGGCTACTTCGCCCAATATCGCGGCGATGTGCTCAACATGCGCCACACCGTGCTGCAATCCGCCATGGATCTGCCCAGCCGTCCCGGTGAAAACCTGTGCCGCACCCTGCTCGGCTCGTTCTTGTTTCATGGCGACGATGTCTTCAAGCCCGTCGGCGTGCTCAGCGGCGGTGAAAAGAGCCGCCTCGTGCTCGTGCGCCTGCTGCTCGACCCGCCGAACTTCCTCCTCATGGACGAGCCCACGACGCATCTCGACATGGGCAGCATCGACGCCCTCATCAACGCGCTCGATCAATACGAAGGCACGCTCGTCTTCATCAGTCACGACGTTCACTTCATCCGCCAGATGGCGAAAAACGTCCTGCACGTGAGCGCCGGCGTGATCACGCCCTACGCGGGCGATTACCAATACTACCTCGACAAAACCAAGGCCGGCAGCGCCCGCGAAGCCCTCACCGCCACGCTGCACAACGCCCAGCCCGTCGCCTACACCGCCCCCGCCGTCCGCGAGCCGCCGAAGTCGAAGGAGCAGAAGCGCCTCGAAGCCGAAGCCCGCAACGCCCGCAGCAAAGCCAAAAAAGACGCCGAACAACGCGTCGCCAAAATCGAAGCCGACCTCGCCACCCTCGACAAACGCAAGCACGAGATCGTCGAGCTCCTCCAAGACCAGGCCACCTACGCCGACGCCGTCAAATTCCGCGACCTCAGCGCCGAACTCGAAGCCCTCGAACCCAAGATCGCCAAACTGACCACCGAGTGGGAAAAAGCGGCGGAAGAGGTGGAGAAGCTGGCGGCGGCATCCGCTTAGCGCGAAGCAGGGAAAATGGTTGCACGCCGGGCACGGCATTCGCTATCTCATTCGTGATGTTTACGCTTCCTTCTGCTCTCTCGCGCACCCGTCTCGGTGCGGTCCTGCTTCTGGCAGTTTCCATGCTGAATTCCTCGTGCTCCGGCCCGCGGGAAATGGTGATCCGGCGGCCGATTCCCGGTGGCACAGGATACTGGGTCGAGCGCATCCCGCTCGATGAGAACCACAAGCCCGTCAAAGAACCCACCCGCCTCGATCCCAACGAAGGCTACTGGATTGGCGATGGCATGAAAGGAGCCCGCCGCATCAAGATCAAGCTCAAGGAGCAGAAGGTGTACTATTACAAGGGCGGCAAGCTGGCCGGCGTCTCGCCCATTTCCTCGGGACGCGAGGGCATGGAGACCCGCCCGGGCAATTTCGTCGTCACCCAAAAGGACAAAGACCACAAATCGACGCTCTTTGGCGATTACGTGGACAAGGATGGCATGCTCATCAAAGGGCAGATTGATGTCCGCAAAGACCGCAGGCCTCCCGGTGCCGTCTTCGATGCCGCGGTGATGCCCTTCTTCATGCGCTTCGACGGAGCCGTGGGCATGCACGAGGGCTTCCTGCCGGGCTATCCGGATTCCCACGGCTGCATCCGGCTGCCCCGCATGATGGCGGAGATCTTCTTCAAAGAGACCCCCGTCGGCACGCCAGTCGAAGTGACGCCGTGACAATCAAGCGACCGTGCAGATCTGCACGCCCTGCTTGAGCGAGGCGAGCTTGTCGGGGCGCTTTGGGATGAACTCCTGGCCGACGTAGCCGGTGTAGCCGGTTTCCTGGATGGCCTTGATGATGGCGGGGTAGTTCAGCTCCTGCGTCTCGTCGATCTCAGCGCGGCCGGGGACGCCGCCGGTGTGGTAGTGGGCGAAGGCTTCATGGTCGCGCTGGATGGTGGCGATGACGTCGCCCTCCATGATCTGCATGTGGTAGATGTCGTAGAGCAGCTTGAAGTGCGGTGAGGCGAGCTTCTTCACCAAGGACACGCCCCAGGCGCTCTTGTCGCACATGTAGTCGGGGTGGTTCACCTTGCTGTTGAGCAGCTCCATCACGAGCGTGACGCCGAGTTTCTCACACAGCGGCAGCAGACGCTGCAGGCCCTTGGCGCAGTTTTCGAGGCCTTGCTCGTCACTCATGCCGTCGCGATTGCCGCTGAAGCAGATGACCTGCTTGAAGCCAGCCTCGGCGCTGGTCTTCAAAAGCGGTTCGTAGGCCTGCACGAGCAGGTCGTGATGCTCGATGCGGTTCCAACCCTTCGGAATCGGGCCGATCTTTACGCCGCCAGGGCCTTCGATGGTCGGAAAGCTCACCATGGCGCAGTGCAGCCCGTGCTTCTTCACCGTGGCAAAGTCCTTCGGATCGAGCAATTCGACCGATTCGAGACCGATCTCCTTCGCGGCGAGGCAAAAGTCCTCCAGCGGGATCTCTTTGTAACACCATTTGCAGGCGGAATGCCTCACCTTGCCTCCTGCGGCCTTGTCGGCGGCTTCGATCTGCGTTTGCAGCATCGCCGCGATGGCGCTGACGCTGGCGAGAGTTCCAAACTGGCGACGGGAGAAGGTGGATGGAGTCATGACCCCGAGCCTAACCGACCCGCGTCCTTTCGCTCAAGCAAAGAATGCGGCTCTCACCCCGCCACCACCGCGGCACGAGCATTTTCCTCGGCACCGGTCTTCTGCAGGTAGTAGTCGTAGTCGCCGGTGTAGGTGGTGAGTTTGCCGTTGTTGATGTGGATGACCTTTTGGGCGAGGCGGCGGATGAAGTGCACGTCGTGGCTGATGAAGACGAGGGTGCCTTCAAACTTCTCCAAGGCCATGATGAGGCCTTCGATGGCCCAGATGTCCAAATGCGTCGTCGGCTCGTCCATCAATAGCAGGTTCGGTGGATCGACGAGGAACTTCACGAGGTTCAAACGGCTCTTTTCGCCACCGGAGAGCACTTTGCACTTCTTGTGCACGTCCTCACGCTTGAACAAAAAGCTGCCGAGGATGCTGCGGGCCTCGTCTTCGCGGATTTCGGGTGAAACACGCTTCAATTCCTCCAGCACGCTGCATTCGGGATCGAGTGAATCACCGCGATGCTGCGAGAAGTAGCCGAGCTTGAGGTTCGTGCCGAGCTTGCGCTCGCCTTTTTGGATGGGCACCTCGCCGGCGAGGATTTTGATCAGCGTGGACTTGCCCGCGCCGTTCGGGCCGACGAGCACCGTGCGCTCGCCGCGCTCGATTTCGAGGTCGAGGCCGGTGTACACCTGTTTGGTGCCGTAGGCCTGATCGACATCGGTCAGCGTGATGATGCGCTGGCCGCTGCGCGGCGGCTGCGGGAAGTTGAAACGGAAGCCTTTCCGCAACGGGCGCGGTTTATCGAGCTTCTCCATCTTTTCGAGCTGGCGCTCGCGGCTCTGCGCCTGCGCGGCCTTCGACGCGACGGAGCGGAAGCGATCGATGAACTCCTGCATGGCCTCGATTTCCTTCTGCTGGTTCTTCCACGCCTGATTGGCGCGTTCCCAGTTCTCCTCGCGGAGGCGGAGGTAGTCGCTGTAGTTGCCGGAGTAGCTGATGAGCTTGCTTTCCTCGATCTCGTAAACGTTTTGCACGAGCTCGTCCATGAAGTCGCGGTCATGCGAGATCATGAGGATGGCTCCGGGGTAGTTCTTCAAATAATTGCGGAACCACATGAGCGACAGGAGGTCCAGGTGGTTCGTCGGCTCGTCGAGCAGGAGCAAATCCGGCTCCATCACCAGCAGTCGCGCCATGTGCGCACGCATGATCCAGCCGCCGCTGAACTCGCGGGCAGGCCGGTCAAAGTCACTCTCGAGGTAGCCGAGGCCTTTGAGCATGCGTTTCGCCTTCGCCTCGGCCTGCGGATCCTGCAGCGCGTCGTGCTTCGCGTGGGTTTCAAAATACTCGGGGCTGGAGACATCGCCCGCGGCCTCGAACTCGGAGAGCTGCTTCTCCAGGCGCTCAATTTCGCCCGCCTTGCCGGTGGAAACCTCCAGCACGGTTTCATCGCCCACCGCCTCGCACTCCTGCGGCAGGAAGCCGACCGTCGTCCACTCGTCGCGCACGATCTCGCCAGAGTCCGGCGTGTCGGTTTTCAAAATGAGCGAGAACAGCGTCGATTTGCCTGCGCCATTCGGTCCCACGAGGGCGACGCGCTCGCCGTGGTTGATCGTCATGCTCGCGCCGCTGAAGAGCGTGCGGGCGTTGAAGGTCTTGGTGACGTTGCGGAGGGTAAGCATGGGGGCGGAGGAGGTAGTGCATCCACGGCCGTGTGCAATGGCGGAGGCGTCTCCGCGGCCCTCACGCCTGCTTTTTCGAGACCAAAACCCGCGGCTGATGCTCCGTGAGCAGCTTCGAGGCCGGAACTTCCACCGCGTTTTCACGGCCGAGGAACTCCAGCAGCACCCGCACGCGGTCCGCGCCGCTCAATTTGGCATTCACGATGCCTTTCAGCCCCCGCATCGGCCCTTCGGTGAGCTCCACGATGTCTCCGACCTCGATGCCGACCTCCACCACGCGGACATCCTCCTCGGCCATCTCCGCCTTGATCTGCTCGATGACCGCGTCATCGACCCTCGCGAGGCTTTCGCCGAAACCGACCACGCGGATGACGCTCTGCGAGTGTTTCACCGCCCGCAGCATCTCAACGGGATTGAAATGCGCGAAAAAATAACTCGGAAACAGCGCCTCGACGAACCACACCTTGCCGCGCCGCGTGCTCTTTTGAAAACGGATGCGCGGGCAGTAGGTCTGCACGCCCTCAAGACCTGCCATCAGAGCAGCCGCGATGTGCTCGCACTTTGGGCGCGAGTGGACAACATACCAAGCTGGTTCGGATGGGTGGGGCATCATTGGGCAGCCGCCAATGCACGCAGCCAAAGCCAACGGCAACTCAAAGGTGTCCCGGCACTCAGGACAGGTCCGTCGAGAGCACCGAATTGGCCGCACGGAGGGCCAGATCCTTGGCCTGCGCCACCACCCGCATGGCGGTGGAGTCAAAACGATACGCATGGCAGCTCGGGCAGGTCACGGCGCGCATGACCACGATGGAGCCGCAGCCTTCGCAGACTTTGTACTGCTCGGGATGCGAGGCGATCTTCTCGGCTTGCTTGATGCGGTTTTCGTTGGTGTCCACGATGGAGCTCATGGGAGGGATGAAAGAGGCTACGGCAGACTTCGCGTTCCGCAACTGCATGGATGTGAGCCATGCAAAATTGTCGAAAACGTGGCGCTTGATATTTAAGCAGCCGCCGTGCCTTTCTCAGCGCTTCAACTGCGGAAACGCTCGGAAGAAGTAGCGAGGGTCCGTGGTGGTGATGGTGGCGCGGAATTCGCCGCCGCCGACATCGGTGGCGGGATCGGGTAGCAGCCACTCCACGAGGTCTGGAGTGCCCTGCATCATGAGATTGACGGCGTGCGCATAGGCCGCAGGCCAGCGGGCTCGCAGGCGGAAATTACCCGGACTGAGCGTCGTGATGTCAAAATCACGAATGACCATCTCCACGGGCGGCAGAAGCGGGCTGCTGCTGCTGATCCGCGGGTCGGTGCCGTCGAAGTACTCCTGCATCAGGGTGTAGAGCGAGCCGTCGCGGTTGCCGTAGCCATCGTTGGCGAGGGTGCCAAAGTGCCGCAGCTCCCACGAATCGGCGAGGAGGTCGCCATCGCTGTCTTCATCGACTACGTTGGGCAGGCTGGAGAGGGTCAAGGAGGTGACTTCCCACGCGTCGAAACCGGCGATGTCGGGCAGATCGGTGTAGGCGGTGATTTGCAAAGGGGTGCCGGCAGGGGCTTCGTTTTCATCCGGCAGGGTCAGGGCGCGGATTTTGTCGTTGAGCAGCAGTTTGGCCGAGGAGGAGGCATCGTTGGCGAGGGAAAGGCCGGGCGTGGGCGTGCCGCTGCGCACGTAGAGCGTCTGCGTCGTCGTGGAGCGCTCGGGGACGGTGCTGAGGATGCTGGTGAGCTTCGCGGAGGCGGCGCTTTGCTCGGCGGGAGTCAGGCTGGTGGCGGTGAGATAGGCCGTGGGCAGGGCACCGGTATCGACAAAGGTCGCGAGAGCATCCAGCGGCATCGGCAGCAGGTCGAGATCGGTCGTCGCGAGAGCGTTGTGCTGCGCATAGACATCGCGGGCGAGCTTGCGCATCGCCTGGGCACCGAGATCGCTGCCGCCGAGTTGCTCATCGACATGCCGCAGCACGGCGATGGTGCGCACGATGCTGGCGGTGGGCGCGGTGGTGGAGGCGGTGCGCAGGCCGAAGAGCGCATCGGCTTCATCAAAAAGCATCGCCGTGCCATCGACGGTGGACGTGGGATTGCGTTCGAGAATGAACGCCGCCATCGCCTTGCCGACGATCAGAGCGCCGAGCGAGCTGCCGGGCGAGAGCGTGATCTCCGCATAGGGCCGTGCGCCACGATTCGCAGCCGCTTGGAACTGCGTGATCCAATCCGCGGCGGACCACGTGCCGGCGGGGCTGCTGTCCCAGTTCGCGTTCGTTTGCAGCGTGCTCCAGCTCGCATCAAAGCCCTGCGTGTCCGTGGGGCCGTTGTTCCAATTGCTGCTGCCGGCCTGCCAGTTCGTGCCGCCCCAGCTCCACGTCGTCGGTTTGCCGATGGCCCCATCCGGCGTGGCAAAGCTCCACACTTCCGGCTCCAAAGCAGGCACGAGGCCGATCAATTCGCGGCCGCGAGGCTCGTTCGTGCCCGCTGGGTCGGTGGAGAAATGTTTTTCCGTGCGCACCACGAGGAATCCCATCTTCGGATCGACCGCCCGCGTGCGAACACGAGCAAAAGTCGCCGGTGACAGCGCCGCGCCGACATTCTTCGAGCCGAGTTCGTTGCCGTAAGGATCGGAAACGGTCACGTGCGTGCCATCCGCGGCCACGGCGGTCACCGCGCCGCTCACATCGCGGAGTTGCGCACGCACATCGACGATCATCGCATCGAGGGACGAACCGGCTCCGGTAGGCTTGCTGCCCGCGTCATTCGGATTCGTGCCCGCGGCGAGTTCATCGCGATCCGTGAAGCCATCGTCATCGGCATCGTCACCGCCCGCGGGGTCCATGCCATACGAAAGCTCGACGAAATCCGGCACGCCATCGCCATCGGCATCCTGCAACGCGGGCGATTTGCTCAAGGTGTAAGCCGCCGTCTGCACCGGACCGGGACCGCTGGCGCTCTGCGCATAGTATTGCACGCTCACATCACGCGTGATCCATGGCGGACTCGCGGAATTCCACGCCTGAAATGCGCCCGCAGCACCCATTCGATAATACACCGTGCTGCCACCCGCGATGCCGCTGAACTGAATCTGCTGCGCCGTGTCGTAAGTGCCCGGATCGGGCGAAATCGTGACCGCATCCGGCACCACGCCGAGGTCCGAGTTGAAGCTGATCAGCGAAAACTGACTGTGCATCTGATTCACCACGGCGCCGCCCGCGGTGGCGGCGGGTGTGCCGAGCGTGGTGGAGGCTGGCGTGCCCAAACCGGCCGTGCTGCTGCCAAACGTGGCCGCATCCGCCACCACAGGCGGTCCGGCCGTCACGGACGTGGTCCAGTCCGGCAACTGATAGCTCTGCAGGAGCTGCGCATAGTCCACGCGGAAGACCGGATCGCTCAGCAGCAGCACGTTCGCATAGCGGCTCCAGGTTTTCAGCGCCGGCAGCGTCGCCGTGGTGCCCGCCACCCAGCCGGAGCCGGAGTTCGAAAAAGCCACCGCGTTCGTGCTCGCCGTGCCGGGACCGGGCGAGTAGAGCAATTGGAAGTTGTTCCCCGCCATCGGCACCACGCCGCTCGCCATGCCGAGCATGCCGTTGGTGGGGATGTAGTTCGGCGAATCGAGATTCGTGCCGTTGTAGGTCACTTCGAGCACGCTGCCGTTTTCATAGCGAATGATCAGCCGCTTGCCCGCCGGCGTGTTCACCGCGGCGAGCTGCGCCACCGGAAAGCCGACGTTAAACACCTGGTTCGTCGTGAGATTCCATCCAGGGCCGCTCGGCGAGATGTGGCGCACATTCATCGTGTTGCCGCCGGGCACCCAGAACATCAAATCGGCCTCCGTGCCGTTGAAGACATCGCAGATGAAGGTGCTGCCCTTTGGCAAAGCCGGAATCGTCAGCTCCACGCTGCCGCCGGTGCCGGTGACCGAGTAGGCGTGAAAGCTGTCGTTCGCAGGACCTGCATCACGCACATAGGCAAACAACGGCGCCGCTATCGTCGAAGGCACAATCGGATTGCCCGCACGTCCGCTGAAGTCCGCGAGGTCATCGGAGCGCAGCAGCGACCACACACCGCCATTTGAGCGCACCTGACGCAGTTGATACTGCTGCGCGAGATCCCGCGAGGCGAGCACGACGAGATCATCTTCCGAGGTCGGCGTCACACCGAGCGGCAAATCGATCGCCGCGAGCAATTGCGGCCCGAGACCGGTCACAAAGCTCGTCACGGGCACCGTCACGCCCGTCGTGGTCGGCGAGAGGATCTGCGTGCGGTTTTGATCCGGGCTCGTCACGGCAAACGAGTCCATCACCGTCGTGTTGATGCGGCCCACGGCCATGCCGGTGACGTTCGACACGCCGCTGGGCCTGCCTTCGGCGAAAGTCAGGCTTCCCGTGCCGGAGTTGTAGCCGATGCGGTAGAGGCCGGTGGCCTTGTCGAGCAGCAGCACATCGGCAAAGCCGTCGCCGTTGAAATCACCGCTCGCGGAGAGTTCGACGCTCGATTCATGCACAAAGGTTCCCGCCAGCGAGAGGCCGGTGCAGAGCAGGAAGGTGGTCAAAAAGGTCTTCATGGCAGCGTGGGGCGTTGAATCAGGGTTTCGGCACGTTGACTTCGTTCGTCACGATCACCCGCTCGATCTCCTTGTTGGGCCCGAGGCGGACGACGAGATACTTGTAGCGGGCACCGGCGATCACCGGCTGGCGGTCGAGCAGCAAAATGTCCTGGTCGGAGCCGATCATCGTGCGCGGCAGCAGCGTCACGGACGATGGCAGGATCGAGATGAAGGGATCCGTCACCACATTCGCGCCCGTGTCGTCGAATTGGGCGATCTTTTCCATCAAAGGCGTCACCTGCACGATGTCGCCGGGCACGGCGGGGTAGTTCGTGTTCGGCACCTGCACGCGATACATCACCACGGGCAGGATGAGGCCCTTGATCGGCTCGCTCGGCTCCGCGGCGGCCAGTTCATCATTCGTGTAGAGGTAGTTTTCGACGTCCTTCGTGTTTTGGATGAAGTGCAGCTTCGCACCGGAGGGGTTGTTGTTGTCCGGACCGGTGATGCTCACGCCCTGCGGATAGTCCACGAACTCACCGATGCGCACGCCATTGCCGATCCACGGCGAAAGCTGGATCAAAGGCACGCGTCCATCCGGCACCACGAAAGTGCTCAAGTGCATCGCCGTGACGCCGGAATGAAAATTGGCCTTCGGCGGCAGCGGACGATCCGGCCAGGGCACTTGCAGGCCGATGCCGAGCTTCGGCAGCGAGTAGGTGAAGGTCTCCACATTGCTAAACGCACCCACCATGCGCACGCCATACTCGCCGGGGCCCACCGCACGCACCATCACCGTGTAAGTGTCCGTCAGCGACAGCGGCAGCGTGAAACTGAATTCCGGCGAGCCATCCGCATTCAGATGCCGCGCGAGTCCCGTCTCAAACACCGCGAAATCGATGCCCTCGGTGCCTTCGACCTCTGTGAGCGTGTTCGGATGCAGTTTGGCGATGTCCGCCGACAGGCCGCTGCTGGTCGAAGTGGGCAACGTGCCCGTTTTGCGGCCCACCCACACTTCAAAGCGCTGCACACCGGCGATACTGCTGAACCAGTTCACCTTCAAACGCGGCGGAAGGAGCCCGGTGGCCGAAAGCGGCTCCAAAATCGGCGTCGGCAGATAACTCGCATCGCCTGAGGTGATGCATTCGCCCTGCTGCACGAGCGGACCGGCGTTTCCATGCTCGTCAAAGAGCTGCAGGTAATAACAAACGGTGCAGTTGCTGCCCACCGGGTTCGGGTCCGTCCATTTGATCGGCGAAGTCGTCACCTCACCCGAGGCCACGAGCGTCTGATCACCACCATCGACGCGGCGATAGACTTTGTATTCCTTGCTGCCGGCACTTGGAATGAATTCGCCTTCCAGATCGATCATCGTGTCCGTTGTGGGATCGACTGATTCATGCGTCCAGCCGCCGCTGATGCCGGGCACGGTGATTTTCGCCAGCGTGGCATTCCACAACGCGAGGATGTACTTATCCTCCTGCGGATTCGGCGCGAGTTCCTGCAAAGCGCTCACCCATTGCGTCACGCGGCCATTTCGCGTGCCCACACGGCACCAGAGCTTCGTGTCGCCGTAATTGATGCTGCGACGCAGGGCCGCGACCATCTGCGCACCGGCTTGACGGAACAACGCACCGCCAATCGGCGTCAGCGAGGTGTTGTTGATGCCCGTCGCGAACTCCGCCCAGGCCCAGCCTTCGGCTGGTGTGGCCACGCAACTCAGCAAAAAGTGCCCCTGGTCATTCGTGAGGCCCTGCAACGGCACCTGCGTGTAGCTCGTGAACACCAGCGAGGGATTGCACACATTCACCTTCACCTCGCCCTCGACGCCATCCGGTCCATCGCGATCACGAATCACACCCCAGGCCGGAGCGCTGTTGCCGGAGAAATTGGCGCTCACACTGCCATCGACGGCACGCACGGTGAAAAAGTAGGTCTTCCCGGCATCCGCGTAGTCCGGCGGCGGTTCATCGACCTCGGCCCACGCGGGCGGTGTGGACGTGCCATCGTCCGTGAAGGTCGTTTGCGTCGAAGGAAGGATCGCGATGAGGTTTTTGTCCGGGCGAAGCTCGATCTCATCGAGATGCGCCCCTTTCGTGGCGAGTTCCTTCGGCGAGCGCCAGCGATACACATACCACGCGCTGATCGTCTCGCCCGCAGGCAGCTCCGGCGCCTGCCAGTCGATCACGAAGCGCTGATCGCGCTTCACGCCATCGTAATGCGTTACGCTGCGCACCCGCACCTTCTGCGGCGGATTCGGCGGCATGCGGTCTTTGATCGTCACCGCGAGGCCCGCCGAAGGCACGCCACCGCGGCCCAGCAGGTCACGAGCGACCGCGAAGTAGATGAATTGATTCCCATCGCCAAATTTCGCGCCGCCGTTGAAGCGGTTGTTGTCATCGAGAAGGAATACGGTGCTCGTATCAGCCGCATTGGTCGATTCCGGCGCGTAGAGCAGCTTCTGCGGCAGCACGGCGAGACGATTCACCTTCTGTGTTTGCGGTTCGGCCGTCAAAACGCCCGTGGAGGCCGGCGGCGTGCTGTTCCAGCCCAACGTGACCGCGCGAGCCATCGGCACGCGATACACATCGTAGCCGTAATGCAGCGGACTGAGGTCACGCAGGTTGTTCGGCGTCGCCCAGCGCAGCGCGACATTCAAATCGCCCTTCGTCGAGGTATCCGGCACTTCATACAAAGCCGTCGGCGCGGGCAAAACGAACACCGAAGCCGCGTTCAGCGTCACACGGCCCAAAACAGCGAGATCCGCGTCCGCAGTGCGATCATACGCACGCAGCTCATACGTCCGCGTGGAGCCCGCAGGCACCGGATCAGCCACCGCGATGCCCAAAGCCAGCGCCACGGCCGGATGCTGCCTGCCGAGCAAAATGAGGCGCTGCGTGTTCTCCGCATTTCCATGCGCCGCGGCGATCAAAGCGCTCAATTTCTGCGCCACCGTCACCGTGCCTGCCGGAGCCGCGTCGCCGAGCATGTCGGTGAGCAGCGTTTCGAGATCCGCCATGTTTTGACCGAGTTTTTCCGCCACCGGCAGCATCGATTCGATCAAGCGTGTGTCCGCAGACGGCTCCACGACCGAAACCCGCGTGAAAGTGGCCGGTGAGGCCGTGCCACCAGTTTTGCGATACAGCGCGACGGTGTTCGTGCTGATAAAAAGCGGATCCGTGGGCTGCCAGATGAGCCATGAGTAAGTCTCCGGCCCGCTGGTGGCCGAAGTGCCGGCAAAGATGAGGCTTTTATCCAGCCCGGACTGCGCCACCGCCGTGACAGCGAGCGCGAGAGAAAGGAAAAGGGAGCGGAACATGATCGGAAAGAGGTGAGGAGGCTTCGTGAGGCGTTTGGATTAGAAATCGACATCCCAGCCGCCGGCGTCGGTGTATTTGAAGTCCACCTGGAAGTTCGCCTTCACGCAGAGCGGGCATTTGCCGGCCTGGCCGAACACACGGCCGTGTCCGGCGAAATTGTAGCTGTCGCCGCTCTTCGATCCGGCCAGCGAGATCTCCGCGCCGACCTCCACCGCGCACAGCGCCTCGCCATACACACCCAGCGTCATGCGTCCGCCGTAAGTGGGGCCTTCCTGGAAGTAAAACACGCCCGCGCCGGCCTTCGCGCTGATGTTGAAGAAGCAGGTGCCCGTGCCGTAGATCGGGAACGTGGCCTCGCCATACGCGTAGATGCCCGTGATGCTGCTCGTGGGCACCACCTCGGCCACCAGCGGGTCGATCATCTTCAGCGGATCGAGGTCGCAGGATTTTCCGAGGAAGACACCACCCGCGACATCATACTCGCCAAAGCGCAGGCCGACCGCGGCGGCGATGTAGTTCTCCGTGGAGCCAAACATCACGTCCGCGGCCAGTTTGTAGATCTCAAAGGTCTCAAAGCTGATCGTGCCGGAGGTCATCTCAAACGCGCCACCCATGCTGATCGGCACACCGGAGCTGTTGAGGCCAAACTTCACGCTCATGTCCGCATGCACGCCATCACCGCCCAGACCCGTGAGACCGATTGCCATGTCGGTGGTGCCGATGGTGACCTCCGTGGTCATCGCGCCCGCCGGGCCGGTGCAGGCCTCCGGACCATCCGAATCGAGCGATTTGATGATGAGATACGCATTCAGCGAAAGCGGATCAGGCACATCGAGCTCGAAAGCGCCGTCGATGCGCAGTTCCTCCAGGCTGTCGTTGTAAATGCGGGCGTAACCGGTCAGCGAGCCGGCACCGAGCTTGTCACCAAAGCTGCCGAGGGTGTTGTTGATGCTCGTATCGAGCTCCGCGAGCACATCGGAGAGCGCTTCGCGGATCGCGTCGTTCAACGCGGCAAAAGCACTGTCCACCGCCTCGTTGAAGCTGGCCTGCAAATCGAAGAGTCGCTCCTTCACGGCCTCCTGGATGTCCGCCACGAGCTCCGTGGCGTAAAACGCATGGCGAATCTCCTGCTCGATGCGGGAACGCCATTCTTCGGCAAGATCGTCCAGCCTGGCGAGGTCCTGCGTCGTGGCGCTGAGCACGATTTCCTTCATCACCAGCTCCAGCTCCGCGCTGATGTTCGCGATCTCGATCTGGCCGCCGGTGGGCGAGTTGATGAGGTCTTTAATTTCCTCCGCCATGTCCACGCCTGTGCTGATCTGGTCACGCACATCCTGCACAAGGTCACGCACGTCCGTGAGCACGGTGGTGATGGAGTCGAGCGTCGGTTCCGCCTCTTGAACGAGTGCCGTGAGCTCCTCCTCGATCTCGGAGGCATCCACGACATCACTGAGCACCGAAACGAGCGATGAAGCCAGTGCCTCGAACACCACGCGGCGCATCTCGCCATTCACCTCGACCTGCTTCAGCAATCCATTCGCCACCTGCTCCACCGGCAGTGCCACTCCGGTGTCCGGATCGACGGTGACGGTGTTGATGACCGAATCGATGCCATACTGAATCTTCGCCAGACGAGCATCGAGGTCTTGCAGGAAGGTTGTGGCATCATCCAGCGTGTTCAGCGCATCTTTCAAAGTGCCGCCCGGTGCTCCCACGGTGAAATGAGCGGTGATGATCGCCTCGAGCTCGACGGTCGTGTAGGTGCCGGAGGAGATTTTGACCTTCAAATCGTCAATCAGGTCATCCAGCACCGGTTTCATCACCGCATCCAGCGCCGTGCCGAGCATGTCCTCTGCTTTGTCACTCACCGTGTTGGCCAGTTCATCGACTCCGTTCTCCAGCGAGCCAAAAACCTTGTCTCCCGCCGCCGCGATCATCGCGGAAGCGGTGCCGGTGGCATCATCCACCGCGTTGAAGACAAAATTCGTGAGGCTGATCTCCGGCAGGCCGTCGTAGCGCACGCCAAAGGTGATCTCCGCGTTTTCCGCGTCCATGTATTGCAACTCATGCTGCGTCTGCACCACGATCACGTCTTTGGAGATCGGACCCAGGCCGGTGAAGTTGAACGCGATGTTCGACCACTGCAGCGGATAATCGAAATCGAGCACGCCAAGCCATTCCTGCTGCGCCCGCGGCTTGTAGGACTCGCTGGTGCCGCTATCGCGATACAATGCGAGCGTGGTGCCGGTGAAGCCCTTGTTGTTGTCGTCAAAGGTCGTGTCCGTGAACGGATCCATGCTGCTCTCCATCCAGCCGTTCGTCGGCCAGCCGCCCATGACGTAGAGCACGGACGTGTTGTCCGCCGCCACGCAGCGTGTGTGCAGATGCACCTGCATGTCACGGAAGAACGGCACGTCAAAGCTGCCAAACAGGCTCCAGTAGCCTTCCGTGGCCCCGTCTTCATCACTCAGATAAGCACCCTGCGACGGGAAGAAGTCATAAATCTCGCCTGTGCTGCCGATGACCTCCAGCGAGCCCGGCAGACGAATCCGCGTGGGCACCGAGGGATCGAGCACGAGAGACACGATCTCGCTCGGACGCACAAAACTGCCGTCCGCGAGGATGCCGAGCGTTCCGACGATCTCGTCCGCAATGTGCGAGGAAAACGCACCGAAGCCCAAAACGAAGGTCGTGCCATCTCCGGGGTCGCAGGTGTTGTTTGAGACAAAACTGGCCGTGTAGGGCGTGAAGTTGCAGTTCCAGAAATCGAACTCCTTCGTGATGCTGCCCGCGCCATTGATCTCAAAGCTCTCCAAGGCCCCGAGGCAGCTCAGCGCGAGCTCGGAGAACTCGAGCGTGAAATTCGTCGGTGCCGGCAGCACGAAATCACCGCCCGTGCGGCTGTCCTCCATCTCTGTGGAGAGGAAAGAGAAGCCAAAGGTGTCCAACATGAACTGGTAGCTGCTGATGGTGGCCGTGCCGGGGAAGCCCGTGGCCGCCTCATGAATGCCGGTGACGCCAGAAAGACGGGAGTAGTATTTGCAGCGCGTCGTCAGCGGATACGAGCCATACGGATCACCCTGGAGCGTGCTCAGGCCGCTGAAACCGCCGCCGGAGCAGCGGTAATTGATGCCCGCGTAGTCACCGAGGCCATCGAGATACGCCGCGAGATACGGACGCTCCGTCGCCGCGAGCGTGGCAGGATCGACGCCGGTCAAAAGCAGCACGCCAGGGCCATCTTCATCCGTCAGAGCATTCAAATCGCCACGCAGGAAGCTGCCGGGCATGTGGAAATTCCCATTCGTGAAGCTCGTGGTGACCTGATGCGCATACTCCTGCGGATCCGTCGGCAGCTTCTTCGGGATCGCACCCCAAGCGAGATTCGTCATCGCCACCGAGCCCGTGGCATGCAAACCACCATCCGCGGTGAACGCGAACTGCGCTGTGGCGCTGGTGAACGTGACCGAGGCCGTCAATGCCGAGCCGCAACCCGCGTCGAGCGCCTCCTGGCAATGCTGGTTGTAGTTCACCGTGAGCGGAACGGCCGAATTGAGATGGCTGGTGCCCGTGGTGGTGACGAGATCATCCACGATCTGGATCGCGCTCAGCGAGGTGTATTTCACCTCCGCATCGTAAGGCATGTGCGTCTTGAACGACGACGCCACCGCCGCGAGCACCGCCGTCATTTCACCGCCGCCGCTGGTGCCCGTTTTGAATTTCGGCGTCGTGGCGCCGGTCACGCGGTTGAAGACATGATCGTTCGACTTCTTCTCCGCCAGCGATGGATCCGCGTAGCTGTAGCTGGAGAGGAAATCGAGCAGCGGCTGCCGGATCGAGTGCGCCGCGCACAGATTCGCCGCGCGGAACTCGCCCGCGATCGTGTCCCACGTCAGTTCCGTGCTCTGAATGTAGAGCGGCTTCGTTTCCTCACACAGGAAGAAGGTGTTCGCGGCATACGCCTTCGTGATCGTCGCCGCCAGCGGCACCATCGCCTGATTCAAATCGACCACGCCAAAGTCGATCTCATCGTTGAGCAGGTTCCGCGTGCGATTCGCCGCCCAGCCGACGCCGGTGGGCAGTCTTGCCGTGATTGGCGCATGCGCACCGCCGGTGTTGAGTTCGACCGGCCCTGGCCGGTAATACTGCACGCCATTGTAGCTGCCGTATTGCGACGCCGGCGGCACGGTGACGAAAACCGGATTGCTAATATAAAGAATGCCTGAGGTGACATGACCGGTGTAGCTGGCATCGCCGAATTCATCGAGCACCACGTTGATATTCGAGCCATCGCCGAAGGTGAAGCCCGTCAGCGTGTCCACCGAGCCGCTGTTGCCATCTGGATTGATCCGCAGCACCTGCTGGATCACGCCCGGCGGTGAAATCGTCGGGATGATGAACGGAGCCGAGGCCACGCTGCTGAAATGCGTGACGATGCTGCCATCGAAGGTCAGTTTGCCCGTGAAATGGCTCATCGCGGTCGAGGCGGAGGCCATCGAGCTGCCTGCTTTCGAGGTCATCGACGCCGGGATGTCAATGTGCGAGCCCTGCACGTCGATGTGATGCATCTGCGGCTTCAAAATGACCGATGGATCGACCTGGATCGTCTGCGTGCCGCTCGTGGCCGAGGGCACGACCGGCGTGCCGCTGGCATGGCCCGGCACATTCAGCACCGTGAAGCTGTTGTCCGTGGCTGTGACGGCCACCGCGGTGCTGGAGTCATCGTTCGTCAGTGTCGGCGTCAGCGTCACATCGAGGTCCACATTCTGCGGCGTCGTGGTCCAGCGGTCGTAGCGATGGATCGTGTAGCCCACCGTCACCGGGATCGTCGTGCGCGATGGATTCGTCTCCAGCATCCACGAGCGGTCGATGGTCACGCTGGTGACCTCCGTCAGCGCATTGCGGTCGATGCTGAGCGGATCAGTGCCGGTGAAATGCAGATACGTCCGGCCTGGCGAGCCCGTCATCTTGTCCACCTCCGTCGTGGCATTGTGCAGCAGCCGCGCCCGCAGCCGGTAGAGCACGCCGGGCTGCAAAGCGGAGGCCGCAGTCGGCTCGAGGTCCGCGTTGTAGTTCCGCGTGTCCGGCACCACCCCGACCGATACCGTGGAGGAGAGCACGGTGGCCATCACGACGTTGTTGGGGTCCAGCAGGCTGAATTCCACCGCGTAATTCCCGATCGTGTTCACCGTGCAATTAGCCCGCACCGCCACGAGATGGCGATTCGTCCCCGGATCCGAGTCCACCCCGTCAGCGGCGATCACATAACCCGGTGCCGCATACGACGGCAGCGCGAGGCTGTTCACCGTGCCCGACCCTTGGGCACGCAGCAGGGCAGGCATCACACAAAACAGAGCGAGGAGAAGGATAAAAGAGCGCATGACGACCGAGGTTCACGTTCCGTAGCCCCGTTTTACCACCCTGGGTTACAGGGACACGCGCACTTTTTTGGCATTTTCTCGCCCGTAGCTCACCCCAGCCCCTCGACGCTCCAGCCGTCGCGATATTTCCGCGTGAGCTGGGCATTCAATTCGGGCCGGTTGGCGATTTTGCCGTTCGCGGCATCCCATTCGATCCAGTCGCCCGGATTGCGCTCGGAGAGCACCCCGAGCAAAACGGCCTCCGTGACCGGACAACCGTAACTCGGCAGATCGGTGGCGGCTTTTGTGCCCTTCATGCACGCGTCCACCCAGTCGGTGTAATGATTCGCGATGCGGGTCTTCGGGTAGGTGAAGCCGGTGAAATTCGCCTCTGGCACCAGCCACGGGCGCTGGCTGTGCGGTTTGAAGATGCCGCCGCTCTCGCCGATGAAGAAAATGCCGCTCGGCGTGTCTTTGGTGAGCACGGAGGGCTTGATGACGCGCTTGTCATACTCGTAACCGCCGTCCGTCCACGTCATCTTGATCGTGTCGCCCGCCGTGAGCGGCGTGCCGGGGAATTCGAGCTCCAGATGGCGCTTCATCGCATACAGATCGCCCTTGCTGCCCTCGTCGAGACAGCGCACGCGCTTCGGTGCCTGCAAACCGAGGCAGGCAAACACCACATCGAAGTAGTGGCAGCCCATGTCACCCATCATGCCGACACCAAAATCGACCCACGAGCGCCACATCGACGGATGATACGCGCCTTCGAGGAAGGGCACCTCGTTCGCCACGCCGAGCCACAGGTTCCAATCCACGTTCGCCGGCACCGGATCGGCCTCCGCCTTGCGCTGCGTGACCTTCGGCCACCAGCTTGCCTTCTTGTTCTCCCAGCAGATGACCTCCTTCACTTTGCCGATCGCGCCGCTCTTGATCAAATCGACCGCCAGCGACGTCTCGACGCTCGAATGCCCCTGCGTGCCCATCTGCGTCGTCACGCCGGCCTTCGCCGCCTCCGCGCTCAAAATCCGCGCCTCGTGCAAATGATGCGTCAGCGGCTTTTGCAGGTACACATGCTTCTTCGCCCGCAACGCCGTCACCGCCTGCGCCGCATGCATGTGATCCGGCGTGCCAATCGTGATCGCATCCACGCTGTCGCCCAATTTCGCGATCATCTCGCGATAATCCCGAAACGTCGCCGCCTCGCCCAGCCGCTCCTTCGCCGCCGGATCCTGATGCTCCTTCCGCCGCGATGACATGCCCTTCGTTGCCAACTCCAGCGTCTTCGCATCCACATCACACATCCCCACGATCCGCACCTTCGGATGCTGAAGCACGCTCATCATCGTGTTCCCACCCATCCCCCCCACCCCAATCGAAGCCACCTGAAACATCGAGTTCGGCGACTTCGCGCTCAAAATGGCAGGCGCGGAAACATAAGCGGCAGTGTGCTTGAGAAAGGAGCGGCGGTTCATGAGGCGAGTGGAACGCCAGACGCCGCAGCGGTCTCTCGACGAATCACCTCGCCGCCACGCCCGGCTTCCGGATCTTCATCAGAATCGGAAAGCTCGTCTGCAAGCCGGCGCTGTCGTGTTCGTTTCGCGCGGAGCTGATCGCACCGTGGCAGAGTTTGTCCTGGTCCTTGACCCAGTTGGCGGCGCGGAAGAAGATGGGGCGCTCGTTTTCGCCGGAGCGGATTTGGACGCCGTTGAGGCCGATGTCATCGACGATGACGCCGTGGGGCAATCCGTGCACGTCGAGGCTGAGGAGGTCTTTGTTGTCCTCACGAATCGCACGCAGCCAGGCCTTCACAGTCTGGCCGGGCGCGAGGGTGAGTTCGAGCGGCTTCGTTTCGGCGGCGGGATCGCGCATCACGGGCTTGCCACCGGCGTCGGGCTCCAAAACGATGATGAACTTCGGTTTCGCGCCGAGCGTGACCTTGCCGAAGTTTCCGGCGTCGTGCTTGAGGCCTTTCGAGGTGGCGGTGATTTTGAGTTTGGACCAGTCGGCGTCCTTCGCGGCATCGGGCATGGCATGCAGCGAGCCGCTGATGAGGTCGTGACCGGCCTCGATGATGAGCGGCGACGTGGCCCAGTAGCCCGCGGGCACGCCGGTGATGTCGATTTGAATGGGATCGTCGAAATTGTCCTGTCGATCGGCACGGAAGGAGAAGCCCACGGAGGCTCCGGGCATCACAGTGGGGTTCATGCCGGCGAGTTTGACGCTGAAGTCCGGCTTCGGCTCGCGGATGGCGAGCGAATACACAAAGCGCTCGCCGCCCCAGCCGCGCGTGTCGATGACTCGCACAACGAAACGGCCATCGGAAGCCGCGGTGAAGGTCAGGCGCGAGTCGCGGCCGATTTTGCGGTCGCCGCTGTCGTCGTTTTGATAGTTCAGCGTGAAAATGGGCAGTCCATTTGCGGCGATCTTGCTGCCGAGCGGATACGGCTCCACGACGTAGCACGGTTCATCGAGCGAGTGGGAGGTGGCGCTGGTGTCGAAGTAAGCGCGGCGTTTGCCATCGATCACATAGAAGAAGCAGCCGCCGTCCGGCCCGCGCGGCATGCGTATGATCTTCATCACGTCGCCATTGAACCAGACATACTCATTGAGCTCCATCTCCTCCCAATTTTGCAGCCGGATGTCCGGGTTGTTGGCATCGACGCTGCGGAAGTTGTTGTAGCTGTCGCGCACGGCTTGCATGAGCAAACGAGCGACGGGTTTGCCATCGGGGTGGAGAATTTCGAGCTTGGTATCGGCGGGCGAGCCTGCTTGGGCGGCGAACGTCTCGATGATCCACGTCTGGCCCTTTTTGGCATCGAACGCGAAGTGATCGGTGTCGCCCGCTTTGGCGAGCAAACCGTTGATGTTCGCCGACGAGGACACCAGCTGCGCCTTCGCGAGGTCATCATTGCCCTCCACCTCGCTCACCTGCGCCAGCGCACTCACACGCAGCGAGGGCATCGTGCGAAAACGCAGCGCCTTGGCATCGAGCGGCACATTCGTGATGCCTTCCTTGTCCGCCTTCATCGTCACGGTGGCCTTGTCGCCGAGATGATGACCGATGAGCGTGACCTTGGTCTCCTTCCCCACCTGCGCGGTGAGCGGCGACCAGCTCGTGACGAACGGCAGTGCCCCAATCGTGAGTCGATACACATGCCCAGCGCTGCCATCCATCGTCGTGTTGCTCACGAGGATGTGGTAATCGCCATCCGCAGGCGCTTTCCATGCGAGGAACGGATCGCTGCCGCTGTCGAGCCCGCGATTCACCGCGAGCACCGTGTGATTCGAGTCCACAATCTCGAGCGTCGGCGATTTCGCCACGCTGCCGACCTGCGCCACGGCGAGATCGAGCACGAGTTCCTCGCCCGCCTTCGCCGTAAAACGATACGCGTCATGCTGACCCGTCTCTGTGAGCGTGCCCCAAACGCTCGCGGGCAGCTTCGCGATCTGCACCGGGCCGTTTTTGAAATCCGCCGCCGAGGTCGTGATGGGCGCGAGATCATCAGCATACAGCTTCAATTTAGCCGACTCGCCAGTCGGCGTCTTCACCCACACATCGTGACTGCCGCGACCAAGCCCCACCGGTGCCTGAAGCTTGAAAACGACCTTCGTGGCCGTGCTCGCCGCTGCATCGATGACGGGCTTCAACGCGGCGTTTGAGGTCAAAATCGTCGCCTCAGCCAGGTCTTTGCCAGCGAGGCTAAAAACCTGCTCCACGCCGAGATGCAGTCCACGCGGCGAAACGCTCGTGAGTTCGAGTTTCGCCGGTTTTGCGGCCATCGCGGGCTTGGCGGCGTCTTTTTTGGCTTTCGGAGCCTGCGCGAGGCCGAGCCCGGCAAAGCCGACAACGGGCAGAAGAATCAAAAGGATGAATTTCATGGCGTGATCGTGGTTTTGAGTCGTGCGGGCTACTTCGTGGCGGAATACACGCTCCAGGTGCCATCGACGCGACCCGCGATGAGCTGGGCTTTATCAGTGAAGGCGAGAGCGGAGGACCAGTCGGGTTGTTTTTCGAGGAGGAGCTTTTCGGTGAGGTCGGCGGTGTTCCAGAGTTTGAGCGTTTTGTCCGTCGCGGTCGAGGCGAGCAGTTTGCCATCAGCGGAGAGCGCGAGGTTCAAGAGGCCGCCTTCATGCGCGAAGCGGCTGGTGAGGATCTTGTTCGTACCTTCCTTCGCCGCGGCGCTGATCGCCCACACGCGGATGCGGTTGTCGCCACCGGCGGCGAAAAGCGTTTTGCCATCGGCGCTGAAGACGACGCTCGTCTGCTCCTTTGTCGGCTGCGACAGCGTGTCGAGTCGCTGGCCATTCGGAATGCTCCAGAGCTTCACCGTGCGGTCCGCGCTGGCGCTGGCGAGCACTTTTCCATCAGGGCGGAACGAGAGTCCGTTCACCGCGCCGTTGTGGCCTTTGAGAAGCGCGACTTCCTTGCCCGTCGCCGTGTCCCAGAGGCGGATCTTTTGATCGTAAGCGCCCGTGGCGATGAATTTGCCATCGGGCGAAACCGCGAGCGCATACGCCGCATCCGTGTGGCCTTCAAAGGAGCGTAGCGCCGTGCCGTCGCTCGTTTTCCAGCTTCGCACGATGCCCACGATGCCTGCCTCGCCACCCGCGGCATACACCGTCGCGCCATCGGGCGAAAAGGCGACCGCGTTGACCTTGCCGGTGAAGCCGGTGAGTTTCCGAACGGTGACTTGATTGACCGGATTGACGAGTTCGACCTCGCCGTAGCGTGCCGTGGCGATGAGTTGTGCTTTCGGCGAAAACGCCACCGCCTGGATCGAGCGCTTCGGCGGCACGGTGGGCGCGATTTTCGGCGTGATGACCTCCTTTGGCATCGGTTTCGCGTCTGCGACGAGCGGGCCTTTTGCGCCTGCCTTGATCCACGCTTTGATGAGCGCGATCTCCTCTGCCTTCAGCTTCTCGCGCTTGCCCGGCGGCATGAATTCATTCTTCCCGCCGCGCCCCGAGCGCCCTTCGAGGAACTTCACGAGCAGCGACTCGTCCGCCTTCCCCGCCACGATCGCCGCGCCCTCCTCGCCGCCCTTCATGAGCGCCGCAAACGTGTCCAACGCGAACTCGCCATCCGCGTCGTCCGCGCTATGGCAATCCACGCAGTAGGTGTCCCACAGCGGCGCGATCTGCTTCGTGTAGTCCACGGTTTGGGCGTGGGTGGTGGCGGTGCAGGCGAGTGAGAGGAGGAGAAGTCGTTTCATGACATCAGGGAAGGGTGGGTGTGGAAGCACGCGACAGCGTCCTGGAGTGCGCCGGCCCTCCGGCGCTTTCGAGTGTGTCCACGGCGTGGTTAAAGGCGTGCCCGCGTCGATCCGGCGAAGCAAAGTAGCCATCTCGCTCCGTCGAGATGCGCGAATGGCTTTCGCCACCATGCACAACGCTCGAAGTTCGTGAGCTAGTGAGTTTGCCATGCGCCTGGCTCATCTCGCGGAGCGAGATGGCTACTTTGCTGGCGCGGCTGTCGATCACTGTGGATGGTTTAATGACAGTGTCAGTGCCTGCGAAAAGCTCCAGAGGGCTGGAGCACTCCAAAACGCTCACGCGACGTGTGGGCATCCTGGATCCCGACAGAACCCCGTTGGGGTTCGGCGAGATGGAAACGTAGGATGACTCGATACCCAGGGTTCTACGAACCCTGGGCTGCATGACGCAATTCCGTTGGGCTTGGTTGATGCCATCGGTGTTACTCATAAATCTTTGCTGCGAGCAGCATCTCGGCGAATGAACGCCAACTTGGTTCGGATGAAATTCGAGAACCGACACCCCAAGCTGCCAACGCATGTAAGAAGGGTCCAAGCCTCGGATTTTCCCATCCGAGAGCATTCGCTGCATAGGGCGACGATGGCGTGGCTTTTTCGATCTCTTGCGACCTCTCCCAATCAGCGCCGAGCAGGCTGACGAACTCCAAGAATGACTCTTTGGAGTTCACCTGCTGCACAGCTTGCTCAAGATCAGGAAGGTTCATGGCTCAGTGATTAAACAAAAACTCCTTCGAGCTCATCAGGCTCCAAAACAGATCTTCCAGCGTGACGCGGCGGTCTTCGGGTTTGGCGGTGGTGAGCAGCGCGGTGGCTTTTTCGAGTTCGCGGTCGGTGGGGGCGCGGGTGAGGGTGAGGAGGTAGGCTTCTTCGATGATCTTGGCGTCGGGTTGCTTGCTGGTGAGCAGGGCGTCGAGGCGGTTGTCTTTTTGGGCGAGCTTTTGGTTCAGGGTCTCGCCGTTGGCGATGTGGAGGGCTTGCGCCATGCTGGGTTCGTTGGTGCGCTCGCATTCGCAGGTGGCGACGCGGTCGGCGCGGCCGAAGCTCTTCAAGAAATAGCTGGCGATGTTGCTGTCGGGCAGTTGCAGGGCGCGGAAGCCCATGGGGTAGGCATCGGCGGTGCCGCGGTTGGCGTTGCGGCGGTCGATTTTGAAGGTGGTGGGCGCGGCGGTGACCTGCGACACGGTGTCGAGCAGCACCTCGGCTTTCAGCCGGCGCGGGACGTAGTGCGAGCCGTAGCGGAGGTCGCTGATGTTTTCAGGAAGGGTGATGCTGCTGCGCTGGTAGGTCTCGCTTTGCAGGATGGTGCGCATGAGGGCCTTCAGATCGAACTTCTGCTTCACGAGATGTTCGCAGGCGGCGGCGAAGAGCGGTTCGTTGCTGGCGGGATTGGTGACGCGAAGGTCATCGACGGCTTCGACGAGGCCGCTGCCGAAGAAGTTCGCCCACACGCGGTTCACGATGGCGCGTTGGAAGAGTTTGTTGTCGGCGCTGGTGAGCCAGTTCGCGAGCGTGATGCGTCGATCCTCGGTGGAGGTCATCGAGACGGGCTGCAAGGCATCGAGTGGGCGCGGTGGCTGCGGTTTGCCGGTGAGCGGCGCGACGAGATCGCCTTGGGTGTCGCTGAAAAGCACGCGCTCGTCGGCCTGCGTGCCGTTTTTGGTGCGCACGCGGGCGAAGAGGTTCGCGAAGGCGTAGTATTGATCGTAGGTCCACTTTTCCATCGGGTGGTTGTGGCACTTCGCGCAGCCGATGGAGGTGCCGAGGAAGGCCACGCTGACGGTTTCGGCGCACTTCGTCGGCTCGTCGTTGAGGATAAAAAAGTTGCCGCCGCCGTGCTCGAGCGTGCTGCCGGTGGCGGTGAGCAGATCACGCACCATGGCGTCCCACGGCGTGTTCGCGGCGACGTGTCGGCGGATCCAGTTGTAATACGACCACATGGCCTGCGGCATGAGTTTGTCGCCATTCACGAGGAAGAGATCGCTCCAGCGATGCGACCAGTAATCGACGAACTCAGGCCGCTTCAGCAGCGTGTCGATGAGGCGGTCGCGTTTATCAGCCGCTTTGTCCGCGAGAAAGGCCTTCGCTTCCTCCGGCGTGGGCAAAACGCCGATCGTATCGAGAAACGCACGACGCAGGAACTCCGCATCCGTGGCACGACCCGATGGCGGGATGTTCAACTCGCGCAGTTTCGTCAAAACATGCTCGTCGATGAAGTTGCGCGGCTTCAGGGCCGCAAAGGCCTCGATGTCCGGTTTGCCCGGTTTCGGCACGACGACGTTGGTGACGCTCAGCAGGCTCAAATACCACGCGCTGACGGTTCCTTCGCCTGCGCCGGTGATCTTGATGAGGCCGCTGTCATCCACGGTGGCCACGCTGGCATTGGTGGCGTTGTATTTGCACCAGCGCGTGACGTCCTCGCTGTGACCGTCGCTGAATTTCGCGGTGACTTTGAGCTGCACGCTTTTTCCAGCCTGCGTGACGAGATGCGGCTCCGACACGCTGAGCGACACGATGCGCGGATCATCCGCCTTCGGCCCCGGCGCACCGGCCGCGATCCAATCGACGATGGCTTTGTATTCCGGCGAGTTTACTTCGAAGCGCTTGTCGCCCTTGTGCGGCACCGCTTTGACCGCCTTCAGCAGAAAAAGACTACGCGCCGGATCTTCGAGCGTGAGACGACGTCCATTCGCACTCCGCGTGATCGAAAGCCAGTCGCCCTCGTCATCGAAGCCACGCAGCGACAGCCGGAAGCCGCCTTGTCCCGCCGCCGCACCGTGACAGGCACCCATCGCGCAACCGTAGCGCGTGAGGATCGGCTGGATGGTATTGCGGAAGGACGGGGCTTCGGCGGCTTGCAGGGCCGGGGCGAGGGTCAAAACACCGGCGAGGAGGCTGGTCAGGGCGCGTTTCATGGGGGACAGCGGGGGAAACTACGCCTCCCGGCCGGGATTCTAAATGGACGATGCCGCTTTGCCTTTGCGTGATCGGAGGCCTAAAATAGAGGGAAAAGGGCTGTTTTAGGGGGGCTGGAGGCCTGGGAGGGTCTAAAAACCGGTTGCCAAAAGGGTCGGAATGCCCATCTTCGCGCCCCCTCGCCCCCCAGGAACGATTGTACAACCCCTCCTGCGGCGCGCATTGGACCCCATTTGCCATGAACACCATTGAGAAGATCAACCAAGAGCAGCTGAAGAAGGAAGTCGCCGAGTTTCGCGTGGGCGACACCGTGAAAGTGCACACCCGAGTCATCGAAGGTGACAAGGAGCGTATCCAGATCTTCGCTGGCATCGTCATCGCCCGCAAAGGCTTCGACATCAATGAAGCCTTCACCGTCCGCAAGATCAGCTACGGCGAGGGCGTGGAGCGTGTCTTCCCCCTTCATAGCCCGAAAGTGGCCAAGATCGAAGTGACCAAGTCCGGTCGCGTCCGCCGCAACCGCCTGCACTACCTCCGCGGCCGTCAGGGCAAGGAAGCCATGACCGTGAAGGACGTGGCCCAGCAGAACGAAGCGGCTTAATCAGCCCGATTTCGATCCCCAATCTCCAAAGGCCGGAAGCTCGTCTTCCGGCCTTTTTGTGTTTCAAGGCCTCACCGGCAGCAGCACACGGGAAGCGTGCTCCTTTTCATGCAGCACGGTGTGGGTGGCCTTCACAGCATCTTTCAGCCAGTCACTCGTCTGCGGGCCACCGGTCTGATTGTTCGGTTCGTAAAGCGGTGCGCCAGTGCTGGTGACCGTCACGCGGAGGCGATGGCCTTGGTTTAAAATGATGCTCGTCCAGCCGAGATGCCATTTCAGCTTCGCGGGTTCGCCGGGAACGAGCAAGGCCTCGCGATCAAAGCCCTCGCGATACCTCGCCCGCAGCGGGTAATCCATGAGCAGCATGCTGCGGCCGTCGGGATACACGTCCGAGACACGCACGATGAAGTCTGTGTCCTTCGCGGTCGATTTGACCCAAAACTCGGCAAACACCTGCCCGGTGATTTCGAGCGGTTTTTCCAAAACAGGCGTCGTCCACACGCGCACGTCTTTTTGCGTCTCGAAGGCCTGCGCATCCTTCGCACCGAGGAAGGCGCGTCCGGGCATCTCCATCGGCTTCAGCGGATCACAGTCGTAACTCGTGCCGCTGGAGGTCATGGCAGGTGTTTCGGGCTTCAACACGCCGCCATCATGCAGGTAAAAAGCTGTCTCTGTGCTCGCAGGCGGCCAGTCGGCTGCCTCACGCCACACATTGCCGGGTGCGTTGGCCTCGCCGGTGGCACCCATGACGTAGTAGCGCACGGCCGGCTCCTTTTCGACGCCGTTGTCGATGCCTTTGAGCCAGTGATCGAACCACCGCACCATGTGCTCGACCTCCGGCCACGTCGCGTTTTCCGGATACTGCATCTCCGCGACCTTGCTGCCTTTGTTGAGCCGTCCGTGGAGCCACGGGCCGAGCAGAAGTTGCTGTGGTGCGTTCTTCTTGCGGCCCATGTAGCTCATCACGCTGCCCTGCACCATGAAGTCATACCAGCTCCCGATGGTGAAGCATGGCACGTTCATGTCAGCGAAGTGCAGCGTGCAGTCCTCCGCCTTCCAGTAATCGTCGTAATGCGGATGCGCATCCCACTCGCGCATCAGCGCGTCGTTGTCCGCCGGCACGCGGCAGTTCTTGCCAAAGTCCGCGAAGCGACCCGGCCGCGTCACGCCGCCGATGCGGTAGCCTTCCTGAAACAGGCTCAAACCGGTATCGACCATGTACTGGCACACGAGATGAGGCGGCCGCGTGACGGCGAGGAAGTTTTGCGCGAAGCCACCCTGCGAACTGCCGAAGGTGCCCACCTTGCCGGTGCTCCACGGCTGCGTCGCGAGCCATTCGCAGGTGTCGTAGCCGTCCTTCTTCTCGCCCCAGGCTAGGGCGCGGTAGCCGACATACTGCCCCTCGCTCTTCTGCGAGCCGCGGAAGTTCACCATCGCCACGGCAAAGCCGCGCTTCGCAAGCTCCGCGGCATTCTTCCGCGTCGATGCGCCGCTGATGTCCGCGTAGCGCTGCTCAAACACCGCCGGCCATTTCCCCTCGCCTTCGGGAAGATAAAGATAGGCCGAAAGCCGCACGCCATCGCGCATCGGGATCATCACATGCTGCTCGCGAACGCCACCGAGGTCGAGTTTCGGCAGATCCTGAGCGTAAGCAGCAGTGGCCAGGCAGAGAGCAATGAGAAGGTGTTTCATGTTTCAGGTTTCAAGTGCCTGAAACCAACGCCACAGCGCCTCCAAACTTGAAACTTGGAACCTGAAACTGGTGCCTCACTCTCAAGGCCTGCCCAGCAGGCGTTTCACATCTTCCTCGGAGTAGGCTTGGTTGGTGTTCGAGCCTCGTTCCTCGATGATTTTCTCCGGACGGGCCGTGCGCAGGCTCTTTGGCAGGGCGGATCGCGTGCCAAAGACATCATTCGCGCCGCTGAACACGCTGTTGCCGGATGGTGAGGCCTTGCCCGCGTCAAACGCAGAACCCGTTCCGAATTCCTTTTTCGAGAAAAGGCTTCCTTTGTCCGACTGCGCAAACTTGGAGTCCGCATACTTCGATTCGCCAAAACCCTTCGCCGAGTCGGTTTTGTAGGACCGGCTCATGCCACCGGCCTTTTGATCGGCGGCGTAGTTCGAGGAGCGGAAGCTCTTCTTCTGAAAGTGGGAGCCCATGCTGCCCGTGTCCTTCGCGTTATCCATGTACTTCTGGTAGCTGCTCTGGCGGGTCATGTCCGGACGATCCAGCCGCTGGCCGAGCGTCTGGCTCATCGGGTCCTTTTTCTTCTTTTTGTCCTTCGAGCTGCCGCAGGCGCACAGCAGCGCCGGGACGAGAGCGAGGGCGATGAAGGCGATGCGGTTCATGGTAGGGAAGGGGTGTGGTCGAGCTGCTGCTTGGCGAGGAAGGCGGCCTCGCGGGCGGTGCCGGTGGGGAGGCGGTATTTCGGCAGCTCGGCGGCGAGGTCGTTTAGTTTCCCCCACGCGGCGTGGAGTTCAAACACGAGTTTTGCGGCCTCGCCGGGCATCGCCCAGTTCATGCGCATCAGGAAGGCCTCGGCGGCATCGAAGTCTTTTTGGCGGATGAGGAAGCGTGTCCACGCGGCGTGAATCTCCGGCTGCAAGCTCTCGCCGGCCTCGATCTGGCGCAGGGCCGCATCAAAGAGCTCGCGGGCAAGATCCGCGTGGCCTGTTTCTTCCAAAGCGAGCGCCCAGGCCACGGTCTGGCCGCCTCCGGGGAAAGGCATGCGAAGCGTCTCATTGAAAAGCTCACGCACCTCCGCCTCGTCGCCCAAGGCCTGCGCCACACGAACGGCCAGCGGGAGCTTGCGACCGTTCTCACGCAGCGTCGGGATGGACGCGGCCACCTGGCAGGCCTCGCGAGCCCACGCAGCTTTTTGGCCTTCGAGCAATCGCTGCGCAGTCAGCTCGATGCAGAGTCGGTCTTTCTCGATGGCATCCGCCCAGGCCTGGCGGAAGATGGCAGGCGTCGTTTCATCCAACGAGCTCGCGAAAGCACTCAAAGCGAGTCCCGCCGCCGCTCGATCACTGCCTGCGGCGGCCTCGGCACGCAGCACGCGGACCCACGCAGCGGCGTGACGGCCTTCTGCTTCCTTTTTGAGCCAGTCGAGCAAGCGCAGCAACGTGTCACGATCCCGCGTGGGAGTGCGGAACAGCGCGGAAAGGCGTGCGCGATCTCGTTCGGGCGACCATGCGGCATCCTGCGAGAGCAACGTGAGCTGCTCCAGCCGCAGCGTGAAGCGTTGATGATCGTCCTTCAGCGTGCGCTCGGCCTGCGTGAGGAAGTTCAGTGCCTCCACGCGGCGTTCATGCGTGGCGAGCTCGCGGGCGATCACGAGCACGGTGGGCAGCGATTTCAGCTCCACGGCCTGCGCCTTCAGCTCACCCATCTCTTTCCAGTCACCCATGGCAGCCGCGAGTCGCGTGCGCTGCTCGAGCGTGTCAGTCATCACCTCGGTGAGTGGTTCCTTCACCGGCACGGCACGCAGCGCCTCGACGGCTTCCTTCGGCCTCGCGAGACGTTGCAGCAGCTTCGCGAGGTGCAAATTACCCTCCGCCTCGAAGTCGTGGCCGCTTTGATCATTCGCCGCAAAGACCGCCTTCAAATGCTGCCACGCCTGCAACGCGGCCTGCTCGTTGCCCAGGCGTTCCTGCAAGAGCGCATACGCCTTCAAATACGGAATCTCATGCGGCTCGCGGCCCGCGAGCACCTGCGAGATTTTTTCGCGAAAGGCATGCTTGCGCAGCTCGTCGAGATTAAAGTCCCGCGTGAGGAAGAAGGCATGTTTTTCGCGAAGCACCTCGTCGCCAATGGCCGGCGGCTTGTTCGGAGCCTCGGCGGTGAGCAGGTGATACGAGAACGAGCAGCCAGGCTCCACATCGCCGGAGTTTTCACAGGCTCGCAGCAGCCACTGCGCGTAATCGGGATTCGACGGAGCTCGATCCGGGAGCTGTCGATAAACGACCACCGCCTCGCGAGACATGCCGGCGCTCTCCAATCGGCTGCCGAGATTCCCCAGCGTATCGACGCTGTGCTCCGTGTGCATGTCCACGCTCGCCAGATGCTCGCGGATGAGGCGCAAACGCGTGAAATGATCCACCGGGCGCAGTTTGGAAAGCAGCGCATGGATGCGCCACTCGCCGAATTCCGTGTCGGAACGCGGCGCCAGCATCGTCGTGCCCCAGCGCTGCTCCAGCTCGGCGTTCGTGCCTTTGATCGCATTGCCGAGTCCCTGCTGGCGCAGGATCATTTGCAACTCGCGAGTTTCCTCCCACAGACTGCGCACATGCTGCGCCTCCTCATAACGAGAGGAGCCCTGCGGCATCAAATTGCCGCGCCCATCGCTCATCTGCCTCGTGGTGGTGAAATCGCCTGTGAAGAAGCCGCCGAGCTTTTTCGCCGCGGCCTCATCCGCGCCTGCCACCCCTTCCACAGCCGCCTGGCGGATGATCGTGAGATCACTCGGCGTCGAACGCTGGAGTCGACGCCATGCGTTTTGTGTGATCGCATCACGTTCGGGCTTCGAGCCCGCCACGCGTTGCAGCGAGGAAAAGCTCGACAAGAAGGTATCGAAGCGGCTGCGATAGGCTTCCGGCAGCAGCGGCGCATTCACGGCCTCCTGAAGGTAATGCCGCGCCAGCTTCCAATCCTCCGCGCTTTCCGCGATGCGAGCGAGGAAGAGCGAGTAGATCGACGACTTGTCCATCGTCTGGCGTGGCAGGCCTTCGCCAAGAGCGAGAGCCTCGTGATAGCGCTGCTTGCCCTTCAGCTTGTCCGTCACATCCCAGATGGCCGCGGTGCGCATCACCTTCGACCGACCGAGCTGCCGCAGCTCTTCTTCGCTGAAACGAAAACCCTCCGCATCGACCAGCATCGACACGCAGGCATGCACCAACCGTTCCCGCGCCGCGATCACCTCCGGCATCAAAGCTCCCGGTGAAGCCCACGCGATGGCCTCGTTCATGCCGTGACTGCGCAACGTCATCCACAGCAGGCAAAACTGGCCTTCCAGCGTGCTTTGATCGGCCTTCAGCAGCGTTTGCAGCAGCTTGCGAAACTCCTCACCTTCACCGCTGTAAAACAGCGCCCACAGCTTTTCCCAGTCGGAGTGCAAACCGGTGCTCCACTGCCGCGTCCATGCTTCGAGAGCCTTGCCACCGCTTTGCTTTTTGAGCTTCGACAGCTCCTCAATGGCCCGCAGACGCACCAGCGCCGCATCTTCCGGCACATCCGCAAACTCCGGCCGCGGCATCGAGAGAAAAGCACGCAGCTTCTCGATCTCCGGCCGCTCGATGCCCGGCGCAAAATCCAGCAACGGCGTGAGCTCGCTCACTGGCGACTTGCCACCGCCTTTGCGACCATCGCTCAACGGCAGCGGGCCGCGCATGCCGCTGCGAGTGATCGCGGCCTTCGTCTTGAGCGCAAGAATCTGTTCCAGATGCTTCTCCGCCGCCGCGGTGTCCACAAAGCGCAGGCACTTCAAAGCCAGACGCAGCAGCGAGCGGCTGTCCCACGACTGCACCTTCACCACCTGCTCATACACACGCTTCTCCGCCTCGTCCTGACCGGTCGTTTGATAGTGCTTCGCCAGCTCATCGAGCGCCTTCACATCCTGCGAGAAGCGGCTCTCCAGCCGACGCCGCACACGATCTGCCTCGTCGATTTGAAACGTCTGCTCCAGCAGCTCCACCAGACGCCGCGACTCCGCCGCCAGCTCCTGCGGTGGCGATGCCGCGGCGATCTGTTTTTGGAAATAGATCGCGGATTTCAGATCACCCACCTTTAGCGCCGCCTCACGAAGCTGATCGAGCGAGAAAGGTGTCTCCGGCGCGGTGTAATACGCCTGCTTCATGCTTGCAAAGGCCTTCGCATGATCGCCCTGACGCTCCGCCACCATCGCCAGCGCCTCGTGATAAAAACCGTCGAACGGATGACGCTGCAAAAGACCCCGCAAGGCATTCTCCACGAGTTGCAGGCGATCCTTCACCACGCTCGGTGCCAGCTCGCCGCCGTTCGCATCGGAGAAAGTCAGCCGGTCCACGCAGCGTCCGAGCATCTCACGCCGCCGCTTGATGTCCGTCTCACGCTCCAAGATGAGCGCCTGCGTCTGCACGAAATCTTCGAGGCGGTTCAAACGCAGCAGCAGGTCCGCGTGCCGCTCCATCAAAGCCGCCGCAGTGGTGCCCTCCGCTCGCTTCACGGCCTGTTTCCAAAGCTCCAGCACATCGTCCGTGCGGCGTTGCAGCAGATACACCTGCGTCAGCGCCGAAAGGATCTGCTCGGAGTCCGGCATGTCGCGGTAGGCACGTTCCAGCAGCTTCGCCGCCATCAGACCCGGCACTGGCGAGGTGCCCATCATGCGCCAGCCCGCGCCGCCGACCTCCGCCGTGGCGCGACGCTCGCTTTCGAGCATCAACTCGCTCAAACGCAGCGTGTGACGCACGCGGCCCGCCGCATCGCTCTCGATCAAACGCTTCAACTGCCGCTCTTGCAGCGCCAGATTTTCATCCGCCACCGCCAGATCGAGCTTCAACTGCTCCACCGCGGCCGAAAGCGGCCTCGGCTTGCCTTTCGCATCAAATTCAAGGCCTCGCAGAATGGCGTAACCCTCATCCGTGTGATGCGTGCGCACCGCCCACCACAGTGCCCGAAAGCGTTCAGCCTCGCTTCCCTTGCTCGAAGCCTCCGCAAGCTCATGCGCCTTGTCCTCGACTGCTTCGGGGAATTTTTCGCGATTCGTGTTCTCAGGCTCATCCGAGCCAAAACCGGCTCCAGTGAAGGCATTAGGCAAAGTGAACTCCGCGGGCTTCTGGCCCTTTTTCGCCGGTTCATCCTTCCCGCCCATCAAAATCGAAAACAGACGCTCATCCGCGTCGATGCGTTCCTCATCCGTCGTGCTCGCCGACCATGCTTTTTCGATCCACTCGGCCGCTTCGTCATTGTCGCCCTGCTCCGCGAGCAGATCGGCGAGCCTCAGCCAGGCATCGCGACCCGCGTCAGGCTTTGCCACCGACTCGCGGGCCAGCATGATAGCGCTGTCGAGGTTGTTGCTGGAGGCGAGAAAGGCCGCCGCGTCGCCGAGACGCTTCTGCCGCTCCGCCTCGGTGGCCGCGCCGCTGGTAAACTCACGCAGCAGCTTGTCCTCCGCCGCCACATCGCGACGTGCTCGATAGTAAGCAGCGAGCTCAAAGACCGCCTCCGTCTTCTGCGGATCACGCTCCACGCGACCACGCAGGATCTTTTCGATCACCGCATCGAGCGACCGCGTCTGCGCAAACACCAGCACCTGCTTTTCCACCTCCGCGCCGGCCTGCACATCGAGCAGCTTCACCAGTCTCGCAATCGCCGCCGCAGGATCACCACCGCGCAGATCCGCCTCGCAGCGCAGCAAAACGACGGCGGGAAGATCGCTGCCATCATTTTTGAGCCGTTCATCGAGCAGCTTCGCCGCCTCCGCCGCGCCTTCGTGATCGAGAAGTGCCCGCACGAGCTCCCAGCGATAGTCCTCGACCTGCGGCACGGCCTTCACCAGCTCGCGCAGCCATTTCACCTGCTCGTCCACCTCCACCGTGAGATCAAAAAACCGCGTCGCATCCCACAGCGCCTGCTCCGAGGGCGGCTGCGCCTTCGCCGCGGTCAGCAGCGCCTTTTGCAAATCCTCCAGCATGCCGAAACGCTCATGCAACCTCACGCGGCGACGGAAGAAATCAAAGTAGCGCCCGTCGCGGAAATGCAGCAGCGCCAGCCCGTCACGCAGCGCCTGATCCGCCTTCGCGAACTGGTCCGCGTGCTCGTAGATGCGGGCGAGATCGTAAAGCGCATCGAGGCGACGCTGCGGGTCCTTTTGATCCGCGAGCTTCGAGAAGAAAGCCGCCGCACGCTCCGGAAAACCCGCCTGCAGGAGCAACTGCGCCACCTGCCGGGCCAGCGTGAAATCCTCCGGCTGCATCCGCGCCGCCTTTTCCCATGCCTCGGCCGCCTCCGCGTTCTTGCCGATGCCCAGCGAGAGATTGCCGATCTCAATCCACACCGCCGTGCCGGCTGATTTTTCCGCCAGACGCTTCAGCAAAGCCACCGCCTCCTCCGGCTGCTTCAGTTCCACCGCCACATCCGCCCGGCTCCGCATCGCAAACACATTCGCCGCGTCCAGTTTGAGCACCTCGTCATACTTCGCCGCCGCCGCCTTCAGATCGCCCGCCCGCCGCAGCAGATGCCCATGCACCAAAAGCACACTCGGATGCTTCGACGAAGCCGCCTGCGCCGCCACATTCTCCACCAGCAGCTTCGTGGACTCATGCTTCTCATACAGCGTCCACAGCAGCTCGACCACGCGACCATACTCCGGCTGCTGCACGAGCAGCGAGAGATACTCATTCGCCAGCCTCGTATCCCGCTCCGCCCAAGGCTTCGGCGCATTTTGAGCATTCACCGACACAGCCAAGACCGCCGCCGCCGCGAGGCAGCGAAGGTTTGAAGCAGTTGCCGGTGATTTCCACATGCGCCGCCGATCATACCCGCCACCCGCATCCCGCCAAGCTTCACTTGAGCCTCCAGGGCTCAATCTTCCTTGCCGTCGCCGTGCTCGTAAGTCTTCGGCAGCGTGGCTGTCCATGCCTGCAGCTGCCCGGTGAGCTTTTTCAGCATCTCAGGCTCTTTGGCGGAGAGGTCGTTCTGCTCGCCGGGGTCGTTTGCGAGGTTGTAAAGCGTCACCGTGCCCTTTCTGCGATGCGAACCGTGCAGCTTCCACGATCCGGCGAGCATCGATGGGTCACTGTTTTCCGTGTTCGTTTTCCAGAACAGCGGCTTCGCACGCACATGCGTGCCGCCGAGCCAGGCTGCGGATGAATTCTCGCCATCAAAGTCGGCGGCGTTGATCGAGATGCCCGTGATGGCGCACAGCGAGGGCAGCCAGTCCGCGCCGCTGAGCACCGATTCGTCATCCACACGGCCCCTGGGCACTTTGGATGGCCAGCGCATTATGAACGGCACGCACACGCCGCCTTCGAGGTCAGTGTGCTTGCCACCGCGGAAAAGCGGACCGGCGTAGCCCATCGCATTGAGCCGGATGGAGTCGATGTCGCTGCCCTCGCGTTTGTTTTTGCCGTTCTTGTCCGGCTTTGCCACGTCACCGTCGGTGTCACGCAATGGCGCGGCGCCTTGATCGCTGGAGAAAACAACGAGCGTGTTCTCGCGCAGACCCAGTTCATCGATTTTCGCCAGCAATCGGCCGATCTCATCGTCCATCGACTTCACATCGGCCAGAAAGGCTCGCAGGTGCGCCGCCGGGTCACCGCCAAGCTTTTTGCACGTCGCGAACTTCTCGCGCATCGCCGGCGTGAACTTCGATTCGTCGAATTCCAGCGCTCCAAAGCGCTCCAGGACCGCTGGCGATGGATTTACCGGATGATGCGAGATGTGATCCCAGATGTTGAGATAAAACGGACCCGCTTTGTGCTTCTCGATGAACGCGATCGCCTGATCATACATCGGCGCATCGCGGCTGCGGTCACCGGTGACCTGCTTGCGCTTGCCACCTTCCTTTTCCTCCGCGCCGATCACATCGATGCCATAGGTGCCCGGCTCCATCACGCTGCCGATGTGCCACTTACCAACATGGCCGGTGGCGTAGCCGTTTTTCTTCAGCAACTCCGTGATCGTCACGCGATCACCGAAGCCGAAACTCGACGGATACTTCTGAAACGTCGCCGTAAACTTGCCCGTCATGAGCCCCGTGCGTGCCGGGCAGCACGTCACACCCGTCGCATGGAACTTGGTGAAGCGTGTGCCGGCCGCTGCGAGCTTGTCGAGGTTCGGCGTCTTCGCATACGGATGCCCGTAGCAGCTCAAATCGCCCCAGCCGAGGTCATCTGCGAGGATGAAGATGACATTCGGCCTCTCCGCTGCGGACAACGAAGCGGAAAGGAGGCAAAGAGCGAGCAGCAGGCGTTTCATGACGATCTGCCGCGAGAACGGCCGCACACTGCGAATCGTTCAACGAAGTCGCAAACCATGCTGCTGCCAGAATCCCGCCAGCGCCGCGTGCGAGCCGTGAAACACATTCCGCTCGGTCGGCCGGTCGAGATTGCCAAAGTAAGGCGGAAAGCGGTAGCGACCATGATTGTAAACCTTCGGCCGCGAGCGACCACCCTGCCAATCGACACCCCCATACTGCCACATCGTCCAGTTTGACCACACATCATACTGATCGACCAGCCCGGCGGGATTTCCCGGTGCCGGATACACCGGCCCCGCACCGCTATCGTGCGCATACAAAGCCAGCCAGTAGGGCATGCGCCGCAGTTTCGCCTTCGAGGCCGCATCCGCGCCGCTGAGCGTCTGCTTGAGCTGCGTGCTGTTCTCCAGATACGCCACCGGCACCACACCCGTGCGTGCTTCCACGCGATCCATGAAGCGCAAAATGGCCGACAACGGCAGATCACCATCAAAATCACCGCACAGCAGCAACGATGACGCATTCCACGCACGGCTGCGAGCCAGCGACATCGCGCGATTCACGAACTGATCCGCCTGCGCCACCGCATCCACATGCCGCTGCACGCGGTAGTAAATGCCCGGCAGCATGCCCTCGCGATCCGCCGAGGCCAGAAAGCTCGCACACTTCTCATCGAGATTACCGCCCTTCCCCGCTCTCGCGATCAAACCGCTCGCACCATTCGCCCGCAAGGCACTCACATCATGCTCCGAGAAGCCCACGCCATTCAGCTGCCGCTCCTTCGGATCATACGCCGACACATTGATGATCTGCGGCATGCCAAACCCCGTCGGCGGCAAACTCCCCGGCGTGCTGCCCGGCTGGCTGCTGCAACTCGCGAGAAGGAGAAGAGGAAGAAGGAGATGTTTCATTCTAGGACAGGCGGGCGGGTTCACTTGGCTTCACGCACCATGCGGAAGTCGATCTCACGCTCGACATATTTCCATTCTTCGGTTGTGCGCAATTCCGCGACCATGTCTTCGAAGGCGGAGGAGTCGGCTTTGGTGTAGTCAAACAGGGTGATGAAGTCGAAGGGCTGCGGCTCGGCCAGGTCACGGCAGTGATGCAGGCGACGGGCGATGGCTGGCAGATACTTCATGCCGATTTTGATGTGGTGGGAACTCTCCTCGAAAATGGCGCGACGCTCGTCCTGGGTCAGCGCCCACCATTTGGCGTTCTTCCGAATCGGAATCATCGCGGCATGCGTGGCCTCCGGCCGGCCGATGGTGACCTGTTTCGCCGCGAGCTGGTCTTTCTCGGGCCGCGTCACATAGCGCTCGTTGCTCGTGACACCGCTCAGCTTCCACAGAGCATTCTCTGGCAGCTCTTTGACCTCTCCGATGACGATGTCCAGGCGCTTCACCGTGGGCAAAGGCTCGCCAATCACCGTTTTGCGAGCGATCACCTGCCAGCCACCGCTGTCGCCGCCGACGAAGGTGAAGAGTCGTGGATTCGCGATGGTCTGCATGGTGTCTTTGGATTCGAGAAAGGTTGGCATCAACCCGCTGGCGAAGGCTCCGATGCCGCACATCTGACCGATGAAGCGCCGCCGGTGTGGCGGAGGAACAACGAAGTCAGATGTCATGCTGTGGATGCCCGCGAGGTTTCTCATGAGAGCACCTTTTATCCCCGTATTCCAAAGTTCGTCCAATGATTGCTCGAAGGCTCAGATTCGACGAAACCGTCACTTCGCCTTCTTTTTCTTCTTTTTGTCCGTCTTTCGATCGGGATCGCCATTCCAGCGTTGATCTTCCCAACGTGGCGGCTGCATGCTGGCATTCCACTTATCGAAGAGAGCGGTCAGTGCGGCTTTCTTCGCCGGATTCTCGGCGCTGAGGTCGCGTTGCTCGCCGGGATCGGTGGCGAGGTTCACCAGCATCGGCTCCATGTCTTTGGAAGCTTTCACCAGCTTCCAATCGCCCTGCCGAACGGCGTGCTGCACGCCAAAGCGGAAGTAAAGCTCACGCGGCGCGAGCTTGTCGGTCTCGCCTTTGAGCAGCGGGAGCAGATTCACGCCATCCAACGTAGGACGAGTTTTCAACTCGTCCTGAACAGGTTGAAAACCTGTTCCACTTTCCGCGGCCGCCAGCGCCGTCGGCAACACATCGAGCTGAATCACCGGATCATTCACTACGCGATTGCCGGGGATCGTGCCTTTCCACTGCGCCATCCAGGTCACGCGGATGCCGCCCTCCCAAACGAACCACTTCCGACCACGCAATCCCATCTGCTCGGCTTCGGGTGAGGCGCCGCCGTTGTCGCTGATGACAAAGAGGAGCGTGTTTTCCTCGAGCTTCAGATCGCGCAGCTTGGTCATCACCGTGCCGATGGCTTCATCGGCCTCGCCAATGAGCGCGGCGTAGCCTTGCTGGCGTTTGTCGAGGTGCTTGAACTTCTCCAGCCAGTGCGGCGAGGCCACGACGGGCGAATGCACGGCGTTGAACGACAGATACAGGAAGAACGGCTTCTCCTTGTTCGCGTCGATGAAGCCGCAGGCCTCCTTCGCATACACCGGCGAGGTCACCGGAGCGCCGTCGAGCTCTTGGAGCAGCTCGCTGCCGCGATAAAACGACGGCCCTTTGCCCTCGCCGAGGTTTCCGACCGTGCCCATCGCGAAATCAAAGCCACGCGCCAACGGCATGAACTCGGGCGCGGTGTCGCCGAGATGCCATTTGCCGACGATGCCCGTCGTGTAACCCGCGGGCTTCAAATGCTGCGCCATCGTCTTTTCGCTCAGCAGCAACTCGCGACCCTCCCGCGTCGGATTCGCATCATGACCGGTTCGCGCCTGATAACGACCCGTCATCAACCCCACACGCCCAGGCGAGCACACGCAGCCGCTCGAGTAGCCATTCGTGAAGCGCACGCCATCCGCCGCGATGCGGTCCATGTTCGGCGTCGGAGCCAGTTTGCCACCGTAAGCGCCCGGCTGAGCCCAGCCCATGTCATCGAGGTAAAAGATGACGATGTTCGGCTTTGGAGCCGCGACGAGCGATGTGCCGAGGGCGAGGAGAACGAGGAGTGTTTTCATGCTTTGGGTGCTTCGGGAGTTTCGGGCTGACGTTTCTTGGCTCTTTCCATGTCACGAGCCTTCTTCTTTTCTTCCTTGGTCATCTTCTTCGGCTTCTTCTCGGCGGGCGCGGCCATGTTGTAGCGCTTCTCACCGGCTTTGACAGGCTTCGCCATCTCCACGAGCCACGCGTCGTGCAGCTTCGTCAGCTCTGCCACCTTCTCAGGCATTTGTTTGGCGAGATCGTTGGCTTCCGACACATCCTTGCTCAGATCAAAGAGACCCAGCTTGTCCTTCTCGCCCACAAGCTTCCAATCGCCCGAACGCACCGCCCACCAGCCTTCGTCGCTCCCGGAGCACCAGAACAGATCCCGCGATGCCGGTGCGGTCTCGCCTTTGAGAAGCGGCAGCAGGTTGATGCCATCCAAAGTGGTTTCGGCTTTAGCCGAATCTCCTGCGACTGAAGTCGCAGCCACTTTCACTCCCGCCGCCGCGAGCGCCGTGGGCAAAATATCCAGCGATGTCACCGGCGACTGCCATTCGCCCGGCTTCAGCTGCGCCGGCCAGCAGATCAGAAACGGCACGCGGATGCCGCCTTCGTAGTCGGTGTGCTTGCCACCGCGCAGCGGCGAGTTGTCGGCGCTTTGCGCGAGCGGGCCGCCGTTGTCGCTGATGAAAAAGAGCAACGTGTTTTCCCACACGCCGCCGTCTTTGAGCGCGGTCATCACACGACCGATCGCGTCATCCATGCGTTTGCCCATCGCCAGACGGGCATCGCGGTCCTTGTTGCCCGTGTTGAACTTCGCGATCTCGTCCTCCGGTGCCTGCAACGGCGCATGAACGGCATTGAAGGCCAGATAAGCAAAGAACGGCTCAGCCTTGTGCTTCGTCATGAACGCTGCGGTCTCCTCGCCGAGGCGATCCGTGAGGTAACCGGTCTCCTTCACCACCTCCGTGCCGCGATAGATCGGATCATTCGGGTCATCGAGCTTGAAGTAATCATGCGCCCCGCGACCGAGAAAGCCGAACACCTCATCAAACCCGCGCAAGGCCGGACTCCACGCCAGATCAGGCCCCAAGTGCCATTTGCCAAACTGCCCCGTCGCATAGCCCGCAGGCTTCAAATACTGCGGAAAAAGTTTTTCATTCATTGGCACGCCACTGCCCGCCTCACCGCCCGTGTAGAACCCCAACCTCTGCTGATAGCGCCCGAGCATCAACCCCGCCCGCGTCGGCGAGCAAACATGCCCCGTCACATAACCCTGCCGACAAATCACGCCCGCTTTGGCCAGCGAATCGAGATTCGGCGTCACGATCTCCTTCGGATGCTGCGGATGAAACGTCACATCCGCATACCCGAGGTCATCCGCGACGATGACGACAATGTTGGGAGGGGCCGAAAATGACGAATGCAGAATGCAGAATGACGAAAACAGCAGGGCGATGAGTTTCATGGCTTTGCGTTCAGCGGTGGGAGTTTTTGCAGCCGGACCGTGAGATCCGCGATGACGTCGGCATGCTGTGCCGAGACATCGTGAAGCTCCTCGGGATCGGTTTCGTGATCGTAGAGTTCGGTTGGACCATCGCTCCAGCGGGTGAAGCGCCAGCGGGCGGTGCGGATGCTTTGGCCGTGAAGTTTGTCGCCACGCGTGACGAGCGTGAAGGCGGCGTCTTTGATGCTCGCGGTTGGATCGGCCAAAACGGGGCGCAAACTGGCTCCGGCGGCCGTGTGGGGCATTTTCAGGCCGCAGAAGTCGGCGACCGTCGGATACACATCGACGAACTCGGCGAGTGAACGAGTCGTCTGGCCTCCTTTTATGCCCGGAGCGGCGATGATGAGCGGCGCACGGCAACTGCGCTCAAACAGCGTGTTTTTGTTCCACCACTGCCGCTCGCCCGTGTGGTAGCCGTGATCGCCAACGAAGACGACGACGGTCTTTTCCCAGAGCTGATGCTTGTCGAGCGTATCGAGCACGCGACCGAGTTGCGCATCCATGAAGCTCGTGCCCGCGCAGTAGGCGCGAAACAGCTCCTGCCACTCCTGCGATGTGAATCTAGCGAACGCCTCGCCGTAGTCGCCAAAGCCCACGCTCTCTTTTCGCACGGGCGTGACGTCAGCGGGATCGCTCCAAGCCTTCAGCGAGCCGGCGGGATAGAGATCGAAGTATTTCTTCGGCGCGATGAAGGGATCATGCGGCTTCATAAACCCGCAGCCGATGAACCACGGCGTGTCACCGAGCTTATCGATCATCGCCACCGTGGCCGCAGCGATCTGACCATCCGGCTGATCGTCATCCGTGCCATCCGCCGCGCCCCACTGGCACCATTTCAGCGCCCCGCCGGTCACATTGCGACCTTCGAGCATCTTGCGACCCGCTTTCGTCGCTTCAAAAGCCTGCGTCGTGTGCCACGAGCGGCCCGCGTCCATCCAGCGCTGCTTCGCTTCCACATTCTTGCCGCCGCCGAGATGGTAGAGCTTTCCAAACGCATGCGACTGCCAACCGGCGTCTTTGCAGAGCTGCGGCAGCGTCACGATCTCCGGCATCTTTTGCCGCAAAGGAATGTCATTTCCCACGATGCCCGTCTGCTCCGCCCGCAGACCGGCCATCATGCTGCTGCGGCTTGGATTGCACACCGGATACTGCACATACGCCCGCTCAAACGTCGTGCCACGAGCCCGCAGCCGATCAAGGTTCGGCGTCTTCACGACGTCCTTCGTGAACGCCCCGCCAAAGTCCCGCAGATCATCCGCCATGATTAGCAGCACATTCGGCTTCGCCAAAGCGGAGAGCAGAGGGCAAAGAGCGAAGAGAAGAGCGAGACAACGCATGGCGGCGCGGTGAACGAAGCGTCACGAGCTTTCTCACTTCTACTTTTCCATCTTCTGCCGCTTCACGCGATTCTGACGGGCTTTCACTGCTTCCGGGCTCACATCCGTGCTCCAAAGCGGTTCTGGCAAGGTGGCCGCCCACGCGTTGTAGGCGTTTTGCAGTTCCGCGAGCTTCGCGGGCTCTTTTTCGCTCAAATCGTGCAATTCACCCGGATCGCTCGCGAGGTTGATGAGGCGCGGTTTGGGCTTCGCGACGGGAAGATCGTGCCAGCCATTGTGCGTGACGAGTTTCCAATCGCCCATGCGGATCGCCCAGATGCCCCGGGCCGTCATCCGCCAGTAAAGCACCTCATGTGGCCGACCCTCTTTTTCGCCCGTGAAGTAAGGAATCAAATTCACGCCATCCAACGTAGAACGAGTTTTCAACTCGTTTGGAACGGGTTGAAACCCCGTTCTACTTTCTGCCGCCGCTTCAATCGCCGTCGCCGCGATGTCCAAACTACTCACCGGCTCCTCATACACCTTGCCCGCAGGCAGTTTGGCCTTCCACTGCACGAGATATGGAGTGCGAATGCCCCCTTCGAGCATGAAGCCCTTTTCCCCACTGAGCGGCGTGTTCAGGGAGCCATTGCGATCGAGCGGCCCGCCGTTGTCGCTGAGGAAAAAGATCAGCGTGTTGTCTTCCATGCCCCGCGCCTTCAATTCGCCCAAAATCGCGCCCACCGCGTCATCCAACGCACTCACCATAGCGGCGTAGGTGCGACGCTTTTCATCCGCGATGCCCGCAAAGCGGCTCAAATACTTCTCCGAGGCCTGCAACGGCCCGTGCGGCGCATTGAAGGCCACATACAAGAACCACGGCTTCGCCGCATTACCCTTCCGGATGAATTCACAGGCCGCGCGACCATTGATATCCGTCAGATAATCGTTCTCGAACTCAAACGGCTTCCCGTCCCAGCCCTCCAGCGGATACGTTCCGCCTTTGCCGCCGTCCTTCGACGCGAAGTAATCATGCGAGCCGCCGATGTGCCCGAAATACTCGTCAAAGCCCCGCTGCTTCGGATGAAACTTCGCCACATCACCGAGGTGCCATTTCCCCACGCAGCCCGTGCGATAGCCCTCCGCCTTCAAATGATCCGCCAGCGTCTTCTCCGTCACCGGCAACCCTCTCAGGCCCGAGTCATCGCGACCTTCCCAATTGATCTCATGCCCAAACCGCGACTGCGACCGCCCCGTCAGCAACCCCGCCCGACTCGGCGAGCACATGCACGATGAAATGTAGGCCTGCGTGCACCTCACCCCGTTTTTCGCCAACGAATCAATGTTCGGCGTCGGGATATCCTTCGACCCCTGGCAGCCCAGATCGGCACTGCCATGATCATCCGAAAACAAAATCAGCACATTCGGCTGCGCCGCGAAGAGCACCGGAGACAGGAAGAGAAAAAGCAGAGAGCGCATAGTCGCGCTGAAACGCTGTAGCATAGGCTTTCTAGCCTGTGCTCACCAATACTTCGGCCAGCGGCTCTCACGGGTCAGATTGTGATAAAACAGTGCCACCAGCACCAAAATCACCGCGCCGCCAAGTGTCGGAAAGAGTGCGAAATCCCATCCCGGCTGCATCAGAAACACAATCACCGGATTCGAGCCCGCCGGAGGATGCACCGTGCGCGTGATCATCATCACCGCGATGGCGCTGCCCACCGCCAAGGCCACGCTCCACCAATGCGGCCCGCAGAAATGCACAAACGCCAGCCCAATGACCGTGCTGAGCACATGGCCGACGATCACATTCCTCGGCTGGCTGAACGGAACATCCGGATAACCGAACACGAGCACGCAACTCGCTCCAAACGACCCCAGCACGAGCGCGACATGCAAACTCTGCGCCAGCAACGCGATCACCGCGATGGCGAGAAAGCCGCCAACGAAGGCCTGCGCGACGGCTTTGCCGGGAGCACGTGGAGGAAGCGCGGCGGAGTCGCCACGGAATTTGGTGAGGAGGTTCATGGGGTTTTGGGTGGTGACGGATGGTTTAGGCTCAAGAAACTGGCAAGGCTGGCGATGGCCGCTTTTGCCGCGAGGCTACGCGCAGGCTCTTGCGACAAAAGCTGCAACTTTTGGGCCTCGCGATCTGCCTTCACATCCGCGTGGCCGATGAATTGGGCCCGATGCAGCAACGGCAGCGCATAATAACCGCGCACACGCTTCTGGGGCGGCACATAGACCTCCCAGCGATAATGGAAGTCCCACAGCTCCTCCGTGACGCGACGGTCGTAGATGATCGGATCCAGCGGCGCGATGAGTTTGGGATTCTCTTCGGCTTCAGAAGCATCATCGAGCAGCGGGAGATCACTGCGCAGCAGATGAAGGCGCAAGGTGGAGCCTTCCACCGTCACCGGAACGACCTCATCGGCGATCACTCGCAATTCCGCAGCCTTCAGCATCGCCAGACGACGCTGGCGCAATTTGAGCAAAGCCAGCCAGCGGGCCGTTTCCTCGCTCGTGGGCACCGGGGCGTTCAAAACAGCCGCCGGCAGCACTTTCTCCGGCAGGTCGTAATACCGTCGAAGGCCGTCGCGACGTGCAATCAGCACGCGGCCATGGAAGAAGAGCTTTTGCAGCGTGCTCTTCGCCAGCGTGGTGCTGTCCCACGCATGGTTCTTCGCTTTGCGGGCGCTTTCGATGTCCTGCGAGCACAGCGGGCCTTCCTCCGCCATTCGTGTCAGCATTCGCGCCGCCAGCTTACGCTCTGCTGCGGTCAGTTTGCCGGACCAGGTGCTGTCGCTGCGCTCGCGGACACGCATCGCACGTTGAAGATGCGGCCAGGCATCCAGCGGCAGCGCCGCGAGGTTGCTCGAGTCCGGCAGATGATGCTCGAAGGCCTCGCGCAGCCCTTCGCGATGCACATGCCGCATCAAATCCTGCTCACGATAGCCGCGCACGCGATGCCGCAAGATGTGATCCTGCATGCGCCCGCACACATTGATCGGATCGATCTGCACAAACCCCAGATGTCGCAGCGCCGACGCTACATTACCAAACCCTCCGTCCAGACCCGTCGCCCGGATCATGAAGCGTCGCGCTTGGGCGGTGGTGAGTGTGATCGGCATTTCGGACTTCATGCTTGCTCGGTCGCTCCATCCTGCAAGGTCGCCAGTTTTTCCTCCAACTGTTTGATTCGGGCTTTCAAAGGCTCCACCGCAGTTTGGACTTCATCAGCCGTGTAGCGCGGCGTGATGAATTTCGGGCAGTTCCAGTCAAAGGAGAGCACCTCGATGACAAAGACGCGCTCTACCTTCGCGGCGTGGCCTCCGGACGGCGCGGACCTCTCGACGAGATCGGGATGCTCACGCGCATCGAGCACTTTCGCGTGGCCGAGAATCTTGAGGCGTTCACGAGCGGCGTAATCCATGAGGAAAAGGCAGACGCGATCATTTTGAGAGAGGCTGCCGACACTCAGCATCTGTCGATTGCCGCCGTAATCAGCGAAAAGCAGTTCGTGCGGCCCGCTGACCTTCAAAAAGCCTGCCGGACCGCCGCGATGCTGGATGTAGGGCCAGCCGCTTTCGCTGATCGTCGAGAGGTAAAAGCTGTCGCGGCTCTCGATGAAGGCCCGCTCTTCTAGCGAAAAGGCATCGCGTGGCGGAGTCGTCTTGGTCACCGCGTAGCGACGGCCGTAGTAGTGATCCTCTGCGGCCAGCACGGCAGGTGTGAGCAGGGTGTGCATGAATCGTGCGGCCATAAAATGAGGAGTGTTGAGGTGAATCAGGCTGCGGCGCGGATGTGACGCGTCCAATCGAAGAGATGGGATAGCTTTTGCTGATACTCGCGGCATTCCGGGCAGTGGCCATCGGCGCGAATCCACTCGGGATGCTCCAGGCGCACCGCGCGGAGCAAGAACGCGGGCAAATCCTGCTCGGCCTCGTCACGGTTGTGATCGGTGGGAGTGTTCATGATTTGAGAAGTTGAGTCAGAGATGAGGTTTCAGGCTTTCCCGCCAAAGGTGACGTGATCATCGAGATCGAGGTAGTCGAACCACGTGCGCACATCCTCGCGGTCACGGCTGAGCGGCGCGATGCGACCGGCGAAGAACTCCAGCGTCTCGACATCACCATCCGGGCCGCGCTCATTCTGCCAGGCGCTCCACTGCTGGATCTCCCAAGGCTGCCGTTTCAGCGGCGCATTCTCTGCGATCCAGGTCAGCACCTCGCCATCGCCTTTGCCTTCGGCGAGCTGTGCTTTCAAAGCATCAGGTTCGATGCCGGTGAATCGAAACCAGTGCTGGTCGATGGGATTGGCGTAGCGGTATTCGCCGGTCGTGCCAGCTAGGTCAGCGCGCCCCTTGTCGAGGATGCGGGCGAGGATGACGTAACCGCCGAGACGGACGCGAGGACTGCGAGGAGGACGTTGGGTGAGGTTGGGAGCGTTCATGAATGGAAGGTGGAGAAATGGAGTGGTGAAGTGTTAGGGTGGTGGATGAGCTCACGCTGCTTGAGCGAGCAGCGCTTCGATGGCGGCTTTGGATTGGGCACCTCTCGTGGAGGCGATGGGCTGGCCGTTTTTGAAGACGATTAAAGTTGGCACGGCAGTGATGCCATACCGCGCAGCGATGTCCGCATGGATGCCCGCGTCGATTTTCGCCACGACAGCGCTTCCGGATTGTTCGCTGGCAATCAGGTCGATGATCGGTGCGGTCATGAGGCAGGGCCCACAGCCCTCGGTGTAGAAATCGACAAGCACCGGCTGCGTGGTGCTGCCGAGCGTGGAGTCAAAGGTGGCGGAGGTGAGTTCAGGTGTTTTCATGGCTTGGTTTCGGTTTGGTTTACATACAGACAAGTCTGTCTATTAAGGGGCAAAAAAGGGGGATGTTTAAGCGGCACAAAGTTTCAACGCGGCTGCCTTGGCAGCCTCCGCAGGCCAGGTGTGGCGGCAGTTTTGTGCCTCGGTCACGGCGCCGGAGAAAAGCAGGAACATCGCGTCGCCCAAGGCGCGTGCCTCGGCGGGATCGCGTCGGAACTCCAGCGCCAGGCTCTGCCAGAAGACGCGTGACTGCGCTTTGTAGTCCCGAATGACGTCCCGCACCTCACTGGAGGGCTGGGTCATCGATGCGGTGATGGAGAACGGGCAGCCTCGAAAGTCCGAGGTTTTGCAGTATTTGAGCAGCGAATCGAACTTCGCCTTCACCTTGGCCTCCGGGGAGCTGGCGTCCTTCAGCAGAGCGCTTCCAGCGGCCTCAGACTTGGCGGCTTCGGCCTTCAGCCACTCGGCGCAGAGCTTTTCCTTGCTCTTGAACTGCGCGTAGAAGGTCGCCTTTGCCACGCCGGACTTTTCGATAATCTCATTGATGCCCACGAGCTCATAACCGCGCTCAGCAAAGAGCTGGGCAGCGGTTTCGAGGATTTGCTGGCGGGCGTCGGACATGGAGCGATTGATAGACAGACCTGTCTGTTTTGTCAAACACCATTTTGCGGACGCTCTGTTTCCTCCGTGGCCTGATGCATCCGCCGCGCCTTCACCGCCACCAGCAGCGCTAGCAGCCCGATGATGGCTGCGCTGAAAAATGGTGCGCCCGGCACCTGCACCTTTCGTTGGGCATCAATGAAGTGGCTGAAGAGTTGCGTGGCGATCAGCGGCCCGATGATGCCGGAGATGCTCTCCAGGCTCGTGATCGCGCCCTGCATCGTGCCTTGCTCGTCATCGCCGACGGAGTTCGAGATCAAACTCTGCACAGCCGGCCCGGCGAGACCGCCGATCGATCCGATCGCGATGACGAAGAAGACCATCCAGCCGCTCGAAGCTAGCCCGTAGCCGACATACGCCACCACAGCGACCGCGAGCCCGATGAAGGCCGTGCGCCAGTCGCCCACCTTTGCCGTGACCTTGCCTGTGAGCCATGCGGAGACAAACGCCGCGCAAAGTCCCACCGCGGCGAGCGACACGCCATTCCACAGCGGCGTCCAGCCGTAGCGGTGCTCGGTGTAGAGCACCCACACACTCGGATAAACCGTGTGCGCGATGAACGAGAGCAGCGCACATACCGCCAGCCACAGCACGCGGGGCCGCGAGCGCAGGCAAAAGAACGCCCCAAACGGATTCGCGCGTCGCCAGTCGATGGAGCGACGGTTTTCCGCCTTCAGCGACTCCGGCAGAATGAACCAGCCGTAGAGCCAGTTCGCCGCCGTGAGCGCCGCCGCTGCGTAAAACGGCACCCGCGTGCCGAGTTGCCCCAACGATCCGCCAATCAGCGGCCCGATGATGAACCCGATGCCAAACGCCGCGCCCATCAGCCCGAAATTCGCCGCCCGTTTCTCCGGCGGGCTCACATCCGCGATGTAAGCCGTCGCCGCCGCAAAATTCGCGCCCGTGATGCCCGCGATGATCCTTCCCGCGACAAACCACGCCATCGTCGGCGCGAACGCCAGCAGCAAGTAATCCAGCGCCAGCCCAAACTGCGAAATCAAGATCACCGGCCGCCTTCCCACCTTGTCCGAAAGACATCCGAGCAGCGGCGCAAACGCGAACTGCATCATCGCATACAACGCGCTCAGCCATCCCGCCGCCTGCGAAGCCGCCGCCGTGTCTCCGCCGCTGAACTCTTTGACCAGCTTCGGCAGAATCGGCACGATCAGTCCTATACCGAGGATATCGAGTGTCAGCGTGATGAGGATGAAGCCCAGCGCGGGCGTGCGTTTCGAGGTCATGAGCGCGTGCGCGGCCTCTCGCGGCATTCGACGCGGAAATCAATCAACAAGCCCGTCGCTCACCGCTGCTGAACCTCCGCCAATCTCAACGCCATGCGTTTCGCGATCTCCGGATGCTCGCGGATCACGTTAGTCGTCTGACGTGGATCATCGGAGAGGTTGTAAAGCTGCTGCTCCGGCGCGTCGGGCTTGAGTTTGCCGTTGGCGAAGTCGCTGTTGGTCTCGCTGGTAAACTTCAGCGCACCGCCGCCGCCGAGGCCGTGCTCGCCGGGTTTGGCGGCGTTGAAACCGCCGCCGCCTTTCGCGCCGATGTAGAGCCAGGGGCCGTCGCGGAGGGCAAGATGGGTCTTTTTGTGCGGGGCGAGCACGAGTTCGGTGCGCAGAGGCTTCTCCGGCTTGCCGAGCAGCGCAGGCAGGACGTTAAGGCTGTCCGGGCCACGAGTGTCGGAGCCAGTGAGCGCGGCGAAGCTGCTGAGGAGGTCGATTTGGCAGATGAGTTGATCGGAAACGCTGCCAGCCTCGATCTTCCCGGGCCAGCGGGCGATGAAGGGCACGCGGTGGCCGCCTTCCCACGCGTCGAACTTGAAGCCGAGCAGGTCGCCATTGAGCCGGTGACCGGCTTTCCAGGCCTGCTGGCCGCCTTGATTGAGCATGCCGCCGTTGTCGCTGGTGAGGATGATGAGCGTGTTCTCGCGCAGCTTCAATTCATCGAGCGTGCGCATCATTTCGCCGACCATCCAGTCGAACTCCTGAATGAAGTCGCCATACGCTCCGGCTTCGCTGCTACCTTTGAACTTCGCGCCCGGCGTGAAGGGATGATGAATGTGCGGTGTGGCGAAATAGACGAAGAATGGGTTCTTGGTTCCTGGTTCTTTGTTCTTGGTTGAGGCGTGCTTTTTGATCCATGCGAGGGCTTTCTCCGTGAGCGTGGTGCCGTGCTCTTCCTCGTTGTAGAGCGCGTGTGCGGCTCTTCCGCCGGAGATGGCTGGGTTGGGCATCTTTTCGGGAAATGGTCGCGTCTGCACCTTGCCGCCATACTTGAGCGGATCAGCCGGATCGAGCCCGACCACGCGATGGTCCTCCACCCACACGAAGGGCGGATGGCTGTTCACGACGGGAATGCCGAAGTAGTGATCAAAGCCGCACTCGAGAGGCCCGGGCTTCAAATCGGCGTTCCAGTCCGGTTTTGGCTTGTTGCCAAAACCGAGGTGCCACTTGCCAAAGCACGCCGTCGCGTGGCCCTGACGCTTCAACATGCCCGGCAGCGTCGGCTTCGACACATCGACGACGAGCGGACTCGGATTCATGACCGGTCCCCACAGATTCTTGCGAAACGGATACTCGCCCGTGAGCAGCGCATACCGCGACGGCGTGCACACCGCCGATGCCGAATGCGCATCCGTGAACCGTCGCCCCTCACTCGCGAGCTTGTCGATATTCGGCGTCTTCACCTTCGTCGCGCCGTAGCAACCGACATCGCCATAGCCGAGGTCATCGGCGAGGATGAGCACGATGTTCGGCTGCGCCGAAAAGGACGAATGGCGAATGCAGAATGACGAAAGCAGCAAGAGCAGGACGAAGCGCATGGATGTGAAACGCGGGCTTGGCGCGGCTCTGACTGTCTGTTTTGCACGTGAGCTTTCACCTGAGGCACATGGACGTAGAACGGGTTTTCCAACCCGTTCAGCCACGAGTTGGAAAACTCGTGCTACGGCTCAAAAACCCGTCCGAGTCGGTTTGGAGCCGTTTTTTGATGTGAGCTCGATCCAGTCGATTTCGACCGGACTTCCCTGCATCGGCAAATAGAGGCGCACGATGCCCAGCGGGCCTTCGGCGGGCAGTTCGACGGTCATTTCTTCCCAATCGCCACCTTTCAGCGTGAAGTCGGATCGCTTCGCTTTGCCTTCCACGCCTTGCGGGAGCCAATCGACGTGTGAAGTGCCTGCTTGGGCCTTGATGCGCGCTTTGAGCGTCGTCGGGCCGTTGTGCTTACCGGCGGCGAAACCAAGGAAAGCGGCATCGCCGAGCTTCGTGAGCTTCAAAAGGCCGTTTTGGACCTTCGCGGTGCAATCGCGGGCCTTCCAGCCTTGCAGCGCGGGATCAGCGATGTCTTTCGCGGGCGCTTTGGCCTTTCCTTTCGGCTGCGATTTGCCTTCGAGCTCAGGATGATACTGCGCGGGATCGAATTTCGGGTTCGGCACGGGCACGACGGCTTTCGTGTCGGTGAGGAAGCCGTCGATCAAGGCATCGAGTTCGGCCACGAGTTCCGGTTTGGCGGCGGCGAGGTTGTTTTTCTCGCCGAGATCATCGCGAAGGTTGAAGAGCAGATGACGATGTGCGCCGTTTTCACCACCGTGGAAGATGCGGATGAGTTTCCAGTCATCGCGATGCACCGAAACGGCCGGTGGCAGCCAATCCGGCACGCCGGGATTATGCGGGAAGTATTGGAAGACGGCTTTGCCAGCGAGCGCATCGCCTTTGAGGGCGGGAAGGATGCTGTGGCCGTCGAATCGCTGCGTTGGAGTCGAGGCATTAGCCGATCTTTCCGAGTCGCCTGAAGGCTGGACTCCAACACCGGCTATCAACGTCGGATAAAAATCCTCGCTCTGCACCAGAGCATCACTTCGACTGCCCGGAGCGGCAACTCCTGGCCACACGACCACGCAAGGCACGCGCGTGCCGCCTTCAAACAGCGTTGCCTTGCCACCGCGCAGCGGACGGTTGCTGGTGGGCGTGGTGCCATCGACTTCGTTGTACATGTTGCCGCCGTTGTCGGCGGTGAAGATGATGATTGTGGTGTCGGCCAGCTTCAGCCGGTCGAGACCGTCGAGCAGCGTGCCGATGGCGTCGTCCATGCTCTGGATCATCGCCGCGTAGGTGGGGCTGCGCTGCGCGTCCTTCGGATCGATGCGACCGCGATGCTTCTCGATGTTCGCCTTCTTCGCGTCAAAGGGCGCGTGCACGCTGAACATCCAGTAGTTCAGGTAAAACGGCTTTCCTTTCTGCTGCTCCATCCACGTCACCGCCTCCGCCGCCATGCGGTCCTCGATGTGCTCGCCAGGCGATTTTTCTTTGAAGTTCGCAAACTTCCACGGCGCGACAAAACTGCCCGCAGGCCCCGGCCCCGGATGATGCGGCAGATCAAAATCAAAGCCCTGCTGCAGCGGCGAATACGGCTCCGGCCCGAGGTGCCACTTCCCGAAATGCGCTGTGGCATAGCCCGCGACCTTCAGCGTCTCCGCCAGCGTGCGATACTCCGTCTTCAACCGCGTCGGCGGGCTCGGCTGGATGGCTTTTTGGTTTGGCGCGGCCGTTTTCGGCATCGTGGTCTCCAGCGTGACCTGCGGCACGTGGCAATTCGGCGTCGTGATGCCCGTGCGTGCCGGACTCAGCCCTGTGAGCAGCGCCGACCGCGTCGGCGAGCACAGCGGACTCGCCGAATACGCCCGCGTGAACGTCATCCCGCGCTTCGCCAGCCGTTCGACATTCGGTGTCTGGTAAAACGTCGTCGTGCCGTAAAGCGTCGTGTCACTCCAGCCGAGATCGTCCGCGAGGATGACGAGGACGTTCGGCTGCGCTGAGAAAGCGGAGAGCGTAGGGCAAAGAGCGAAGAGCAAGAAAGCGAGGCGGCGTAGCATGGCGGTGGGTGAACGAAGCGGAGGCCTGGAGCTTCCGGCAAAGTGTGTGTCGGATTTGGAAGTCTGACCGTGGGTTGAGGCGGCTTATGAACCGCTGATGATGCGTTATCATCGCCTCGCCTTGCCAGCGGCGTAAAAACGCCAGCCGACTCCACCACAGATGCAAGTGAGAGTTCCCAACACGATCCACGCATAACCGAATATCCCATGCGGTCCTGAATCAGATAAAAAAGGCAAGGTGATCAGAGCCGAGAGCAGACATGCGACCCAAAAAATCCAGGCCAAACAAAAGTAAATCCGCCGAGCCCACGTCTGAGGCGGATTTTCTTTCGGTGAGGTTTTTTGATGTGGCTGTTCAGGCATTGGTTGGTGATTTGAACCTACCACCTCCCCGCCTTCAACTCAATCCCCCGGATCTCGGCAGCATCAGGAAGATGGACGCGCACATGGATGATGCGGTTGGTGGTGGGCAGATCGAGGGTGTGGGTTTGCCAGTCGGGGGTGGATTGGAGTTGGAACGGGAGACGATTGGCGGGGAGGAAGTCTTTGTCGCCGTCGTTGCGCCAGGCGATGGCGGCGGGGCCGGTGGCGGCGGTTTTGAGGGTGAGATGGATGGAGGCGGGCGGGCGTAAATTGATCTGGCTGCGGGTGATGAAGCAGCCTTTGGATTGTTTGTCGGGCGTGAGGACGAGGACATCGCCTTTCACGGTCAAGCTGCCGCCGCGGGCGAGCCAGCCGCGTGTGGCGGCGGTGTCGGGCTCGGTTTTGGCGGCGGGTTTCGGCGCGGGTTTGCCTTCGAGGTAGAAGTCGAAGTAGTCATTCCATGTCGCGGCCATGGGACCGAGCGCGAGGCCGGGCGGCGTGAGCTCGGCGCACCATGCTGTGAGCTTCGCGCGGAGTCGCGTGGCGATCTCGGGATGCTGCGAGACGAGGTTGTGCTTCTCTTCGAGATCAGTGGCGAGGTCGTAGAGGTATTCGCGGTCGCCACCGCGCAGGAGTTTCCAGTTTCCTTCGCGGATGGCGCTCTGGGCCATCCAGCGCCACGCGAGGAACTCATGCGGCGCGTCTTTTTTCTCGCCGGTGAGGTAGGGGAGAAGATTGACTCCGTCGAGGTCAGTTGGAGTCGAGGCTTTAGCCGATTTTTCAGAGTCGCCTAAAGGCTGGACTCCAACGGCCGTGGCGGCCACGTCGAGGGAACTCACGGGATGCTCGTAAATCTGCCCGCCAGGGATGGTCCCGGGCCACGCGATGAGAAAGGGCACGTGCATGCCGCCCTCGGCGAGCATGCCTTTTTCGCCATTCAGCGGGGTATTCAGGCTGCCGTCCCAGCCGCCGGCATCGCCATTCAGCGGCGAGTCAGTCTTGTGGATCTTCAGCGGCGCGCCGTTGTCGCCGATTAGGAAGATGAGCGTCTTTTCGGTGAGGCCGTGTTTTTTCAAGGTGCTCGTGACGAGGCCCACGCCGTCGTCCACGGCGCTGAGCATGCCGAGCGCGGCGCGGCGGCGCTCCGGCATCTCGCCGGGGAAGCGGTCTTTGTAGTGCTGCGGCGCGTCGAGTGGCGTGTGCGGTGCGCGGTAGGCGATGTAGAGGAAGAATGGCTCGTCGTGGTAGCGCTCGATGATCGACGCCGCGGCCTGCGAGCAGCCGTCGATGTGGTAAGCCTCGGGCGCGAGATCGCTCATCGGACGGTCTTTGCCATCGGCGGTGATGTTGGCGGAGAACTTCTGCCCGCCGTGCTGCGCATACACATGCCGGAAGCCATGCCGCGTGATCTCCGGCAACGGCCCGAGGTGCCACTTGCCGAACTGTGCCGTCACATAGCCCGCGTTTTGCAGTCGCGTGGCGATGGTGGTCTGCTTGTTGAAGCCGTCGAGCGACGAGCCGTTGTTATCGAGATCGAAACGCCCCTGAAAGCGTCCCGTCATGAGCCCGCCACGCGAGGGCACACACTGCGGCGCGGTGCTGTAACCATGCTTTGCGATCACGCCGCTGCGTGCCAGCGCATCGAGATGCGGCGTCTTCAGATCCTTCTCGATGCCACGGATGCCGAGATCCGCGAAACCGTGGTCGTCGGTGTAGAAGACGATGATGTTGGGACGCGGCGGAGCCGCGAATGACGAAATCAGAATGAGGAATGAGGAAAGGACCGTGGCGAGCAGTTTCATGTTGTGCGGTTGGAACGAAGCCACCGACGAGAGATTCCAGCAAACAATGTGTCGGATCTGGAAAATGGGCTTTACCGGCCCAGGGCGGTTGTTTTACGATTTCTCGCCATGAATGCGAAATCCGCCTCCACTGCCGCCGCGAAGCCTTCGACCGAATATGCTATCTACAAACCGAACGGCCGAGGCAATGGCGGCGTGATCCGTTTTGACCTGAATCGGGCCAAAGGCGCGGTTTTCGTCGATGCAGCGACGCAGAGCGGCGAGAAGCAGTTCGATTGGGAATCGAAGATCACGATGAAATGGGGCCTGAACGACCTCGGGGCCGTTTTGGCGACACTGCAAGGTCGTCAGGAGCAGGCGAAGCTCTTCCACCAGTCCGAAAAGGCCAACAGCGCCTTCGAACTGACCTATCGCGATGATCCGCAGAAGGCCCCGTTCTTCATGAGCATGTCTCGCCAGGAAGGCGCGACGAAAAACGTGAAGAAGGTCACCATCCCCGTCACCCACGCCGAGGCCGCGATCCTCGAAACCGCGCTGCGGGCGGCGATCACGCGGTTGATCGGGTGGTGAGGATGATGTGCTCCTTCTCCAAGTTAAGTTCAGACCTCATCAGCTAACTAAATGTTTCTCAGCTTTTCCATTATCAGAGGCGCACAAATTGGACGTGCAGTTGGATCCGTTGCCAAGAGCTTGAACAGTCCATGAACCTCGATTCCAAAGCCGCTACAGGATCCCCCGAGATGCTTTTGAATCTGATCGTATCCAGTCGAGAGGTACATATCGTTAGTGACGAGGATAACATCATTACGCTCTTTACTCAGATGGTGATAAAGGCTGAAAAATGAATCTTGTCGTGTGGGCCCCCCGTAAAATTGGATCACCGATTGAGTTGCTCCAAAGATACCCTTGGTCCAAAAATGTTCTGGTAGAGCTTTTGGGTCGACGGATGACAAGTCTACCGTTGGAATGCTCAACAAAGTATCCTTTACCTCTTGATACATCTGCCTCGTGCTAATTGGAAAATCTTTGGTCTCGGTTGTGGATGCCCCAAGGTTGATGAAACCGACATTCACTCCGCCGCCCATGTTTTCGGTTCGTGACACTTTTATGGGAACTGGTCTGTTGTGGATGGTTTCGTATACCTCCACAATAAATGAGGCATCCAAGTAGATTAGGTTTGAGAGTTCCATGCAATGTCGATGTAGTTGCCAAGCTTGACGCTGACAGACAGCGAACAAGCCCTATTTAGAGAACCATTTCCTCAATTCGTCCGCGGTGCTTTCGTCCAGCACCTTCTCGTTGAGGAGCTTGGTGAGGAGTTCCGCGGCGGCCTCGCGATCTTGTTTGAGGACGAGGTGGAGGAGGAAGTTTTCGAGAAACTGCTGGCGGTCACCCGTTTCGAGGGCGGCGGTCTTTTCGAGGATGGTGTCAGGGGTGATGCCGCCGTAAAGAAGAGCAGCTTTTTTGACGGCGGCGCGGCTCTGGCTCTGGCGCAGGGTGGTGGCCACACGCTGGCTGAGGACCATGAGATCACCGGGATTTTCTTTGTCACAGGAATCCAGCAGCCGGTGGGCGGTGTCCCAGTCGTGCAGGCTGGCCGCGGCGGCGGCGCTCTGGCGGCGGGTGAGCAGGCAGGGCAGCACGGCAAGCTGCATTCGCGTGATGGCTGTGGCGGCGGTTTTGGTGTTTTCGGCCGCCATGCAGGCAGCCAGCAGATTCTGGAGGGTGCGGTGGCGGAAGGGATCGAGTTCAATGATTCGCAAAACGAGATCCTGGTGCCGGGGCTGCATGCCGACCATGGCACGCATCATTTCGACGAGGCAGACGGCCTCGCAGGCGCGTGCGGCGTGTTTTCCCTCACCCTCGCGAGCGAGGCGGACGATCTGCTCCTGAAGACCAGGGATGAAGAGCATGTCGTCCGTCACAGCGGAGGCGCCGGCCGCGCTGCGCATGAGGTGGTTCATGCGGCCGATCACACCGAGGATGACGAGGGTGCCGAGCGCCTCGCCATTGCCGGAGGCGAGCTCGATGGCACCACGGGCGCGCTTTTCATCGTCGAGCAAGGCGAACAATCGGGGCAGGTAGAGCGCCATGTTTTGCATGGAGAAGGCCTCAAAGCTTTGTGTGGGATCACGCTGGCGGGAGCGGGCAGCGAGGGTGAGGTGATTCTCGATGCTCATGCCGGTGCTGAGCGTGCGCAGGTAGGCAGCCAGGTCACGCTGCTCATAGGCATTCGCGAGAGTGCGGGCCGCCTCGGCTCGCAGGGCCTCCGTGGTGCGGGTGAATGCGAGCAGTTCGGCCTCGTCCAGCGGGCGGTCATAAAGCGCCCGCTCCGCGGTCTTCGGCGCTTTTTCATCGAGACGATACTCCCGGCGGTGCGCGGCGGCCTCTGCGGCCTTGTCCGCGCGGCGGTCGAGCATCATCTGGCGGGCAAGAGCGCATTTGGGATCGAGCTTGAGAGCGGTCTGCAGGCTGGCGAGCGTTTCGGAGGCCGACTCATCCTCCCAGTCGAGCGCGAAGGCGAGCAGGCTGTGCGCCTCGGCGTTCTTCGGCTCGCGGGAGACGAGGGCACGAGCCGTGCTGATGGCGCGCTGGCCGCACATCGCCGTCTTGTCCTTCCACTCGAGCTTTTCGGCGCGGAATTTCATCTCCAGCCAGCGGCGTACCTCCGCGGCACCGGTGGCTGTTTCGAGCTCCAGATCGTGGTAGGTCTGCTGGTGGCCGATTTCACTGTTGTCGAAGATGTAACCGTGGATGCCGCCGAGATTCACGCCATAGCCGAAGGTGGCGGTCATCAGCTCCATGCGCGCGCCGATCCGGGCGGCGGAATCGTCCGGGTTGTCCTTTTTCTCCGGCACCGGCATCGCCAGGATCTCCTCAACGGTCTGGACCAGCCCCGACGCCTCCGGGTGGATGCGCTGAAACTTCTCCTGGATGCGCTGCGCGGTGCGCACGAGGAGCGGATGGAGCACCTCGGGCTTCAAATCGAGCTTGGGTGACGGATCCTCCGCCGCGCGGAGGGTCAATGGCAGCAAGATAGCGAAAAAGGCACGACGGAGCATGGTGGGGAGTGTTTCAGGTTTGCCGCCGGGTGACAAGACTGGATTCTAGGCTGGCGACATGTGCGCATGTGTGAAGAAACCAGGCAAAGCATAGCTGTGGAAAATTTCTGTTTACAAATGTCATCATGTTTGACTACATTTGTAAACATGAGCAAAAAACAAACGGCTAAATCGAGAAAGCCATCAGCCGCGTCCGTGGCCATCACGGAGGCGGAGTGGGAGGTGATGGAGCTGCTGTGGGAGAAGGCTCCGCGTACCTCGCAGGAGATCGCGGGACTGCTGGAGCAGCAGAAAGGCTGGCAGCGTGCCACGGTGCTGACACTCCTTTCGCGCCTGACAGCGAAGGGCGCACTGGCGACGGAGCCGCAGGGCAACCGCTTCCTTTACACGCCGGAGGTCGAGCGATCTGCGTGTGTGGCGGATGAGACACGGAGTTTTTTGAACCGGCTGTTCGGCGGCGCTTTGCAGCCTCTGGTGGCACACATGGCGGAGCATCATTCGCTGACAACCGAGGACATCGCCGAGCTGAAAGCCCTGCTGGACGAGATCAAACCCCAAGCATGAACTTCCTATGAACACACTCATTCCATCCCTCGATGCTTGCCTGCAAGCTGTAGCTGTCCTTTCATGGAAAGGGGTGCTTTTCGCCTTGGCTGCCAGCGTTATCATCCTTCCGCTTCGGCGGCATTTCTCCCCTGGCTGGCGGCATTTGCTGTGGCTGCTGGTGCTGGTGCGCTTTGCCGTTCCAGACATGGGCGAGTCCCGCTGGTCGATCATGCGCTGGTTTGATCGCGATCATATGATCAAAGCGCAGCCGATGGAGGCGCCTGCTGTGATGAGCGGCGAGGAACTCGTGATGGCTGACGCGATGGAGGAAGAGGGCGAAGCCCACATGGCGGTGGCGAAGCCTGAGATGATGGCACCTCAAGCGCCGGCATGGACATTGAATGAAAAGCTGGCAACTGTCTGGCTGACAGGCGCTGTGGCCATGCTGGGAATCATGCTGGGGCTGCATTTGCGCCTGCTCTGGCGGTTGCGGCGGGATCATGAAAAACCAGGGCCGCGTGTGGCGGAAATTTTGGGGCATGCCGCCGCTCTGGCGGGCATGAGAAGGCCGCGCCTTTGGGTGACGGGCGTCGTGCGGTCGCCTGCCGTGCTGGGGCTGCTCCGGCCGGTGATCCTGCTGCCGCGGGAGGTGGCGGAGAAGTGTGATGCGAGCGAGCTGAAGCTGATCTTTCTGCATGAGGTGGCGCATTTGAGGAGGCGGGATTTGTGGGCCCAGGCGGTGGCATCGCTGGTCGTGGCGGTGCATTGGTTCAATCCGCTTGCCTGGTGGGCGGCGCGGCGGATGCGTGTGGAGGCGGAGATGGCGGCGGATGCGCTGGCTTTGAAATATGCTGATGCGGCGGAGGCACATCGCTTTGGCGAGGTGCTGCTGGGATTCGCGCAGCGGGCGATGGCCGGCTGGCTGCTGTGGTCCTTTTCCGCCACACTGCTGGGCATATCGGAGAACAAGCACGATCTGAAACGCCGCATCGAGGCACTGACAGATGTGGCTCGCCGCCGCCGCACCCGCTGGAGCCTGGGCTTCCTGGCGTTTGCGCTGCTCGCCTTCACCGGTCTGACACGCTCTCCTGCGCAGGTCGCCGCACCGGCCGCGGCAGTTCCCGCAGCGTCAGATGTCTCCGCTTCCAGCGTCGTGAGCGGCGTGGTGGTGGATGACAAGGGCAGGCCGGTGGCCGGTGCCTCGTGCTCTCTGCGCATCGGTGACGTGGAGGATCCGGAGGTGCGCAAGACCATGAGCGATGTCGCGGGGCGTTTTCGCTTCGAGCAGGTGCCTGAGACAGACGCCCTCCAGCTCCGAGCCGCCCATCCCGAGTATGTGGCTGCGGCTGAGCCGCTGCCCAGATTCTCCAGCAAGGATCAAAAAGAACACCGGCTGGTGTTGGGCACTGCCGGGAGCTGGGTGACTGGCGTCGTGACCGCCCGAGCAGATGGCAGGCCGGTGGCTGGAGCGGCGGTTTATCTGGGCAGTGTGTTCGACTCAGATGTGTCGCTCTCCTTCCTGATGACGGGCAGATCCAGGGCGCGAACAGATGCGGAGGGCCGCTTCCGTGTGATCCGCGCCGCCTATGACAAGGACAAGTGCGCCCTCATCATCGACGAACCAGGCTTCGAGTTGCGGCCGGTGATCTTCGACTGGAAAAAAGGAGGCGTGGCGCTCGACACCGTCCTAGATGCGGAAAAGCTTATCACCGGAAAAGTCACCGATTCGGAGGGGAAGCCCGTCGAGGGGGCCGTGTTGACCCTTTGCAGCCGCTACTTTGATTTGCGCTCGGAAGGATTGCAGCCCCGCAAGAGCATCGAGACTGGCTATTACTCCAGCCCGGCAGGCTACTGGATGGGTGAGCTGAAAACGGATGCCTCAGGTGCTTTCTCCAGCCGGGTCATCGTCACTGAGCAGGCGCAGTGGGTAGTGGCGGAGCATCCTTCGGCGGGATTTCAGTATGCGAAGATCGCTGATTGGGAGCCGGGTGGCACGCTCAAGCTGGACCGCTGGGCGGGGGCGCAGGGCACGCTGACGAATGAGGAAGGCGTGGCGATGCCGGACACCGAGTTCAGGCTGACTGCCACCAGGCGCGATGGCGCCTGGGACGCCTCGAAGCAGCTCTCGATCAGCATGCATGCCAAGACGCGGACGGATGCCCGGGGCCGCTATCAGTTGGAGCGGCTCATTCCCCATTCCACGATCGACTTTGTCACGGTGAATGGAAAACCCACTTCGCTGCGCCGCGGCACTTTTGATCCCGGAGAAGAGAAGGCATTCGACATCCGCATCCCGGCGGCGAGGCCCATGCACGATCCGGTGCCGCCTGAAAAAATGCGTCCGATCAGCGGACGAATCGTGTTGCCTGGAGGGCGTTCGGCCACGAGCAGCGCCTATCGCTTGAATGTGAGATTCCGACCGATGGGCAAGGACGGCCTCACCGACGATCCAGAAGTCAGCGGTGACGGTCGTTTTGAGACGAAGGAAATGCCTGCGGATGATTATCTCTGCACCGTCTGGGTCACTCCGAAGGACCCGAAGCTCACTTTCTCGCCCAACAGCGGGCTCACCCTGGCCTTTACGCTAGCTCCGGATGCAGCCCGCGCCGTGCACAACCTAGGCGATCTGAAACTGGAGGAGTATGACTTCGCCTTTCGCGCCGCCAGCTCCATCACCCGGCTGAACTCGTGGCCCACGATCAAGATCGACGCAGAAGTGGAGAATGCCTCGTCGTATGCCTCCTGGAGCATCACCCATGGCCGCGGCGCAGGCACAGCGCAGAAGTTCACTGGCTCACGAGCCACGGGCGCGGCATTGGTGGACTTGGGGCATCGTTTTATCATGCAGGCTGTGAAAGAGGATGGCACCCGCCACTTTTCCGCTGCGCAACAGGCCTCCACAGACCAGGAGGCGGTCTTTGAGAAAAAAGTGCGTCTGATGACCGGCATGGCCGTGAAAGGTCGCCTGCGTGCCCTGCCCTCCAGCTATGCTGGAGACGGTTGGATCATCGCATCCGTAACCGTGCGGGGTGAGGTCCAAAAAGATGTCATCACCCGCGGCACACCGCCCGTGGCCTACTGGTATGCGTGGTCATCCGTTGCCAGAGACGGCCGGTTTGAGTTTCCCGCCCTTCCAGATGGCAGTCTCTCGCTGACGGGTTTTGGCCCCGGCTGGAGCACCGTCTCCTCTTTCGGCAGTGCCGGCAGCGTTTCGGTAAAGACGGCTGGCCTGCCCTCTCCGATTGAGGTGACGATCGATACCTCGCCGACCGTCGAGCGACGCGTGCGCCTGCTGCTGCCAGATGGCAAACCTGCCGCTGGAGCCACGCTTTCCGTGCTGACATCCGGGGACACGTCTCCCGCTTTCATGAGCCGCGACCATGCTATTGAGCCGCGGGACACGGAAGCCTATGCCAACTACAAAAAGCTGCGCATACCGGGCCACAGCGTCATCACAGATGCTGAAGGTCGCGTCACCCTGCTCAATCAGCTCGATCAAACCTACGGCACCACCAGCTACAAGGTGAAGTGGACCGATCCTCAGACAAAAGAGGAGCGTTCCGGGCAGGTGAGCGTGCAAAACAACGCCCGCCAGGAGCAAGAAGTGCGTATCCAGGCGAAATAATCACGGTTGTTGTGCCTCAGCGGGCTGGCACGGGCTGTGCTTTAGACTTTAGGCCCAGCCCATGTCCATCCACGTCGCCCTCCGCCATGTCACCACGTATCAATACGACCGGCCTATCTCGTTAGGGCCGCAAGTGATCCGGCTGAGGCCGGCGCCGCACTGCCGCACGCCGGTGCTAAGCTACTCGCTGAAGGTCACGCCGGGGCAGCATTTCATCAACTGGCAGCAGGACCCGCAGGCGAACTACCTCGCGCGACTGGTGTTTCCGGAGAAGACCACCGAATTCCGCGTGGAGGTGGACTTGGTGGCGGAGATGGCGGTGTACAATCCTTTCGACTTCTTCCTGGAGCCGGAGGCGGAGCGGGTGCCCTTCAAATACGACCCAGTGCTGGCTCACGAGCTGGAGCCGTATCATCGCAAGCTGCCGCTCACGCCGGCGCTGGGCGAGTATCTGCGCGGCATCCGGCGTGATTTGCTCAAAAACACCCACCTGCCACATGCGAGCACTCCGCACTCGGAGACGACGGACACGCATGTGCATGGCGTTTTGCCCGAAACAGGCGTGGTGACGGCCGCGAAGGACAAAAGCGACCCTCGGCCGCGCACGATCGACTTCCTCGTGGCGATCAATCAACTGCTCTGGAAGGACATCAGCTACACCATCCGTCTCGAACCGGGCGTGCAGACGCCGGAGGAGACGCTGGAGCTTGGCAGCGGCTCGTGCCGTGACTCCGCGTGGCTGCTCTGCCAGCTCTTCCGCCATCTCGGCATGGCCTCGCGCTTCGTGAGCGGTTATCTGATCCAGTTAAAGCCGGATGTGAAATCGCTCGATGGCCCCAGCGGCACGGAGGTGGACTTCACGGACCTGCACGCATGGTGCGAGGTGTATCTGCCCGGCGCCGGCTGGGTGGGCCTCGATCCGACCTCGGGCCTGCTCGCGGGCGAGGGGCATCTGCCGCTGGCCGCCACGCCGGACCCGACGAGTGCGGCGCCGATCACCGGCGCACTGGACAAGTGCGAGGTGGAGTTCGAGCACGAGATGAAGATCACGCGCATCTTTGAATCGCCGCGTGTGACGAAGCCCTACACGCCTGAGCAATGGGCGGAGATCGAAAAACTGGGCCTGAAGATCGACGGCGATCTCATCAAAGGCGATGTGCGCATGACGATGGGCGGCGAGCCGACCTTTGTGAGCATCGACGACATGGACGGCGAGGAGTGGAACACCGCCGCCGTGGGTCCGAAGAAGCGCCTCCTGAGCGGCGAGCTCATCAAGCGCCTGCGCCATCAATTTGGGCAAGGCGGCCTGCTGCACTACGGCCAGGGCAAATGGTATCCGGGCGAGCAATTGCCACGCTGGGCACTCGGCTGCTACTGGCGCAAGGATGGTGCGCCGGTGTGGACGGATGACTCGCTCATCGCCGATGAGTCGCGCAGCTATGGTCACACGGAGAATGAGGCCTATCGCTTCGGCCTCGCGTTGAGTGCCGCGCTCGGCGTCGATCCGAAATGGCTCAAAGCGGCCTATGAAGATGCCTTCTACTACCTTTGGAAGGAGAAGCGCCTGCCGGTGAATGTCGATCCGCTGAAGTCAAACCTCAAAGATCCCTTCGAGCGCGAGCGTCTCGCCCGCATCTTCGAGCAGGGACTCGACAAGGTGACCGGCTTCGTTTTGCCGCTGGAGCGCAATCAAATCGGCAGCGAGATGCGCTGGCAGAGCGGTCCGTGGTTCGTGCGTGACGACACGATGTATCTCATCCCCGGCGATTCGCCGATGGGCCTGCGCCTGCCGCTCGACAGCTTGCCGTGGGTGGCGGCCACCGATTACCCGTGGATCTATCCCACCGATGCGATGAGCGACTGGCCAGACCTGCCGGAGCGTCCGGAGAACCGCCAGCACTTCCTCCGCGCCGTCGCCGATTGGCTGGACGGCATGGAGGCTCCGCCGAAACCATCCGCCGCGGCTTCCAACTACATCACCGGCCAATACGGCGGCCAGGGCAAGCCGGAACGCCGCAAGATCGAGCCGCTGCCGCCCGATCTGAGCCGCGATGATGATGCGTTCGGCGATTTGAAGTCGCGCTTCCCGATGCCGCAGGAATCCGCGAGCTGGATCATCCGCACCGCGATCTGTTTTGAGCCGCGCAACGGCCGCCTGCATGTCTTCATGCCGCCGGTGGTCTCCACGGAGGACTATCTCGATCTCGTCGCGGCTGTCGAAGATGTCGCGGCCGCTTTGAAAATGCCTGTCATCGTCGAAGGCACGCCACCGCCGTATGATCCGCGCCTTCAGGTGATCAAGGTCACGCCTGATCCCGGGGTGATCGAGGTGAACATGCATCCCGTGAAGCAATGGGACGAGCTCGTGCACAACACGAAGACACTTTACGAGGAGGCACGGCTCACACGGCTGGGCACGGAGAAATTCATGGTCGATGGACGCCACACCGGCACCGGTGGTGGCAATCACATCGTCATCGGCGGCGAGCGACCGAAGGACTCGCCCTTCCTGCGCCGCCCGGATTTGCTCAAATCACTGCTCGGCTACTGGCACAACCATCCGAGCCTCAGCTACCTCTTCAGCGGTCTCTTCATCGGCCCCACCAGCCAGTGCCCGCGTGTCGATGAGGCACGCAATGACGCGCTGTTCGAGCTCGAACTGGCCTTCCGCGAGTTGAAGAAACAAACCGACAAGGCCGGCACGCCGCCGCCCTGGCTCGTCGATCGCATCTTCCGCAACATCCTCTGTGATGCCACGGGCAACACGCACCGCACGGAGTTCTGCATCGACAAGATGTTTGACCCCAGCAGCAGCACCGGGCGCCTCGGCCTCGTCGAGTTGCGCTCCTTTGAAATGCCGCCGCATGCCGAGATGAGCCTCGCGCAGCATCTGCTGCTCCGTGCCGCCATCGCGAGATTTTGGAACAAGCCGTATGAGCAGAATCTAGTGCGCTGGGGCACCGATCTGCACGATCGCTTCCTGCTGCCGCATTTCGTGTGGGATGACTTCACCGACGTGAT
>JAEUHK010000119.1 GCA_016795465.1 Verrucomicrobiaceae bacterium | reverse complement strand
CGGTGCCAGCGCATCGCGCAGCGGCGCGGGCTCGCGAGTGCTGAGCACGATGCCCACCTCGGGGAAGGTGATGCGGAAGGCGCAGATGGTCTGCACCAGCGCCCAATCGGGAAAATCGGTCATGGGCTTGAAACCACCCGCAGCAGGCCGCAGACGAGGAAAGGCCACGGTGAAGGTCGATTTCCAGCAGTGCTTATAAAGATGTTCGAGATGCGCGGCGAGGCGCAGCGCCTCCAAACGCCAGTCGCTCAGGCCAAACAAGGCGCCGATGCCAATGCGGCGAAAGCCGCCCTCGTAGCCGCGTTCCGGGCAGGCGAGCCGCCAGTCAAAATCCTTCTTCGGCCCGGCAGTGTGCATTTGCTCATAAACTACACGGTCATAGGTCTCGTGATACACGACGAGGCCTTCCGCACCCGCTTTCACCATACGCTCATACTCTGGCGCCTCCATCGGGCCCACCTCGATGCCGATCGTCGGCACGATGTCGCGCAGTGCCCGGATGCACTCTTCGAGATAACCTTCGCTCACGAAGCGAGGATGCTCACCCGCCACTAGGAGGATGTTGCGAAAGCCCTGATCGATCAGATGCCGGGCCTCGCGGATGACTTGGTCAATGGTGAGCGTGACGCGGAGGATGGCGTTGTTGTCGCGAGAGAATCCGCAGTAGGAGCAGTTGTTCACGCACTCGTTCGAGACATACAGCGGGGCAAAGAGGCGCATGGTGCGGCCGAAGTTTCGCCGGGTGATCTGGCGGCTCTCGCGGGCCATGGCCTCGATTTGAGCGGGGCCTTTCGGCTCCAGCAACGCGGCAAAACGCTCCATGAGCGGCGATTTGCGCTGCGGGAGGGCGTCGAGCACGGGGATGAAGGAGGTCAGCATGAGGTTTCCCATCGCTATAATCGCCCGGAAGGCCCGTGCAAACACTCGCGCCGCCCAACTTTGTGCCCTCCGAGGCCGCGGCAGATGTTTTCGGTGCCTTGACACCCCGCCGGGCCGCTTCACAAGAGACGGCCCATGCCCACCGACCTCATCGCCGATCTCGAATGGCGCGGCCTGCTGAAGCAGACCAGCGACCTCGAAGCCATCCACGAATCGCTCAAGACGCCGCAGACCTTCTACTGCGGCTTTGACCCGACCGCGGACAGCCTTCACATCGGCAATCTGCTGCCGCTCATGGCTTTGCGCCGCGTGCAGGAGCACGGGCACAAAGCCATCGCCATCCTCGGTGGCGGCACCGGCCTCATCGGCGACCCCAGCGGCAAGGCCAACGAGCGCACGCTGAACACGCCCGAAACCGTGGCCCAGTATGTCGAAAAAATCGGCGTGCAGGTGCGCACCATCCTCGATCCAGAAAAAACCATCGTCGTGAACAACGGCGACTGGATCGGCAGCATGAGCGCCGTGCATCTGCTGCGCGATGTGGGCAAAAACTTCTCCATCTCCGTCATGCTCAGCCGCGAGAGCGTCTCCGCGCGGCTCGAGAATGGCATCAGCTTCACCGAGTTCACCTACATGATCCTGCAGGCGTATGACTTCGTGAAGCTCTTTGACCTGCACGGCTGCCGGTTCCAGATCGGCGGCAGTGACCAGTGGGGCAACATGGTCTCCGGCCTCGACCTCATCCGCAAAATGCGCGGCGAATCGGCGCATGTGATCACCTTCCCGCTCATCACGACGAGCAGCGGCAAAAAATTCGGCAAGTCCGAGGCCGGTGCGATCTGGATGGACCGCAACAAGACGAGCCCGTATGCCTTCTACCAGTTCTGGGTGAACAGCGAGGACCCGGACGTGCCGCGTTTCCTCCGCTACTTCACGCTGCTGAGTCAGGAAGAGATCACCGCTATCGAGGCCGAGCACGCTGCTCGTCCTGAGCTGCGCAGCGGTCACAAACGTCTCGCTGCCGAGGTCACGAAGCTCGTCCACGGCGACGCGGAGCTCCAAAAGGTCATCTTGGCCTCCGACGCCCTCTTTGGTGGTGCCGATCTGGCCACCGCGGACGTGGACACGCTCATCGAGGCCACCGCATCCGCACCGAGCTGCTCCGTCGATCTCGCCGCGATCCCCAGCGTGCCCGATTTGCTCGTCACCCTCGGCCTCGCTACCTCGAAAGGCGATGCGAACCGTCTCCTCAAAGGTGGCGGCTTCTACATCAACAACGTCCAAGTGGCCGCCAACGCCCCCGTGACCATCACCGCCGCGGATTTCCTCGGCGGCAAGGTCTGCGTGCTCCGCAAAGGCAAAAGAAACTACGCCACGGTGCGTTCTGCTGCGTGATGAAAGTCTTCGCAGCTCTTCTTTTGCTCTCGCTCACTGCTTTCGCCGAGGAAACGGCTCGTTCCGCTTTCGAGCGGGGCGTGCAGATGTTTTACGACGCCAAGCCCAAAGAGTCCGTCGAGGCCTTCGATGCGCTGTTGAAGCTGGAGCCGGAGGTGAAGCCGCAGCTTTGGCAGCGGGGGCTCTCGCTCTACTACACGGGCGACTTCAAAGCCGGGCGCGAGCAGTTTGAGACGCACCAGACCTACAACACGAACGATGTGGAAAACGCCGCGTGGCACTTCCTCTGCGTGGCGAAGGCCGATGGTGTCAAGGCGGCGAGACAGGTGCTCATCCCCATCGAGGGCGATGCCCGCGTGCCGATGAAGCAGGTGCATGAGCTCTTCGCGGGCAAGGCGAAGCCGGAGGATGTGCTCAAAGCCGCTGAGTTGGGTGAGGGCAATGAACTGCGAAACCATCGCTGCTATGCCCACCTTTATCTCGGGCTCTATTTTGAGGCCATTGGCGACAACGCGAAGGCCAAGGAGCATATGGTGAAAGCGGCCACGGACTACAAAATGGACCATTACATGGGCAAAGTGGCCCAGGTGCATGTGAAACTCCGCGGCTGGTGAGCCTTACTTTTTCCGGATGATCGGCGCGAGCCACTTCGCGGTCTCGTCAGCGATGACGTTGTAGCCTGCGAGGTTCGGATGCCGGTCGCCGGCCCAGCCGGGGATGTGGCCGAAGAGGCCGTCGAGGCGGTTGTCCATCACGACGACCTTTGGCTCGGTGCCCTCGGGCACGACGTAAGGTGTGGCGAGCGGACGCAGATTCTCGGGGATCTTCGAAAGCGGGAAACGGCGGTAGTTGAGGCCATCCGGGTTCTTCTTCAGCTCGGCGAGATAACGTGGCGCAATATCGAAGAGCGTGAGCTTTTCCTCGGCGGCGATCTGTTTGATGAGGGCGTTGATGTCCTCGTGCAAATTGTCCACGGCATACGGAATGGCAGTCATGGGGATGAGCAGGGCCTTCGGGTGGTCTTGGCGCAGACGTGCGAGCAACTCCCGAAAATCCTTCGGGAAGGCGGTTTTGAAGTCTTTGACCTTCGCCGCATCATTGAGCCCGTAGCGGATGAAGATGTAATCGGCCTGCGGCTTGGTTTTGACCGCTTTGTCGTAGCGGGTGTCGAGCAGGCGACGGATGAACTCACCGCTGACGCCTTCGTTATAAACATCGCACGGGGGCAGATCGCCCTCCGTCGCCAGTTTGACGCGGAGCATGTCCTCGAACTGCGGTTCGTCAGAAGCGTATTTCTTTGGAAAGCTCGCTTCGGTCGTGCTGTCGCCGAGAAGGATGATCTGGAGGCGTTTTTTGCCCGCGGTCGCGTCGCTAAAGGCAAACGGCTGGCCACCGATGATCTGATCGGAGGTGATCGTGGGGCAGATGAGACGCTCCACATGCCGCGTGAAGAGCTCTGTGCCGCGGGTGTGGCTCACGAAGGGCCAGCGGGCGGGATTATACATCGTGTCCGTGAGGTCTCGCATGAGCACGACGTGCTTCCCGTTCTTCGCCATCTGCCGCAGACCAAAGGGGCGCCCGCTCACGCACATATTCAGATGCACGCCCATCAGGATGACGTTGTCGATGTTTCGCGCTTCGAGGAGGTTCCAAATCTCGACTCCGCTGTCGCTGATGGCGTCTTTGGACTGGTCAATGCGCAGCGTGTCGATCTGTTTGGTCCATGGCGCTTTCGGATTGAGGCCTTTGGCTTCGAGTTCCTTCGCCCACGCGGCATGCTCGGCGGGATCATCGTCCTCACCGCCATCGCTTTGATCCAGCGGATACACCTGCATCTCCTCGGTGGGGATCTGTTTGCACCACTCGCCGATGCGGTTCGGCAGACGAGCAGCCTGCGGCGCTGTTTTGGCTCGTTCACGGGCGGGCGTGCCTTCGTAGGGCTTCATGCAGGAGCTGGGGGCGTGAATGATCAGCACACCAGCGGCGCGGGCTTTTTCGAGCACCTCGTTCATGCGAGGAGCCATCTCGCTTTCGCGCACAACGGCGTTTTTGCAATGATGCAGGTCCCACATGTCGCACACGATGATGGCCGAGCGGGACGGCAGCCAGGTTTCCTTCACCAGCGCGGCTTTCCCATCGGCCGAGCGAGTCTGGAGAGTGAACGAAAGCGGAGTCTCAGCAGCGAGACTGGCAATGGCGAGGAGGCAAAAGGCAAAGAAGCGCATGCAACCTATACGCGGGCAGCATGTTGGCATTTGTCAGCTCGGTGAAAACAAGCCACAGAATGCCCGCATGAAGTTTTTGATCCTTTTGCTGCTCGTTTCCTCTGCCATCGCCCTCGACCTGCCTCCGGGGGGAGTGGATGTGCGAGCTGACACCTCATTGCAAGCCAGCGCCAATGAGACGGCAGGCAAGGCGGAAGCCATGGAGAAGGGAAAGCGCATCACGATCACGCAGGCTGATCCGGCGAAAGCCTACTCGGCACAGTTCACGGCTCCCGTTTCGGCCGCCATCGCCAAAGGTGAGCGTGTGCTGGCTGTGATCAAAGCCCGTGTCGTGGGCTCCGCGCCCTCCGGCGAGGTGCTGGCGAAGCTCCAGCTTCGAGGGGCACCCTACACCTCATTCGGCCCGACGATTGGCGTGGGCATTCATCGCGACTGGACGGAGCAGCCGGTGGTGTTTGTGACCGATGACGCCGCGCCTGCTGACAAGGCAGCCGTGGTGCTGCTGTGCGGTCAAAAGGAGCAAAGCATTGAGGTGGAGAGCATCCGCGTGCTGAAGTATCCCGCGACGATGGATGTGGCGCTGTTTCCGAAGGCCAAGCTCATCCCGCGCAATTATGCCGGACGTGAGCCCGATGCACCGTGGCGAAAAGCCGCTCTGGAACGCATCGAGCAGCATCGGAAGAAGGATCTGTCGATGATCGTGAAAGACAAAGACGGCCAGCCGATGCCTGACACCGAGGTGAAATTATCGCTGCGGCGTCATGCGTTCGGTTTTGGCTCCGCCGTGGTGGCGAAGCGTTTCAGCGGCGAAAGCGAAGATGATCGCCGCTACCGTGAAATCATCGACAAGCTCTTCAGCATCGTCGTTTTCGAAAACGACCTCAAAGACGGCAACTGGGCTCCTGACTTCAAAGACGACCGAAAAGCCAAACGCAACGCGGAGATCGAAACGGCTCTCAAATGGCTCGCCGAGCGTCACATCCCGGTGCGCGGGCATTACCTCATGCAGGTGGCCACGCCCTTCAATCTTCACGACATCAAGGACACCGCGGTGATCCGCCAGCGCACGCTCGACAGCGTGAAGGAGCGCATGGCTTTTGTGCAGGATCGCGTCATCGAGTGGGATGTGATCAATCATCCCATCGCCTGGGGCGGTGCGGACATGCTGAACAAGCGTCCTGGACTCGAAAAGCTCGACCGCGAGGTCTTCACGCTGGCACGTTCGCTCACGAAACTGCCCTTCTTCGTCAACGAGGACCAGGTCTTCCGTCCGGGCCCGCAGTGTGATGAGACCTTCACCTACATCGAGAAGCTAAACGCCGATGGCTTCACCGTGGCCGGCCTCGGCAATCAGGCGCACTTTCACGAGAGCTACCTGCCATCACCCGAGCACTTGCTGGCCGTGACAGATCGTTTTGCGAAGATTGTGCCGCATCAGGCGATCACCGAATATGACATCGTGACCACCGAGGACGAGTCACTGGCCGCCGATTACACACGGGATGTGCTCATCGCCGTCTTCAGCCATCCGGCTTACACGAGTTTTCTGCTGTGGGGCTTCTGGGAAGGCTCGCACTGGAAGCCGGAGGCGGCGTCGTGGTCCAAAGATTGGTCCATCCGCCCTCGCGGCGAAGTGTTGGAGGAATGGATCGGCCGGAAGTGGCACACGGAGGTCACGTTGAAGACCGATGCGAAGGGCAAGGTCTCGTGGCGTGGATTCCCCGGCTGGTATGAAGCGACCATCAGTGGCCACACAACGCTCGTGAAGCCGGAGTGATCGGATTTACCAGCCTCCGCCGAGAGCCTTCACGAGCATCGTTGTGGCCACAAACAGCTCACCGCGAAGTCTGGTGGACTCACGTTCGGCTCGCAGCTGCGTGCGGCGTGCATCGAGCACCTCATAGTAGGCCACGAGGCCGGAGTCGTAGCGCTTTTGCGAGAGTTCGAGGGCTTTCGATGCGGATGCCACGGTGGCGTCTTGAGCGGCGGATTGCCTGCGCAGCACATCGAGTGCCGTGAGGGCATCCTCCGCGTCACGCATCGCGGCAAGCACTGTTTGCCGGTAGCTCGCGGCGCTTTGTTCATAGCGTGCCTTCGCGGCTTCGGCATTTGCTTTCACGGCTCCGCCTCGCAGCAGTGGCCACTCGATGGCGGCTGGCCCAAGCCCCCAGATGCGGGCATGCGAGTCGGCGATTTTTTCAATGAAGCTCGTCTGCGTGCCGCCGCTGAGACCAAGCGTGATGCTGGGAAAAAAGGCAGCGCGTGCCACACCGATCTCGGCATTCGTCGCCGCCATCACACGCTCGGCGGAAGCAATGTCCGGGCGACGCTCCAGCAGCGTGCTGGGCACCGAACGAGGCAGGGAAGGGGGCGCACCCGAAATCGGTATCGCAGGCAAAGTGAAAGCGGAAGGCACGCGGCCGAGCAGCAGGGCGATGGCATGCTCCAGCTCGCCTCGCTGCCGCTCCAGGCCAATAGCCTCCGCCTGAGTCTCCGCGTGATCTGTCTCCGCTTGCGCGACATCGACTTGTGCAATGTCGCCCTGAGCAAAACGGGTGCGGGCCAGATCCGCCGCCCGTGCCCGCACCTCCACCGTGCGGCGCAACAAGGCGATCTGCGCATCCTGCGTGCGCAGGGCAAAGTAGTTCATCGCCAGCTCGCTGAGCAATCCCAGCCGAACACTCTGCCAGTCTGCCTCAACTGCTTCCGAGCGAAGCATTCCCGCTTTCGCGGTGTTGCGGTTCTTGCCCCAGAAATCCAGTTCATAACTGAAATCTAGCTGGTTGAGGATCGTATTGCGGGAGCGTCCACCTGCGAACTGAAACGCCATCGCGCCGCTGCTGCGATCACGACGGATGCTGTTGGTCACCGTCGCGAACGGAAACAAGCCCGCCCGATCCGCACGAGCCAGCGCCCGCGCCTCCTGCACCCGCTGGCTGGCGATTTCCAGCGTGGGGCTGGCTTTCTCAGCCTCCGCCATCAACTCATTCAGCTTCGCATCACCAAACAGCCGCCACCAGTTTCCTCGCGTCTCATGATCCTTCGGTTGCGCCACCTTCCACGGCCCTTGTGTCTTGAACTCCACTGGGAGCTTCAAATCCGGTGTCGCAACTTTCGGTGCCAGATTGCATCCCGACGCAGTGATGAGAATGGCAGGCAGCCATAAACGGACGATCGAAAGACGGAAAAAGGGCATGAAACAGATGAAGCGAGGCTTTTGAAGGAGATGATAACTCCAAAAGTGCGGAAGATGTTGCAGGTCACTCTCGCACAAGGCGATCACGTTGGATTGCGCCATCTTTCATGTTCTGGCCGACTTTGATAACGGTCGTGGGGCAGATCTGCTCCCGCCAGATGCCGCTTCGGATGCTGGTGCCGTGATCGTGGCCGCAGACGACCACAGTTTATCAAGGCAGCACATGGTGAAAGCGACATCGGACTTTCGCGGATGCCTGACTCACCGCAGCGCCATCCTTCGCCGATCCAATAAAAACAAGGGTAAGCTTGGGCAAAGGCCGGGGCTGCAACCGAAGGGCATCTGCGCAAACTTGGCCCGCTTTGAGGCTTCCAGGGCCAGCCACAACTACGGTCTCGCCTCTGTCCCCAGCTTCTCGGAGGAGGCTGGCTAGGTGTTGTGCCATGCGAGATGGGGCTGCTTTTGACATGCCCACAAATGTCGCGTCTGCCATGAATCCGCTCGAAGGAACCCAATAGACCCCGGGATTGGTGACTCCTGTTGCAGCAGTCGCGAGCATGGTAGCCCGCTGCTGATTCGATACTGATGACGAACAGGATGTCAGAGCTATGACGAGTAGCAGAAGCAATGGTCGGAAAGTCTTCATAGAATGGTTTGATGAGAGGGAACTGTCACGCCATCTTCATCATCCGCTTCTTCTTCGGTTTGCCGACGCTGACGAATTCGACATCCGCCGCGATGACTTTGTATTCGGGGCACATGGTGTCGGCGTCGCAGCCTGGGCCGGTGACATTGTTCACCATGGCTTCGGGGAAGTGGAAGGTGGTGTAGAGGATGCCGGGCTTCACTTCATCGGTGACGCGGGCTTCGAGTTCGACCTCGCCGCGGGCGCTGCTGAGACGGACGCGGTCGCCGGTGCGGATGGATTTGCGCTGGGCGTCGGCGGGATTGATGGAGAGGTAGTCCTGCACGACGATTTCGCTGTTGCCGGTGCGGCGGGTCATGGTGCCGCAGTTGTAGTGCTCCAAAATGCGGCCGGTGGTGAGGATGAAGGGGAACTGGGCTCCGTTCGTCTTGAGCTCGGTGGACTCCTTCCAGTCGAAGTAATGGAAGTGGCCTTTGCCGCGGGCGAACTGCTCCTGGTGCATGATCTGCGTGTCGATGCCGCCTTCCTTGATCGGCCATTGCAGGCCTTGTTCGCCGAGGTTTTCCCAAGTGGCACCTTTGAAGAAGGGAACGATCTGCGCGATCTCGGCGAGCACGCCATCGGGCGTGTAGTCGGGCTGCGGGAAGCCGAAGCGTTGCAGGACTTCGCACATGATCTGTCCGTCGGGCTTGGTGCCTTCGAGCGGCTTCACGGTGGCGTTCACGCGTTGCACGCGACGCTCGGCGTTGGTGAAGGTGCCGCTCTTTTCGAGGAAGGAGGACGCGGGGAGGATGACGTGCGCATACTTGGCCGTCTCGGTCATGAAAATCTCCTGCACGACGAGGAATTCGAGGCTTTCCATCGCGTGGCGGACGTGATGCGCATCGGGATCGGTCTGAACGACGTCTTCGCCCATGAGCCAGAGGGCCTTCAACTTGCCTTCGATGGCCGCGTCGAACATCTGCGGGATCTTCCAGCCGGGTTCAGTCGGAGCGGGTGTGCCGTAGAACTCGGTGTAGCGCTTCTGCACGGCGAGATCGTTCATCTCAAAGTAGCCCGCGCCTTGATGCGGCTGGCAGCCCATGTCGGCGGCACCCTGCACGTTGTTTTGACCGCGCAGCGGGTTCACGCCGACGCCGGGACGACCGATGTTGCCGGTCATCATGGCGATGTTCGAGATGAGCATAACTGTCTTCGCACCTTGCTCGTGTTCGGTGACGCCGAGGCCGTGGAAGCTCATGGCAGCCTCCGCGCTGGCGTATTCGAGAGCGGCGGCACGAACCGTTTCGACGGCCACACCGGTGATTTTGGCCAGTTCGTCCAAATCGAGGGCTTTGAGGCCGTTTTCGAACTCCTCCCAGTTTTCGCAGCGTTTGCGCACGAACTCCGTTTTCACCAAACCGGCATCGAGGATGCATCGCGCGAACATGTTCAGCAAAGCGACGTTCGTGCCGGGGCGGAGTTGCAGATGATGCTTCGCATACGGCACGAGTTCGATCTTGCGCGGGTCGATCACGATGAGCGGTGTGCCCTTCATGATGTGCTGTTTGAGGCGTGCGCCGGTGACGGGGTGGCCTTCGGTTGGATTCGCGCCGATGACCATGACGCAGCGCGTGTGCTCGATGTCCTCGTAGCTGTTCGTGGCCGCGCCAGTGCCAAAAGACTTCTGCATGCCCCAGGCGGTCGGCGAATGGCAGACGCGGGCGCAGCAGTCGATGTTGTTGGTGCCCATCACATGCCGGATGAACTTCTGCATGAGGTAGTTTTCTTCGTTCGTGCAGCGTGCGGACGAAATGCCGGCCACCGCATTGCCACCGTGCTCGTTTTTGATGCGCGTGAGGTTGGTCACGATGTGATCGTAGGCCTCGTCCCAGGTGCTTTCTTTGAAGGTGCCGTCGCTTTGACGAATGAGCGGCTTCCGCAGGCGATCCTTGTGATTGTAGAACTTGAACGCAAAGCGGCCCTTCAAGCAGGTGTGCGCGTGATTCACCTCCGCATCGACAGGCGCCTGGATGCTGAGCACCTCGTTGCCCTTCGTGGCGACATTCAGATTGCAGCCGACGCCGCAGTAGGTGCACACCGTGCGCGTCTTCTTCGTCGCTTCGATGGATTTGGAGAAGAACACATCACTGATCGCCGAGGTCGGGCAGGCCTGCGCACAGGCACCGCAACTCACGCACTCCGAATCCGCGAAGGACTGGTCGAGGCCTTTGATGATCTTCGCGTTGAAGCCGCGACCATGCATTGAGAGCACATGCTGGCCCTGGATTTCATCGCAGGCACGCACGCAGCGGGAGCAGTTGATGCACTTCGACAGCTCACTCGTCATGTAGGGATGCGAGCGGTCCTTCGCGCGGTCGAGATGATTCGCGCCCGCCGGGTAACGCACGCCACGGATGCCCACCTTGGCCGCCACGGTCTGAAGTTCGCAGTTTCCGCTCACTTCGCAGGTCAGGCAGTCCAGCGGATGATCCGTGAGCACGAGCTCGACGATGTTTTTGCGCAGACGACGCACCTTTGGGCTCTCCGTGTAAATGTGCATGCCCGGCGCAATCGGCGTGTGACAACTCGCCACCACGCGACGCGGCCCGTCGGCCTGCAAAGCCACCTCCACACTGCAAACGCGGCACGCGCCATACGGCTCGAGCTGCGGCGCGTCACAAAGCGTCGGCACAAAACTGCGTCCGCGATGCCGGTCGATGAAGTTGAGCAGCGTGTCGCCGGTTTCAAAACGATGCGGTTCGCCGTCGATGAACGCGGTGAGGGTGGAGAGATCTTGGACCATGGCTGGAGAGGCTGAAAACGTGGGCTGAAAAGAGCCGGGAAGGTTGGTGTGCAAAAGGATAGGGGTGACGGAGAAAAAATGCACTAGTGAATTTTGCTCCTTCGGCTGCGGCAGACTGGAATATCCCGCCTGCTGTTCGGGCTCAGCCCATGAGGCCGGTGATGTCGATCAGGTGGAGTTGGCGTCCATTGGTGCCATCCGGGGCATCGATGCAGACCAGCCTCTCGTCCCGGCTGCTGCGCGGGTGGCAATCCACACGCCATTCACCCTTGTAGTCCGGGGGCTGGACGAAATGACCGAGGTCGATGCGCTTCTGGGTAGCGATTTGATACAGGTGAGGCGTCTGGATGCGGCGGACGCCCTGGGCGTAGGTGTCATTCAGGATCCATTCGTTGTTCTTCAGGTAGGTGAGGTGGCCGGATTTATCGAGAATGCCATGCCCGACCTCCTCCACGATGCCGCTGTCCTTGTCCTCGAAGAGGAAATCACCCCAGTCGGTGTTTCCTAACCAGTTCTTCGCCTGCGAGAGGATGTGCGTCGCGTCCCGCCAGATGAAATGCGAGGCGTAGCCGTTCGGGATCACGATGCGCAGGTCGCTGCCATCCATGTTTGCCGTGATCAGACGCGTGAGGTGGCCGCCCTTGGGCTGCGTCCAGCGGTGAAGCATGATGAATCGCTTCCCATCCGGCCCCACGAGCAAATGATAGGCGTGATGCTTCGAATCGGGATGGTTTTCCATCACGGTGCCGGTATTCGCGAGCGTCTTGTGGCTCACGATGAGCTTCTCGACACCCGTTTCGAGATTCACATGCGTCACGCCGCTGCCCTCCGGGGCCATGTCATCGAAAAAGCGGTCGCGAATGCCCGCGTAGCCATAGCCGGGCCGGCAATCCGCCACACGTGCGAAGTCACAACTCACGCCTTCCTTGCCATTCGGGCTCAAGGCATAGATCGGGAAGGGGAGCGTGTGCTTCTCCATCGTCTTCACGTCGAGGATGTGGCTCACAAACTTGTCCTTCTCGCGGTCGTTCCAAATCACCTTCGACTCACTGCCGGGAATCCATTGCAGCATGCAGCCCTGTTGCCAGCACCAGGCACTCGATTTGCCCAGCGGGATCCATTTGTCGCCATCCTGGATGTCCACCATGCCCACCTCGATCACATCATCGGCGGTGGGGGAGCGATGCTCGAAGCCCACCTTGTTCGACAGCACGAAGCGATTGTCCGGTGAGAACTGCAGCTTGTCGTAGTAAGCGAACCAGTGAAAGCCCGGCCCCTTCGTGATGATGCGAGTCGGTGGGAATTTCGGAGCACTCTCCTGACCGCGAAGGGCGGCAGCGGAAAGGGCGAGCGTGGATAAAAAGTGGCGACGGCTGGTGCTGGCTGGCATGGCCCAGACTACGAGCGCAAGCCGCACAGGTTTTCGACGAAATCCTCACTCCACCTTCATCACCCCGTTCATCACCATCCAGTGGCCGGGGAAGGTGCAGAGATACGGATACTCGCCTTTTTCCTTCGGCGCGGTGAGGTGAATCACAAACTCGCCCTTCGGATTGGTCATGTCGGTGTAGGCGATGACGTCGTCGCTGTCGGGGACGTAGTGCTTCTGCATGCCTTGCGGGTCGGTGATCATGAGATTACACTTCTCGCCGAGCTTTTGCAGCGAGCCGGGCTTCGCGAGCAGCCAGTTGTGCGGCACGACATCGGGGTTCTTGAAGCAAATCGTGAGTTTTTCGCCCGCTTTGGCCAAAAGCTGCTTTTGGACGAATTGCAGCCCCAAAGCGGCTTCGACGACGATTTCGCGTCCGGGCTCGCCTTTGGCCCAAGGGTTCGGTTTGGCCGGTTTCGGGGCTTCGAGGCCGATTTGCGCCGCGTGGTTCGTTTTGGCGATTTTCGTGTAGCCGGGGAAATCCGTGAACGGCTCCGCCAGCGCATGCGCGGTGATGAAAACATCGTGTCCGGTTCTCACGCGGATGTGAATCTGGTTCGCAGGCACGATTTGCGGGATCTCGAGGAAGAGCGCCTTGCCGCCCTCGAGCTTCTGCACGCTGCGCACCTCCAGCGGATCGTGGCCGGGCGTGTCGGCATACTTCACCGAATACTCCGGCGAGCCGTATTGCGGCCCGTATTTGTAGTTCCAGCACTGCGCAAAGCACGTCGCGGCATCCGCGTCCTTCACCGCCTGGTTGAAACGAATGAGCACGCCGTTGTCGCGAGCCTCAAACGCCACCGGCACCGGTTTATCGCCGCCGGTGAAGCGCACGCGTTGGAAGCAGCCGTCCTTCGGCGTGTAGCTGCCCCAGCCCTGCATGCCATTCACATACAGATGCCCATCCTTCGGATTGAATCGCGCACACTGCGGCCCCGAGTCGAAATTCCCGCTGATTTTGACCGCCGCAGCCTGCCAGCGACCCTTCACCTGCTGCCGCATGACCAACCAAGCACCACCACCACCCGAAGAGAGATGGATGAGATTGTTGTCGCCCTTCAATGCGACCCATTTCTCGCTCGTGATGAAAACCTGCGAGTTCGCCGAGTTGTCCTCGCCACGCGGCAAATACATCAACACCGGCTCCGGCGGCTTCCCATCCTTCGGACCACCCGCACCAAAATGCGCACCGAGATTCTGATCGAGCTCAATCTGACAAATCGACGTCGCCGGCGTCCAATCGCCCTCCTGCACACTCGTCGTGACAAATCGCCCATCCGCCGAGAGCCCCAAGCCATTCGGATTGCGGAAGCCGGTGGCGAGGACTTCAATCGTGTTGGATTCCCGCATGGGTTTGCCCGTAGCCGGGTTTATCGCTGCCTGAAAAGCATGCCTCACGCCATTAACGCGGCACACGCCTTGATTGCCAGACGCGAAATACCAACGCTCCTGTTTATCCATCTCAAGCCCCACGATGAAGTCATGCCCGCCCGGCGAGGTGGTCATCGCATTCGTCACACACTCATAGAAATCCGCTTCGTCATCACCATTGAGGTCATGCAGGCAGGTGATCTGATCGCGACCTAGAACATAAAGCCTGTCCTTCACGATCTTCATTCCCAGCGGCTGATGCAGACCGGTGGCGAATCGCTTCCAGCGCAGCTTTTCGAGCTTTTCGTCGATGCCCTTAACGAGCCACACTTCCCCCGTCATCGTGGCGACAGCTGCGGTGCCATCGCTGAAGAAATCATGCGCCGTGATGAAGAACAGCGTGCCATACGGATTCTCGAACGGGATCGTGATCCGATCCGTGGCGAAAGTTGTCTGCGTGCCGAGTTCTCCTTTGGTTTCGATCCACTGCGGCCATTGGGAAGGGCCGCCATTCGTAAGTGGCTTGAGATCAGCTGTTTCCGGACGAGCATTCAAGAATTGCTGCTTACCATCTATCGAATAAGAGAAGATTACTTCGCCCGCATGACGATAGAAGCCGAGGTAAATGGGCGCGTCGCCGCGACAACTAATGACCGGTAAATTGATTTGTTTGCCGTCCATGGGAGCGCCTGCCATAAAACCATGCCGATTATCGTTGAGCTTGATGAAGCCACCGGTCCAAACCACTGGGAATCTGAATTCCATCGGATCAAACACCGCGGCTTTGTCATCGAAACGTACGCACACCCCCTTGGGTAGGGTGATGCCCCCCCCTTTAAACACCCCGCTGAACACACTCCCCAGATCACTCGCAGCCCAGCGGCCATCCTTCCACGTCACCTGGTCGTTTTGATTGCCCCAGTGGCCTTGTTGGCCGCCGTCGAGGCCGGGGAAGGGCGGGATGAGCGCGGGCAGCGGCTTCTGCTTCATGAAATGCAGCGCCTGCTTGCCGTAGAAGTCGAAGACGCGCTCGCGATTCACGAACTCCTGCCAGTGGATGTTTTGCGCCTTGTCGAGCGGCTCGCGTGTCGGCGTGAACTCCGCAGCCTTCGGCGCGGGCGGCGGCAGGAGCGAGTCGAGATCGTCAAAGCTCCACAAGCCGAGCGTGTTGTCCATGCGCTGACGCGGCGAGGTGGTCTTGCGTGGCTTCATCACGCCACGCGTGAGGCGCACGTCATCGAGAATGCCATCGCAGCCGATACCGCCCTCGACGAGCCGGCCGAAGGCCAGACGTAGATCGGACTTTCCAGTCCGATTCGGATCGGGAACGGACTGGAAAGTCCGTTCTACGTTGGCGACCTGCTTCCCATCCACCCACAGCACGACGCCCTTCTCATCCACGCTCGCGAGCAAGTCGTGCCACTTCCCGTCGCACACATCGACCTTCGAATCGTAATCGCCGCCGCGTCCGGGCATGTAGAGCGCCAGCGTGCCGCGACCCGCGTGCGTGTAGAGTTCCCAATGCGAGGCCGAGGACTTCATCTCGGACGCGACGAGGATGTTGTAGCCCTTCTTGCCATCCAACTTCGCGCGACACTCCACCGTGAACGGCAGCTTCGCATACTCCGCATCCCCATCGACCACCCAGCCGCCCTTCAGCGCCTTTCCAAACTCCTCGCTCATCGACGCCACGCTCTCCGGCTTGGAACTCTCCGCCCTTTGCCCTTTGCTCTCCGCTTTCTCCCTCCACGTCCGATACTTCGGCTTCACCCCCGGCTTCGCATCATCAAGCTGCGGCACGAGCCACTTCAAGCCATCGAGGTTGTCGAGCAGACGCCCCTCCGCGTCCTCGTCCGTGTGATTCAGAATGCCAATCGGGCCGTTGTAGCCGCTGGCGCGGATTTGGCGCAGCACCGTGACATCCTGCGTGCCGACGCCGAGCGGGAGGATCTTGCGGCCCTTGGTGTCACCCGCGATGTCCATGCCGTTGAGGTTGAGGCACAGCAAATGTGGCTTCATCGCTTCGAGCGCCTTCGGCAGGCGGTCGAGATGGCTATGACCGTGGTGCAGGTTGTAAACGATGCCGATGTTGTCGGTGCCGTGGTTCTTTTTCAGGTAGTCGCACACCGCGACCATGTTCTCCGGCTCGCCGCCCCAGCCGCCGTGATTGTAGATGCCCACCTGGCTGCCGATGGCCTTCGCCTTGTCCAAAATGGGCAGCAGTCCTTCCGCCGCGGATTTGACCTGGGCCTCCTGCGTGTCGCCGGTGCCTTTCATCATGATCCAGAGCTGTGGGTGCATCTTGTATTTCTCAAACAGCCGCAGCGCCTCGTCATGCACACCCCAGAACGCGAACATCTCGATGCCGTGCTTCTGATACGCGAGGATCTCCCGCTCAAACTCCACCACATGCTCCGGCCGCCAGTCGTAGGCCACTTTTTTGAGCCCCATCTTCGCCACCATCTCCGCACGCGCCTCCGGCGAGCGTTTCGCTTTATCAAAAGGCACGATGCACCACGCTGCGAGGTTGGGTTTGTCGAAGAGGTCCGCGGCTGTGACCACGGAACACACGGAATACACAGAAAGGAGCAGGGCGAGGAGTCGGCGAGACATAGGGAGCGAATTCGGGGATTGCGGAGAAAGGCGGCGGAAGATAAACTCAAAGCATGGATACGACGACAATTGATCCGAAACTACTGAACGATCCCTCCTTTCAGCGGGTGCTGGCGGATGCGCTGGCCATTCAGGATCGTTTCGCTGCGGAGCCGGTCTATGCCAAGACCGGCAAAGGTTTTCTCAAGAGCGCTGGCGTGGAAGAATTGAAGCAGATCAAAGTATTGGCGAAGCATGGTAGCCATCTCGCTCCGCGAGATGAGCTGAGGGCTGTCGCAGGCACGAAAGGCTTTCGAACATTCTAAAGCGTCGTCTGTTAGCAGAGCGCCAGACTCATCTCGCGGAGCGAGATGGCTACTTTGCTGGCGCAGCTTTCGATGTCTCCATGAAGTCCGCATGACGAGTTTCAGATGACGGGTGCTTTCACCAGAGTCCCCGCCTTCACCGCGCCGCCTTGCATCACGGCGAGCAGGTTGTTGCGGTCTTCAAGAATGCTGATGTCCTTCATCACGTCGCCATTCACGACGAGGACGTCGGCGAGCTTGCCTTTTTCGAGCGAGCCGATCTCGTTGGCGCGCCCCATCATTTTCGCGCCGCCGAGAGTGGCACAGTTGATGGTGTCGAGCACGCTGAAGCCGACGTAGTTCACAAAGAACGTCAGCTCCTGCGCGTAGGTGCCGTGCGGGGTCCAGCCAAAGCCGTAGTCGCCGCCTAGGCCGAGTGTGCCGCCCGCTTTGAGCGCCATGCGCGCGCTTTCGGCTCCAGCTTCAAGCGTCTCCTGATGACCGTCGATCACACGCTGTGACAAACCGAAGTCCTTGCCGCGATCCACGCTGAACTTCTCGAAGCCCAAGCCTGGGCACATCGGCACGTTGCGCTTCAAAAGCAGATCAAGGCACTCGGCGTCCATGAAGGTGCCGTGCTCGATGGCGTCGTAACCAGCCTTGAGCGCGTTGTAGATGCCGTCGCGGGCGCGGCAGTGGCCGGTGACTTTGAGGCCGTGATTGTGCGCGGTGGCGACGACGGCGTGCATTTCCTCGAAGGTCATGCAGAGCGTGTGATGATCGTTGATGTCAGGTGATGCCGCATCGCCCGTGGGATAGGTTTTCACCCACTCGATGCCGTCTTTGACGAGTTTTCGCACGGCGGTGCGCGCCTGCTCGGGGCCGTTCACGATGAAGACAATTCCTTCCATGCCGATTTTGCGATAATCCGGGTTCCAGTCCATCAAACCGCCTGCGCCGCAGATTTCACGGCCGCTCGCTGAAAGCCGCGGACCTGGGATCATATCCTCCTCGATGGCCTTTTTCATCCACACGTCGATGTTGTGCAGACATCCGCCGCTGCGTGCCGAGGTGTAGCCGCATTCGAGCGCGGTCTTCGCATTCACCGCCGATTGCAGCGTGACGTATTCGACCGGGAACTTGATGTCGAGGTCCTGCAGCTCGGTGACATTGAAATAGGTCAGATGAATGTGCGCCTCGATCAGCCCCGGCATGATCGTGCCGCCCTTCGCGTCGATCTTCCGCGCGTCAGGCACGGGCGGAGCATCCACCGCAGGTCCCGCATACTCGATGAGACCATCGGTGACGATGACGGCGGCATTCGGGACGGGCGCAGCGCCGGTGCCGTCGATGAGCTGGCCGTTGGTAATGAGAGTGGAGCCTGGTTGGAGCTTCATGGTGCTCACAGGCTAGCGTTTTCGCTTCTGGGTGGATAGAACAGAAACGGCAGCGCTTGGAACATTCGCGGCGGCGTATTCGGCGCGATAAGCCGCAGGTGTGGCATCAGTAACGCGGCGAAACTCACGCGTGAGATGGCTTTGATCCGCGAACCCACAGCGCTGTGCGATGGAGGCAATCGACTCACGCGTGTCCACCAGCAGCCGACAGGCCGTCTGGATGCGCAGTCGCTTCAGATACTGCTGCGGCGGCAGGCCGTATTCACGCAGAAAGGTCCGCTCGAAGGCACGCGATGACATTCCGGCCGCCTTCGCCATCTCCGCATTCGTCACCGCCTTGCCTAGCCGCTGCGTCATCATGGAAATGACCACGCCGAGGCGGATGTCCTCGCGCTGGTCGATCTGCGCGGCATCCAGCACGCGCGTGATGCCCGTGGTGCCGATGACGCGTCCTTTCGCATCGCGCACCTGGCGCTTCGTGGTAAAACTCCACGACGCGGTGTGATCGAAACGGCCGATCAACTCCAGCCGGCCCTGCACCGTCTTCCCGGCGAGCACCGCCTCGTCTCCAGCGAGAAATTGAGCCGCGAGATGCGGCGGCGAGAGATCATGATCCGTCTTCCCTAAAACCTCGTCGAGCTGATGCAGCCCGTAGTTGAGCAAAAAGGCACGGTTCACCCACAGGTAGCGATGTCGCGCATCCTTGATCCATGCCTGCACCTCCGGCAGCAGATCAAAGAGCTCGCCAAGCGCGGCCTCGGATGGAGCGCCGAGTTTCATGGGGCGGCCGAATAGCTCTGCCACTGCGCCTCGAGCCATTTCGCGTCCGGTTTCCCATCGAAGACGAGGAGGCGGTATTTGGAGACATACGGCTTTCCTGGCTCGATGGCCCAATCGCCATCCTGCGAAGGGGCCACGCAGAGCTGCGGATTCTTCGGATTCAATCGCAGCGGCTGAGGAAAGCGGAAATTCGACGGATGAATTAGCACCACGATGCCCGTGGGCGCGCCATCGACCTCACCACCGAGGTGAACCCACTTCGCTTTGGTGTTGTCGCCTGCTTTGCGGTCGTGACCTTCGCTGGTGAGCATGGTGACGGCATCGACGGGATTCCAAAGCGGGTTCCCGCGCACGCCGAGGCCGCCGTAGTGGTATTTCGGCAGCTTGAGAGCCTTTTCGCCCGCACAGGTCTGCGTGCTGGTGAGGTCGATGACATTCGCGAGCGTGCCATCGAGCGTCTTTTGCGATACCGCGACCTCCCAGGTCTCATTCAGCACCTTTTCATTGGGCGTGTGGCTATGATCGAGAAACACATGCCGGCTCACGAAACCACCCGCGGGGCCGTTCCAGAGCTTCTCCAGCTTCTCGAAACGCACTTCGGCGGTGATTTTGCCATCTTTGCCCATGTTCCAGAAATCCGGATGCGAATCGCCAAACTCCGTCTTCGTCCATCCGATCCACACACCACGCTGCCACGGATGATCCGGCTGGTGATTGCCCGTCACGAGTTTCCCGCTCGGCGAGTAAATCGGATGCAGATGCGCCCCATGCGCAAACGACTCCGCCACACCCTCCGGCACCTTGCCGGGCTCCATTTGGTAATCACAGATCGATTTCCCCTCGATGGCGAAGTGGACCACCGTGCCGGCTTTTTCGGCGGTGATGTCCGCGCTGAAGGCGAGGCTGCCAGCGGCGAGCAGGAAGAGGATGGATTTCATGTTCGTGAAACGGCCGTGGGGGGTGCGATTTGCACAAGAATGAGTCAATGTGCCTTTCCTCCGGCCTTTTGTGTCATCAGCCACGCGGCGATGTCGGCGCACTGCTGCGCGGAGAGGATGGCATTGAAGGGCGGCATGGCGGAAACGGGCAGCGTTTCCTGCTTCGTGATGTCGCGGCGCTGGATGCGCTCGCGCTGGCCGGTGGCGAGGCCGAGCGTGACGGCGAGACCGCTCTCGTCGAGCAGCACGCCCATGTGAGTGGCCTTCGCGGTGGTGATGACGTGCGAGTTGAAGCCCTCCGTGATCACCGCGCTCGGCTCGATGAGCGATTGAATCAGGTGCTTCAACTCCGCGCGGTCGCCGATGCCGGTCAAATCAGGCCCGAAGTGATTGCCGCGACCCGCGATGTGATGACACGCGACACAGCCCGCGCCTTGTGGATGCAGCACGAGCAGCCGGCCACGCTCCGCATTCGCCTCCTTCATCGCGGCGAGCGCCGCATCGACCGTCGTTGGCGTGCTGGGCGGCTTGATCTCTGGCGGCGTGCCTTTGATCGGCGCGACGTTCGCGGCGCTGATGCCATTGCCTTTGACCAAAATCTCCGGCGCATCGCCGCTGTGGTTCTTGATCCACAGACTCGCGAGTTTGGCCGTCTCCGCGTCCGCATCCTTCGTCAAACTGCTCACTTCATCGCGACTCAACGCGCCATCTTCCAGCAGCGCGAGCAAGGCAGCGCGGCGCACGCCATCGTGCGGGTCTTTGAGCATGCGTTTCAGCAGCTCCGTGCTCGCGAGATCGCGCAGCGCACGCCAGGCGCTGTAAAAGACGAGACGATCCGTTTCTCGGGACGCGATGGCCATCAACAGTGGAACCATGTCGGTGTTCCGCGTCTGCCAGATGGCCTGCACGATCTCAAAACGGATGCGCGGCGTGCCTTCCGCTGCCGCGAGCCGGAACACCGCGGGCACCGTCACGCTGCGTGGATTCCGCATGGAGGTGCGGAGCGTCTGGATGTTCTGATTGTCCTCGGTGAGAGAGCCATCGTTCACGATCATGATCGGCGCGATGCGTCCCAGCGCCCCGATGCCCCAGGTCTGCTGCGCCTCGGTGAGATCATCGCGCTCCAACTCGCGACCGAGGTCGTTCTGAATCGGTTTGCCACGACGCACCAGCTCGTCCTGCGCGTCGATACGGTGCACCGGCAGCGGGCTGTTGAACGCGGCGACAAGTTCCTTCACCCGGCGGTCCCTCATTGGCTTCGTCGAAAGCTTCAGCGGCTTCGCATCCTTTGCCACGATGCGGTAAATGCGCCCTTCGCTCGTCATCTGGCCGTCTTTGTCATACTCCGCACCGTAGCCGCGTGACCAACTCAGGCACCAAAGTGCGCCATCGGGGCCAAATGCGATGTCCGTCGGCCGAAACAGCGATTTGCCGCCGACGATGAAAGGCTTCCATTCATCGCCCTCGCACTTCATGAGCGCACCGTCCCACTTCGGCTTGAATATGAAGGTGGTCTTGTTCAGCCAGTCGTTGATGAAAAATACGCCGCGATGTGAGCCCAGCGATCCAAAAGCGATGCCTGTGCCGCTGCCGTGAAACACCGGATGGCTCACCGGAGCCGTCGGCAGATGATTCTCGCCCGTCCAGTCGCTGCTCCACGGATGATTCCAGCCGAAGTGCGCGCCGTAGAAGGGCATCATCACGCGATCGCCCTCGTTTTGGTCGTTGTCGGTGCACAGCCAGTTGAAGCCGTCGTCATGCGCGATGTCCCACGGATTGCGAAAGCCGCGTGCGACGATCTCCAGATTCTCGCCCATGTCATCGCAGCGCAAAATGCCGCCCATCAGCCCCCAATCATCCTTCGGATCTTGATACGAGTGCTTGTAGTCGGCGGCTTTGAACGTCTGCGGTGGCGTTGGCTTTTGCGCCATTGCTTGCCCGAACAACTCGCGAAACGGCGCAGGCGCGATGTTTGGCTCCTTGTTGAGCCCCTTTGAGTTGCCCTTGCTCATGTAGAGCTTGCCATCTGGCGCCCACACGAGGCCGTGCAGCGCATGCTCGATGTTCCCGAGGTCGGTGAAGACCTTCACATATTCGTCAGCGACATCATCGCCATCCAAATCGCGCACCACGGTCAAATCCGGCGCATTCGCGACCCACAGATCGCGTCCATGCCACGCGAGGCCTTGAATGGCATTCAGGTTCGTCGCGAAGACTTTCTTCGCATCCGCCACACCATCGCCATCCGTGTCCTCGATGATGCAAACGCTGTCTCCCGGCGTCTCCGGCTTCGGATTGCGATACTGCGGCCCCATGCCGATGAAGAGGCGGCCTTTGGCATCAAACGTCATCGAGCACGGGTGCTGCACCAGGGGCTCCTGCGCGAAGATTTTCACCTCAAAGCCCTCCGGCACCTGTGGCAGCGCCTTGAGATCCGCCCCCGTGTCCACCATGTCGGCGTGCGCGATGAGTGGAAGGACACACAGGGCCGCTCCGATTTGC
>JAEUHK010000019.1 GCA_016795465.1 Verrucomicrobiaceae bacterium | reverse complement strand
CGGCTGCGGCTGGGGCGAGCACGAGGACGGCGTGGACACCATCGAGTGGCTCAAAAAGCAGCCGTGGTGCAATGGCCGCATCGTCACCATCGGCGGCAGCGCGGGCGGCATCACGCAGAATCTCCTCGCCGGTGCCGCACCACAGGGCCTGATGGCGCAATACATCAGCGTCGCCACCTCAAGCATGTATGCGGGCGGCAGCTACATCGGTGGTGCCTTTCGGAAGGCCGACGTCGAAAACTGGATGACCGGCAACAAGTATGACCCGCAGGCCCTGCAGATCGCCCGTGACCATCCGAACGACGACGACTATTGGGCGAAGTTCGACACCACGAAGCGCTTCGACCGCATGAACGTCCCCGCCGTGCATATCGGCGGTTGGTTCGACATGTTTTTGCAGGGCACCATCGATCAATTCACCGGCCGCCAGCATCACGGTGCCGCCGGGGCCAAAGGCACGCAAAAGCTCGTCGTCGGCCCCTGGCAGCACGCCATCGGCAAGATGCCCGCCGGCCAGCTCACCTTTCCGAATGCCACGCGCATTCCGCAGGCCTACGATGCCCTCCGCTGGTTCACCCACTACCTGAACGGCACTGACAACGGCGTCGAAAAAGAGCCCGCCGTCGCCTACTACGTCATGGGCGATACCGCCACGCCCGGCGCACCCGGCAACGAATGGCGCTACGCCAACGACTGGCCCATTCCCGCGAAGGAAACCCCTGTCTATCTCACCGGCGACCGCCGTTTGAGCTTCGAAAAACCCGCCGCAGCCGCCACACCGCACGAGTTCACCTTCGATCCCTCCAACCCCTGTCCCACGATCGGCGGTGCGAATCTCACCATCGACCGCGGCCCCATGGATCAGCGAAAAATCGAGGATCGCAGCGATGTGCTCGTCTTCACCAGCGACGTGCTCGACAAGCCTATCGAAGTCACCGGTCGCGTGCATGCGAAGATCTTCATCTCCTCCAGCGCCGTCGATACCGACCTCTCCGTGCGCCTTTGCGATGTCTATCCCGACGGCCGCAGCATGCTCATCGCCGAAGGCATGCAGCGCCTTCGTCATCGCCAATCCACCGCCCAGCCCCAGCCGCTCACGCCCGGCCAGATCGAGGAAGTCACCGTCGATTGCTGGTCCACCAGCCAGATCTTCAACACCGGCCACCGCGTCCGCGTGACCCTCACCTCCAGCAACTACCCCCGCTTCGACGTGAACCCCGGCACCGGCCAACCCTGGAGCGACTCCGGCGAGAAAGTGAAGCAGACGAATCGCATCTACTGCGATGCCGAGCATCCCTCGCGGATCGTCGTGCCGGTGGTGGAGTGAGGGCCTCGTTCGTCAGTCGAAGGGCGTTCAGCCCGTGAGTTTTCCGCCTGTTATGGCGTTTAGTGGTCCCGCCATGCCGCGCCTTGTCATCTTCCTTTTCCTCTCCGCATTTGCGAATGCCGCCGACTGGCCCATGTGGCGGCACGATCCCGGCCGCACGGCCGCGACGACGCAAAAAATGCCTGCAGAGCCGCATCTCATCTGGAGTCGCGAACTGCCGCCGCTGCGCCCGGCCTTCAAGGAGCCGCGTTTGCAGTTCGATCGCAGTTACGAGCCCGTCGGGGCCGGAAAACGCCTCCTCGTCGGCAGTTCGCGGGAGGATTGCGTCATCGCCTTCGACAGCGAAACCGGCGCGGAGCTTTGGCGAGCTATCGCCGACGGCCCGGTGCGCTTTGCGCCCGTCATCGTCGGCGAAACGGCCATCTTCGGCTCCGACGACGGCCTCGTCCGCTGCGTGAAACTCTCCGACGGCAGCCTCAGCTGGCAAAAACGCGCCGTGCCATCGAATCGACTGCTTCTCGGCAATCAGCGCCTCATCTCCGTGTGGCCCGTGCGTGGCGGTCCGGTGGCCAAAGACGGTCGCGTTTACTTCGCCGCCGGTGTTTGGCCTCTCGAAGGCACTTTCGTCTTCTGCTGCGATGCCGCCACCGGCACCGAGATCTGGCGAAACGACCGCTGCTCCTACCTCTACGGCACCCATCCGCATGCCACCGAGGCTATGGGCGGCCTCGCACCGCAGGGCTACCTCCTCATCGACGGCGACGACCTCATCGTGCCGTGCAGCACCGCCTATCCCGCTCGTCTTGATTTGAAAACCGGTGCCATCAAGGAATTCGAACTGCCCTCCGCCGGTCGCTACACCGGCGGCTGGTTCGCCTCCACGCCCGCCGAAAAAGAAGCCGCCAAACTTCGCCGCCGCGGCCTCCTCTTCGACGAAGCCATCAGCGCCAAGCGCCACGAGGACAAACCGCGCGCCGAAGGCCAGAAAGGCATTCAGCGCACCCTCCACGCCGCCGAAACCGAAGTCCCTTTCGACACCTTTACCAACGCCCACAGCGTCATCCTCGCCGACGACAAATGCTTCGTCGTTACCACCGACGGCGTTCTCAGCGCCTACGGTCCCGGCAGCGGCGAAACGAAGCGCTGGAAGCGCGAGATCGTCCTCGAAAAGGCTGATGAAGACCTCGCCAAGAAATGCATCGAAGCCGCCGGCACCACACGCGGCTATGCGCTCCTCACCGAGCCCGGAAAACTCGGCTTCATCGAAGCACTGCTCACCAGCAGCCAGCTCCATCTCATCGTGTTGAGCGACGACAACGCGCTCCGCACCCGCCTCGCCAAAACCGGCCTCTATGGCGAACGCGTGGTCGTTTTACCGCCCAATTCGGAACTCCCTCCCTTCTTCCTCAACGTCCTCATCACCTCCCATTCGTCCTATTCCTCCTATGAGCCCCATCTTCGGCCCATCGAAGGCAAAGTCATCAATCTCGAAGGCAAACTCCTCCACACCCGCGGCGCACTCACCGGCTCCACCAACTACCTCGCCGATTGGAATGCCAACGAAGACCCGCTGGTCCAGGCACCGCTCGGCGTGTTGTGGTTTGATGATGTGCTGAGCAACTTCAAGCGCTCGCCGCAGCCGAAGATCGTCGATGGCGTCATGATCACGGCGGACAAGGACTGGCTCGATGCCACGAACCGCAAAGGAAAGGTCGATTACAAGCTCCTCGCGCCCGTTTTCAGCGACATCTACACCGGTCGCTTGCTCGATGAATACGAGCAGCCGGAACTCCGCGCGAAATTTGGCACCGTGGACCAGCAGAGCATCCAGCAGGCGCAGTATCGACCGCCCACGCAAAAAAACGACTGGGCCCCCGATCAACCCAAAGCCGGCATCCGCATCAATCCGCTCACGCTGGAGCAAGAACCACGCGTCTTCCCGAAAAGCTACGGTTGCGACGGCGGCTTCGACTACGGCGGCATTTTCACCTTCCGCAGCGGCACGGCCGCGTTTTACGACAAGAAGGTCGAAAGCGGCACCATCCACATCAGCGGCCCGCGCAGCGGCTGCACGAACAGCATCGTGCCCGCCGGGGGCATCCTGAACGTCCCTTACTTCTACGAAGGTTGTACCTGCAGCTACCCGCTGCCGATGGGACTCGCCCTTTACTCGATGCCCGAGGACTTTGAGCAATGGGCCACCTGGGGCGCGGTGCCCAAAGCCGCCATTCACGGCAAAATCCAACGCATCGGCATCAACCTCGGTGCGCCCGGCGACCGCAAAACACGCGATGGCACGCTCTGGCTCGATTTTCCGAGCGTCGGCGGTCCCTCACCCGAAATCGACTTCATCACCGAACCCGCGAAGCCTGAGTTTTTCTACCAGCACTCGCTTTGGATGAAAAAAGGCACCGGCTGGCCCTGGGTGGCCGCCAGCGGCGCCAAAGGCCTCCGCAGCGCCAAACTCAGCGGCCTCCAAACCGGTCGCTACACCGTCAAACTCGTCTTTTCATCGCCCGACAACGCCAAACATCGGTTTGACGTTTCGGTGCAGGATCGCGTGATGAAGGATCTTCAACCTCAAACGATGCTCGCGAGCACCGAAACCGTCTCCGACATCCGTGTCACCGATGGCACGCTGACTCTCACGCTCACACCGCACGAGGGCGAGTCGATGCTCAGCGGCATCGAAGTCATCCGCACAGCGGATTGATCTCTTCGGGACAAAAAGAAACCCCGGAGAGGAGTTCCCGACGCGCTCGGTTGCTCTCTCTCCGGGGCCGTGCCGTCGAAACATCGCGGTGCGATGCACATGGCGGCAAGCTTTTGTCATCACGCCGCCGCGAGAGCGGGGGCGCTGTGCTTCATGCGGCCGCGGAACTCGGTGGGGGATTCCGAGGCGATGCGGCGGAAGCTGCGGTTGAAATGGGACAGGCTCTGGAAACCGACATCGTAGGCCACTTCCGTGATGCGGGCGGCGGGCTTCATGAGCATGCGCTTGGCTTTTTCCACGCGGGCGCGGTTCACAAAGTCCGTGAAGGTGAGGCCGGTGGCACGCTTGAAGAGCTTGCAGAAGTGGAAGGGGCTCACGTTCACTGCCTTGGCGACGGCTTCGAGGGACATCGGCTCGGCGAGATGCTGATGGATGAAGGACTTCGCGTTGCGCACGGCCTCCGGCTCATGCGTGGCGGTGGCAAACAGGAGGCGGTGGGCGCTTTCGCCGAGCTGGAGGGCAAAGGATTGCAGGATGGCGATGGCGGCATCGTAGCGCTCAGGAGCCATGACCGGGGCGTGGTCAAAGTGGACCTTCGCACTGCGGATTTCAGCGGCGGAGCGGTCTTCATCGAGAAGAGCCTTCGCAACGGGAGCAAAGGTCTCGGCATTCGCGGGCTGGAGGCGGACAGCACCGGTGAGCATGAGGGCGATCACGTTTTTACCGACTTTGACCGGGACTTTGGATTCCACGATACCGGCGACGCCTGTGCGGGTGATCACGCCCTCGTAGTGGCAGTCTTCCGGAGCCGTCTCAAGGCACAGCGGCAGGCTGGTGAGGGTGTTGAACGCCTTTTGGTAATGCTGGAAGAGCTCGCTTTCGGCGAGGTTCTGGATAAAGCGTTGACGGGCGTTGAGGGGAGCAGAGGTGGTGTTCATGGCGCGTTTGGGTGTTGAAGGTTGACGCCGCCATAGTGGCCTCGCTGCGCTGTTCCGATATTGTGGGCGCATACGGCATGAATTGTCCGTGATGACCGCAAAACAGGCATAGTGGAAACCATTAGCGCCAGCCGTTGTTCCAGCCGCCACCTCCCATGAACGACCCCAAAACTTTCATCAGCGTGACCATCTCCTTCGCGATCCTCTCCGCGATCTTCTTTGTCATCGAACGCATCGCCGGACGTGGGAGAAACCGCGTGCAGCCAGTGATCCGCCGCGGGTGGTTCACGGATGTCGTTTACTGGTTCGTCACCATCCTGCTGACGAAGCCTTTCGTGCGCCTGCTTTTCATCGTGCCTGCCGCCATTCTTGTGATCGCCAAGGTGGTGCCCGCGGAGACCTTCAAAAACGGCCTGTATGCCGGATTTGGCCCGCTAAGCCGCCAGCCGCTATGGCTGCAAAGCATCCAGATCTACCTGCTGGTGGATTTTATCGGCTACTGGACGCACCGGCTGTTTCACCGTGGCAAATGGTGGCCGTTTCATGCCGTGCATCACTCGTCCGAGGACCTCGACTGGCTGGGCAGCCTGCGGGTGCATCCGGTGAATGACATGGTGAACAAGCTCGCCCAGGCCGTGCCGGTGCTGATGATGGGCTACAATCCCGCCGTGACGCTCAGCACCGCGCCCGTGCTCACGTTTTACGCCATCTTCATCCACGCGAATGTGAACTGGGACTTTGGCCCGCTGCGCTATGTGATCGCCACGCCGGTCTTTCATCGCTGGCATCACTCGCGGGAGCGGGAGGCCTGGGACAAGAACTTCGCGGGACTGCTGCCGCTGTGGGATCTGATCTTCGGCACCTTTTACATGCCGCGGGGTCGCTATCCGGAGAATTTCGGCATCTGCGAGCCCATGCCAAAGGGCTACCTCGGCCAGCTTTGGGAGCCTTTTGCCTGGCTCATGCGACGCGGAAAAAAGGTGGACCCGACGTGACAGCGGCGCATCTGCATGGCGATGCCTTCTTCACACTTTTTCATCACCGGCACGGACACGGATGCTGGCAAAACTTACATCACCTGCCTGCTACTCGAGGCACTGAAACGCGCCGGCAAGACCGTCGCGGGCTACAAGCCGCTCGTGTGCGGTGGTCGTGACGATGCCATCCATCTGCTCAATGCCAGCCACAGCCCCGCAGGCCTCTCTTTGGACGAGGTGAACCCCGTGTGGCTCAAATTCCCCGCGGCACCTTACGCGGCCGCGATGATGGAAAACCGCCGTTTTGATGTCTCCGAGCTTATCGCGAGCTTTCACGCTCTTACCGCGCGTCACGAGCACGTGCTCGTCGAAGGCGCGGGAGGCTGGGAAGTGCCGCTGAACGAGTTTTCCACCTTGGCGGACTTCGCGCAAAGGCTGGCCCTGCCGGTCATCGTGGTCGTGAACAACAAACTCGGCTGCCTCAATCACACGCTGCTGACCGTGAAAAACATCCAGGCACGCGGCCTGACCTGCGCCGGTATCGTTTTAAACCACGTCCACGACGAGCGTGACCCCGCCAGCATCAGCAACCGCATGGTGCTGGAGCACTTCCTTCCCGATGTGCCCGTGCTCGCCGAGGTGATGCACGGCGAAACGGAGATCGACTGGCCATTGGAGCTTTAAGCTACTCCAACTGCAGCTTCGCCAGCGAGCTGTAGAGACCGCCGGGCTTGGCGACGAGCTCGTCATGCGTGCCGCGTTCCAAAATCGATCCGCCGGACATGACGAGGATCTGGTCGCAACGCCGCACGGTGCTCAGGCGATGGGCGATGATGATGCTCGTGCGGTTCTCCATCAGCTTGTCGAGCGCATCCTGCACGAGACGCTCGCTTTCGGCATCGAGGCTGCTGGTGGCTTCATCGAGCACGAGGATGGCCGGATCAGCCAGAATGGCCCGTGCGATGGCGATGCGCTGCCGCTGGCCACCGCTGAGCTGCGTGCCGCGATCACCGACGATGGTGTCGTAGCCTTCCGGCAGCTTCATGATGAAATCATGCGCGTTCGCCTTCTTCGCTGCGGCGGTGATTTCGTCGTCGTCAGCACCGGGAAGGCCGTAAGCGATGTTTTCGCGAATGCTGCCGCCAAACAACAGCACCTCCTGCGGCACGAGGGCGAGGTTCCGACGCAGCGTGGTGAGATTGAGCTCCTTCACCGGCTGACCGTCGATGCGGATCTCGCCCGTATTGGGATCGTAGAAGCGGAACAGCAAGGAGATGCTCGTCGATTTGCCGCTGCCGCTAGGACCCACGAGCGCAATACGCTGACCGGCCTTGGCCGAGAGATCAAAGTCACGCAGCACCGGCACATCCGGCCGCGTGGGATAGGCAAAGCTCACACCGCGCATCTCGATCTCGCCGTGGAAGCGTTTCTCCGGCGTGTTGCTGGCATCGGTGGGCTCCGTCTCATCACGCAGCAGCTCGCGCACCCGCTCGGTGGCTCCGAGTGCCCGCTGGAGCTGCGTCACAAGCTCCGGGAACTGCATGAAGGAGGCCGCGATCATGCCGCTGAGCAAAGTGAACTGCGTCAGCTTATCGCGGTCGATCTCACCACGCTCCACCATGCGCAGCGCGAACCACGCCACGAGCACCAGCGCCACGCTGAAGGCAAAGATGATGAAGGCGATGAAGCTGGCCCGAGGTGCCGCGGCACGGATCACGGTGCGCAGGTATTCGCCGAGGTTTTTCTCGTAGCGGGCCATCTCGTAAGCCTCATTGCGGAAGGCTTTCACGCTCATGATGCTTTGCAGCGATTCATCGACGACGACCTGCGTGGCGGCCAGGTTGTCCTGCGCCTTGCGGGTGAGCTTGCGGATGCGGGTGCCAAAGATGGCGATGAGCACGATCACCACCGGAATCGTGCCCACCATGAAGAGCGAGAGCTTCACACTGATCTGCAGGACAAGCACCATGCACATGGAGAGCATCACCGAGTGCCGGATGAGCATCGGAATGGTCACCACCAGCGTCTCGCGCATCGCCTCGACATCATTCGCGAGACGCGAAGCCAGCTCGCCGACACGTCGTGCGTTCAGAATGGCCATCGGCAGGCGGATGATCTTGCCAAAGGTGTCCTTGCGCAGCGTTGCCAGCGCCCGCTCGGAGGCTTTCGCGAACAACAAGATGCGCCAGAAGGCAATGAAGGCCTGCCCTGCCACGATGACGACGAGGAACCAGCACTTCTCTTGAACTGTGGCCATCCATTCGGGCCCCTTGGCACCGCCGAGGCCTTTGCCGACGAGGTCGCCGAGCTCCCTCATGAAATAAACCGTCAGCCCGCCCGTGAGCGCCAGAGCGATCAAAGCGGGGATGAAGACGTTGAAGTGGGGCCGCAGGTAATGGAGGAAGAAACCGGCGTCACGCCAGGCGGCGCTGTCCCAGAGTTTTTTGCTCGCGCGTTCTTGGTCAGGCATTCGAAAAGGAGAGGCTGGAGGTCGGGCCGGGCATTTCGTTCTCCCCAGCGGTCAAAGCAAGGCTTTAGCGCCCCAATTTGAGCCCCTCCCCCTTCCCTGCGGCCTCATTCCGCCCCGTGCCGGTCCTTCAAATGGGCCACGGTCTCGTCGGCGGTGTCGGCTTGGATCATGACGAGGTCGCCGGGCCTCGCAGACGCGAGGGCGAGATCGACGGCTTTGAGATGGCCGAGGATGGATTCGATGCGTTTCACGCGTGAAGAGCCTTCGAGCCCGCTGGCGAGCAGGCGCATGATTTCGCCGGATTCGCGGCCGCGGACGTAGTCGCCCTCGTAGAGCCAGGCTTCATCGAATTCGGCGGCGAGGAGGCGGCCTTGCTCGATGATGTCGGAGTCACGACGGTCGCCGGCGGAAGTGTACACGACGAGGCGGCGCTCGTTCGGGAACTGGCGAAGGCCTTCGAGCAGGGCCTTGAGCGCATCCACATTGTGCCCGTAATCGACGATGACGGTCACGCCCTTCAAATCGAGCACGTTGAAGCGTCCGGCGTTCTGATCGAGGCTCGGGATGAAGGTGCGGCAGCCCTTTCGAATGATCTCATCGTCCACACCGAGCGCCCACATCGCAGCGATGGCCGCGAGCGTGTTCTCGACTTGGAAGCCGATCTTGCCTCCGCGAGTCAGCGGCACCTCATCCAAGGGCATGAAGATTTCCTCGCGAGGGCCTTCCGCACGAATGATGTGACCATCGCGGGCAAAGATGACGCGCTCGCCTTGAAAGCGATGACGCACGAGAACGGCGTTATCCGCATCGAGAGCGAAGAAGATGGTCCGGCGCGGATAAGTCTCGGCCATTTTCACGACGAGCGGATCGGCGGCATTCAGCACGGCGGTGCCATGAGCCGGTACGGCGGCCACGATGCATTGCTTCACCTCGGCGAGCTGCTCCGGCGTGTCGATCTCGTTGATGCCGAGATGATCACCGCAGCCGATGTTCGTGACGATGGCGACATCGCAGTGATCAAAAGCCAGACCTTCACGGAGGATGCCACCGCGGGCGGTTTCGAGGGCGGCGGCATCACAAAGCGGAAACGCCAGGATGCTGCGGGCGCTTTTCGGACCGCTGCAATCGCCGCTGTCGATCTTCCGGTCATCGACGAACACGCCGTCGGTGCTCGTGAGGCCGGTGCGCCAGCCGTTCGTGCGCATGAGATGGGCGACGAAGCGCGTGGTGGTCGTCTTGCCATTCACACCGGTCACCGCGACAATGGGAATGCGGCCGCAGCAGGTCTCGGCAAACATCGTGTCGATCACCGCCTTGCCAACGGCACGCGGCTCGCCCTCGGAGGGATACAAATGCATGCGCAGGCCGGGGCGGGCATTCAGCTCGATGATGACGCCATTGCGCGGGCTGAGCGGCGCGGAGATGTCCGGCGCGATCATGTCGATGCCGCAGATGTCGAGGCCCACGGTTTGCGCGGCCTCGACCGCGGCGGCACAGATGGTGGGATGCACTTCGGGCGTGCAATCGGCCGCGGTGCCGCCGGTGCTGAGATTCGCGTTGCGGCGGATGAGGATCATGCGGCCTTTCACAGGCACGGAATCGGGCGTCACGTCCTGCTCGGCTAGCACCTGCATGGCCACTGCGTCGATGCGTATCTTGCTCAAAGCGGCGGCGTGATCGGCGGCACGGCGCGGGTCACGATTTTTCTCGGCGATGAGCTCTTGAATGGTCTGCACGCCATCGCCGATGACATGCGCGGGCATGCGGCGTGAGGCGGCGATGAGCTGCTTGCCGATCACGAGCACGCGGTAGTCCTCACCTTCGGCGAACTGCTCGACGAGCACGGAATCACTTTCCTCCTTCGCGGCCTCGTAGGCTTTGATGACCTGCTCGCGGGTGAAAAGATTCAAAGCGACGCCGCGGCCTTGATTGCCATCGCGAGGCTTCACCACCACCGGCAGGCCGATTTCATTCGCGGCATCCCACGCATCCTCGGCGGAGCGGACGGGGCGGCCTTGCGGCACGGGCAGGCCGACCTCGTGGAGAAGGCGGCGCGTGAGATCCTTGTCCTGCACGATGTCTTCCGCGATGGCGCTGGTCTGGCTGGTGGCGGCGGCGAGGATTTTCTTCTGCTTCGAGCCCCAGCCGAGCTGCACGAGGCTGCCTTCCGTCAAACGGCGCACCGGAATGCCGCGCACCTTCGCCGCATCCACCATCGCCCGCGTGCTGGGGCCCAGGCAGATGTCGTGGGCGAGGTCACGCAGGTTTTCGATGGCAGCGTTCACATCGAAGGTCTGGCCGTGCAGCGCGGCATCGATCAATCGACGTGCCAGTTCAAAGGCCGCGCGAGCCACCGCTTCCTCGTCGAATTGAATGATGAGGCGCAGCACACCCGCTTCGCTGCTCGGCATGACCTTGCCAAAGCTCACTTGCAGATCGGTGCGGCTTTGCAGATGCAGCGTGATGTCCACGAGCAGCTTCGCGAGCGTGTCCGCATCCGGCTTCGCAGCCTCTTTGAATGTCTGCTCCAGCGCCGGCAGCCACGAGACGAGCCAGTCGGTCCAGTTTGGGACAAAAGCGGGGATCTCGGGGAACTCCACGCGACACTCGAGCATGGTGTCACGCGCCCAGATGTTCGGCCCGCGGAGGGCGTTGATTTTCCGCACGAGAGTCGTGCGGGGCTCGCAGGATGAGGATTCGGAGGACAAGCGGGGGGAGAGGGGGCGCGGAAGAATCCTTGTCCTGACGTAGCGTCAAGATGGATTCGCGCCGCCAAACGGGATTGGCTCAGATTTCTTTCAGCAGGTTTGACTTCCCCTGGTTTCGTCGCTCCATAGCCGCCCTCCTGCTTGCCTCACCCACTACGAGACGCCACCCAAACCCTGCTCCAACTCGCCGAATCGCGCCTGGAGCCGGGAGAACGCATGGTGGCGAGGCTCTCGACTGACCTCGACTGGAACTTGCACTTCCATGCCGGGCTCGTCGTGTTGACCAGCCAGCGGCTGCTGCATGTCGAGGCAGGTCATTTTCATGAATGGAAGCTCGCCGCGGTCGAGGAACTGGTTTTGGAGGAACTTGGCCCCACCACGGCTCTGCATCTGATGCAGGGGGGCAACGCTGTGTGGCACTGGCGGATCACCGCCGGGCATCTGCGTGAGGTCGAGGCCTTCATCAGCCGCTTCAAAGAACAGCGTGGCCTCGCTGAAGAAGGCCTGGAAAGCGGCGAAGACGATGACGAGGAGCTTTTCACGCCCGAAATGGCCTCCAAGGAGCCCCGGTTTGCCGGCAAGCCGCTGCTGCGCCTCATCACCTTCTCGCGGCCGTGGCTGGGATTGATGCTGGTGGGCCTCGGACTCACCGTCGCCAGCACCGGGGCGAGCCTTTTGGGGCCTTGGCTCACGATGTCGCTCGTCGATGACGTGCTGATCCCGCTGCAAAGCGCCACGCACGAGATCAATGTGCAGAAGGTGTATCAATTCGTCGGTGGCCTGCTCGGCGCGGCGGTGCTCACCTGGATGCTGCAATGGGCCACGACGTATGTGGTGGCTCGCCTGGCAGAATGCGTGACCAGCCGCATGCGCCGCATGACGTTTGAGCATCTGCAGACGCTCTCGCTGGGCTACTTCAACAAAAAGCGCACCGGCGACCTCATCTCCCGCATCGGCAACGACACGGATGACATCTCGCTCTTCATCTCGGTGAACTTCATCGACTTCGCATGCGATCTGCTGACGATCATCTTCACCGCCGGTGTCATGTTCACGATCAATCCGGTGCTCGCCCTCGCGGCACTCGGACCGCTACCGGTCGTCGCGTGGCTGGTGCAATGGGTGCGCGTGCGCCTGCGTGGCGGCTTTGCCGCTGCCAGCCGGGCCTGGAGCGCGATGAACAGCGTGTTGACCGATACCATCCCCGGCGTGCGGGTGGTAAAGGCCTTCGCGCAGGAAAAGCGGGAGATCGAGCGCTTCCGCCAGCACGACCAGCAGATCTTTGACACGAACGACCGCGTAAACCGCACCTGGTCGTTCTTTGAGCCGACGATCGCCTTCCTCACCGAGTTCGGCCTGCTCGTCGTATGGTCCGTCGGCGCTTGGGCCGTGGCACACGAGCACACGACCGTGGGCGTGCTCACCGGCTTCGTGCTCTATGTGACGAAGTTTTACAGCCGCCTCGATGCCATGAGCCGCTTCGTGGCCTCAGCACAGCGGGCGGCGGCCAGTGCACATCGCGTGTTTGAGATCCTCGATGTGAAACCGGACATGCCGGTGAACAAGGACACGCGGAAAGTGGGCCGCCTGCGGGGCGAGATCGAGTTCAAGGATGTGCGTTTCCGCCATGGCACCCGCCAGATCATCCGCGGGCTCAATCTGAAGATCACACCCGGGGAAATGATCGGCCTCGTGGGGCCCAGCGGCGCCGGGAAAACCACGCTGATCAACCTCGTGTGCCGCTTCTTCGACGTCAGCGAGGGCGCGATCCTCGTCGATGGCAACGATTTGCGTGAGATCGATGTGATGGACTACCGCCGGAACCTCGGCCTCGTGCTTCAAGAGCCGTATTTGTTCTTCGGCACCATCGCGGACAACATCGCCTACGGCAAACCGGGAGCCACACGGGCGGAGATCATCGCCGCTGCCAAGGCAGCCCGTGCGCACGAGTTCATCCTGAAGCTCGCCGATGGCTACGACTCGATGGTCGGCGAGCGCGGGCAGCAGCTCAGCGGCGGTGAACGGCAGCGCATCAGCATCGCGCGGGCCTTGCTGGTCGATCCGGCGATCCTCATCCTCGACGAAGCCACCTCTTCGGTGGACACCGAGACCGAGCGTGAGATCCAAGCCGCGCTCGATCATCTCGTCAAAGGCCGCACCACCATCGCCATCGCGCATCGTCTCGGCACGCTGCGAAAGGCGAACCGCCTCGTGGTGCTCGAAAACGGGGTCATCAGCGAAACCGGCACGCATGACAGCCTGATGAAACACAGCGGCACCTACGCCCGCCTGCACGCCGCCATGGAGGGGGTGAATCACGCATGAAGCTCATCGCCACAGGCTCTCATCTTTCGCTGATCGACGCTGAAGGCGTCCGACACGACAACCTGCGCCCGGTGCGGCTTTTTCCGCTCACCGAGCCGCGGCACTGGGTCTCGCTGGTGGATGAAACCGGCCGCGAGGCGGCCTGCATCGAGGATCTGGACACACTCGCTGCCGACCAGCGGGCGCTCATCGAGGCGGCGCTGGCACGGCGGGAGTTTGTCCCGGTAGTGAGGCGCATCACCGCGATCAAACGGGCCACGGACGGCCATGACTGGCATGTCGAGACCGATCGCGGACCGACCGTCTTCCGCATCGAGACGGATGAAAGCATCCAAAGCCTCGGCGGCACCCGCCTTGTCATCATCGACAAGGCAGGCACCCGCTACCTCATCCCGGATGTGGCCGCCCTCGACCGCGAAAGCCGGCGGAAACTCGAACGCTACTACTGACCATGCAGCGCCTCGCCTCGCTCGATGTGTATCGTGGCATCGTCATGTTCCTGCTGGGACTGCGTCTGCTGGAACTCGACGAGGTGGCGCTGCATTTTCCTCAAAGCGGCGTGTGGCAGTTCATCGGCTTTCATTCCGCGCATGTGCCGTGGGTCGGTTGCTCATTGAATGACCTCATTCATCCCTCGTTCGCGTTTTTGACGGGTGCCTCGCTGGTGTTCTCTGTGTCGTCACGGGCTTCCAAAGGCGATTCGAAGCTCAAAATGACGCTGCATGCGCTCTGGCGGTCTTTGGCGCTCATCTTCATCGGCATCTTCCTGCGCAGCCAGACGCGTGACATGACAAACTGGACCTTTGAGGAAACGCTCACGCAGACCGGCCTTGGCTACATGGTGGTCTTCGCACTGGCCTTTGCGGGTCCCAAATGGCGCTGGAGCTGCTTCGCGGGCTTTTTGGTGCTGCACTGGCTCATCTATGTGCTGCATCCCGTGATGCCACCGCATGCCAGTCCGGGCGATTGGAACATCCCTGAAGGCTGGAACCATGACTTCGAGGGCTTTTACGCGCATTGGAACCACAACCGCAACGCGGGATGGGCCTTGGATGTCTGGCTGCTGAACCTCTTCCCGCGTCCGAGTCCGTATGTCGGCTACCTCGGAGGTTACACCACGATCAACTTCATCCCCACCATCTCGACGATGATCCTGGGCCTGATCGCCGGAACGTGGCTCAAATCACGCGATCAAGCCACCAAGCGCCTCAGCGTGGCCGGCTTGATCTGCCTCCCGGTGAGCCTCGCGATGCATTTCGGCGGTGTGTGCCCGATCGTGAAGCACTTGTGGACACCTTCGTGGGTGTTCTGGAGCGGTGGCTGCTGCTTGCTGGTGCTGGCGGCGCTCTATCAACTCGTGGATGTGAGGCAGCATCGCCGCTGGGCATGGCTCTTCATCGTCATCGGCATGAACTCGCTCGCTTTTTACCTCATGCGGCACACGCTCGACCTGTGGTTGGCCGAGACGCTGGAGATTCATCTGGGCAAACGCTACCTGATGATGCTGGGGCCGGAGATGGAAACCATCATGACCGGCGTTCCCAGCCTGCTTTTCCTCCTGCTCGTCGTCGTGTGGATGGACCGGCGAAAGCTTTACCTGCGCCTCTGATTCACCACTCCAGCGCATCCAGGTCCTGGATCATCGTGCTGTGCGGCGGGAGGATGAATTTCGGATACTCACGCGTGGCATCCATGCAGCCGCCATCCGCATACACGTCCAGCGGATCACGCATGCGGTGCATGCGCTCAAAGATCTCCGCGCAGGACTTCGGATCGGCGCGAGTCTCCGCCACGAGGCGCTCCACGACGTTTTCATCCATCAGCAGCTCGCCTTTCGCATCGCGATAGGTCCCATGACGCCAATGGTAGATTTCGAGGCATTTGCCCAGCACGTCGAAAGGTCGATCGCGCTTCCAAAAGTTCGCAAACAGCCCTCCACCGAGGTACACGACCCACGAGCCCTCAAAGCCCTCGACTTCATCGGAGACCGTGTCCGGATTGCGGAACCACACGCGGTCGCCCGGCACGTAGTAATGCATCGGCAGCGGTTGCTCCACGGTTCCGAGCTCCTCCATGAACACATCGTGGAAGCGACGCGAAGCCACCGCGTGGGTATGCCACTGCTTTTGCAATCGGGCGTAAAGCGCCGGATGGCTCACCCGCGCCTCCTGAGCGATCGACAGCAGCACCACATACTCCGAGGCACGGTAGCAGGAGAAGGAGTACACCACGCCGCCAGGTGGCGGCTGGCTGGCCTTGATGAGCGATTCAATCAAATCGCATCCCGGCTTGAGGATGAACCCGGTGTCTTCCGAATACGTCCAGCAGTCATCGGGACGCTCGACCGCCGTCGTGTTGAAGTTCAACATCGTGCGGACAGCATTCCGGGCGATGTTTCGCCGGATGCGCACGGACGATACGAGCTCTGCCGCGCTCGGAAAAACCACCGGCACCGGGCTGTGAAGGAGGGTGAGCCAGATCTCGCGCTCGAGATCATTGTCATCGACATGCACATCCCATCCGCGATTTCGCGCGATTTCCAGCGTGTCAAAGTCCGGCATCCATCCACGCGCCCCGGTCGTCAGGCCCGGCTGAGCCAACCCCTGCGCCTCGGGGAGCCACTCGATCCAGCCCGTCATGCCGAGCCGGCTCCATTCTGACTGAAGAAGGCGGAGACCTACTTCCGACGAAGGAATGCGCACACCCGTCTCCGTCATGCGCCTGTCACGGGATTGAATTCAAAATAACTCACAAGGTGCAAACGCCTTGTCCCTTGGTCTTTTTGCTCACCGTCAGCAATTCACGCAAATGATGCCAGACGGTCCGCGATCTGCTCATCAGGCACCGCTTGGACCCACGCCGCAGATGTGGCTGCCAGGATGCCCTCCACATGAGCCGTGAAGTGCCCCTCGTGCGGCACAGCCACGGATGCGAGCGGACACAACGACCTCTCGCTACCGCCTTCTGCCAGCCAGATGGTCTCTTCCCTCAAAAAAACAGCGCGACCGCCGGCGTCGCGATGCTTGACGAGCACATCATTCCCCGCATCACGGCTGAAAAACAGCACGCTACCTTTGCAATACTCCGCCATGCCCGCCACCAGCGGATCATCGGCATTCAGCACCGCCGTGCCGCCGGGCAGCACGACATCCACCACGCAGCGTTTCACCTTTGTCATCTGCTCCAGCGTGTCGATGTAGCCGAGGCCGAGGTGATCGGAGCTGACATTCAAAACGACGCCCGTCTGGCAGCGATCATAGCCCACGCCTTCAAGGATGATGGATTCGGCGCTCGTCTCGCAAATGGCGATTTCCGTCCACGGATGCAGCAGCACGCCTTGCGTGCCGAAAAGGCGGTCGCCTTGCTTCGAGACGGCTTTTCGCTCGCCGAACTGCAAACCATCGCTGTGGCACACGCCGAGGAATTTGCCCGTGGAGGCCAGCAGATGCGCGAGAAGCTTCACCGTGGTCGTTTTGCCCTGCGTGCCGGTCACGCCGATCACCGGGATGCGCCCATCGCCTTCGGGGAAAAGCATGTTCACGATGGCCTCGCCCACCGGACGCACCTTGCCCACGGCAGGCTTGAGATGCATGAGCAGGCCGGGGCTGGCATTGATCTCCACGATGGCACCGCCCTGCTCTTCGAGCGGCTTGGAAATGTCCTCGCACACGACATCCACGCCGCAGATGTCGAGGCCGGCCACCTTGGCGGCAATGATGACGTGGTCGCGCACGGTGGGATGCACGTCGTCGGTGATATCGATGGCCCAGTTCGCAAAGCGGGCCACCAGCACGCGCTCGCCATCGTGTGGCACGGACTCGGGCGGATGACCTTGGTTTTGCAGGTCGGCGAGGATGACCGGGTCCCACTTCACGGTATCGATCTTGTCCCACGGGCAGGTTTCCAGCTCGCCGCGACGCGGGTCCGAGTTCAATTGGTCCTCGATGAGCTGGACGATGGTGCTTTTCCCATCGCCAACGACGACCGCGGGATCACCACGGCTCGCGGCGACCATGTCGCTGCCGACGACGAGCAGGCGATGATCGACACCGGGGATGAATTTCTCCACCATCACGCCGCTGCCTTCATTCAGCGCTTGTTGATACGCGTCCGTCACCTGCTCCTGCGTGGTGAGATCGATGAATACGCCGCGGCCATGATTCGCATCGGTCGGCTTCACCACGATGGGCAGGCCGATGTCCTGCGCTGCCTCCCAGGCCTCCTCCGCGCTGCCGATGGTCTGGCCTTCCGGCACGGGCACGCCGGCCTGTTTCAGAAAGGTGCGCGTGAGGTCCTTGTCCTGCGCAATGTATTCCGCGATGGCTCCGGTGCGATCCGTCTCCGCCGTCCAGATGCGGCGTTGTTTCGCTCCCTGGCCGAGTTGGATGAGGCTGCGGCCCTCTTGAAGGCGTCGCCATGGGATACCGCGTTCTTTGGCTGCATCGACGATGGCCTTCGTGCTCGGCCCCAGCGCATTGCGGTCCACCACGTCTTGCAGGCGCTTCACCTCCGTCGCGACATCGAAGCTGCCACCCGTATAAGCCGCGAGCAGCAGCTCACGCGCCGCCCGCAGGCACTCCTGCACGACGACCTCGTCATCGAAACGCACGATCACTTTGTAGAGACCCTCCACGCAGGTCTCGCGGGCCTTGCCAAAGCCCAGCGGATGCCCCGCCATGGTTTGAAGCTCCAACGTGACATGCTCGAGGATGTGCGCCGGATAGGTGCCTCGGTCGAGACGCTGAAAAAAGCCGCCGCGTTCGCCCACGCTGCATCGGTGCTCGATCATGCCGGGCAGCCAGGCCTTCAGCCGTTCGTTGAAACCGGGCACTTCGTCCGAGCCAGTGTCCTTCAGGCTGCCGAGATCGACCCACGCCTCCATCACCGGATAATTCGCCCAGATGTTCGGGCCGCGGAGGATGTGGATTTCACGAATGTCGAGGTCGGGCATGCGGCGCGGATGTTACGCGAGTCATTGCATCCGGCAAGGTGTGGATGGCTCGCTTGCCAACCACCGCCTCTCGCGTAAACACCGCTCACCATGAACGCGCCCGCTTTCCCCCTTCCCTCCCTCACGCTGCCCGGCACCGGCAAGGTCCTCTCCGCCCTCGGCGACGAGGTGACAGTGCTCCTGAGCGGCGAGCAAACCGGCGGAGCCTTCACGATGGTGCAGGTGGTGACACCGCCCGGCGGTGGACCGCCTCCGCACTGGCACACGAAGGAAGACGAGTGGTTTCTCATCCTCGAAGGCCGCGTCGAATTCTGGACCGATGGCGTGTGGAAGGAGGTGCCGGCGGGCACCGCGGCCTATCTGCCGAAAAACTCCCGCCACACCTACCGCAACTGCGGCGACACTCCTGCCCGCATGATCGTCCATGCCGCCCCCGCGGGCTTCGAGGTCTTCTTCGAACGCATCGCCGAAGCCTTCAACCAACCCGGCGGCCCCGACATGCCCCGCATCATCGAAATCAGCGCCGAGCACGGCATCTACTTCGTGCCGCCGGAGCAGGCGTGATGATGCTGCGATCCAGTTGAAACAAGGCGCTCGCGATCACGGCGATGAGATGACTTGCAGCCGGTAAAAGCGGGGCTGGAGGGGCTGGGGCAGGCCGGACTCGGTGATCAGAGTTTGGGTGCGGGAGTTGACTGGCGGGGTGGTGAAGGCGGTGGCGGGGCCGGTCCAGGCTCCGTTGCCGACGCGGCGGGCGATTTCCTGCCAGGAGAGGGCACCGAGGCTGGGGGAGGCCTCGACGACGAAGGTGACATCGCCAGGGACGGTGCTGGGAAGCTCAAACGCGACGGTGGTGGTGCCATCGGTGAAGTCGCCGCTCATGCTAAGGAGGGCGGCTTGCTCGGCGGGCGTGGGAGCGTTTTTGGGGTCGAGTCCGAAGGCGTATTCGAAGAGGTTGATGTAGCCGTCTTGATCGGGATCGGCTCCGGGGTCGGAGATGGCGGGATTGAGCAGTTCGGGCGCGGTGAAGCGCTGGTTTTGCCAGGTGAGGAAGGTGGGGACGACGGGCGGTGTGGTGTCGGTGATGGTGAGGAGGGCGCTGGTGGTGCCTGCGTAGTCGGAATGGTCGATGGTGGCCTGGGCAAGGTAGATGCCGGGGAGGACCGGTGCGGTGGTTTCGCCGTTGTAGAGGATGGTGACGGGCAAGGAGGCCGGTGTGGTCAGACTGCCAAAGGTCTGCGCAGTGCCGGTGTAGCTGCGATTGGCAGTGCCGGTGAGGGTGATGGTGGCGGGCTGCTTGCTGATGACGACGGTTTGGAAGACGGGAAAGGCGGGGTTGTAGGCGTCATTGCCGTCCTGCTCGGCCATGAAGACGCAGGTGCCAGCCTGATGGATGGTGGCGGTGCTGCCGCTCACGGTGCAGATGTCGGGAAAGAGGGAGATGAGCTGCACGGGCAGGCCGCTGCTGGAGGTGGCGCTGAGGCTAAAGGGCGCATCGCCGAGCGTTTTGGCGGCAATGGGGTCGAAGGTAATGGTTTGAGCGGCGGGCGGTGTGGGATCAGGCGGATCGACGGTGATGGCGACGGGCAAGGTGATGCTGGAGCTGCCAACGAAGTTCCCGAGGTCGGAGCTGTTGTCGCGGATGCTGAAGGTGAGGCGGATCTCACCGAGGAACTGGGCTCCGGCGACGGCATCGGGGCGGATGGTGACGTAGCCGATGCCTTGCGTGACGGGCACAAAGGCGGTTTCCCAGGTGGTGCCGGGATGGACGCGGTTGTCTTGATTGCCGCCGTGCTCGCCGATGATGTCCACGTAGCCGCTGGTGGAGACAGGAGTGAGGTCACCGCGGCAGGTGCTGGTGCTGAAACTGACACGGTCGCCCGCATTGGAGGCCCAGGTGAATTTGAAACCCCAGCCGACGGTCTCGCCCGGTTTGGCATGCACGGCGGGCGTGTCGGTGGTGAGCGTGAGCGTGTCGATGCGAGCCGCCATGCCGCTGCCGGTATCGTAGTCGGGCAAGGCGGAGACGGTGGTGCTCAGCGTGTTGTTCTGCGCGTGGAGCAGGCTGGTGAGGGCCAGCAAGGACAGCAGAGAATGAAAAAGCGTTTTCATAAAGGGAGGTGCGCTGGTGGTTTACTGGACCCAGATGGAGACGGGGGTGAGATCGCCGGTTTCATTGCTTCGCAGCCAGGCGGTGACGCGGTATTGCACGGCTTTGATGGTGGTGCCGATGCCGAAGAGGTCGAGATTGAGGCCCACCTGCGGCCAGTTGAAGAGCGTGGTGTCGGAGGCGGTGCCTTGGACGAAGATGGTGCCGAAGGTGTGAGCCGGGTTTCCCTGCGGGGACGGGCGCAGCGGATTGACGAGAGTGGGATTGAGGCCGGTGGGGTTGGGATTGGCCTGCTCGCCGGCGGTGAGGGGCTCGTAGTAGAAGGGGCAGAAGCCGCCGGCAGTGACATTGGAGCCGCCGAAGTTGGAGGAGGGCCTGAGGCGGATGGCGGTGACGCGGAGGCCGGTGAGCTGCACCTGGCTGGCGGACTGCGTGCCGAGGTTGTTCACGCGGACTCCGATGGAGCGGACAGTGCCGATGCTGACCGGCCCGAGGCCGATCGAGTCATCGCCCTGATCGATAATGCTGGTGTCGAGCAGTGGCTCGCTTTTGACGAAATTCGCCACGGCGGTGATGTCGGTGGTGGCGGGATTGAATTCACGCTGCGTGCCGGTGATCCGCATCACGCCTGATGGATCGAGATCGAAAGCACCGACGACATTGGCTCCGGTGACGCTCCAGTGGCTGAAGACGTAGCCTGAGGTGGCCAGAGCCTTTACGTTGAAGGTCTGTCCTTCCGGCACGGTGACCGTCCCGATCTGCCACGGGGCGGGATCGAGGCTAAGACGGTTGGAAACGATGCCCTGCAAGGTGCCGTGAGCCTCGTTGCTCGATTTGAGCGTGACGGTGGAACCCTTGACGAGCTCCACGACGGGCCAGCGGATGGGAGAGTTTGCGATTTCGCCGGTGGTGGTGCGCACCATCCGCCTGAGGACGGGCAAAAACTCGCCGGTGAGGGTTGTGGTGCCGTTTTTCCAACCGGCGATCACATAGCCCGCGGCGGGCGTGACGCGGAAGGTGGCCATCTCGCCGTGGTCGTAGTAGTCCTCGCCCGTGATGGTGCCAGCGCCGGGCGGATTGACCACCGGGACGATCCACATCCGCGGCTTCATCATGGGGGTGAACTTTTGTTTGCCGTTCATTCCCGCGCCGATGGTGATGGTGCGCGGATTCTCGGTGGAGAAGTCGTCGAACCACTTGTCGAAGAACCATGCGGTGTCGCCGGCCTGGGGCGGCGGGAGTCCCTCGTGCGACCCGATGGCGCGGATCGTGTGCTGTCCGGGAGCCGCGACCGCGGGCGTGGCGGTGAGCGTGGTGGAGCCATCCATCACGACCGTCGTCGCCGCGAGCAGGCCCGAGGCGGTGCCGAGGGCCGGAACGGCCGTGCCCGCCGTCACGAGGCCCTGGATGACGAGTTTGGCCGAGGCCTGGCCTACCCGCGTGCCGCCGGTGATCTGCACGATGACCTCATACTCGCCGGCGGCCGATGGAGCGTTGGCGCTGCCGTTGTAGGTCACCGTGTAAGGCGCGGCAGGATCGACGGTCACTTTGACGGGCTTTGCATTCCCATCATAGACCTGCGTGGTGTCGGAGATGGTGATCTTCGAGGTGGAAGGGCCGATGATGAGGCTGCCGGTGCCGTCTGGCGCGGTGTAGTTCGCCTCGTTGAGCTGCACGATGACGGGATAGGTGCCGACGGCGGATGGCGCGGTGCCGCTGCCGTTGTAAGTCACGCTGGCGGCGAGATTCGGCGGGTTCGTGGTGTAGGTGGCCAGCTTCGGCGTGCCGTCAAAGGCGGCGCGGGTGGTGCCGGCGGTGATGGTGGCCGGAGCACGGTCGATGCGGAGCTGCACGGTGGCGCTGCCTTGATACAGCGGGTCATTGATCGTGGCGACGACGGGGATGAGCGCCGCGCTGGCATTCACGGGCTTCGTGCTGCTGCCGCCGTAGGTGACCGTCATCGGCACGTTCCGCGTGCGGCCGAAGGACGTGGTGAATTTCACCTCCTTCGGCTGTCCATCGTAGGTCACCACGAGCGGCGAGTCTGCGATGGGCGTAAGCGGAATCTTCGTGATGGTGGTCTGCACCGTGTTCGAGGTCGTGGTGGGGAAGAAATCCGCATTGCCGGCATACTCCGCCGTGATGGCGTAGGGCGTGTCACGCCGTGCGAAGCCGGTGACGAGCGTGGCCACGCCGTTCACATTGAGCTGCGCGGTGCCGATGGCGGTGCCGCCTTCCTTGAAGGTGACGATGCCCGCCGGCGTGGGCGTGCCTTCCGGATAGGGCACGTCATCCGGATGAATGATCGAGGCCCGGTAGCTCACGCTGCGGCCATACTGCTCGCTGGCGGGTCCAGTTAGGACGACGCGGGTGTTTTGCCGCGTGCGCAGCCGCAACTGGGCCTGGGCGCTGCCTTCGTGGTTCGGACTGGTCAAGGTGGCCGCGACATTCCACAGACCGGCCGCGGAAGGCGGCGTGGTGCTCGGAGAGCCGGTGAGCGTGTGAAATTGATACGTGATGTTCAGGCTCATCCCCGGCGGATCGGTCACCGCGGTCACCGCATGCGGCGTGGAGCCGTCCGTAATGGCGGAAAGGCTGCCCAGCGTGATGCTGACGCCGCGCTTGGTGATGGTGAGCGGCAGATGCGGCAGCGTGAGCTCGTGATTGTTGCCTGCGGCGATGAGGACGCGGTAATTGCCCGCATTGACCGGTGCGGAGGCCGTGGGATTGCCAGCGGGAGTGCCGCCGGTCATCGCATCGTAAGTGAGCGTGAAAGGCACCGCAGGCGAGAGCTGCACCACCGGCACCCGCTGCTGGCCGTCGTAGGCAAAGACGAGCTGGTTCGACGTCACGGTCACCGGCGCCTTCGCCACCGTGAGCGTGCCGCTGGCGCTGCCTTGCAACGACGGATCATTGATCGTCGCGACCACGGCATAGGTGCCCGCATTCACCGGCGCGAGGCTGCTGCCGTCGTAAGTGATGTCCACCTGCACGCTGGCATGCGTGGAGGGCGGCGTGACGCTGGCGGTGACCACGCGGGCGCTGCCGTTGTAGGTCTGATTCAGCGTGGGAGCATCCAAAGTGACGCTCAGCGGCGATTTGTTCACCACCTGCGTCAAGGTGCCGTTCGAGGGCGCATAGGCCGCATTCGCTCCGTTGGCGTTGTAATTGGCCCGGATGGCCCGCGATCCTCCCGCCAGCGCGGTGGCCGGTGGCGTGAAAGTGGCCACGCCGCTCGCATTGACCTGTTTGGCCTCATACAAGACGTTGTCGATGAGGAGCTGCATCTCGCCGGTCGGCGTGACCGACGCGGACGAGACCGTGGCGGTGAAAGTCGGCGGCGTGAGGAACACGCTGGGATTCACGCTGCTGGTGAGCGTGGTGGTGGTCACGGCAGCGGCACTGATGACCATCGTGTCATTCGCAGTGCCTTCGTAGTTCGGACTGTTGATGGTGACGACGACCGCATAGCTGCCGAGCGCGCTCGGCGCGGTGGCGGAGCCATTGTAGGTGACGCTGTGCGGCAGCTCAGCGGGCACCGTGGTCACGCCGACGGACTTCGCATTGCCATCGAAGAAATGGTTCACATTCGTGATGGTGATGACCGCCGTGCCTTTCTGAATGACGAAGGTGCCGCTGGCACTGCCTTGATAGGTGGGGCTGTTCACCGTGGCGACGACCGCATAACTGCCCACCGCCGTCGGCGCGGTGCTGGAGCCGTTGTAGGTGAAGCTCACCGGCAGTCCGGCGGGCAGCGTATTGGCCACGGCGGACTTCTCCGTGCCATCGTAAGAGGCCAGCAGGTTGTTCAGCACCACGGTGGCAGGCAGTTTATCGACCGTCTGCGTGAGCACGGCCGAGGTGACGGCGCTCACATCCGCATTGCCGGCAAAAACCGCCGTGATGGAGTGCGCCCCCGCCGCCAGAGCACTCGTGGTGAAGGTCGCCACACCCGTGGAATCCAGCGTGGCCGTCCCCAGGGTCGCCGCGCCATTCTTGAAGGTCACACTGCCCGCGGTGACCGGTGACAGCGTGGCGGTGAAGGTCACCGAATCCCCGACAAGGGAAGGATTAAGCGATGAGGCCAGATTCAGCGCTCCGGCGGCCTGCGTGATCGTCACGTTGACCGAACCGGAGATGGAGGACTGGAAGCGTGCATCCCCATCATACTGCGCGGTGAGGCTGTGTGTGCCGGCTCCGAGGCCCACAGGCGCGAAGGTCCATGCGCCAGGCGTGGTGCGCGTGGCAGTGGCGACGACGACCGCGCCTTTCTTCAAACTCACCGAACCCAGCGGGATCCCCAGCGCCGCAGCCGGCGTGGTGGCCGCCACGGTGACGGAAACCGGCGCCACCTGCCCATACACGCCCGTGCCACCACCCGTGACGGCCAGCGTGGTGCTGCTGGCGGCCGTTTGGCCGGGAAGGCGGTTGAATTCCCAGTTGTTCGAGCCGTCCCCCTTGATCTGGAAGACATCCGGCGCGCCATCTCCGGACACATCATCGACATGCAGCGGATAGGTTCCACTGTAGAGCGTCCGGGTGATCACTTTCGCCGTCTGGAAGGTGCCATCGCCATTGCCCAGAAACGTGATGCAGGTGTTCGAGTCATTCGCGGTGCCCACCAGGTCGAGGATGCCATCTCCATTCACGTCCGCGGCACTGGCGGCACGGATCGCATACCCTGCGGCATTGGCATTATAGATCATCGCAGGATCGGTCAGGTAGCTCAAGGAGGCCCCGGCGTTCACCACATTCAGCGTGGAGCTGCCATAGCTCACGCGCAGCTCGGACTCTCTCCAGTAAAACGCATCAGTGATGTTGTCCGCGTTGAAGTCCCCGGCCTGCACCTTGAAAAGCTGATGGTTCGCACTGGAAATGGATGCGCCGGCCAGACGCAGACCACCCTGACCATCCCCGAGGAGCAGATAAGAATCCGCCACGAGATCCAGCGAGCCATCGCCATTGAAATCACCCGCCGCGACGTAGTCGATGCGCCCGCCGCTGCTGTTCACGGAACGCACAAAACAAGGCCGCCCGTGCGTGCGGAAGACTCCGCTGGTCGTTCCCAGCAACATCGTGGCTTCGCCACCATGGAAGATCACGAGATCGTCACTGCCATCGCCATTGAAATCCCCTTTTGGCAGCACGGGATCATAACTCAGCCCCGTCGTGGTCAGCACACCCGTGAGATTGGTGGAGCCAAAACCTCCCGCGCCGTTTCCATGGGCCACGTGCAGGCGAAAGCCTCCGCTGGACCAGCTTTCCAGGCCCGCGACATCGAGATGACCGTCCCCATTGTAGTCCCCCGGGATGAGCTGCTGCAGCGTCACCGGTGGATTCGCCACGTTGGACGAATTCACCGCCGTCAAAGCACCGCCGGAACCGGTCAGCAGCACGCGAAAGCCAAAAGCAAAGTCACCGGGGTTGTTCAGTCGTGCGTTCACGAAATCCATGCGCCCGTCGTTGTTGAAGTCACCGACGGCGACAGGGCTGCGCCAGTTGTTTTCCGCCGGAATGGGCACGATCTGGCTCGTGCCGAGGGTCCCCGTGGCAGCAGCCACATCGAGCGTCACATCCACCTCCGCGCCCTGAAGGATGCTGGAGGTCAAATTCACCTTTCCGCGGTGTTTTCCAAACGTGAGCGCCGCCGGATCACCGGAGGCCACAAGCGGTGAAAGCCCCAAAAAGCCGCTCGTAGGCGTCACCGTGAGCCACGGAGCAGTGGAGGCCGCGCTGAAGCTCGCCAGCAACGGCGAAGAGCCGACCCGCAGCGGCACGCCCGGCCGCGCAGGCTGCGACAGCCCGGCAAGAAGGCTCAAGGGCTTCGTCGCAAACAAGGCCCCGCGCAGATTCGTCAGCAACTGGCCATTCCCCGCGAAAAGGTCCGGCATGCCGTCGTTGCTGAAATCACCCGCCGCGAAGCTCATGCTGGCCGGACTGCCCGTCGGCGCACTGATCGGATTGTTCACCGAGGCCGTCACCGTCATGTCGCCATTGCCATAAAACACGCGGAGCTGCTGATTCTCGCTCGTGATGACATCCGGCCGCCCATCGCGGTTCATGTCCGCGCAGCCGATGCCGAGCAGACCGGCGGTGCCGGTGGTCACCGTGGCCGGTGTGGCAAAAGTCGGGACGTTGTTCACTTCCGCTCCCGGCGTCGTGTTTCGAGCGAGGATCAATTGCCCGCCGGAGCCATTTGCGGCTGCGACCGCCAAATCCGGCCTTCCATCGCCATTCAGGTCCGCCACAGAGATCGCCTGAATCTCCGCTGACACCGTGAACAGATCGTTTCGGTTGAAACCGCCGCTCGAATTCATTGTGAGGACCGAAACCTTGCTCGATCCGCCACCGAGCGAAGTCGCATGCGCCACATCGAGGATGCCATCCAGATTGAAATCCCCCGCCACTGCGCCTCGCATCACGGGGGTGAATCCGGCGTCCGAAGACTGAACGAAATCATAACCCCACTGGGTTCCGTTTTTCAGATAAGTCCGGAAGTCGGACTCCAGCGAGGTCTGCACGATGATGTCCGGCTTTTTATCCGAATTCACATCCGCCACGCTGAGGAAGACAGGAAACAAGACGAGCGACGGATTCGGCAGGGCGATCAATTCGACGTTTCCGCCGTTGAAGCCCGAGCCGCTGCCCAGGCAGGCCATCACGCCCGCCGTCAGCGGTGAGGAGTTCCCCCAGCCGATGAGCAAATCCAGGATGCCATCGGCATTCACATCCGCGACCGCCACTGCCGTGCTCGCCCGCGTGGTGTTGTAGGTGTTCGCCGTCAGATAGCCCTGGCTGCTGAGGAGCACGATGCATTGGTCATTCGTGGTGATCGTCGCGATATCCGCGATGCCATCGGCATCGAAATTTCCCGTGACGATCTGCTTGTAATTGAACCCTGGCTGAATGTGCAGTTGCGAGGTTCCAAACTTCGCCACATTCACCCCGGTGGCCACCACACGCACCGCGAAGGCCTTTTCAAAGAACAGCCCGCCCGCATCCGTTGCCCGAACACGCACCGCGTAGCTGCTCTTCGTGCTCGCATTCGTCACCGGCGTGATGCGCAGCGCATTTCCGGCGATGGTGAAGCTGCCGTTGTCCGTGCTGCCCGTGCCAGCGACGAGTGTGAAGGTATGCGTGTCCCCCGCATCAGGGTCCGTGGCACTCAGCGTGCCCACCGTGGCATTTGCCGCATTTCCCTCCGCGATCACACTCCCCAGCAGCGTCAGATCCGTCGGCGTCAGATTCGATGAAACCTGCACCGCGTTCGACGCCGCCGAAGCCGGCCCGGTGCCCACCGCATTCGTCGCCGTCACGGTGAAGGTGTAGCTCGTGCCCGTCGTGAGCCCCGAAAACATGATCGGCGAGCTTGTGCCCGTCGCCGTCAGCCCGCCAGGGCTCGCCGTCGCCGTGTAACCCGTGATCGGGGAACCGCCATCGCTTGCCGGAGCCGTGAAAGCCACCGAGGCACCGCCCTGCAGCGGCGTCGCCGTGCCGATCACCGGCGCACCCGGCACCGTGGCGGTCGTCGCCAGCGCGTTGAACCGCGCCGTCACTTCCGTTTGATTCAGCGCCCGCGCATAACTCGCAAAACCGGAGATCGTGCCATCCAAATGGTCCGAGAACGTCGTGTGCGCCGCATTGTCGAAGGCTGCCAGTCCGTTCAGACCCGTGATCGTCAGCGCCCGGCTGATCGTGCCCGTTTGCAGCACGCCATTGAGATAAAGCGATGTCACCGAGCCGCTGGAGACAAACACCGCATGGATGTTCTGGCCGGAAATGACGGGCGAGTTCGCAAACACATCGTCCGCCACGCCCGGCGTTGTCAGGCCGAATCTCTGCGTGTTGTTCCACTGGTTCAGCTTCAAATACTGCCTCCCCGAGGCCGTGTCATCGCTGCCGAGCAGCGTCTTGGACGGTCCCGCGCCCGACGCATTGAACACAAACTCGAACGACCGCGCCGCCGTCCCGGTGCCCAAGCTCCCCACATTCTGACTCACCGGACTCGCCCCCGCCACTGAAGAGAAGCGTGTCGCCGCCGGCGTGTCCGCATTCACCACGCTCTGCCACAGCGCCAGATTCGGAGTCGGCAGCGCCGGCAGCGTCAGCGCCATGTATCGCGCCGCCACCTCCGAGGCGCTCAGCGCCCGCGCATAACTCGCGAAGCCCGTGATCGAGCCATCCAGGTTGTCCGAGAAGGCATTGTGCGTCGCATTGTCGAAGGCCCCGAGCCCGTTCGTGCCCGTAAGCTTCAGGCCCTGGGGCACCGTGACCGTCTGCGCAACGCCGTTCAGATACAGCGTCGTCACCGAGCCGTTCGAGGTGAAAACCGCATGCACCTGCTGGTTCGAGAGCGTCGGCGAATTCGCAAACACATCATCCGCCACGCCTTGCGTCGTCAGGCCGAACTTCCCCGTGTTGTTCCACTGGTGGAGTTTCAAATACTGCCCGCCCGAGGCCGCATCCTGGCTGCCCATCAGCGTCTTCGAAGGTCCCGCGCCCGCTGCATTGAACACAAACTCAAACGACCGCGCCGCCCCCACCCCGAAGGTGCCCACATTGATGCTCACCGGGCTGGCCCCCGACACCGCGGTGAACCGCGTCACCGCAGGCGTCCCCCCGTTCACCACCCCCTGCCACGCCGCGACATCCGCCAGCGCCGCCCGGGGCAACCCCAACCACGAAAACATCAGACAAAAAAGGACCGCAAGCGACTTGGTGCTCATGAGAAATAGCCGGGAGAAAAGGAAAGGGGCGTCTGGCGAGGCATCACTGACAACAGAGCCCACAATGCTGCCCAAATTTCCCCCTAAAGGAGCACCGAAAATGCCACAATCAAACCACGATCAGCCCGCCCCAGCCCTCCCAGGCCGGATTTTCCAAGCACCGATGCCCGCTAGGACCAAAGCGATGATTTGATAGCCGCTGATGCCCCAAGCCATCTCCGGCGTCTCGCGCATGAACTCATGCAGGAAGCGAAACAGGCCGTAGGCCGCAAAATAGAGAAAAATGAGCCTGTCACGCAGCAAGCCGCGTCGTCTCAGCTCAAACATCAGCACTAGCATCGTGAGCTGAAACGCGCCCTCTATCATCGGTGCGGGCCAGCGGCCTTCGCGGGTGGCGAAAACGCCGGCGTAGCCGCTTTTGCCGACGCAGCAGCCGTGGAAGAAACAACCGACTCGTCCCAGCGCGAGTCCGAGCGGCACGATGAGCGCAAAACAATCGCCGGTGGAGGTTTTATGGCCGACGAGCTTCTTCGCGAGCTCCACACCGGCGTATCCACCGAGCAAACCGCCGAGCACCGATTTTCCGGTGGCGATTCGCAGCCAGCGATCCACGCGCGGCCAGTCGAGCCAGCCTTCAGCGAAAAGGTAGGCAAGTTTTGCGCCTGCAAAGGCACCGACGAGCGCTCCGATGTAAATGACGAGCATCTCCGGCCTGCCGCGATGCCGCCGATGCCAAGCAATGGCTCCAATCAAGATGCCGCCGGACATCGCCAGCGCATACGCGAGGCTGCCGGGGATCAGCGTGTGTTGCGGAGCGTTCACAGCGCGGCTTGGGTATCGGGAAAGCCGGAGTAGTAGCGGCAAAACGAGTCCAGTTTGCCATCCGGGCGGATCACATGCGTGCAGCAGCGGTCGATGCGGTCCTCATCCCACGTCCACGCATCCATGAAGGGCTTCACCATCAGCCGGAAGGCCATGCTGCGCGTTTTTTCGAGCGTCTTGAGCAACTCACCGAGCGGTTGATTCTCGCAGCCACACTTCGCGAGGTCTTCCAGCGTGTAGTGAATCTTGTCATGCAGGAAGCCTTGGAGCTGCGTGAAGTCGAGGAAGTCGCTGACCGGCCACACCTTGCCTTCGCGGCGGATGAGATAACCAATCGTGGCGCAATTCGGATCGCCACAAGGCAACGGCGTGAAATCCTCGAAGCGAAGCTGTCCCGCACTTTGCTCCACCGCGGCGAGTAGGAGGTCCGCCGTGTTCAATCGCGTGCGCGGCGTGCTGGAGTGCCTGCGACCGCTCCAGAACTCCGGCTGGAAGGTGATGCCGTGGATGTTTTCATCGCCGAGGCCGAAACGGATCACTTCGCCGATCTGCGGCAGGTTGTGCGGCGTCACGGTCATCGCCAGCGTGACGGGAATCTTCGCCGAGGCGAGGTTTTGCAGCGCCTTGGCCTTCAACTCGCGCAAATCGCCTCCGCGCAGTTCCTGCTGGCCTTCGGCCTGCGTGCCGTCGAACTGTAAATAGACCTGCAAACCGCCATCGCGGAAGATTTCGCCGAGTTCGCGGCATAACTCAGGTTCCTTGGCAAAACGCACGCCGTTCGTGTTGAGCAACAGGAAGTCGATTTGAGCATGTTTCTTCGCCCAACGGCACAAATCAGCCAGTTGCGGGTGCAGCGTCGGTTCGCCGCCGGAGAGTTGGAGGATCTCGATCTTGCCTTTGCGTGCGATGACGTCGTCCACGCGCTTCTGCACATCCTCCATCGGCACAAAGTCGAGCTTCGCGCCCGTTCCGACCGGCGAATCCGCGTAGCACGTCGGACAGGCCAGATTGCACGAGTTTACGATCTCAATCAGCGCGAGGCAGGTGGACAGCGTTTCGAGCGGATTCGTGCCGCGCCCGCTCGCGTTTTTGCCGAGTGTTCCCGCAGCCTTGCCTTCCGCATCGCAGCACGCACCACCCGCACAGCAGCGGTTTTCCTCCTTCCCGGTCGCCAGCCAGTAAAACCGCGCATCACTCGCGATGCACACCGAGGCTTCGCCATGCTCCACACAGCGCCGCTTGAGAAATACCTGCCCATTTTCCTTCTCGACGGTCGCCGGACAGGCCTTCAAACAACGCGGACAGCGCGAGGTGGTGCGTTTGAGGAGTTCGGCGGGCATGAAAGCTACAGTCTGGAGGACAGTTCCGACATACAACCAATAAAGTATGAACCAACGATCAAAACCCAGCCACCCACTTGAATCATGATGCCCGAATTGCCTGACTTCGCAGCAAGGTAATCACTCAGCTTGTCGCTGATGATGAGATGTAAAAATGCCGCCAGGATACAAAGCGCTGCCGATGCAATTTTGCCGGTGTTATTGGTTAACACCAATGATCCCGCGATAGCTGGTAGAACAACCGTCGAAGCGATCCAAAACATCCATGTCTTGTTCGCGTCTGGAACCGGTGCTCTGTAACCCGGAGGTTTGGGCGCGGCAGGTTTAGTCATCTCAGGCTTACGGGGCGTTTCGCTCATCAGTGAATGAGGTTGGAGGGCGTGTTTTTGAGGAGCATGGCGGACTTTATCGCCCGTAAGGCGAACTGCACCCAGCGCCCATGACGAGCAACATCAGCAGCCAACCTCCGACCAGATAACAAATCAACGTCATGCAGCCGCTTTGTTCTGCCATTTTGCGGCTGGCGATGAAGTGCATGGCCACGCAACCCCCGAAAAGCAAAATCGAAGCAAAGCTATTCATCTTGCCGACCATCCGGCAAACCGGAACAAGACTGATGGAGGCTATCCAGATGAACGACCAGGGGCCTGAAACCGGAGGTGGAGCTGTGTTTTGATCTGTCGGATCCATCTTGCTTTAGATTTTGGGGAAAGACACGACACAGCCCACAAAGAATGTGGCAACCATCAAAGCCCAGCCGCCGATATAGAGAAAGAAAACAGCACAGCCGCTCATTCCGTCCAACTTCATGCTTGCCGCCAGATGCATGAAGAAGGCTACGATGCCCAAGACCAATGCCACGCCAGGACCAGCTTCCCCCATGAAACAAATGGCACCGGCAATCGCTGGAAGGACGAGCGTGGCAATGCACCAAAGCAGCCAGGCTTTCCCGTTGTCGGGCTGCGGAGGCATGATGGCCGGGTCTTCCATAGCTCGATTGGACCTCGAAACATGGATTCAGGCAAGGCGTGTTTTGATTCGCGGCAGCGTCGTGAAACTTGGAACGTGAAACAACACGCCTCGATCGAGGACGAGGACGATGGCGGTGCCTTACGGCACCGAGACCTGCGGGAGCTTCCACACTTTCTCGGCGTATTCGAGGATGGTGCGGTCGCTGCTGAATTTGCCGACTCTCGCGGTGTTGAGGATGGCTTTGCGGGTCCACTCGGGGACGTTTTGGTAGGCCCAGCCGACTTTGGCCTGGGCGGCGGCGTAGCTGTCGTAGTCGGCCATGACGAGAAAGGGGTCGCCGTGGTGGAGGAGGCTGTCGCGGAGGGGTTTGAACTCGTTGGCGTTGCCGGTGAAGGCATCGCTGGTGAGCCAGTCGAGGCTGAGGCGCAGTTCCTCGCTGGCCCAGTAGTAGTCCATGGGGTTGTAGCCCTTGGCGCGGAGTTCAGTGACTTCCTCGACGGTGAGGCCGAAGATGAAGATGTTGTCGTCGCCGACTTCCTCAAGGATCTCGACGTTGGCGCCGTCGAGCGTGCCGATGGTGAGGGCACCGTTGAGGGCGAGCTTCATGTTGCCCGTGCCGGAGGCTTCCTTGCCGGCGGTGGAGATTTGCTCGCTCAGATCGGCCGCCGGAATGATGCGCTCGGCGATGGAGACGCCGTAGTTCGGGATGAAGACGACCTTCAGCTTGCCGCCGATGCGCGGATCATGGTTCACCTTCGCGGCGAGGGCGTTGATGGCGTGGATGATGTTTTTGGCGAGGTAGTAGCCGGGAGCGGCCTTGGCTCCGAAAACGAAGACACGCGGGGCGATGTCGAGGTTCGGATTGTCGAGGAGCTGGCGGTAAAGGCTGACGATGTGCAGCAGGTTGAGGTGCTGGCGCTTGTACTCGTGCAGTCGCTTGATCTGCACGTCGAAGAGCGCATCGGGGCTCACGCACACGCCGCAGGAATCCTGGATAATCTTGGCGAGGCGCACTTTGTGGCCGCGTTTGATGTCGTGGAAGCGCTGCTGGAAGGAGCTGTCTGTGGCGAATTTTTCGAGGCCGCGGAGTTTCGACGCATCCTTGAGCCAGCCGGAGCCGATGGACTCGGTGATGAGCGCGGAGAGCTCCGGATTGCACACGTCGAGCCAGCGGCGGAAGGTGACGCCATTGGTGAGATTGAGGAAGCGCTCGGGATACAGCTCGTGGAACTCGGGGAAGAGCCGCTCGCAAAGCAAACGCGTGTGCAGCGCGGCGACGCCGTTCGTGGCGTGGGAGCCGAGCACGCTCATGTGGGCCATGCGCACGGCTTTGTGGCCGCCGCGTTCCTCGATGAGCGAAAGGACGCGCTTCTTCTCGTTGTCGCCGGGCCATTTGGCCTCGACTTCGTTCGTGAGGAAGAGGTGGTTGATCTGATAGATGATCTGGAGGTGGCGCGGCAGCACGCGCTCAAAGAGGCCGGTGGACCACGTTTCGAGTGCCTCGGGCAGCAGCGTGTGATTCGTGTAGCCAAAAGTTTGCTGGCAAATGCTCCAGGCCTGCGCCCAATCGAGCTTCTCTTCATCTACGAGGATGCGCATGAGCTCGGGGATGGCGACGGCGGGATGCGTGTCGTTGAGCTGGATGGCGGCCTTGGAGGGGAATTCGCTCCAGGGGAGGTTGTAGCCGTTTTTGAAGCGGCGGATGATGTCGGCGAGCGAGCAGGCGACGAAGAAATACTGCTGCACGAGGCGCAATTCCTTGCCGCTCTCCGTGCTGTCGTTCGGGTAGAGCACCTTCGACACGGTCTCGGCCATCGCCTTCTCGCGGATGGCGTCGATGTAGCCGCCTTCGTTGAAGATTTGCAGATTGAGGTCCTCATCCGCCTGCGCCTGCCAGAGGCGCAGCACGTTCACGGTGTGCGATTCATAACCGACGATCGGAATGTCCCACGGCAGGCCGAGAAGGCACTTCGTATCGACCCATTCGTAGTGCGGATTGCCGAGGTCGTCGAACTTCTGCACGCTGCGGCCATAGAGATGAATCTTTTGCCGGTAGGACGGGCGGGCGATCTTCCATGGGCTGCCATCGCGCATCCACGCATCGGGATGCTCGACCTGCTTGCCATTCACGAACTCCTGTTTGAAGAGGCCGAACTCATAATGGATGCCGTAGCCGATGGCGGGCAGGTTCAGCGTGCTGAGCGAATCCATGAAGCACGCGGCGAGACGGCCGAGGCCGCCATTGCCGAGGCCCATGTCGGGCTCGCGTTGAAGCAGGGAGTCGAGATCTTTGCCGCAGGCTGCGAGGGCTTCCTTCGTGTGCTCGTAGAGGCCGGAGTTGCGGAGATTGTTCTCCAACAGGCGGCCCATGAGATACTCCAGCGAGAGGTAATGCACTCGGCGAACGCCTTCCTGACGATGCAGCGAGCGGGACTTCGTGGACATGTCCATCACACGGTCACGCACGGCCAGGCAGGTGGCCACCCACCAGTCATTCTCGGAGGCGGACTGCACATAGGCCCCGAGGGTGAAGCGCAGGTGGTTGGTGATCGAGACTTTCAGCGACTCGGTGGAGTCGGACGGCGGGCAGTTGAGCGGGGATTCCATTTGGAATGACGAATGACGAAATCAGAATGACGAAGGGGAAGACGAGGGGCGAGCGATGGCGGAAGGGCAAGTAGATGGATGGTGAAAGGGCCGTTTCAAAGCCATAATGAGCACTTGCTGTGCCGGGACGGCGGGAAAGTGGGCGTGGGGTGGCTTCGGGGCATGTGGCAGGCACAAAAAAGCCTCCCGGCATGGCTGCTAGGAGGCTTTTCGAAGGAGGAGGCCGGATTACCTCACATCGCAAAAATCTTGTCCATGCGCTCGACGAGCATGCGGAGGCCGTTGGGGTTGATGCCGCCGCGTTGCTCGCTGATGGCCCAGCCGGTGTAGCCGATGCTGTCGAGGGCTTTCATAATCGCGGGCCAGTTGTTGGTGCCTTCGGTGAGATCGCAGTCGAAGCCTTTCCACACGCCCTCGTCCTTCATCTTCTTCGTGGAGTATTCTTTGACGTGGATGCGGTTGATGCGCTTGCCGAGCACGGGGATCCAATGCTCCGGCCAGCCGTAGCGCAGCACGTTGCCGATGTCGAAATGCCAGCCGACAATCGGATCGCCGATCTCGTCGAGGAATTTCACGGCTTCGATGGGGCTGAGGATGAAGTTGTTCCAGACGTTCTCGATGGAGATCTTCACGCCGAGCTCTTTGGCGAGCGGCACGGCCTTCTTGATCTGGGCGATGGAGCGGTCCCAGGCCTGCTGATAGGTCACGTCATCGCCAACGGTGCCTGGAACGACGAGAATGGAATCCGCGCCATAGGCCTTCGCATCGCGGAGGGTTTGAAGAACGCCCTGCAGGCCTTCCTCGCGGATCTTTTCATCGGGATGCGTGAGCGTCTGTTTCCAGTGCGTGTGGCAGCAAACGCTGGCCGCTTGCAAGCCGGACTGGCCGAGGGCGTCGATGACCTCCTGCTGGTTCAGGCCACCCTGAGGCTCCACGCCTTCGTAACCGGCTTCCTTGGCCGCCCTATACTTTTCGATGAGCGTGCCCTTCAGACCAAGCGTGCCGCCCATGATGGCCTTGCGAAGCTTGCGGACGGGTTTGGCTTCTTGAGCGGGCAAAAGACTGCCGGTGGCAGCGGCAAGCGTGGTGGCGGAAAGAGAGCGGAGGAAGCGGCGGCGGTTGGACATGGTGCGTGGAATACGCGGCACGACGCCGCTTTGTCACGAATCAAATCACACCGGCTTCCGAATCTCGTCGATCGCATTGATGAGGTGGCCTTCGAGGACGTCTTTGCTCACATAGGCATCACCGGCCTTTTTGAGCAGGACAAAGCGGATGCGGCCTTTCTCGAACTTCTTGTCCATGCGGGCGATGCGCATGATTTCATCGGTCGAGAACTCCTCGCCGAGGGTGACGGGCAGTTCGAAGCGTTTCAGCAGATTCACGATGCGGTCGTGCTCTTGCGAATTGAGGCCGCTCATCTGCGTGGAGAGCCACGCAGCGGCCCGCAGGCCGAGAGAGATGGCCTCGCCGTGGAGGAGTTTGCCATAGCCAGCGGCGGCTTCGATAGCATGGCCGAGGGTGTGGCCGAAGTTCAGAAGGGCACGCGTGCCGATGGTCTCGAACTCATCGGCCTCGACGATGGCGGCTTTGATCGAAATGTTGCGACGAATGACCGCGACGAGGTCGCCTTTGCCCTCGGCGATGGCGTCGATCTGGGCGTAGAGGCTCGAATCTTTGATCGCGGCATGCTTGATGATCTCGGCAAAGCCTTCATTCCACTCGCGTTTCGGCAGCGAGGAGAGCGTGTCGATGTCCGCGATGACCAACACAGGCTGGTGGAAGGCTCCGACCATGTTTTTTGCGTCGGGCAGGTTCACGCCGGTTTTGCCGCCGACGGAGCTGTCCACCTGTGAAAGCACGGTGGTGGGGATTTGCACATACGGAATGCCTCGCTGGTAAATGGCCGCGCAGAAGCCGCCGAGGTCGCCGATGACCCCGCCGCCGAGGGCGACGACGAAGCTTTTGCGATCCAGGCCGGCCCTGGCCATCTCGCTGAGCACGGTCTCGCTGCTGAGCAGGGACTTCGAGGCCTCGCCAGCGGGCACGGTGATGAGGTGGGGCTCCTTCCCGGCATCCCGCAGGCTTTGCAGGACCTTCTCCGCGTAAAGCGGGCCGACATTCGAATCGGTGATGACGGCGCAGCGGGTGCGGTCAGCGAGTTTTTTATTCACTTCCTCGCCCGCGGTGGCGAGCAGCCCCTTGCCGACCTGCACGACGTAGCTGCGTGGGCCGAGATTGACGAAAACGGGACGGATGGCGGGGGGCGGGGGCATGGGGAAATGACGAAGGACGAATTCAGAATGACGAAATCAAGCGCAGGGCGGATTCGACGGCGGACTGTGCGGTGGATGAGGAATCGAGGCAAATCGTTTGGTAGCACGTCTCGCGCCGGAACCAGGTGGCCTGACGCTTCGCATACTGCCGGGTGGCAATGGCGATGGCCTCGATGGTTTGCTCCAGGGGGAGTTTGCCGGTGAGGTGATCGCGGATCTCGCGGATGCCGATGGCTTTGCAGGCCGTGAGGGAGACTTCGCCAAGGGCCGCGACCTCTTCGAGGGCTCCGCTGGCGAGCATTTGCCGCGTGCGTGCCTCGATGCGGTGGCAGAGGGCCTCGCGTTCCCAGCTCAAAACAATGCCGCGCACCTTCGGCCGGGCGTTTTGGAAGCTCTGGCGCAGCTCGGACTGCGGTTTGCCAGTGAGGAGACAGATTTCGAGGGCTCGCTCGACGTAACGCGGATTGCGCAGGTTGACCGTCGTGGCCGCGGCGGGATCGAGAGCGAGCAATTCGGCTACTTTGTCCTCCAGCGACCTCTCGCGGAGCTTTTCACGCATCGCCGCGTCACCTTGCGGAAGCGGCGCCAGGCCGTGGGTGAGGGCTTTGAGATACAAACCGGACCCGCCAACCACGAGCGGCGTTTTGCCACGCGAGGCGATGTCTTCAATCACCGGCCTGGCGAGATCATGATAGCGCTGCGCATCGCAGGCCTCCGTGAGCGGCAGCACACCGTAAAGATGATGCGGCACACGGGCCAAATCGGCCGCGGAGGGCTTCGCCGTGATCACATCGAGCCCCGCATAGAGCTGAAAGGCATCCGCGTTCACGATTTCCCCATCCAGCCGCGAGGCCAGCTCCAACGCGAGGGCCGATTTACCAGACGCGGTGGGTCCGGCGATGAAGATCGTGGATTCAGGCAGCATGCGCGGTGTTCCAAATCACCGCGCCGCTCGCTGAATACCCTCACCTGCACGGCGGACGCCATAGCCCGCCCAATCCACCGCATTGTCCACGCTGCGGCCTGCCCGTTCCACCGGACCTCCGCGGCCATTACGGCAGGATGTCAGGACGAGAAGGGCACCGACAAGGAAGAGAAGTGTCGTTTTCATGCCTGCGAGCATAGGCACCCAAAGACAAATCTCAAGCCGCGGAAGGTGGCGGCTCCCTCCGCCGGTGCTTGCTGGCAAACCAGAGGTGATCACTCGATCAAACGGATGCCAGATTCATCGGGGATGAGCACCGACGGAGGAAAAGGCTCACCCGACGAGGCGGCAGATACCCCAAGAGAGGAGGACAAAAACGGCCACCATGCCCAAAATGCCCGCGAGGCGGAGGATGAGCTCGCGGAGGCTGATCAGCGTGTGACGAGTCATGCGGCAGTCCGGTGGCGTTGACGACGAAAGAAGGCCGAAGTGAGGCCAATGAGAAGCAGCATGGCTCGCGAGGGCTCGGGGACGGCGGTGAGGGAGCCGATGTAGATGCCGGAGCCGGTGTTGTCGTAGGCCCATTCATGGATGGTGGCGCCGCTGGTGTTGGCGGTGAGGGTGAGGTGCATCCAGCCGTAGAAGGGGCCGGCGTTGCTGTTGGTGGTGAATTTGAAGCCGAGATAACCTGAGGCACCGTCGGTGAATTGATTCGCGCCGCCGCCGATGTGGTCGCTGCTCCCGGCTTCGCCTGTGGCGTAGTTGAGCAGGCTGTCCACGAGGGTGCCGTAGGCGAGATTGAGGATGGTGTCGGAGTTGCCGGTGCCGATGCGCACGGGTTGAAAAGCGGCACTGTTGCCGAGGGCGAAGCCGCCGAAGAAGGGATTGATGTCCCAGCCGGTGATGACGGAGGTGCTGGTGGTGACGGTATCGATGTCGAGATACACGCCGTCGAAGGTGGTCGGGATGGCGATGTTTTGGACGCCGCTGTAGATGACGGCCGCGTTCGCGGAAGGACGAATGGCGAATGACAGAATGACGAACGTCACGGTCAGCAGCCAGGAGGCCATAGGTTGGGTTAAAGTGAGAGAAGGCTTGCGATTCATGGCGTGTGAAGTTTCGGCATTCGGGATTCGGATTTCGTCATTTCCGGTCACGGAGACGTGCTGACGGCGATGCGGAAGAAGCGGGCTTTTTTGCCGCCGATGAAGAAGGGATAGGTGACTTCGACGACGTCGTGGGTGGCATCGCTGGCGACGACGGTGGGTGTGGCGGTGCTGTTTTGCCAGGTGGTGAGGTCGGCGCTGAATTGCGGGGTGTAGATGAGGCCGTCGCTGGCGTGGGTTTTGCGGCGGACGAAGCGGGCGGTGTAGTTGACGATGCCCGGCAGTGTTTCGACGTTGGCGGCGGGCATGCCGGTCTGGGTGAGCACACTGCCGCTGATGGCAAAGGTGCCGGTGCTGTTGGCGGCGGGATTCATGCCGAAGGCGAACTCGACGAGGTTGCTGACGCCATCGCCATCGTTGTCGCCGGTGTTGGAGGCGGTGGTTGCGTTGATGGTGAATTGCGGCTCGCCGTTGGAGCCGATCGTGACGCTGCCCATGGTCTCGTAGCGCCATTTTTCGAGGGCATTCTTGTGAATCCAGAAGGTGCGTGTGACGGGCGTGGCCGTTTGCAGCAGTGGGGCGATGGTGCGGCCGTATTGAGTGGCGACGACGGTGACTTTGACAGGGAATTTCGTGCGCGGTGGCAGCGTGGTGAAGGTCAACGTATTGCCGCTGACCTTCGCGGGACCTTCGCGGACGTAGAAGTCCACGGTGGCTCCGGCATAGGTGGCGGTGCCGGTGGTGCTGGCGCTGAGATTGAGCGAGGCGACGCCATTCAACTGGTCCGCGGGTTGCGTGAAGGTGATGGTCTGTGCGGTGCCGCTGGTGAGGGGCAAGGTGAAGCCGAGCACGGCCTGCTGCACGGCGCTGACGTAGGTGGCATCGCCAGGATGCGTGGCCTGGAACCAGATGCTCTTCGACCGGCCTGCGGCGAGATTTTCGGTGCCGATGCGGTTGAAGGCGATGCGGAAGGTATCTGGCGAGAGCTGCTCAAAGGGGCCGGTGATGCCGTGGATCAAGACGGGGCTGCCGGAGCTGGCGTGGCCGATGGCGGAGCCGGCGGGGAGGCCGGAGGCGTTCACGCCCTGCGGTGGCACGATGTCGAGGAAGGTGCTGCCGAGCCGGAAGGTGCGTCCGTCTCCGCTGGCATCGGGCGACCACGAGAGGTTCACGGCGGCGTGCGAGTTATCCATGGCGACGAGCGAACCGTTCTGCGTGTAGCCGACGAGTTGATACGTCGTTTTGACGGGCAGGTAGTTGTTGTGCGTGGTCTCGGCGTGCTCTTGATCGAAGAACCAAAAGGCCTCGCTGGCATTGCCACTGTAGCTGGCGACCGGCGCGGGACTGGCGGTGGGGCTGAGCCCTTTGCGCCAGCGATCGGCGAGCCAGCCCTGCGTGCTCGGGTCAATGGTCTGGAGCACGGCGGTGCCATCGGCCGCAGCGCTGGCGGGCAGGCGATACTGGCCAATTTTGCGCAGATACATGCCGAGGTATTCGCAGACGCGGTCGCTGTAGTCGAAGTGGCCGCGGCCATTGTCGGCAAACATCGACATGATGGCTCCGGCGGTGTTGTTTTTGAAGGTGAGCGAGTTCGTGGCGCGGCCCATGGCGTCTTCGTATTCACCATTGATGAACATGAGCGGCGTGCCGGCGAGGTCGCTGTCGGCAAAGGTGGGGCTGTTCGCATCGCGATACTGTGGGATCTGGCCTTTGATGGAGATGGCGGCGGCGCAGCGGCGCTGGGTGCCGTTGGCGGTGGCGTATTGTTTGTCCCACGCGGCGAAGTGATACGGAGCGCTGGCCATGGCGGAGTGGCCGATCCACACGACGGGCGTCTTGCTCAGCTCGCTGTAGCCGGAGTCTGCGGCGAGGGCGTCCATCATCTGCTGGAAATAAACCGGGGAGTTGGGCCGCGCGGTGAAATTGAACTGCGCATCGAGGTTCGGCGAGATGAAGATCGCGCCCATGCCGGCATCGGCCATGCCCTGGCGTGTGGCGGGATGCTCCAGCAGGGCTTTTTCCAAAAGATTGTCCTGGCCGAGAATGACGCCTCGCACGGTGGTGACGCCCGGCGGGATGTAGAGGAAAGCACGCGGATTCCCGTTCGTCTCGGAGGAGATGAGGCCGGTGATCGGCACGGACCACTGCCAGAGATCGTCTTTGTGGTTCGGCTTTGGCGTGAGGGTGATGGTCACCGTTTTGTTGGTGGTGCCCTGACCGTTCGTGGCGCTGAAGACGTAGTTCGTCGTGACACTTGGCGTGACGACGAGCGAGCCCGTGGTGGCGTAGCTCTGCGGACCGCTGCCGCTGTCGATGGTGAGCGAATCCGCATTCGGAAGAGCCCAGCTCAGCGTGCTGCTGCCGCCGGGCCAGATGACGGGTGATGAGGCAACAACGGACGACAGATCCGGCGGCGGATTCGTGACTTCCGACGAGCTGGCGCTGCTGCCAACGCCATTCACGGCACGCACGACATAGAAGTAAGTCGTGCCAGCGACAGCGGTCGTGTCCGTGTAGCTCAGCGCGGGCGCAGTCACGGTGGCGAGCGGGCTGCCGAAATTGAAACTGCCCGAGGTGGTGCTGCGGAAGATTTGGTAGCTCGTGGCCCCATTCACCGCAGTCCACGCGATGGTGTAGCTCGTGGTGCTGTTCGCCGTGATGGTGACACCACTCGGTGTTACCGGTGCGGTGTTCGCAGGCGCTGCCGTGCCCACGATTTGGAAGCCGGGGAACTTCAGACGCTGCACGCTGTCGCCTTGGTTCACCGCGGTGAAGGTGGCGGTGAGCGTGCCGGTCAGGCCGGTGAACTTCACATAGTTCGCCTGCATGTCCGCGCCGCTGTTGAAGGTGGTGTCCGTGCTCTGCACATAGCCGGTGCCGCTGCTCGTCGGCGTGCCTGCACCACCGCGCAGGTAATACGTCGTGCTGCCCACCGTGAAGCTGCCGCCGCGTGCCGCGCCATCATCCGCCATGTAGAAATACACATCGTAGGCACCATACGGGATGCCCGTGACGGTGATGGTCGTCGCCGTGCCGTCGAACTTGTCATACACCGTGTCGAACAAGCGCGTGTCGTTCGACGGGCTCGCGATGCCGCGATTGAAAGCCGTGCCGCCATTGCCACCGCCGAGGCTCACCGACACGCCGGTCACCTGCGCACCATTGCTATCGACCAGATTCGTCATCGAGCCGCTGCCGCTCGTGACGTTGAGGTTGTTCCAGTTCGCAAAACGAGCACCACTGGCTCCGGCGAGATCGCCCGATGACATGCCGGTGTTGGCGCTGCCTTTGACATTGAAGCTCAGCGCCACCGGCACCGGTGCGTTCGGGTTCGTGAGGTTCAGCGCGATGCTATTGCCCACCACCTGCAGGCTCGTGCTCGTGTAAGACGAGAGTCCGCTGCCGATGCTGAGCCCGGCGGTGATGAAGCCGCTGCCATCGGTGGTGAGGCCGCTGTAGTTCGTGTTCGCATCGCCCTGAAAGAGCACATACTGCCCGCTGGCCAGCAACCCGGCGGAGAGATCGGTAAAGTTCAGCACCGTGCTGTTGAAGATCGCCTCACCGACCGTGGCGTGTCCGACGAAGGCCACCTTGTCATTGCCAGTCGTGCTCAGGTCAAAGCTCGCCGTGCCACCGGTGGCAAAGAAGAGATTGGTGCGATTGGAGACCGTTTGATCAATCGTCAGCGTGCCCACGCCGCTGCTCGTCGCGGGATCACCAGGAGCCAGCTTGCCGCCGGACTCGATGGTGATCATCACACCGCCGCCCGCCGTGTCGAAGGGCTTGATCGTGCCCGTGCCGCCCAGCGTGGCGGTGTTCTTCACCGCGTAAGAGCCCGCCGTGCCCGTGGTGGCCGCCAGATTGCCCGTCGTCGTGATCGTGGCGATGTGCGAGCCATTCATGAGAAAGGTGCCCGCGTTGATCGTCGTCGTTCCGGCACCGTAACTCGTGCCGCTGAAGGTCTGCGTGCCGCTGCCGTTCTTCGTGATGGCGATGTTTGAGCGGAAGTCCGTGCTGGCCGCGCCCGGGTTCTTGCCAAAGAAGCCCTGGAAGTTCCCGCTCTCGTTGTTCGTGCCCAGCGTCAGCGTGCTGAAGACGGAGGTGCTGTTGTTGCGCACATACGTCTGCGCCGTGCCGTCAAAGCCGCCGATGGTCTGATTGCGCCCACCAAACATGCCCAGCGTGATCGTGCTCGTCCCCGTTCCTTGCACCAGCGAGAGGCGCGTGGCAGGCAAAGTGCCGCCCGTGGCCGGATCGATCACGCCATTCTCACCACCGCTCGTCGTCACCGTCAGCGTGCCGGAAAAGCCCGTCCACGACAGCCCGCCGCTGGTGGGCGAGAAAATGTTCGAACCCGTAATGACTCGCAGTCCCTGCGTGCCCGCAAACGTCAGGCCACCGCCGCCAAAGCCATAGCTTTTGCTGAACCACGTCGCGAGGTTGATCGTCGGCGTGCCGCTGGAGGTGGCCCAGGTGATCGTCGAGTTCGCGGCCGTGCCATTGCCCGTGAGGCTGAAGTTCTGCCCGCTGCTACTACCGCTGAGCACGAGGTTCCCCAGCGTCACCGGTGCCGTCATCGTGATCGCCGTGGCACCTGCGCCTGTGGTGCCGTTTAGACTGATCGTCGCCGTCGCGCCCGTGCCACTCGCCACCGTGCCGCCGGACCATTTCGTGGTGTCGCTGTAGTTCGCCGTGGTGGCGGTGCCGTTGCCCTGGCCGACAAACGTGCCGTCCACCGCCCAGGCGGAGGCAGACAGGGACAGCAAAGCGAAAACAAAACGAAAAGGCCGGTTCATGAGGTTGGAGGTGGCTTTAAAATGGGTTGGAGCCTTCCCATGCTGCCGAAATCCCGCCTGATTATCTATTGAACGAATGTTCTAGAACATCCGGTCGGCGACCACGCGGTCATGGGTGTATAAAACAGGCTCTTCCATCATTCTCCTCATGCTTCGCCCCCTGCTTTTCGGCCTTCTCGCCTCCACCGTCTCGGCCCAAACCTCTCCACCTGGAGCTGTTTCTGTCCAAATCGACGCTACGCAGCCTGGCCGACCGATTCCCACGTCTTTCGCCGGGCTCTCACGCGAGTGGCGACGCTTTCCGTATGCGGAGGCGGGCAAGCCCGAGACCGTTCATCCAGCGTATCTGCAGCTGCTGCGCAATCTCTGCGCCTTTAATGAGCAGGCGCTCAGCATCCGCATCGGTGGAGCGAGCGCGGATGGCATCAAGGAAGTGCCGGATGCAAACCGCTGGCGTCAGATCGCCCAAGTCCAGGCCGTGACACGCACGCCGCTCATCATCACCCTGAATCTCGCGCGAGGGGATGTGCAGCTCTGCAAAGACTTCATTCAACGCGCGAAGGAGCATCTGCCTGCCGGGGCCATTGCCGGATTTGAACTCGGGAACGAGCCAGATGGATGGTTTGGCCGTCACCGGCCAAAGGACTACAAGTGGGAGACCTACTTCGATGAGTTTGCCACCATGCGTGCCGCGTTGGTGCCGGGCGAGATCCCACACGTCATCGGCCCAGCGTGGGCGCATGGACTGCCACCGGACATCGCCGCCGTCATGCTGCAAAAGAACCCCGGGGCGCTCTCCATGCTCACCGGCCATGCTTACTCCTGCTCGCCCAAAATCGGCCCGCATCCCGAAAAACTGCTCGTCGCCGATGTGGTGCCGAAAACGGTGACTTTCCTCACGCCCGGCATCCAGGCCGCGCATCAGGCCGGGCTGCCCTTTCGTCTCGGTGAATGCGGCAGCGCCTGGGGCGGCGGCATCGCCGGTGTGAGCGACTCCTTTGCCTCGGCTCTCTGGATCATGGACTTCTGCATGTCACTCGCCGAGGCCGGGCTCGATGGCGTGAACTTCCACGGCGGTGGCAAAGGCCACTACTCACCCATTCAGGACGACAGCGACGACAAAAAGTTCGTCACTCGGACCATCATCGCCAAGCCCTCCTACTACGGCCTGCTGCTCTTTGCCGAGGCCGCCGGGCATCGTGCCCGCTTCATCCCCGTCGAGCACGGCGCAGATGAAAAACTCCGCCTCTGGGCCACGCTCGATGAAAAAGGCACACGCCGCCTGCTCATCATCAACAAACACCTCGACCACCCCGTCACGCTTCAACTCCGCACCGGCGGCGCATCCCGCCTCACGCTCAAACGCCTCACCGCGCCGTCCCTCGATGCCACCGATGGCCTCCGCCTCGGCGGCCAGACCTTCGACGGCTCCACCGACGGCCACCCCGTCGGCAAAGTCACCCTCGAACACCCCGCAATCCAAAACAACAGCACGCAACTCAGCCTTCCAGCCATCAGCGCCGCTCTCATCACAATGGAGTAAGATGCCGCTCATCTCATGCTTTGAAGCTTTCCCATCCCATGCCACGCCTTTTCGTCATCCTCGTGCTCCTCGCCCTTCCGCTCCTCGCGGCGGAACCCGCGTGGCAGGTGCGCACTTGGGTCACGGACGATGGCCTGCCGAACAACGACGTGCCCTGCGTCACCCAAAACCGCGATGGAGCCATGCTCTTTGCCACACGCGGCGGTCTCGCCCGCTTCGATGGGCTGCGTTTTCGCGAGCTGCCGCTGAAAGCCTCGCGCGGCGGCGGAGTCAGCGCCTTGCTCTCCACCTCCGCCGAGCTTTGGGCCGTGACTCAGGGCGTCATCGTGCGTCAAACGGCCGACGGCAGTGAAACGGTGCTGAACATGCCCGTGCTCGAGCTACCCGGCTCACGCGAGACCGCCTTCTTCACCGACACTCAGGGCATCCATTGGCTCTGCTACGAAGGCGGGCGCTTCCACCGCATCCAGGGCGATCACATCGAGCAAATCCGCACCGCCGACGACCTCTCGCCCACTTTTGCCTCCTGCGCTGCGATGGATGCTCAGGGCCAAATCTGGGCCACCGGGCCGCGAGTGCTCGCGAAGTGGCAAAACGACCGTTTCGAGCCCGTGGCCGAGCTTCCCAAAGATCGCTGCATGATCACCCGTGCCGCCGCAGGTGGCGTTTGGATCGGCGCAGGCCGCCAATTGCTCCGCCACACCGAAAAGGGCGGATTGCAAACCATCGCCGAGATCACCGAAGCCCCCGCAAACGCCCGCATCAGCACCATGCATGAGGATCACGCCGGTCGCCTCTGGCTCGGCACCTTCGGCAGCGGCCTGTGGTTGTTTCACGAGCATCGTTTTCAATCCATCGCACTACCGAACAACGACGTCTGGTGGCTCACCGAAGACCGCGAAGGCAGCCTCTGGGCCTCCACCGGCGGCGGTGGCGTGTGCCGCATCCGTCCACGCGTGCTCACGTTGCTCGATGATCCCGCCGGACCTCGCGGCGATGTCGCGCGGGCGCTTTGCACCGATGGTCAGGGCGATCTCTGGGTGGCCACGCAAAACGCCCGCGTTTTCACCCGCCGCAGCGGCCAGTGGCAGGAGCTTTCTCCCGGCAAAAAGATCAACCGCCTCTGCTCCGGCAACCATGGCGATGTCTGGCTCGGCACCAGCGAAGGCAACGTGCTGCATTGGAACGGCAGCATCTTTGAGCCGCTCACACCACCCGACGATCCCGCCAAAGCAGGCATCGTCTCCATCTTCGAATCCACCACTGGCGACCTCTGGATCGGCCGTGGTTACAGCGCGTGGCGGCATCGCGGCAGCCAGTGGCAAAACATCCCGCTCGTCGCCGAAAGTGGCGAGGTCTTCACCTTCGCCGAAGATCGCGAGGGCAACCTCTACGCCGGCAGCAATCGCGGCTTCCTCCTGCGCCTCGAAGGCGACCGCTTCATCCGAATCGCCGCTGACGAACTCGACTGCACAGCCATCCGCAGCCTGCTCGTCATGCCCGATGGTGCCCTGCTCATCGCCGCCAACGGCATCGGCATCGCCCGCTACGCCAAAGGCCGCTGCCACCTCATCACCAAGACCCACGGCCTCCCGCATCGAAACATCTCGCAGCTCGCCCTCGATCCCCAGGGCCGTCTTTGGGCCGGAGGCGATGCCGGACTCTTCATGGTCCCTTACGAGCAAATCATCGCCATCAGCGAAGGCCGCGCCGAAAGCCTTCACGTTACCCTTTTTGGCCGCAGCGAAGGCCTCAGCGGTCTGCAAGCCAACGCCAGCTTCCCCGGAGCCCTCATCGAGCCCGACGGCACCTTTTGGTGTTCCACCCGCAGCGGCCTCGCTCGCATCGACACCCGCCAAGTCGGCCAAAACATCGTGCCACCGAGCGCCAGCATCGAATCGATCCACGTGAATGATGAAGCCCCCGTCTTGCTCGGCCAGCTCATCGGAGCACCTCCACAGTCCGACGCCGATTCAATCTTCAGCGCTTCATCGACGCGAATGCATCTGGAGCCAGGCATCCAAACCCTCGCCTTCGAGTTCGGCTCCAGCAGCTTCGTCGCGCCTGAAAGCGTCCGCTTCCGCTATCAACTCATCGGCATCGACCCAGAGCCCCGCATCGCCGATGCCGACCGCCGTGCCGTCTATGGCCGCATCCCGCCCGGCGACTACACCTTCCGCGTCGGCGCCGCCAACAACGACGGCCTCTGGAGCACCCGCGACACCGTTTTGAGCCTTCGTGTCGCCCCCTTCTACCATGAGACCACTTGGTTCCGCGCCCTCACGCTTTGCGCTGCTGCCGCGCTCATCATTTTCATCGGCTACCGCATCGCCCGCGCCCGCTATCGACGCCGCACCGAGTCCCTGCGCCGTCAGGCCGCCATTGAAACCGAGCGCACCCGCATCGCTCGCGACATGCATGATCAAGTCGGCGCCAGCCTCACTCAGATCAGCCTCCTCTCCGATATCGCCCTCGCGCAAGGCAGCGACATCCCGCAGCTCAATCGCCTCGCCGAAACCGCCCGCGAAGCCGTCACCGCCCTCGACGAGATCGTCTGGGCCGTCGATCCCAAACAAGACCGCCTCGACAGCCTCCTCGCCTACCTCGCCCCGCAAATCACCGATCTCGCGCAAGCCGCCAACCTCCGCTGCCGCCTCGACTTTCCAGAGCAAACTGAGCCCCGCCATCTCCCCGCCGCCTTCCGTCATCAGCTCTTCCTCATCATCCGCGAAGCCGTCAACAACATCATCAAGCACGCCCGCGCCACCGAACTCAAACTCCGCCTCACACCTTCCGCCACACACCTCTTCATCGAAATCACCGACAACGGCACCGGCTTCGATCCAACGACCCGCAAAGGCAACGGCCTTACCAACATGCGCACCCGCACCCAAGAACTCCACGGCACCCTCGAAATCGAAAGCACCACCGGCACCCGCATCACCGTCACGGTCCCGTGGCCCCAATCATAAATCATAAGTCGTAAATCATCAATGATCCGCGTCTCCATCGTCGAAGATGACCCGCTCACTCGCGAAAGCCTCGCCGAGCTTCTATCGCTCGCCAAAGGCATCCAGGTGCTCGCCACCTACCCCGATGCCGAGAGCGCCATCAGCGCCGTGCCCGCCCGTGTGCCCGATGTGCTCCTCGTGGACATCAATTTGCCAGGTAAAAGCGGCATCGAAGCCGTCGCCCAGCTCAAAGCTCAGCTCCCGCAGATGCAGGTGCTCATGCTCACCACCTACGACAACCCCGACGCCATCTTCGACAGCCTCCGCGCCGGTGCCGGCGGCTACTTGCTCAAGCGCACCCGCGGCCCCGAACTCATCGCCGCCATCAAAGACGTGCACGAAGGTGGCTCGCCCATGTCCGCCAGCATCGCCCGCAAAGTCGTCACCTACTTCCAGGCCCCGCCGAAGCCCGGCAGCCCCGAACTCGAATCCCTCACCGCCCGCGAGCACGAAATCCTCAAGCACCTCGCCGACGGCCTCCAATACAAAGAAATCGCCGACCAGCTCACCATCAGCACCAGCACCGTCCGCGCCCACCTCCACACCATCTACGGCAAACTCCATGTCCAAAGCCGCACCGAAGCCGTCGTGAAGTATTTGAAGCGCTAAAGCTCCAGCAGCGCCTCCAGATCAAGCGGCGCAGTCGTCATCTCGAGCTCGCCTTTTGCATCGCGAGGCCAATCGGCGGGATCGCGGTCTACGTAGAGTTCGAGGCCGTTGCCGTCGGGGTCTTGGAGGTAGATCGCTTCGCTGACGCCGTGGTCGGCGGCGCCTTCGAGCGGGATTTGATGCTCGATGAGGCGTCGCAGGGCATCGGCGAGCGATTGGCGATCCGGGTAGAGGAGGGCGACGTGGTAGAGGCCGGTGGCGCCGCGGGGCGGTGGCTTGCCGCCGCGGCTTTCCCAGGTGTTGAGGCCGATGTGATGATGATAACCGCCTGCGGACACGAAGGCCGCGCCGGGTCCGTAGCGCTGGGTGAGCTGAAAGCCGAGCACGCCGCAGTAAAAGGCGAGCGAGCGCTCGAGATCGGCCACCTTCAGGTGAACGTGGCCGATGCGGACGCCGGGATGGATGGGAGCGCTCATGACATGGCGGGATAGTCCGTGTAGCCCTCGGGGCCGGGCGAGTAGAACTTCGCGGGGTTCGGCGCATTGAGCGGGACCTTCGCGGCGATGCGGGCGGGCAGGTCGGGATTGGCGAGGAAGCTGGTGCCGAAGGCGACGGCGTCGAGTTTGCCTTCGCTGATGGCTTGTTCGGCCTCATCGGCGGTGTAGCCCATGTTGGTGATGAGCACGCCTTTGAAATGCTGTCGCGCAGGCGTGAGGACATCGCCTTGCTGCGCCTGGAAGAAGTCGCTGCGCATGACATGCAGGTAGGCGATGCCGCGCGTGCTGCATTGTTGCGCGATGTAGGTGGTGATGGCGACGGGATCGCTGTCGATCATGCTGTTGTAGCTGTTCAGCGGCGAGATGCGCAAGCCGACGCGATCCGCGCCCCAGACGCTGATGGCGGCATCGAGCACTTCGAGCATCAAACGGGCGCGATTTTCGATGGAGCCGCCGTAGGGGCCGCTGCGCTTGTTGGCACCATCGCGGAGAAATTCGTCGAGCAGGTAGCCATTGGCTCCGTGGACCTCGACGCCGTCAAAACCGGCCGCTTTGGCGTTCTCGGCAGCTTTTTTGAATCCGGCGACGATGCCGGGGATCTCGTCGTCGCGGAGTTCACGCGGCGTGACGTAGGGTTTCTTGCCTTCGGGCGTGTGGACTTCATCGCCGGTGATCGGAATGGCGCTCGGAGCGACGGGTTGGGCTCCGCCATTGAGCAACGGATGGCAGGCACGACCGCCGTGCCAGAGCTGGAGCACGATTTGGCCGCCCTTCGCATGCACAGCATCGGTCACGACTTTCCAGCCTTTGACTTGAGCGTCGGAGTAGATGCCGGGCTCCATCCAGAAGGAGGAATTGCCCTCCATGACCATCGTGGCCTCGGCGATGATCAAACCGGCGCTGGCTCGCTGCGCGTAGTATTCGGCCATGAGCGGCGTGGGATTGTGATCGGCATCCGCACGGCAACGCGTGAGCGGGGCCATGAGGACGCGGTTTTTGAGCTGGAAAGCGCCGACGGTGAGTGCGGAGAGGAGTTTCATGGAGTGGTGGAGTTTTGGAGTGATGGAAAAAGTGAGACAGGCACTCTTGCCTGTTTTTGAATGGGCACAGACAGGAGTGTCTGTGTCACGATTGGAGTTCGGCGTGGAGCTTGATGTGCAGGTGGATGTGGTCGTTGACGATGTGTTTGCCGAGGAAGCGGAAGAGTCGGCCGGAGCCGTAAACGCTGCCGAACTGGGTGCGGTCGAGATCAAGCACGCCCTGCGCGGTGAGGCGTTTTCCATCGGCGGTGGCGGCGAGGATGGGAAACTCGATCTCGCGAGTGATGCCGCGCAGGGTGAACTGGCCGCGCAGGAGGTAATTCGGTGTGCCATCGGTGCAGGTGGCGAGTGGCGTGATGCTCTCGGCGACGAATTCAGCCACGGGATGATGCGCGACATCGAAAAAGTCGTCGCTGTGCAGATGCGCGATGAGCATCTGGTTCATCGCGGAGTCGCTGATGTCTTCGCACGCGATGCTGTCCATCGCGATGCGAAAACGGGCGACCACGAGCGCGTTGTCGCGCAGCGTGATCTCGCCGTCGGCGAGGCGCACGATGCCACTGTGATGGTTGAAGAGATTGCGACCGGTCCAGCGGATGAGGCTCTGCTCGGTGTCTGCACGGAAGGTGCCGCTGAGCGAAGGCGCGGCGGGCAGTGTGCCCTCGCCTTCCAGAGACAATCCAGCAGCGCTCCAGGCATCGAGACCGCCCTCGAAGGCCGTCACGTTCGTGAAACCAGCGGTGGCGAGCTTTTCGGCCGCCACTTTGGCATCGAGCGAGCCCATGCCCGCGCCATACACGATGATGGCGCGGGCTTTGTCGGTGGTGAGAGCCGCGACTTGATCGAAAAAGGCCACTTCATACACGCAGGCCTGCTTGGAGCCTGGTATGCGCCTCGCGGCGAAAACCTCCTCCGGCAGGACTTGCACGAGCAACGGCGCATCCGCGGAGGACAGAAGGGTTTGGAGCTCGTGAGCGGTCATGATGGAGGAGGTGGTGGTGTTTGTGTGATGAATTACTTCACGAGGCCGAGCCAGGCTTTGCGCTCGGTGAAGAGGAGGAAGGCGGAGAGGATCGAGATGACGAGGATGGGTGGATCGGTGAGGCCGGCGCCTTTGGTGAGGAAGACGTGGAAGGCGAGGATGTTCACGATGATGGGCCCGAGCACCAGGAGGCCGATGTTACGAGTTTTTGGCAGAGCAACGAGCAGGCCGCCGAGGATCTCCAGCACCTTCACGAAGGCGAGGTAGCCGGTGGGGAACATCGCGGCCATGAAGAGCTTGTGCGGCGCGTCAGCGGGCGATGGATCGGCGGGCATCGGGATGAAGTTGAGGAAGAAGTTCGCGCCAAAGGTGATGAAGGCGAGACCGAGGAGGACGGAGGCGATTGTGGGTGCGTGTTTCATGAGGGTGGAGTGTTGGAGTTGGGGTGTGTTGGTTGGATTAAGCGAGATCGAAGAGGAGGGCCTCGGCGTCATCGGAGGCGGTGAGGGTGAGCGTGCCGGTGTCTTCGGTGGAGAAGGCATCGCCGGGATGCAGCGTGCTGCCGTGCGCTGTGATGCTGCCTTTGATGAGCTGGAACCACACGCCGCGGCCGGTTTTGACCTCGTGGGTGATGCTCTGGCCCTTCGGAAGGCGCACGCGGTAGATGTCGGCGTCCTGATGGATGGTGGCGCTGCCTTCGCGGCCATCGGGCGAGATGACGAGCACTTTCGGCTCGTTTTCCTTCGCCGGATCGGGATGCCACTCAGTGTAGCTGGGCGTGAGGCCACGCTGACGCGGACGGATCCAGATTTGCAGCAGCGACGCGCCTTCGGTCTTCGAGGGATTGAATTCGCTGTGCGTCACGCCGCGACCGGCGCTCATGAGCTGGATCTGGCCGGGCAGGAGCGTGCGGCCATTGCCCATGCTGTCTTTATGTGCCAGCGCACCCCAGAGGATGTAGCTGAAGATCTCCATGTCCGCGTGCGGATGCGTGGGAAAGCCCGCGCCGGGAGCGATGACGTCCTGATTGATCACTCGCAGGCTGCGGAAGCCCATGTGCGCCGGATCGTAATAATCGGCGAAGCTGAAGCTGTGGTAGGTGTCGAGCCAGCCATGGTCGGCGTGGCCGCGTTCGTTGGATTTGCGAAGGGTGAGTTTCATGGTTTGCGAGGAGTTGGTGGACACACAGCCTGCCACTGGCAGCGCGAGCGCTGCCTGGGCGATGAACTGGCGTCGTTTGGTTTTCATGACGACACGATACTTCTTCATCAGCGCGAGTTCAGCCAATGCCGATGCGGAAGGAAGTTCATGCCGCCAGGTAATGAGCCTGACTGCAACCTGTTTCCCTTACTTGATCTCCTTCACCGGAGCATCACCGAGCTGAAGAGTGGGGGTTTTGGCTTCGTCGCTCACGTTGAAGGCGACCCAATGGCCGTTCGCGGCGTGGGCGGGGAAGCCGCAGGCGAGGGCGTATTCGCCGGCCTCATCGGCGGTGAAGGCAAAATCGGCTTTGGCGAAGGCCATGCCTTGCTCGGGCTTTGGCACGCCGGCACCATCGAAGTAGGGTGCGCCCATCTGCGGCTTCTTGAGCATGTCTTTTTCCACGACGAGCAGGCTGTGCGGGATGGGGCTGGGATTGATGAAGGTGACCTCGACGTTCCAGCCGGTGGGCACGGTGAAGATGGCCTTGCCGTGGGCGTGGCCGTTGAAGTTCATGCCGTAATTCGCGGCATTGAAGGTGGCGATGAGCACGAGCTTCACGGTCTTCGGCTTGTCGCCGAGCTTCATGAAATCGGCCTCGGTGATGCCGGCGAAGAGCTCTTTCTTCAGGCCGGGGATCTCGGCACTGCCGTGTTCATGACCGGCGGGTTGCTGGGCGAGGGCGGCGGAGGCGAGGAGGCTGAGGGCGAGCAGGAGGCGCATGGTGAAGGAACGGAGTGAAAAGTGAAAACTGGAAAATGAAAATTGGAAAATGAGCCTGACGGGGCAAACCGTGCCTGATGGCTGCTTTTTCCATGCCTGAAGCCCAACCCGACGTCCTGATCATCGGGGGCGGCAGTGCTGGCGTGGCCGCGGGCATCGCGGCGGCGCGGGCGGGTGCGCAGGTTTTGCTGGTGGAAAGCGGTGGATGCCTCGGTGGCGCTGGCACGGCGGCGCTGGTGCATTCGTTTTGCGGGCTGTATGAACTGCGCGAGAGCGAGGCGGAGCCGCTGAAGCTCGCGAACGCGGGTCTGCCGGAGGAGCTGGAGCGCCGCTTGATCGAGGAAGGCATCGGCGAGCGGCGGCGGATGGGGCGTGTGGATGTGCTGATGCATTCGCCGCAGCGTCTAGCGGCGTTTTATGATCGCTGGTGTGAGGCGGAGGAGCGGCTGCAAGTGCTGCTGCATACCTCGGTGATCGCCGCTGCGGTGGAAAACGGTCGCGTGAGCGAGGTGACGCTGCATTGCCGCGGCTCCTCGATGCAGGTGAAGGCGAAAGCGGTGGTCGATGCGAGCGGTGATGCCGTGCTTGCGGCTCTCACCGGGCATGCGTTTGAGCTCGCGCCCAGCCATGAGCTGCTGCGGCCGGCTTACTGTGCGGGCATCGCGGGCGTGAGCGAGGTCTCGCCGCTGGAACTGGCCGCGGTGGTCGTGCGGGCGATCCAAAGCGGTCATCTGCCGCGTGAGGCCGCTGGAGCTCAATTCCGCGCGATTGAAGGCGGGCAGGTATTTTTGACGCTCGACCTTCCTGGCGATGAAAGTTACGACAGCACCTCGGCGGTGAGTTTGACCGCTGTGGAGGTCAAAGGGCGTGCGCTGGCCTTTGCGATCGTGGATCACTTGCGGGGTGCGCACGCGGCCTTTTGCGAGGCATGGATCGCGGCGCTGCCAGCCCGTGCGGGCGTGCGTGAGAGCCGTCGATGGATTGGCAAAGCGGTGCTGACGGAGGAAGATTTGCTTTCGAGCCGACGCGGTGCTGATGACGTGGCCTTTGCCACCTGGCCGATGGAACTCCGAGAAACAGCGAAAGGTCCCAAACTGCTCTTCCCGCGTGAGCTGAACCCTTGCGGCATACCCGCGGGTTGCTTGCAGGCGCGAGACCTCGCGAATGTATTCGTCGCCGGGCGTTGCCTCTCGACGACGCATCGTGCGCAGGCGAGCACGCGGGTCATGGGCACGGCACTGGCCACTGGTGAGGCCGCGGGCAAGTTGGCGGCGGCGTTGTGATTACCACGCCTTGCTGAAGGGCGAGCTCATCACTGGAGGTGCGCCGCAGTAGATGCAGTCGCGGCCATCGGCAGGGAGGTTGCGATTGCAGGCGTGGCATTTGATGGCGCGTGGCGTGCGACGCTGGTCGATGGTGCCGTCAGCGGCATCGATGTGCTGGAGTTCCTGCATCAGCATCTCGTCCGTCCAGCCGGTTTTGCTCTTGAGCAGATGCCAGAGGGCCTCGGTGACCATGGCGAGGTGGCTGAGGCGGTCGTCGAGACGCTCGAGTCTTCCATGGGCTTTTTCAGCGCTGCGCTGGGCACCTGAGGCCTCAAGTGAGGCATCGGCGATGCGAAGGTCCTGGCGGAGGTTTTTGAAGAGCATGATCAATTGGCCGGGGTGAGGAAGTGGGCGCGGAAGGGCAGCAGGAGCTTCTGCGTGGAGACATTCAGGCTGGTGCGGGCATCGATCCACTGGGCGGCGGGATCGAGCTGGTAGTTCCAATAGGTGCCGGTGGCCGGATCGGCATCTCCGCTCCACAGGCGGAGTTTGGAGCCAGGGCTGACCTCAAGGGAGGAAGGCGGCTGCGGGAGCACCGAACCGGTGCCGCGGAACTGCGTGCCAGTGGCAGCAGGCTCCGGCGTGAGGCGCAGCTCACCAAACAGCGTGATGGTGGAGGCTTGATCGCGGATTTGCAGCAGCATGCCCTCCTGCGGGCGCACGACGCGTTGGCAGGCATCGCTGAGCGTGGCATCACCTTCACGCACCCACTGGAGCTTCGAGCCGTCATTCATGATCCAGAAGACGCGGAAGGCATTCACGCCGGTGTCGAAGAACATGACGCGGTCCGCGGAGGCGGAGTCGGCCGCACCGCAGAGCGAATCAGCGGGGATGAGCGAGGCCAGTGTGTGATGCGGACGGATGGCGATGCGTGCTCCAGCGAGGCGTGCATCGGCGGTGGAGGCAAGTGTGACGGTGTTGCCGGTGGAGCTGGTGGTCTCCAAGTCGAGCACACGACCGGCGAGCGGGCCGCTGAGGACCTCGACGAAGTATTTCTCATCAGCGGTGAAGCTGTCGTGGATGGACTTGTCTCCATTGAGGATGACGAGGGTGTCCTCATTCACCGTCTGCACCGTGCCACGGAAGATGGCGGGACGCAGCAGCGGCATGGAGAGCGTCTGGCGGCCGGGGAGCGCCTGCATGCGGCTCCAGGCATGGATGGCGGAGGTGGTGACGGATTCGGGTGTGCCGTTCAAATCGGCATCGAGGGCCACTTTGAGGCGGATGAAGCCAGAGGCGTCATTTTGATCAATGGCGACGGTGGTGGACTGCACGAGGCCGTTCACCTGCGCGAGGCGCGGCGTGTTGGTGAGTGGCTTCCACGTCTGGAGGTCACTGGAGGTTTCGAGGCTGTAGCGGACGTCTGAGAGCGTGGTAGCGGCACGGCTGAAGACGGCGTCGATGAGCCCGGTGGTGCTGTTTTGCACGAGCTGGAAGCGGCTGGCGTGGTGACCATGACCCGCCGGAGTGCCGAGGGCGTATTCGAGGAGGTTCGAGAGGCCGTCAGAGTCGGCATCGGCGAGAGGATCGAGGTTCCGCGTATTCCAGGCGGCGAAGGTATTGGCGGGTGAGGCAGGCGCGGAGGCTCCGACGGCGGAAAGGTCATTGCTGACGGCATTGGAGAGCGGCGGTGCATTGAGCAGCTTGAAGCCGAAATCGATTGTCATGAGGCCGGAGGCATCGGCGAGGTCATCCATCTGCGACTCGTAGCCATTCTCGCCAAAAGTCTGCGTGGTGGTGCTGTTCAGCGGCATGCTGCCGTAGGCGAGGGTGAAGTTCCCGGTGCGGATGCCATCGACGGGCAGGTTGGAGTTATCGAGACCGTTTTCGTCGTAGAGGTCATCGAGAAGGGTGTTCGCATTGGAACCCGTTCCGCCGTTGCCGGTGATGGAGGTCAGCCCTGCGAGCGGTGCTCCGGCCTGGAACATGGCGCCGGGAATGTGAACGTAGTAAGCGGCGGAGGCGCTCGCGTAGAGCGTGTAGGTGCCGTTTGGACCGGTGATGGTCTCGGAGACCGGTGTGGCGGTGATGGGCTGGCTCGCCTGGAAGAGGCGCACGGCGACGCCGGGCATCGGGAGGTCGATGCCAGAGTCGAAGATGTTGTTTCCGTTCACATCACGGAAGACGAGGTTGCCGACCATCATGGCCTTCGGCTTGAGGCCGAGGTCCACGGTGAGGTCGATGTTGGCGTCGTCGTCGTTGTCGGAGGTCTTGTTGAAGCCGGTTTCCTCACCGGCGGCATCGGTGGGCATCTGTCCGGGCAGGATGTCCACATCGCTGACTTCCGTCGAGGCACCGTTCACCTCAGGATTCGCGGAGGGGAGCAGGTTTTGGTTCTGATTGTCGTCATCACCAAAGGTCGTGAAGCTGGTGGGCGTGAGGAACTCCAGCGGACCTCCCGCCGCGAACTGCATGGCAGGAATGTGGATGTAGTAACGGTGCGGCGCGAGGGCAGGCGGACCGACGACGAGGTAGGAGCCATCCGTGCCGGTGGTGGATTTGGCGATGGTGGTGTGGACGCCGGTGGTGGTGTCCACATGGCGGAGATAGACGAGGATGCCTGGGAGCGGTGTGTCCGTGCCGGCGACGTATTTGCCGTCCGCGTTGTTGTCACGGAAGACGAGGTTGCCAGCAGCGATGCGGGTGTCGAAGCCGAAGTCGATGGTGAGATTGGTCATCGGCTCGTTCACGCCATCGTCGGAGGTTCCCTGGAAGCCGGACTCCGCAGCTCCGCCAGGGGCATTGCCTGAGACAAGAAGCACCGGACCGGAGCTGATGCCGCGGAGCTCGGGCTGCTCGTCATCGAGGCCGTCCTCACCGGTGTTATCATCGCCGATGGAGCTATGGCGGAGGGAGAGCTTGCGGTAGAGCGGGCCGGGAGCACCACCCATGTGCGGAGCGGAGGCTTTGAAGTTGTCCGCGGCGACGTGGACGATGTACTCGCCGGGGTTGAGGTTGTTGAAGCTGTAGCGGCCGTTCGCATCCGTGTAGGTGGAGCGGATGTAGTTCACGTTTCCGTTGGGGGACTCCTCGTTCAGGTGGAGCAGCATCCAGACGTCTGCCACGCCCTCACCGGCATCGGCGACGAGGTTATGGTTCGCGTCGTTGAAGACGAGATTGCCGATGCTCATGAGCTGGAGGGTGGTGCCGCCGGAGAAGCCGAAGTCGATGGTGAGGTCGGCATCGGCATCCGTGGCATCATCGCTGGAGCCGAGGAAACCGGACTCGGTGGTGGTGGGCTCGGTGCCGTAGTCGAGATCAAAGGTGGCGGTGGAGACACCCGCATTGATCGCATTGGTGGTGAAGAGGCCGTTTTGGCCGGTGGAGTCATCGACGCCGTCGTCACCGCCTGCGCCGGACAGCGGGCTGGTTCCAAAGAGCGGCTTGCCGGTGACGAATTCACTCTTCGGCACATGGAGGAAGTAGGTGCCAACCTCGTAAGCATTGATCTGGAAGGAGCCGTCCGCGGCCGTGGTGGTCTGCGCAACGGGCTGTGTGGAGGCGTTGTTGGGATCGTCACCGGTCTTGTAGAGCTTCACGACCACGTTTGGCACGCCGTAGTCCGCGGCGGTGTATTTCGCGTCACCATCGAGGTCACGGAAGACGAGATTGCCCACCGTGAGCGGCTTCGGCGAGAAGCCGAGGTCCACGGTGAGGTCCGCATTGGCATCATCGAAGTCATCTCCCTCGGACAGATAGCCCGTCTCACCAGAGGTGGTGGTGGGCGCGGTGTCCTTCAGGATCGTGAAGAGCGGCGTGCGTGCGCCATCGGTGAACACGGTGCCGCTGGTGTAGGCATCCTGGGAGGCATCGTCATCACCATTGGTGTTTTCAGGCATGTAACCGCTGAAGGGCTTCGACGGCACGCGGTTGGCCAGAGGCATGCCCTCGGCGAATTCCGATGCGGGGATCTTGATGTAGTAACCGCCCGGGGCCACGGAGAAGCTGTAGGTGCCGTTGTAGAGCGTGGTGGTGGTGGCGGCAGGCGCGGTGGCGTTCGTCGCATTGGTCCAAAGCTCGACGGTGACGCCCTCGATGCCTGCTTCGACGTTGGGATCAAAGAGGCCGTCATTGTTCGCGTCGTCAAAGACGAGGTTGCCGATGGTCACACGCGGCACGAAGCCGAAGTCGATGGTCAGATTTACCGCGGCGTCCTGCGTGTCATCGCTGCTGCCGAGGAAACCGGCCTCCTGGCTGCCCACGGGGCTGCTGACGGGTGAGAGGGTGAAGATGCCGCTGACGATGCCATCGGAGAGCGGATTGCCGTGGTCGATGCCGTCCTCGCCGAGGTTGTCATCACCCGTCTGCACTCCACTGACGCTGGCGTGGTTGTAGAGCGGCATGCCGGGCTCGAAGTTGATAGGAGCCACGCGGATGTAGTAGCTGCCGGGGTTCAGCCCGCTGAAGAGATAGGAGCCGGCCTCGCCGGTCTCGACCGTCGCCACCGGCGCATCAAAGGGCAGCACGGCGGTGGATTCGTAGAGCTCGACGGTGACCGGCTCGGTCACGCCTTCACCAGCGTCAAAGATGCCATTGTAGTTGGCGTCCTTGAAGATCACGTTCCCCACGGCCACGGAGCGGTAGAAGCCAAAGTCCACCGTCAGGTCGGCGTTGTCGTCGTTGAAGTCATCATACCAGGCGAAGGCTCCGGTCTCCGCGAAGGAGTTGAGAGGTTCATCACCTGGCAGCAGGTCGATGGCCACAGAAGCGACGCCAAAGGAGGCCGGATCAGCGCCGTCGATGCCGTTGTCACCACCGCCGAAGGTGTTGTCATCACTTTGATTGTCCGCTCCATCACCCGGCATCGAGGTCCAGCCTGCGAGCGGCTTGCCGGCGGCGAACTGCGAGGCCGGGATGAAGACCTTGTAGGAGCCTTCCGAGAGGTTCGCGAAGTAGTACACGCCGCCGCCGCTGGTGACCGTCTGCGCGAGCGGGGAGGAGGCCAGCGGATCAGCGGCACCGGGGAAGAGCTGCACGGTCACACCGTCCACACCTTCACCCGCGTCATAGCCGCCGCTGCCGTTGAGATCACGCCACACGAGGTTGCCGAGGCCCACGGCGTTCGGATTCGCGGTGGTGAAGCCAAAGTCGATCGTGAGGTCGAAGTTGTCATCGTCATAGGCATCCATGTCCTTGTCCGTGCCGGTCTCACCGCCGTTCTCCTTCGGTTCAGCGTTCACGGCGAGCACCACGACCGCGGAGCTGATGCCTTCGAGCTGCGGAGCACCAGAATCGATGCCGTTGTCATTGCCGGAGGTGTTGTCATCAATGGAGGAGGAAGAGGCTCCGACGACGGATTGCAGCCCGGCGAGCGGCCCGGCAGGCTCGAACATGGCCTTCGGAACGTGAACGATGTATTCACCCGCCGCCAGGGCATCGAAGAAGTATCGGCCGCCACCCGCGGTGGTCTGCGTGAAGATCGGCACGGCGCTGCCCGGCGTCTGATCGGAGCGGTAAAGCTCCACAGTCACGCCATCGACGCCCTCGCCGGGATCGGCGGTGCCGTTTCCATTCGAGTCAAAGTAAACGAGGTTGCCCAGGCCGACGGGTGTCTGGAAGCCGAAGTCCACGGTGAGGTCGATGGCAGCATCGTTTTGATCATCCGTGGAGGCCTCATAGCCCGTCTCACCTGTGTCCGAGGTGGGAGAGGAGCCCGGATAGAGCGAGACGACGAGGGAGGACACACCATTGAGGGAAGGATCACCGTCGTTGATGCCGTCCTCGCCCACATCATCGTCACCGGAGAGACCTTCGTTGATCGAGATGCGCTGGAAGAGAGGCTTGTTGTTGAGGAACTGGGACTTGGGAATGTGCAGGATGAAATTGCCCGCGAGCAGGTAGTCGAAGAAGTAGCGGCCGGCGGCATCGGTGGTGGCATAAGTCTGCGGAGCATCCACGCCGGGGACCTGAGTATCTTTGTAGAGCTCGACACGCACGCCGCTGATGCCCTCGCCCGCATCGTAGGTGCCGTTCGAGTTCGCATCACCAAAGACGAGGTTGCCCACGGCGACAGGGCGGAAGAGGCCGAGGTCCACGGTGAGGTCCGTGTTCTTGTCATCGGCGTCGTCCGTGGTGTATTCAAAGCCGGTCTCGATGCCCGAGTTCAGCGGGGCGTTGTTGCGCACGAGGCTCACACGGCCGGAGGAGATGCCGGTGACCCATGGGGTGGTGCTGTCCACGCCATCCTCACCCACGTTGTCATCGCCCGCGGAGGTGCCAGGCAGGGAGTAGAGGCCGCGCAGGTCTCCGAGATTCGTGAACTGCGAAGCGGGCAGGTGCACGAAGTAGGGGCCTTGGAAGAGGTTCGAGAAGAGGTAGCGGCCGCCGCCATCAGTGACCGTGCTGGCATACGGCAGGTCCGTGCCGGGCACCGCACCCCATTGGTAGAGCTCGACAGTGGCATCGCTCACGCCTTCACCGTTGTCGAAGCGGCCGTTTCCGTTCGCGTCATTGAAGACAAGGTTGCCGATGGCCATGTTCCCGGGCTCCACAAAGCCGAAATCGACAGTCATGTCCCCATTCGCATCCACGGTGTAATCATCGAGCTCGCCGCCGAGGCGCAGTTCCGTGCCGGAGGTGCCGTTGCCTGTGGGCTCGGTGCCAGGCGAGAGGGTGATGAGCGGGCTGAAGACGACGGTCTTGCTGCCGCTGGGCTGGCTGCCGTTGTCATCACCATCGGTTTGATTGTCCGTGTTGACGGTGATGGGGCTGCTGTTGCCACTGCCGGCGAGCGGCTGGCCGGTGGCAAAGTTCGACACGGGAATCTTCACCTGGTAAACGCCCGGTGCCTGGCCTGAGAAGTAGTAGAAGCCGCCAGAGTTCGTGAAGGTCCAGCCAATGAGCGCCTCGGCACCATCTCCGCTGATGCCATTGGCATCACGCCAGAGCTCGACCTTCACACCGGGGATGCCGGCCTCATCAGCGTCCTGGATGCCGTCCGCGTCCGTGTCATTCCAGACGACGGAGCCGATGGCCACGGAGTTGGCGAGCGGAGCCAGCGGCTTGCCGATGGCCACATCACGCGGTCCGGGCCAGATTTCATTGTTCGGACCAGGAGGTGTCGGAATGGGCACTTCAAAGACATCGACGGTGCCGTTCGGTGCCCCGGCGGGGTTCACACGCACGAGCGAGCCGCTGGTGAAGGTGCCGCCGCCGACGACCGGCTTGCCCCAATTGAAGCCGGAGATGTAAAGACGGCCGTCACCCGGGTTGAAGGTGACATCGGAGGTCTCGACGAAGCCTTTGCCAGCACTGGAAATGGTGGCGACGAGTTCCGGCAGGCCAGGAGCGGCAGGATCGGCGAGGTCAATGCGGAAGATTTCGCCGTCCGCACGGTTCACGCCGTAGAGAGTGGAATCGTGGATGTCGATGCCCGAGATGAGGGCGATGGGCTGGCCGCCGGGCACCATGGAGACGATCTGGTTGTCGGTGACGATGGAATTGATGAAGGCTCCTGTGGTGGCGCTGTGGCGGCGGATCTCACGCGTGCCGCCGGTCTGGACAACCAGGTAGATGTTGCCATCCGGGCCGAAATTGATGTCGAGGATGCCCGTCTGGCTGATGAAGGTGTAAGGCGCGATGCCCATCGGAGAGCCGGGCGAGGCTCCACCGGGGCCCTGGAAGCGCACAACGCGGTTTCCATTCACATCGACGACGTAGAAGTTTCCATCGGGGCCGATGGCAAAGGTGGCGATCCAAGAGACGGAGGCCACGCTGTTGTTCAGCACGGTGCCTAGATCCGTGCCGGAAGGGGAGATTTTGCGCAGGTTGCTGGCGCCATAGTGCGCGGCATACCAGTTTCCATCCGGGCCGAGCTCGATGCAGTAAGGCACATCACCCCAGTCACCATTGCCCTGGCTGTGACTGCTGCCGAAGGTGTTCACGAGGTTGCCCTTGTAGAGACCGGAGGCGGAATCGAAGACCTGGATGCTGTCATCCTGCGTGGCTGAGACGTAGATCGTGGGCGTGATGGGCTGAAGACCGAAGTCGATGGTGTTTTCGACATACGTTCCACCGCCGGTGCCGGGCTCGTTCGCAGGCGAGAGAGTCACAATCGGGCTGTAAATGGCCCCACCGCTGATCTGGATGCCGTTGTCGTCGTTATCGACACCGTTGTCGCTCAAGTTGGTGGCGCTGCTGGAGAGCGGCGCGGCGGCCGGAGGAGCAGGGAGGCGCACATACACGGTGACCGGCGGCAGGTCATTGAAGGAGTACAAGCCGCCGGAGGCTGTCGTGGTGCTTTGCAGCAGCACATCATCCGTGCCGCCGACCTTGCCATCCGCACCGGCATTCCAGACTTCCACGGCCACAGCGTTGAGGCCAGTCTCGCCAGCGTCCTTGATGCCGTCGTCGTCCGTGTCCTGCCACACGAGATTGCCCAGCGTCATGCCGCGGAAGAGACCCACATCGAGCGTGAAGTCCGTGTCGTTGTCACCGTCCTCGGCGGTGGTCTCGCCACTGGTGGTGAGCTGCACCACCGGGGTGTAAATGACCGTTCCAGGTCCGCCTGGCTGGGAAACGCCGTTGTTGTCGCGATCGGTGCCGTTGTCGGCGTTCACAGGATTCGCACCCTGGATGCGCAGATTCGTCGGCGGGAGCACGCGGACGTAATAATGGCCGGGCTGGAGGTTGTTGAAGTGATACTGGCCGAGCGCACCGGTGGTCATCGAGGTGATGAGGAGGTCCGAATTCGGACCGCTGCCGCCGACGGCGTTGTCCGCACCGGGGTCCCAAAGCTCCACGGTCACGTCTTTGACGCCGGGCTCGTCGTTGTCGTGGTAGCCGTTGTAGTTCGCATCGTCGAAGACCATGTCACCGAGGCTGAGGCCCTTGATGAGGATGGAGTAGCTCTGGTTCGCCGTGCAGTTGTAGGCATCCGTGACGCGGACGGTGAAGTTCCCGGTGCCGTAAGCGGCGGGCGTGCCGGAGATGAGGCCGCTGGAGTTCATCGAGAGGCCCGCAGGCGGCGAACCGGCGATGATCTGCCACGTGTAGGGGCCAGTGCCGCCAGTGGCCGTGAGCTGCTGGCTGTAAGCGGCGGAGAGATAGCCGTTTGGCAGCGTGGCAGGTGTGACGGTGATGGCAGGGCAGTTCACCACGAGCGAGTAGAGCTGGGTGACGGCGCAGTTGAAGGCATCACGCGCCTCGATGGTGAAGGTGGCGGTGGTTGCCTGCGTGGGCGTGCCGCTGAGGATGCCATTGGTGCTGAGCGAGAGGCCATTTGGCAAGGCACCGGTGATCACGCTCCAAACATACGGTGCCGTGCCGCCGCTGGCGCTGAGGGCCTGCGAGTAGGCGGTGCCCACCGTGGCATTCGTGAGGGAGGGCGGCGTGATGCTCATGCCGGGGCAGATAACCAGCAGGGTGAAGGGCTGCGTGCCGGGGCAGTCATTCAAATCGAGCGCACGGATGGTGAAGGAGTAGCTGCCCGGCGCGGCGGTGATGGTGCCGCTGAGCAGACCGCCGGTGGAAAGCGTGAGGCCTGTGGGCAGCGAGCCGCTTTGCACATTGAAGCGATAGCCCGGCGTGCCGCCGCTGGCGATGAGCTGCGTCGAGTAAGGCGTGTTCCGCGCCGCGTTCGTCAGCGTGCTCGGCGTGATGGTGATCGGCGGGCAATCTACCGCGAGCGTGTAGCGCTGCACTTTGGCGCAGCCGTCCGCATCGGTTGCCCGGATGTCCACCGTGGCGCTGCCGAGGCCGAGCGGCGTGCCGCTGATGATGCCGCCGCTGCTCAGGGTGAGACCGCCAGGCAGCAGACCGGAGGCCACTGTCCAGGTGTAAGGCGCGGTGCCACCGCTGACGGAGAGGTTTTGACTGTAGGCGGCATACTGAGTGGCATTCGGCAGCGATGCGGGTCCGATGGTCATGGCGGCGCAGGCCACGGTGATACTCAAAGCACTCGTGGAGGAGCAGTTCACGGCATCGGTGGCACGCACGGTGAAGCTATAAGTGGCGGGCGCGGCAGTGATGGTGCCGCTGATCAGGCCGCTGTTGCTCAGGCTGAGGCCTGGAGGCAGTGAGCCACTGGCAATCGTCCACTGATATGGCGCGGTGCCGCCAGTGGCGGAGAGCTGCTGCGAGGGATAGAGCACGTTCTTGGTGCCGGCGGGGAAGACCGGGGCCGTGATGGCGATGGACGGGCAGTTCACCACGATGGGCACCACCTTGGTGTTCACGCAGCCCGCGTTGTCCGTGGCGGTGACGGTGATGTTGTAAGTGCCCGGCGAACTCGTCGGCGTGCCGCTGAGGATGCCGCCAGCGCTGAAGGTCATGCCTGCGGGCAGCGTGCCGGTGTAGCTCCATGTCACGGGCACATTCGCTCCGCTGGCGGTGAAGGTCTGCGCGGCATAGGCGCTGTATTGCGTGGCCGCCGGGATGCTTGCCGGGCCGATGGTCACCGTGGGGCAGGTGATGGGCCAGTTGAAAGCCTGATCGACCACGCAGCCATTCACATCGGTGGCGCGGATGGTGAAGACATAGGTGGCCGGGACTCCGGTGATGGTGCCGCTGAGCACGCCGCCGGTGCTGAGGGTCAAACCAGCCGGGAAGGCTCCGCTCGGACGCGAGTAGGTGTAAGGCGCGGTGCCGCCGCTGGCGGTGAAGGTCTGCGAGAACACGCTGCCCTGCTGCGTGGCCGTGAGCGACGTGGGTGAGAGCGAGAGCACCGGGCAGGTGATACGCAGCGTCATGGCCTGCGTGGCGGAGCAATTGGAGGAGTCACGCGCACGCACGGTGAAGCTGTAAACACCCGGTGTGTCATTCAGCGTGCCGCTGAGCACTCCGGCAGTGCTGAGGCTCAGGCCCGTGGGCAGCGTGCCGCTCACGATGCTCCAGGTGTAGGGCGAGTTCCCGCCGAGGGCGGTGAAGGTGGCGCTGTAACTGGTGCCGCGCATGCCATCGGCCAGCGTGGCGGGCGAAATGGTGATCACCGGGCAGGCGCGGAGGCCGAAGTCGATGGTTGTTTCGCTGTTGGAGGTGCCCGTGGAGCCCGGCTCGTTCGCGGGCGTGAGGGTAAAGACCATCGAATGCACATCGGTGCCCGCGCCGTTGGGCTGCGAGCCGTTGTTGTCGTTGTTCACGCCATTGTCCGTCGTCACCACGGTGCCGGAGACGAGCGGGAAAGAGGTGGTCGGCGTGATGCGGACGTAATAATTGCCCGGCGTGTAAACGCGGAAGCTGTAAGCCCCGCCGGAGGCGGTGGAGGTGGTTTGCAGGATGCTGTCCGCATTCGCCGCGGAGCCGCCGACAGCATTGTCCGCGCCTGGATTCATGAGCTCGACCTGCACCCCGGTGATGCCGCCGCTGGTCTGCTCCGTGCCGCTGTCACGCAGGCCGTTGTTGTTGGCATCATTCCAGACGACGTCACCTACGGTGAAGCCGGTGAAGAGGCCGAAATCGACGGTGGAGTCTGCACTGCGACCATCACCATCCACCAGCGCATCAGGTTCCGAATTCACCGCGAGGTCGATGACGGGGCTGTTGATGCTCGTGTTCACACCGCCGGGCTGCGAGCCGTTGTTGTCGTTGTCGATGCCGTTGTCGCTGGTGACGACATTGCCGCCAGTGGCCGGGTAGGTGGCATTTGGAGTGACACGGACGAAGTACTTCCCGGGCACGAGGTTCGGGAACTGATACGCACCAGTGCTCGAGGTGAGGATGGAGGCTCCCACCTGCGTATCCGCGGCGCTGCCGGTGCCGCCGATGGCATTGTCACTGCCCGGATTGAAGAGCTGCACCGTCATGTTCGGGATGCCGGCCTCGCTTGCATCCTTGATGCCGTCGAGGTCGGTGTCAGCCCACACGAGGTTGCCGATGCTCACCCATGGCGAGATGGGGCAGGACTGCGTGACGATGACGAAGACGCCGGATGGATCGGTGTCGAAGCTGCCCTCCGTGGCGCTCGATGGCGTGTAGGAGTAGGCGGTGAGAGCACCGGAGGCATTGTAAGCGGGTGCGGAGTCGAGATCCACGGTGCGCAGGCTGATGCCGGCATTGTCACCGAAGAGCATGCCTTCCCACAGGAGCTGGTCCACGCCGATGCCGGTCCAGTTCGCGCCATTGTTCACGCGGCTCATGTCGATGGTGAACTGGAAGCGCACGGGCACACCGGACTCGCTCACGCTCATTTGCAGCACATCGGCGGCGGTGGTGCTGCCAGGCGCGGTGGAGAGGAGGATGTTCGAGGCCGTCTGCCAGCTTCCGCCGCCCAGCGTGGTATCGAAACGGTAAAGCGTGATCTGCGGCGCGGCGCGATTGAAGCCGTCGAAGTAGAGAATGGCGTGGTTGCCATCACGCGGGTTCGGGCCCGTGCTCACGAGCAGACAGAAGCTGTCCACCTTCTTGCCGGACATCTGCTGGAAGGTGGCATCGAGCTTCAGGCGGCTCAAAGCGGCGTCATAGGTGAGATCGAAGTTGCTGACGTGCGCGATGTTCGCCGCGTAGTTGAAGTCGTAAGGCTGGTCAGGTGTCCAGTCGGCCACGGCGGGGAGCAGCGCACCATCCAGGTCGGTGTCTGCGATGACGAAGTTGTAGCAACCCGTGGCGCTCGGGCCGCTGGCCTTGAAGCCGAAATCGACCGTCATGTCCCCGTTGTTGTCATCCGCGTCGTCGAGGGTGTTGAAGGCACCAGTTTCAGAGCCCGCGTTGAGAGGCTCGGCGGAGTCAGAGACCGTGATGAGGGCGCTGGTGATGCCGTTGAGGGATGGCTGGGCATTGTCGATGCCGTTGTCATTGCCATCGACGTTGTCATCGAGGCCGTCATCGACCGGGAGAGCAGGTGAAATGGAGATCGTGTTCACCAACGCCTTGCCCACGCCAAACTCGGAGGCGGGAATGCGGACGTAGTAGCCGCCCGGAAGCACATTCGAGAAGATGTAACGACCGCGAGTGGAGCTGCTGGTGCTCGTGGTGGTGCTGGTGACGAAGACGCCGCTGCTGTTGTAGAGCTCCACACGCACGCCGCCGATGCCCTCGCCGCTGTCATAGCGGCCGTTGGCGTTCGCATCCTTGTAAACGAGGTTGCCGATGCTGTTGAAGGTGGGGCGCAGGCCGAAGTCGAGGGTGTTGTCCGTGTTGCCGCCGAAGGGGGCCACGAGGTTCCCGGGCTCCGTGAGGGCCGAGAGCGTGATCATCGGAGAGTAGATCGGCGCAAAGGTGGCGGACTGGCTCACGCCGTTGTTATCGTTGTCGATGCCGTTGTCCGCATTGCTGCTGGTGGAGCTGCGGCGCGGATGAGTGATGGGCGGGGTGAGCTTGATGTAGTAGCGGCCCGCGGACAGGCCGGCGAAGCTGTAGAGACCATCGGCACCGGTGGTGAAGGTGGTGCCCACTTTGACATCATCGGCGTCGTTCACGGTGCTGTTGGTGGAACGGAAGAGCTCGACCTGCGCACCTTCGACACCCGTTTCACCGGCATTGAAGATGCCGTTGTTGTTCAAATCGCTGAAGACGAGGTTTCCGAGCACGAGCGAGGCGCAGAAGCCGAAGTCGATGCTCATCTCCTGGTTCGTGCCGCCGGTGGCGAGATTCCCCGGCTCGGCATTCAGCGTGAGTGTGATGACCGGACTGCGCACCGGACCGCCCATGCCACCGCTCTGGATGCCGTTGCTGTCGTTATCGACGCCGTTGTCGAGATTCACCGCCGTGGTGGCATACGGCCACTCGGAGCTCGGTGTCGGTATCTTGACGTAATACTGGCCCGCCGGGAGGCCGAAGAAGAGGTAATAGCCGTTCGCGTCCGTCTGTGTCGTGCTCACGGGCTGGTCGTCACCCGTGTCAGGAAGGTTGTCCGCACCCGGACGCCACAGTTCAACGGTGAGGCCGGGCAGGCCGGGCTCACGGGGATTTTTGATGCCGTTGCAGTTGGTATCCGCGAAGACGTAGTCACCGATGGAAAGCGTGGGTGGAGCACAGGTGGCGTTTCCTTCGAGGAGGATGTTGTCGAGGTCGATGAAGCCAGTGCCGTCACCGCCCCAGAGGTAGATTTCGAGGAGGAAGGACTTCGACGCGAGCTGCGAGCCGGTGGGCAGGGCGGTGGCGCCATTGATGAAGTTGTTCCAGGTGAGATTCATGGAATACCACGAGCCGGTGGCAGTGAGCTGGAAGGTGCTGGTGGTGGCGGTGCGCACCGTGCCGCCGTCATTCCATGAGAGGAAGGCCTTGCCGCTCACAGGCGAGGTGGAGCCCACGCGGAAGACGTCGAAGACGAGCTTGCCGATGTTGCCCGTGGCGGTCGGGTCCATGTAGAAGCGTGTCCACAAGCTGTCACGACGCTGGATGAGATCGGTGGGGACGCCATCGTAGGCGGTGTCGTAGCTGGCATCCCATTCACGCATGCGGCGGGAGAGCGAACCACCGCGGATGGGGCCGTTCGTCGCAGGCTCGCTGATGTCCGTGAGGCCGTTCATATCATCCTCGATCTGCAATTTGGCCGCGTTGACCACGCAGGGGTTCTTGAAGCTCGGTGGAGCAGGAAGGCCGCCGGAGGGCGTGTTGAGATCGTATTCGAGGATGTTGTTGATCTGGTTCGGCACCTCGCGGTAGCCGAAGTCGATGGTGAGGTTGTCACCGAGATCGGTGGGCGGCAGGATGGCACCGCTGCCGGAAGGAGCCGGTGCGAGGTTGTTCGAGGCCACGCTGTTGGAGGCGGCGAGCTTGTTCGAGGCCACCGAAGATGCAGGCATCGTCGGCACGGCGAGCGTGATGATGGGGCTGTAGGTGCTGGTGTTCTTGCCGGAGGGCTGGATGCCGTTGTTGTCGGCATCGACGCGGTTGTCCGCGTTCACCTGCGGACCGGAGGAGTAGGGCAGCACGGTCGGCGGTGTGATCTTGACGTAGTATTTGCCGGGCGCGAGATCGGTGAAGAGGTAGTTGCCGTTCGCGTTCGTGGTCTGCGTGGTGATGGAGACGTCGTCGCCATTGTTCACGACGGAGTCCGCGGTGGAGAAGAGCTGAAGCGTGATATTGGGAATGCCCGGCTCGCCCACATCGATGACACCGTCCTGGTTGATGTCGTTCCACACGGTGTCACCGATCTTGATGCCGTAGATGTCGATGATGTAGTCACGCGTGCCGGAACAGCCTGCGGTGTCCTGCGAGCGCATGGTGAAGGCATAGCTGCCAGTGGTGGTGGGCGTGCCGGAGATGGTGCCGTTGGCGGTGTTCAGGCTCAAACCGGGTGGCAGCGTGCCGGCGGTGACATTGTAGGTGTAAGGGCCGACACCGCCCGTGGAGGTCACCTGACGGCTGTAGGCCACGCCTTTGACTCCCCAGGGCAGTTCTTCAGGTGAAAGCACCAGCGTGGGGCAGGTCACGGTCACGGTGATGGTAGCGCTGCCGGTGCAGGTGTAGGCATCACGTGCCTGTGCGGTGAAGGTGAAGGTACCAGCCGCCAGCGGTGTGCCGCTCAGCGTGCCAGACGGGCTCAGCGCCAGGCCAGCTGGGGGCGAACCAGTCGGAACACTCCAGGTGTAAGGCGCGGTGCCGCCGCTGGCGTTCAGGTTCACGCTGTAGGAAACGCCCACGGTGCCGCCAGCGGGTGTCGTCGGCGAAATCGTGATCGTGGGGCAGACAAGCGAGAGCACATAGGTGATGCTCGCGGGGCAGTTGTTCGAGTCCGTGGCCGTGATGGTGACGCTGTAATTGCCAGGCGTGCTCGTCGGCGTGCCGCTGATGAGGCCGCTGGTGGAGATGGACATGCCGGTGGGGAAGGCACCACCCGTGCGTGCCCAGGTGTAGCTGCCCACGCCGCCGGTGGCGGTGAGCTGTTGATTATAAGCCGTGCCGACGATGCCCACCGGGATGGTGGCAGGCGTGATGGAGATCGGCGGGCAGTCCGCGGCGAGCACCAGCGGCATGATGGCAGAGCAGCCGTTCACATCGGTGGCACGCACGGAGAAGTTGAACGCTCCGACGGCATTGGTGGAGCCGCTGAGCAGGCCACCACCGCTGAGGGTGATGCCAGAAGGCAGCGCACCGGAGGCGAGCGACCATGCATACGGACCGGTGCCGCCCGCGGCAGAGAGCTGCTGATTGTAGGCGGAAGTGGCAGTGGCATTCGGCAGCGTGGCGGGCGTGATGACGACGACCGGGCAGGTGAAGGTGATGCTCAAGTCACGCGAGGCCGTGCATCCTTGGCTGTCGGTGGCTTTCACGCGGAAGCTGTAGGTGCCCGGAGCCACGGTGGGCGTGCCGCTGATGATGCCGCCGGTGCTCAGCGTGAGACCTGCGGGCAGCGTGCCGCTTTCGAGAGACCAGGTGTAGGCCGGATTGCCCCCACTGGCGCTCAAGGTGGCGCTGTAGGCAGCGTATTGGACACCATTGGAAAGCGTGGCCGGCGAGATCGAGATGATCGGGCAGGTGACAGTAAGCGTGTAAGCACGTGTGCCGGAGCAGTTCACACTATCCGTGGCGCGGACGGTGAAGTTGTAGCTTCCCGGAACGGCGGTGGGCGTGCCGCTGATGACGCCGGCGCTGCTCAGGCTCATGCCGGCGGGAAGAGAACCGCTGGTGATGGCAAAGGTGTAAGGTGCGCTGCCACCGCTGCCATCGAGCGAGACCGGTGTGTAAGCCTGGAACTGCTGCGCATTGCCAAGCGTGGCCGGTGTGAGCGTGATCGTGGGGCACACGACGGTGAGCGTCATCGGCAGCGTGGTGAAGCAGTTGTTCGAATCACGGGCACGCACCGTGAAGCTGTAGGCACCTGGTGCGGAGCCCGGCGTGCCGCTGAGCACCCCGGCGGTGGTGAAGCTCATGCCGGTGGGCAGCGCTCCGGTGGTGATGTCCCACAGATACGGGCCGGTGCCGCCGGTGGCGCTGAAGTTTGTCGTCGTGTAGGCCGCATACTGAGTGGCATTGGAAAGCGTGGCGGGGGAGATGGCGATGCCGGGGCAGTTCACCGTGAGCGTGTAACTGCGCACGCCGATGCATCCATAGGCATCGCTCGCCCGGGCAGTGAAGGAGTAGGCGGCAGGCACGGAGGTGGGCGTGCCGGCCAGGACGCCGGTGGTGGGATTCAGCGTGATGCCCGCAGGCACGCCGTTGTTGCCGGTGTTGGTGATGTTGTAACGCCCAAGCACCTCCGCGGCGGTGACCGCACGGCTGTAAAGAGTCGGTTCGTCGATGGAACCGATCCAGTTGGAGCCTGCGATGGCGCTGCCGCCCATCACCAGCGGCGCGGTGCTGTGCGAGATGGCGGCGGTGAAGGCCTTCGAGGCCACCTGCGTGCCGTTCACATACAAACGGAGGTTCGCACGATCATAAGTGGCCACCACATGACTCCAGGCGCTGATCGTGAGCGGGGCCTCGACGAACTCGGAGGTCGCGGTGGAGCTGCTGGCGTTCAAATAGAAGCGCACGACGTTTGTGCCGCTGTTTTGCACAAAGCCGTAACCATTGGCAGGAGTGGTCACGTCAGTCGATTTGGCAAAGATGACGCGATTTCCGCTCGTGGAGCCATTCGTGGGCCTGATCCACATTTCCACGCTGAGGTTCGTCGGGCGCATCGAGGACTGGTCAGCCACCTGCACATAGTCATCGACGCCGTCGAAGAGGAAGGCGGAGCCGATTTTGCCCGCGGCGAAGGTGGTGCCATTCATCTGCGCACCTGTGTTGCCGAGCATCATCTCGCTCGAGCTGCCTTCACCAGGCCACCAGGCCACCGCACCGGTCAGCGGTGTGGGACCCGCCGTCCAGGTGTAGGGAGCCGTGCCACCACTGGCGAGAAGGGACTGCGAGTAAGCGGCGAACTGCGTGGCAGGCGGCACTGTGCTCGGATTCACCACCACCGTGGCACACACGAGGGTGAGCGTGTAGTTCTGCGAGCCGGAGCAGCCGAGGCTGTCCGTGCTGCGAATGGTGAAGGTATAGTTCCCCGGCGCGGCAGAGGCTCCAGGCGTGCCGCTGAGCACACCAGCCGTGCTCAAGGTCATGCCGGAGGGCAGCGTGCCGCTTGTAATCGAGTAGGTGTAGCCCCCTGCCCCGCCGGCGGAGTTCAGCGTGAGCGGCGTGTAGGCCACATACTGCGTGGCGAGGCCCAGCGTGCCGGGCGAGAGAGTGATCGTCGGGCAGGTGCGGAAGCCGAAGTCGATGGTGTTTTCGCTGTTGGTAAGGCCCGTGGAGCCCGGCTCGCCACCGGCGGTGAGCGTGATCAGCGGTGAAATGACCGCGGTGCCCACACCGCCGCTCTGGATGGCATTGGAATCATTGTCCTCACCATTGTCCGCGATGTCGCCGAGGCCGGAGACGAGCGGATAAAGGCCCGGCGGCGTCGGGATGCGCACACGATACTGGCCGGCTGTGTAGATCGTGAAACCGTAAACACCGCTGCTGTTCGTGGTGGTGGAGGTGACGATGTTGTTCGAGGCGTCGAGCAGTTCCACGCCCACACCGGAGCCGATGGCGCTCTCCGTGCCGCTGGACCAGACACCATCGTTGTTCGCATCGACGAAGAGCTGGTTGCCCAGCGCGATGCCGGTGAAGAGGCCGAAGTCCACGCTGAGCTCGGTGTCCGGGTTTGTGTCACCATCATTCACTGGCTCGCCGCCGATGGTGAGCGTGATGACCGGGCTGTAGATGAAGGTGCCTGGCCCGCCGGGCTGCGAGCCGTTGTTGTCATTGTTCACGCCGTTGTCGAGCGTGACGACATTACCGCCGGTGGCGGGGATGCTTCCCGGAGGCGTGACACGCACGACATACTTGCCCGCGGCGAGGCCGGTGAAGTTGTAAGCGCCGGTCGAGGTGCTCGTGGTGGTGGCCAGGAACGCGTCATCCGCGTCACCGGCGGTGTCATTGAGCGTCGAGTAAAGATTCACCGTCACGCCGGAGACGCCGATCTCGCTGTAGGCGCCGGTGTCACGCACGCCGTTCTTGTTCGAGTCATTCCAAATGAGGTTTCCGAGCGTGAGAGTGGCCGAGGAGCTGACCTGGCAGAGATACACATAGTCCGCCACCACAGGGCCGGAGCTGCTGCCGCCGGAGAGCACGAATGACAGCGTGTCGATCTGCGAGGCTGTGGCGCCGCTGGCGAGGCGGAAACGGTAGGTGTACTGCTTCCACACCGGCTGGTTGGTGCTTGCGGTGGCTTCCGTCCAGCCATTGTAGTCGGCGGAGCCAAACGCAGGTGTCGGTGTGCCGGTGAGCTCGTTTTGCGTGACCGAGTAATACTGGTAAAAGCCGGGCGTGGGGCCGGTGATGACCTGGATGATCTGCGCATTGGCACCGAGGTCCCAAAGGATCGACGCATTCGCCGCGGAGGCGTTCGCGGCCCACACGCTCAGCTCATATTCTTTGCCTGGAAGCAGCACGGAGCTCCACGCACCACCACCTGCGGGGCGCAGGCTCACGCAGGAGTTCGTGCCTTCGAGCAAGAGCATGCGGCGGCCGTGGCGGCTCTTGAGGCTTTCCACCCATGAGACCTTTGATCCGTTCGTGCCGGCGAGCACCTGCACACGCTGAATGGGCTCGCCGAGGCCGCTGGTGCCGTTTGTGCCACCGGTCCAGCGGTAGGCATTGATGCCGGTGCCGAAGCTGGTGCTCGTGCCGTTGTAGCCGAGCACGCTCACGGCGGTGCCGGTGAGGTTTGGCAGGCCCTGGAACTCAAAGCTGGGGTTGTCGATGAGGTTGTTGCTGTAGCAGGGATCGGTGTTGGCAAAGCCGAAGTCGATCGTGCTGTCGCAGTCCGTGTCATCGCCATCCACGCCAGTGCCGGGCTCGCCGCCGGGTGTGAGCGTGATGAGCGGCGAGACCACCGGAGCACCCGAGGCGGACTGGATGCCGTTGTTGTCGTTGTTCACGCCGTTGTCGAGAGCCACGACATTCGTGCTGACAGCTTGATAGAAGGCCGGCGGGGCGGGAATGCGGACGTAATAGACTCCCGGCAGCAGGTTTGTGAAGAGGTACATGCCGTTGGAGTCCGTCAGCATGTCGGAGCCCTGCTGCACGTCATCACCGCCGCCGTTTTCCATCACGCCATTGTTACCCGGTTTCCAAAGCTGGATGCGCAGGGCAGGCACGCCGCTCTCGGTGCTCTGGCGCAGGCCGTCGTTGTTGATGTCCACGAAGACCATGTTGCCAATACAAAGGGTCTTCACCGCCATCGTGATGGGCAGATTATTGCTCTCGCAGCTATAAACGTCCGTGGCCTTGATGGTGAAACTGTAGCTGCCGAGCGTGGTGGGCGTGCCGCTGAGCACGCCGCCGCTGGTGAAGCTCAAACCGGGCGGCAAGGTGCCGCTGACGAGGCTGAACACATACGGCGCATTGCCATTGCTCGCCGTGAAGGTCTGCGAGTAGGCCACGTTTTGATACGCCGTAGGAGCCGTGGAGGGCGAGATGCTGATGACAGGGCAGCCGGGCTCCATTGTGTAGGTCACGGTGGCAAAGCAGCCGTTTGCATCGGTCACGCGGATCGTCGGCGTGGTGATGTCCGTGTTCGTGGCGATGCCAGTGATGGCTCCGCCGGTGCTCAGGCTCAGCCCGGCGGGGAGCGAGCCGCTTTGCAGGGTCCAGGTGTAGGGCGCGGTGCCATTCGCGGCGGTCAGCGTCTGCGAGTAGTTCGTGCCGACGAGGAAGTTCGAGAGCGTGGCGGGCGAAATCGCGATCACCGGGCAGACACGCAGTGTGTAGGAGCGCACGCCGGGGCAGGCATTCGCATCCGTGGCGGTGATCGTGAAGCTGTAAACGCCCGCCACCGTCGGCGTGCCGCTCAAAATGCCACCCGTGGTCAGTGTGATGCCCGCTGGCAGCGTGCCGCTGCTCACTGTGTAAGCATAAGGTGACACACCACCGCTCGCAGTGATGGTCTGCGAGTAGGCGGTGGCCGGCGGCGCATTCGGAAGGGTCGTCGGCGAGAGCGTGATCACCGGGCAGATGCGCAGCGTGTAGGCACGCGAGCCGGTGCAGCCATACTTGTCCGTGGCCGTGATGGTAAAGCTGGCATTCTCCGCCGTCGTGGGCGTGCCGCTCAGCACACCTCCGCTGGTCATCGAAAGGCCCGCGGGCAGCGCACCGCTCGTCACCGCAAAGGTGTATGGCGTGTTTCCACCGCTGGCGGTGAAGGTTTGCGAATAGGCTGTGCCAACCGTTCCGCGAGTCAGCGTGGCCGGATTCACCGTGATCGTGGGGCAAACGGGAGTGAGGGTGTATGTCTTCGTGATCGGGCAGCCATTTGCATCCGTGGCACGCACCGTGAAGGTGGTGCCGGTCGTGTTCGTGGCAGTGCCGCTGATCACCGAGGCATCCGGATCATAGCTGAGACCGGCCGGCAGCGTGCCGCTGACCCATTCATAGAAATAGGGTGCCGTGCCGCCGCTGGCGGTGATGGCCTGCGTGTAGGCTGTTCCCACCACCGGTGCTGGCAGCGTGGCAGGCGTGATCGACATCGCCGGGCAGACCTGCATCAGCACATCGGCGCTGGCCTGGCAGCCGAACTGGTCGGTCACACGCACCGTGATGGTCACACCGGTGTCGTTCTTCGTCGTCGGCGTGCCGCTGATGACACCGCCGCTGCTCAACGTGAGCCCGGCGGGCAGTGTGCCGGAAAGCAGCGTCCACGAGTAAGGCGCGGTGCCACCGGTGACCATGACACTCTGCGAGTAGGCGCTGCCCACCACCGCCTGCGGCATCGTCGCCGGAGAAATCGCCAGCGTGGGGCAGTTTGGCGCGATGGTGTAGCTGCGTGAGCCCACGCAGGCATTCGCATCCGTGGCCATGATGGTCACGGTTTGGGAGATGAGCGAGGTGGCGGTGCCATTGATGGCTCCAGTGCTCGTGTTCAGGCTCAAACCAGCCGGCAGCGTGCCCGCGGTGATCGAGTAAACATACGGTGACGCACCACCCGTGGCCGCCACACTGGCACTGTAGCTCTGACCGACGACCGGATTCGCCACGAAGCCGGGCAGAGTGATCACCGGACAGATGCGCAGGTTGTAAGAGCGGATGCCGAGGCAGTTGAAGACATCACGAGCCTGCACGGTGATGCTTGTTCCTGCGCCGTTGGAGGCTGTCGGCGTGCCGCTGAGCACTCCTGCGGTCGTCAGCGTCAATCCGGCAGGCAGCGTGCCGCTGATGATGGTGAACTGATACGGTCCATTGCCACCAGCAGCCGTAAAGGTCGTCGAAGGATAAGCCACGCCCACCTGGCCGACCGCGAGGCTCGCGGGGGAGACGGTGATCGGCGGGCAACTCATGCCCAGCGTGTAATTCCGCGTGCCCGGGCAGCCGTTGGCATCCGTGGCGGTGATGGTGACCGTGGAGCTGATCTCGACATTCGGCGTGCCGCTGATCGCACCTGTGGTGCCGTTCAGGGTGAGGCCGCCCGGCAGTGTGCCGGTCGTGAGCGCATAGGTGTAGGGGCCGGTGCCACCGCTGGCCGTCACGGACTGCGAGTAAGGCGTGCCCACCGTGCCGGTGAGTGTGATCGCCGCCAGATTCACCACCGGGCAGATCTTGATCGGATAGATGCGTGTCCCTGTGCAGCCATAGCTGTCCGTCGCCGTGATCGTGATGCTGGTGCCGCTTCCATTCGCGGTCGTCGGCGTGCCGCTGATGACGCCCGTGGTGCTGTTGAGGCTCAAACCTGCAGGCAGCGTGCCGGCCGTCACAGTGTAAGTGTAAGGCGAGGAACCACCACTGGCCGAAACCGTCTGCGAGTAAGCCGTTCCGACGGTGCCAACCGCCAGCGTGGCCGGATTCACGGTGATCGTGGGACACACCGGAGCCAGCGTGTAGCCGCGAACACCCGTGCAACCATTCGCATCGACCACATTGACTGTGAAACTCTGCGAGGCGGTGTTCACCGGCGTGCCGCTGATGACCCCGGTGGAGGTATTCAGCGTCAAACCAGTCGGCAGCGTGCCGCCGGTGAGGCTGAAGACATACGGTGCCTGCCCTGCCGCAGGAGCCAGCGGAGCACTGAAGGCCGATCCGATCGTTGCTGGGGAGCTGATCGCTTGCAGCGTGAGCACCGGGCAGATCTGCAGCGAGACATTCAGCGTGCCCGTGCAGCCATTCGCATCCGTCACACGCACCGCGAGCGGCGTGGCGGGCGAGGCGGAGGCCGTAGGCGTGCCGGAAAGCAGCCCTGTGGTCGCATTCAACGTCAACCCGGTCGGCAGCGTGCCGCTGGTGATCGTCCAGGCGCTGTAAGGAGCAATGCCGCCGCTCGCGGTGAAGGTCTGCGAGTAGGACGAGCCCACCAGACCGACTGGAAGTGTCGTCGGCGAAATCGTGATCACCGGGCAGGTCGGTGTGATCGTGTAGCTGCGGGTGCCTGGGCAGCCATTCGCATCCGTGGCGGTCACCGTGAAGGTCTGCGAGGTCACACTCGTCGGCGAGCCGGTGATGGCACCGGTGGTCGTGTTGAGCGTCAAACCAGCCGGCAGCGTGCCGGTGGTCAGCGCATAGGTGTAAGGAGAAACGCCGCCGCTGGCGGCCACGCTTTGATTGTAGCTGCTGCCCACGGCTGGCGTCGTGGCCGTCAAAGCGGGAAGCGAGACCACCGGGCAGATGCGGATGATGATCACGCGGGTGGCGGAGCAGCCGTTGTTATCGACCACACGGAAAGTGATCGAGACGCCCGCACCGTTCGCTGTCGTCGGCGTGCCGGAAAGCACTCCCGTGCTCGAGTTCAGGCTCAAACCGGCCGGCAGTGTGCCGGAGCTCACCGAATAGACATACGGCGTGATGCCGCCGGTGGTCGTGAGCGTTTGCGAATAGGCCACACCGACAGTGCCAAACGGCATCGTGGCCGGGTTCAAGGTCATCACCGGGCAGCTCGGCGTGAGGGTGGAGGCGCGTGCGCCTGTGCAGCCGTTCGCATCCGTGGCAGTGATGGTGAAGGTCTGGCTCGCCGTGCTCGTCGGCGTGCCGGTGACGGCTCCGGTGGTCGTGTTGAGGCTCAGACCATTCGGCAGCACACCGCTCGTCACCGCGTAGGTGTAAGGCGCGGTGCCGCCCGAGGCCGCCGAGCTCGATGAATAGGCTGTGCTCACCGTCAGCGTGGAGTTCAGCGTGGTGAGCGAGATCACCGGGCAGATTTGGAGCGAGACCACCTGCGTGCCCTGGCAGCCAAAATTATCCGTCGCACGAATCGTGAGGCTCGTGGCCGGCGAGGCGGCGGCGGTCGGCGTGCCGCTGATGACACCTGCCGTGCTCATCGTGAGTCCAGCGGGCAGCGTTCCGGCCGTGATGGCAAACGTGTATGGCGAGGTGCCGCCGTTCGCCGTGAGTGTCTGCGAGTAGGCAACACCCACCGTGCCACGCGTGAGGCTGGCAGGCGTGATCGTAATCGTCGGGCAGACAGGCGTCAGAGTGTAGCTGCGCACCGTGGAGCAAGCGTTCGCATCCGTGGCAGTGATGCTGAAGGTGCGGCTCGTCGTGTTCGTCGGCGATCCATTGATGCTGCCCGTGGCCGTGTTGAGGCTGAGACCGGCTGGAAGCACTCCCGAGCTCACCGAATACACATACGGAGACGCACCACCGGTGGCCGCCACGCTCGCCGAGTAGCTGGTGCCGACAGTGACCGAGGTCGAGATGGCCGGGAGCGTGATCACCGGGCAGATCTTGATCGTGTAAGCCCGCGTGCCGGGGCAGTTGAAGGCATCGAGAGCCTGCACCGTGATGGCCGAGCCGGCCCCATTCGAGGCCGTCGGCGTGCCGCTGAGCACTCCGGCGGTCGTCAGCGTCAATCCAGCGGGCAGCGTGCCGCTGATCACACTGAACTGATAAGGCGCGGTGCCGCCCGTGGCCGTGAATGTGGTGCTCGTGTAGGCCGTGCCCACGAGACCATTCGAGAGCGAAGCCGGATTGATCGTGATCGGCGGGCAGCTCATGGCCAGCGTGTAGGTGCGGGAGCCGGGGCAGCCATTCGCATCCGTGGCGGTCAGAGTGATCGTGGCGCTGATTTCCACGTTCGGCGTGCCGGTGATGGCACCGGTGCTTGTGTTGAGCGTGAGGCCGCCAGGCAGCGTGCCGCTCGTCACCGCATAGGTGTATGGAGCCACGCCACCCGATGCGGTGGCGGTTTGTGAGAAGGCCGTGCCGACAGTGCCCGTCGTGGTGATCGCAGGCAGTGAGATCAGCGGGCAGATCTTGATCGTGTAAGCACGCGGTGCCTGGCAGCCATAGGTGTCCGTGGCGGTGATGGTCACCGGCGTGCCGGAGCCGTTCGCCGTCGTCGGCGTACCGCCGATCACACCTGCCGTCGTCAATGTCAGGCCTGCGGGCAAGGTCCCCGAAGTGATCGCGAAGGTGTAAGGCGACGTGCCACCGGCGCCGCTGAGCGTCTGCGAGTAGGCGATGCCCACCGTGCCATTGGCCAGCGACGTGGGGTTCACCGTGATCGCCGGGCAAAGCGGAGCCAGCGTGTAGCTGCGAGTGGCGGAGCAGCCATTCGCATCCGTGGCGGAGATGGCGAAGGTGCGGCTAGTCGTGCTCGTGGGCGTGCCGGAAAGCACGCCGGTGCTCGTGTTCAGGCTGAGACCGGCCGGGAGTGTGCCGGAGGCGATGCCGAACACATACGGTGCCACACCATTCGAGCCGCTGATCGTCTGCGAGTAGGCCGTGCCGACGGTGATCGATGTCGAGATGGCCGAAAGCGACACCACGGGGCAGATTTTCACGTTCAGCACCTTCGTGCCGGAGCAGCCATAGGTATCCGTGGCACGGAAGGTGACGTTCACGCCCGCTCCATTGCCTGTGGTCGGCGTGCCACTGATGACGCCCGTGGTGCCATTCAGCGTCAAACCAGCGGGCAGCGTGCCGCTGGCGATGCTGAAGGTGCGCGGAGCCGTGCCGCCGGTGGCGGTGAGCGTCTGCGAGTAGCTCGTGCCTGCCAATCCGGTGGCGAGCAGCACATTCGTGATCGTGACCGTCGGGCAGACCGGCGTCACCGTGTAGCTGCGGGAGGCCGAGCAGCCATTCAAATCCGTCACGCCAATGGTGAAGGTGGTCGCCGCGTTCGAGGTCGGCAGGCCGCTCAGCACGCCATTCGAGGTCAGTGTGAGACCGGAAGGCAGTGTGCCCGTAGTCACCGCATAAAGATAAGGAGCACGACCTCCGGTCACACTCAGCGTCTGCGAGTAGCTCGTGCCCACCGTGCCGTTCGACAGTGACGTCGGGCTCAGCGTGAGCACCGGGCACTGCAAGGTGAGCGTGTAGTTTTGCATCCCGGCGCAGCCTTTGGCATCCACCACCTGCGCCGTGAAGGTAAACACACCCACCTCGACCGGCGTGCCGCTGAGCACACCACCGCTGCTGAGGCTCATGCCATCCGGCAGCAGACCATTCGCGAGGCTCCACACATACGGCGCGGTGCCGCCGGAGGCCGTGAGCGTCTGCGAGTAGGCCGCGTCCTGCATGCCAGCGGGCAGCGTCGTCGGCGAAATGGTGATCGAAGGGCAGTCACGCAGACCAAAGTCGATCGTCTTCTCGTAGCTGCTGCCGCCGCTCGTACCCGGCTCCGTGCCGGCATTCAATCCAAACTGGATCGAGCTCACCGCAGTGCCCTTCATCCCGGGCTGCGAGCCGTTGTTGTCATTGTCCGTGCCGTCATCAAGCGTGAACGTGATGCCTGAGGCCAGCGAGGTGCTGCCTGGCGGGAAAGGAATGCGCACGCGATAGTTACCGGAGGCGTTTCCGAGGCCGAAGATGTAAGCGCCGTTGTCATCGGTCTGCGTCGTCATCACCACAGCACCCGTCGTGGCATTGAGAAGTTCCACCTGGACGCCACCGACGCCAAGCTCACCCGTTGCGACGTCATAGCGGCCATCGTTGTCGAGATCGTTCCACACCACATCACCCACGGCGAGGCCGGTGGTGAGGCCGAAGTCCACGGAGAACTCGGTGTTCGCATCCGTGTCACCATCATCGATGGGCTCGGTTCCGGTCTTCAGGGTCAAAACCGGGCTGTAGATCAGCGTGCCGGCACCGCCGGGCTGGCGACCGTTGTTGTCATTGTTCACGCCGTCGTCGTTGAGGTTCGGCGCACCGGAGGTCAGCGGCAGCGCACCGGTCGGTGTGGCCGTGATGTAGTATTTGCCATCGGCCAGCGGGCTGAAGACATAGCTGCCAGCGCTCGTCGTGGTGATGCTGGGCATCGTTTCAAAGTCAGCATCATCGCCGGTGCCGCCGATCTCGCCGTCCGCGCCCGTATTGTAAAGACGCAGCACCACGCCGCTCACACCGGACTCGCCCACTTCCTTGAGGCCGTTGGCGTTCACATCATTCCACACGGCATTACCCAGGCAGAGACGCTCACTCGTCGGCGGCAGGGTTTGGAAAAGCAGGCTGTCCTCGAAGCCAAACGGGTTGTTGCCATACACACCAATCGAAAGGCCGTCCGCAGAGATGCCGTCACCACCATTGTAGAGATTCCAGCCGGCGTAGTTGATGTCCGTGGCCACATGACCGTCGTTGCGCAGCACGTTCATCATCGTGACGTAGTTCGCCGCGGGTGACTCCCACATCACGGCAAAGCTGGCGGTGCTGTTGTAAATCGTTCCAATCACGCGACCCGTGTCAGCAATGGCTCCGACGATGCCGCCGAGCGTGTCCGCGGCGGCACGAGGCAGGTTTTGCCGCGTATTGGTCAGCGTGTCATAAACGAACGGAACTGGCACACCGGCCGTCGTCTCGGCGGAACCGATGTAGCGGCCGTTCGGGCTCACTTTGCCGCCTTTGAGCCTGCCGGTGAAAGTGGCCACCACGGTGCTCCAGCCATCCTGCACATTGCCGCGGCGGATCTGGCCCTGACCGCTCGAATTGATCACCAGCAGCACCGTGCCATCCTCGGAGGCATCCAGCACCTCACGCAGGCCGGTGATGACTGTCCAGGTGCGGCTGCTCAGCGTCCAATAACCACCCTGTGCGCTCGTGGCACCTGCCGGACCATCGGGATCGACGGTGCCAAAGGCATACAGATTGTCACCGGTGATGGCGGTGGGCGTGGCGCTGATGCTCGGATTGGCATCGAAAGGCGTCTGCAGGCGCTGCGTGGTGCCCGCGGCACGATTGTGATACCAGGCGATGACGTTCGCGTTGGCTCCGCTGGTCCATTTTTCATGACCGACGACGTTTCCATCATCGCTCACGTCATTGCCCATCGCATACGGATTGGTCGGGGTGACCTTTGTGATGTCCGTGAACACATTCGTGAGCGTGTTCATCACGAAACCGCGAGTCGTGGTGCCAAAACGCACGCCGGTGATCCAGCGGCCGTTCGGCGACATGTTCATGATGCACTGCGCCTGGCTAAAGCCCTGGCCGCCGAGAACATCCTTGCCGATGCGGGTCACCGAATACAGCGAGCCCAGCGTGAGACTGCGAGTGCTCGGGCAGATGGCGCTGACCGGCGGAATGACGCTGGCTAGGTAACCGAAGTTCAAATTGAGGTTTTGCGAGCCGTTCGTGATCGTGCTGCTGGCGATGCCATCCAGCGGAGCCTGCGGGTCAGCCGTGACGGTGGCACCGACCATGGTGGTCAGTGACGCGTTGTTGATTTTGAGGACGTAAGTGCCGTTCGCGAGGCCGCTGAAGCGGTAGAGGCCATCCGCACCGACGGTGCGGCTGTCGAGGAAGGTGACACCCGTCGAGTCAAACAGCTCCACCACGGCTCCGAGCACCGGGCCTTCACCCCCATCGCGACCGCCATTGCCATTCGAATCCGCGAAAACAGCGCCGCCGAGTGCTCCCGCATAGGCGCGGCCGAAATTGAGGTTCGCCAGTTCCCAGCCGCCCTGGATCACCGCGTCGAGCGTAGTCGCCGTGGTGTTCTGCGTCATGCCAGCGGGGAAGTCCGGATCGCTGGTGTTGAAGGTGATCGTGTAGGTGCCGGCGGGCACGAGGAAACTGTACTCGCCTGCGGCATTCGTCACTGTAGTGCGAGTGACGGTGCCGCTGAGGCTCACGCTGATGTTCGGGATGCCTGCCTCCGTCGTGTCACGCACGGTGCTGTAGTTGGCGTCATTGAAGACGAAGCCTTCCAGCTCGCCCAACTCGGCAAAGCCAAAATCTGCCGTGGTGATGCTCTGACCCGCTGTGAGCGTCACGGCGATCTCCTCGCCATTCGTCGGTAGCATGGTGTTGAACAGCCCGGCATTCGAACTGCCCGCCGGAGCCGGCACATGCTGCTCATCGACACGCACCACATACTCGCCCGCGGGCAGATTTCCCACGGTGTAGATGCCGCTGGCATTCGTGAAGGCCACGCCGATCTCGGATTCCGCCGCATCGACCTCGTTGTTGTTGTTTTCATCGAGATAAACACTCACCCGCACATCCGGCACGCCGCTCTCGCCGGCATCCTTCACGCCATCGGCATCCGTGTCGTAGTAAACGAGGTCACCGATGCTGCCGGTATGGTTGAAGCCGTAGTTCACATCCGTGAGGGTTTGCAGCGCGACAAGCGTCGCCGCCCGCACGGCGGCTCCACCGCTCACAAAATCCATGCCGGCAGGCACCGAGCTCTCAACGACATCGACGAGGTAGGCACCTGCGCTGAGGCTGTCGAACAGGTAGAGGCCGTTCGAGCCGGTGGTGGCGCTGCGCACCAGCAGATCGCCCGCGTCGAGCGTGCCGCTGGTGTTCAGATCGCGGTAAATACGCACGGTGACGTTTTGCAGGGGTGTTTCATCTCCGCTGAACACGCCATTTTCGTCCGCGTCCGTGTAAACAAAGCCGCCGAGCGTGGCGGTGGAGGGCGGCGGGGCGTTCACGCCAAAGTCCGCGTCGGTGATCTGGGTGCCATTCGTGGCCAGAATGCGCTGAAGCATTGGCGGCGTGGTGGTCACCCAGTTCGCGGGCAGCGTCGTCAGGTCGATGGTGATCTTCCAGGCGACTCCACCATTGGCATTGAGCCCGGTGATGCGGTAGGCGCCAAAGCTGTCGGTGGTGGCAAAGGGCTCGCCAGCGTCGTAGAAGCCGTCGCCATCCACATCCGCAAAGACACGCACGCCGCTGACACCTTGCTCGGAGGCTTCGCGGGTGCCGTTTGCATTCGCATCTGCCCACACCAGATCACCCACGCAGCCGGTGAGGATGGTCAGCGCCGTGTCCGTATCGAGCAGGTCGATGCCTTCATAGAGGCTGGCAGTATTGGTGACCACATTGACGCCCGGATTGGGGCTGTTCACCGAAACCTGGAAGCTCAGCGGGGGAGTGACGATAGCCTTGGGCGACTGTGCGGTGGGCCAGGTGGAGGTGCCATTGGTGGCATTCCCGCTGAAGCCGAGCGTGCCGATGGCCGAGCCGGTGGTCGTGTAAAGCCAGGTGAAGGTGGTGCCGGCCGTGCCGACGGTTGCGCTGGCGGGTGTGGGGCCGCTCACGCGGGTGGCGCTCACGCCATTGGTGCCCGCGATGGTGAGATTCGTGGGCGGCGTGACGCCGGTGAGGCTGGTGCCTGAGGTGAGCGTCATGGTGACGGTGACCTGCTCGCCCGTGGTCAGCAGCGAGCGGGAGATGTTGAGGCTGCTGGTGAGCGCCGGGATGGTGTAGTTGATGATCAACTGCGGGCGACGTGTCGAATCCACCTCGTTGCGGGTGTAGAATTCGTTGTCGGCGGTGACGGTCTCGTTGTTCTCCTTCAGCAGCACGCCGTAGTTCGGCTGGGTGCCGCTGATCCAGGCCTGCGTCATGCTGGTGATGTTCCAAGTGTAACGGGTGTTCGTGTTTGGCACCGTGACGACGGCGTCGGCAGGCGAGGCATAGGTGCCCCCGGGCGTCGTCCAGGCCACGCCGGTGCTGCGGTTGTTCCAGGTGACCTGCGTTTCATTCCAGCTCTGGGTTAGGCGATGAGCCGCCACCGTGCCGCCCTTGCCTGATTTGCGCTGGAGGCTGAGCTGCGCCGAATTGATGATCGCCCCGGCGGGAATGCTGGAAAGGTCGAACTGGAAGATCGCATGGTCCACGTCATTGAGGCCGCCAGTCCAGGTGGTGGCCGTGCTGCCATAATTCTTTGCCGGGTCCTTGCTCCAGATTTCCGAGTCCGCCATAGCACCCAAGGTCACGTTCTGCGTGCCGGTGCCGCTGTTGCTGCCGGGCACGCCCGCCGCCGTGCTGCCAAGATTCCAGGTGACCTTGCCCGCGGAGAGCGTGCCGCCCGCGTTGGCGCTGCTGGCCACATAGGTGGTGCCCGCCGGAATCGGGTCCTGCACCTTCACATTGATCAGCTCGGCGTTGTCCGGATAGGCGGTGCTCATCGTGTAAGTCAGCACTTCCCCGGCCGCCGCGGTGGCCTTGTTCACGACTTTGGAGAGCAGTTCCTGCTCGGTGAAGGGGAAATCCGCCGTCAGGTTGTCCGCGGTCGTGAGAGTGATGAGCCGCTGCGGATCGGCGGTGACGCTGCCGCCGGGCAGATCGGGATCGCTTTCGTCCACATCGACGCGGTAGTCACCGGGAGCCAGATTGGTGAAGTAATAGAGGCCCTGGGCATCGGTCGTCGTGGTGGTGACGAGGGTGGCTCCGCGGGCGTCGATGCGGTAGAGCTCCATGCTGATCCGCGCCAGTGGTGCGTCCGTGCCGGCCTGATAGGTGCCGTTGCGGTTCGCATCCATGAAGACCAGATCGCCAATCTTCAGCGGAATGTTTGCCCGGTAGCCAAAGTCGGCGGAGGTGACTGCACCGGTGAGATTAACCACCGAACGAAGCACAGGAGTCGTGGGCGTGAAGCTGTCCGGCGTGAAAGCGGCGGTCAAATCGGCATCGGCCTCATCGGCATCGACGATGTAGCTCAAGCCGGTGGCCAGGCCGGTGAAGGAATAGTTGCCGCTGGCATTCGAGGTGGTGGTGCCGATCTGCGCGTCCCCTGTGTCGATCACGCCATCCGCATCGCTGTCTTCATAAAGCTTCAAGGTCACGGCGGCGATGCCCGTGTCCGTGCCATTGAGCACGCCGTCACCATTCACATCCTTGAAAAGCTGGTCGCCGATGCTGCCGGTGCCGCCGGGGCGGTAACCGAAATCGACATTGAGCTTCTGCTCGTTGTTGGAAAGCGTCACCGTGGCCTGATGGGCCGATGCGATGCCATCGAGGTCATAAGTCGCCGTGTGACCGGAAGGCGCTGTGACCCGCACGATATAGGTACCACCTTGAAGCCCGGCAAAGTCGTATTTGCCGTCCGATCCGGTCGTGGTGGTTCTGAGCAGCGTGGTGCCGTTGCTGGCATAAAGCTGCACCTGCACACCGGGGAGCGGATCATCCACGGCCTCCATCACGCCGTCACCATCCCAATCGCGGAATACCAGATCGCCGATGCGGGCGCTGCCGACGGTCACGGGAGCCAGCGCTCCGGTGGACATCACCTTGCCGCTGTTTTCATAAGTGAACTGGTTGGTGTAGGTGCCCGCGGGCTGCGAGCTGCTGATGCGGCATTTGAAGGTGATCGCCAGCGTTTTGCCGGAATCAATGCCCGCACGAACGGTGAAGACGGGCTTCGCGGTGTTGCTTGAATTAATGGTCACCGCCGAGGTGGGCGAGCCACCGATCTTGGCGGACACGAGACTGTCGTAGGTGAAGCCGGTGGGCAGGTTCTCCGTGATGACGAGCGGGATGGCGTTCGGGCAGGGGCCATCATTGAGCATCGTCAGCGTGTAAGTGACGAGATCACCGGGATTCGCGAGGGATGGGGAGACGGTCTTGTCGGGATAAAGCAGCGCGTTCGTGCCCACCTCGATGGTATCCGTGTTGCAGGACTTCGGCGCCTGGTCGGAGGTGGCGCAGATGGTGTTGGTCTTCACGCCGCTGCCGGTGGCACGCACCGTCATCGTGATGCTGCGCACGGTGTTGGGCTGCATGGTGCCGATGTTCCAGCGCAGCGGGCTGGTGGTATTCGGCGCAGGCGTGGCGCTGATATATTGAATGCCGGAGGGCAGCGTGTCTTCCAGCACGACATTCGTGAGGGCGCTGTTGCCAAACGTGGTGAACCAAATCGTGTAGGTGAAGACTTCACCGGGCTGCACCAGGCCGCGAGAGGCCTGCTTGAAGACCATCGGCTTGCTCGTAAGCGAGGAAGTGGTGTTCTCGTAGTAGCGCCAGAGGTGGTCTTTGTTGGTGTATTCGCCGCCGGCGTCACCGCCGAAGGTGTCCGCGTAGCTTTGCAGGAAGCCCTGGCTATCGAAAGGCGAGTTTGGCTGACCGGGGCCCACGTTGATCTTGAGCTGCACGCGGGCGTATTCCGGGCGGAAGAGTTCGATGTTCCCCCAGGCCATGCGGATGGCTTTCGGGCTGGTGCTGTCCGTCCAGCTCGTGGTGGCCGGCAGCGGGTTCGTGGGGCTCAAATCCCAGCCGATCTGGCTCGCATCCACTCCGACCAGCCCGAGCGCCGTGCTGCGGAGGCCCGCCTGGTCCTTCGCGATCATGCTGCCCGGATAACGAATGCGCTTCCACGGGCCCACGTTCCGCGACGCATTGCGCATGCGGGCCGGGTCACTGGCATTCGCCCGCCAGTAGGTGTAGTCAAAGTGCCACGCGTAACCGCTTTCCGGCCCCGCCACGCCGCTGCCCATGCCCCAAGGCGTGTTGCCGCGGCCATCGGGATCAAGAATCGGCGCGATGGGCGATTTGATGCCAAAGCCAATCAACTGCTCCGCGTCCCAACGGGTAGTAGGGGTGATGTTGTCACCGGAATTGTTTTGAAGCACATTGTCTGCCGTGCCCGTGTTGCCATCAAGGCCGCCGGTGGTCGTCCAGCTCTGCCAAGCCGTTTTCGGGTCGGTGGAATAGAAGATGCCCGTGTCCGAATACACACCCGCCATCGTGCCGCGCATCAATCCGCTGCTCGAATCCACCGCGAAGCCCTTTTGGCCGATGATGTTCGGCCCCAGTTCGAGACCTTTGAGACCCGTTTGAGCCTTCGCACCCACCGAGCCATCCCCGAGGGCCAGCAGCGACTGCCCTTTCATGGCAATCGGAACGAACTTTCCGGTGCCGTCGATGCGGCCGTATTGTGCTCCGACCACCTGCGTGCCGACCGGAACGAAGAAAGTCGAGTAGCCACCCGCCCCTGTCGGGGTGCCTACCGACGGCGTGGCCTTCATGATGAGCCCCACAATGTCCCCCGTCTGAATCAATGCCTGACCAGCTGCCTGGCGAGCCTTCATCCGCGCCAGCGTGGCATCATCAAAGCCGATGTAATCCGCCCGCTGATTCAGGTTATGCGCACTCGCTGAACCCAGTAAAATCAAGGCTCCCAGCGCCATGACCGCTTTCCGGCCCAGACGCAAAATCCCGCCCGCCCACGCAGCCGCGCGGGCACTCATTGCAGGTCCGTTTCGTGCCTCGGAAGGCGGAAAATCGGGACTGCTGTGTGCTGGAAGGGATTCCATCAAATTTTGGGATTAAAGCGAGTCTAGCCATACTGATTATAATTTCAATATAAAGTGTCGAAATAGTCAGCTTTTCTTAAATAATTGGGATTTGACGGTGATTTTGGTCGTTTTGGCGGCCCCCCCCCCAGTCGCTGGCCTTTTCTCCCACGCCAAAAAAGAAGGGCACCGGGGATGCCGGTGCCCTTTGTAGCGGGTTGGGTGCTGTTTCGGACTACTCGAGGAAGTTCTTCAGCGGTGTGCTGCCATTCTTGCCAGTGGCCGGCAGGAGCATCAGCGACTCCCGGGCACGTCCGAAGCCATCGTTGTAAACCGTGGACTCGTTCCCGAGGTGGCCGTTCGGGATGTAAAGCTCCGGATGATCAAACGGAGCGCAGCGGCGGCGCACCCGCTCATCCGTGAGCGACTTCAGGAAGGCCACGAGGGCGTCTTTGTCTGCGTCCGAGAGGCCGAGACGCTCCACATCGGGGTCCAGATCGGCGATGTTCTGCTCGTGGAAGTCCCCGCCGCGGTTGTAGAAGTCCACCACCTCACGCAGCGTGCGCTGGCCGCCGTTGTGGAAGTAGGGTGCCGTGAGTTCGATATTGCGCAGGCCCGGCGTTTTGAAGGCTCCGTTGGCCGCCACACGATCCTTGGACTTGGGCTTCTCGTTCGGGTCCACACCGATGAGCTTTTTAAAGGCCTTGTCGCCGAAATCACGAGCCAGACGCGACTCCAAGAGCGGGAATCCAAACGGATCTTTGCCACCCACGCCGAGGTCCTCCAGCGAGGGCCGCACGCCGATATTGTAGAAGCCGCTGTCATAGAAGGCTTTGCCTCCATCCCCCATGATCATGTTTTCAAGACGCTCCTTCTTGATGTGATGCACGGATGCCTTGGTGAATTCCGCACCGCCGTGGCAGTTCGCGCATTTGGCGCTGCCAAAGAACAGGTCCAGACCACGCTTCTGCTGGGCGGTCAAAGCGTTCGTCTTGCCCTCGGCATAGTCATCAAACGGCGTCTGGTCGGACACCAGCGTGGCTTCATAAAGCTGGATGGCGAGACCGAAGTAGAGGCTGAAATTCGTCTCCATGTGCGAGTAGTTTTTGATCATGAGGGCCCCCTGCCACCACTCCGGCTTGAAGGCAGCGCGGACCAGCTCCGCGTAGGTGGCCGTGCTGAGGCCCGGCTGCGGGCTCAGGCTGCGGCTGCCCAGGACGCTGTCGTCTTTATGAACACGCTGAAGAGCCAGCGGACGACGATTCAGCATCTTGCGGCCGAGATCCGGGAAGGTGCGGCCCATGGCGGACATCTCAAAATCGCTCAGAGTCGGTCCCACCGCCTGCGAGGCGAGGCTGGCATTGTCCAGGTTGATCGCCACCTGCTTGAGATCGAGCGGCTTGGAGGCCCTCCAGACCTTCGCGCCCTGGTCACGCAGACCAAAGGGATTCACACCATTGAAGCGATCCTGCGCACGGCCATCCCAGAAGTTCCGCAGATTGAAGACCGCATTGATCACCGTCGGCGTGTTGCGCGGCTCCACCCGGCGGGTGTTGATGCCCTTCACATTGAAAACGCCGTCCGGCACCACCGTGCGGTTCTCGAACAGGCCACCCATCGTCAGGCTCTGGAACTGCTCCAAAATCACACCTTGGGAGGAAGCCACGTCGTTCGCATCAGAGATCACCTTCGATTTGCGGTCGTTCACATTGGAGAGCTTGTGGAAGGGGAAATCGCCCTTCTGCAGCGTGCCGTTCGGCTTGCGCACCTGGAAGGTGAAATCGGGTGTTGGATTGCCCTTCGCATCCACGATCAGCAATCCGGGGCTCACCTGGTTTTTCGCCCGGTTGTCCGCTCCAGCATGGAAATGGCAGGAAGCACAAGACGTCAGGCTGTCACTGCCCACCTGCATGTCCCAGAACAAGGCCTTGCCCAGCACGATGGCCGCCTGCTTGTCCTTGATGAAGTCTTTCAGGTTCGAAGGCTCCGGCACTTTTCTTTGGCGGAGGGATTCAGGCTTCGGCGGGGGCTCCGCAGTTGGTTTCGGAGCCAAAGGTGACGTCGCGGAAAGCAACGAAGAGATGAGGGTCGAGAGATTGGGGACGAGTTCCGCTCGCAAGGGAGATGTCGCGGAGAGCACCGCGAGGCCGCCAAGCATGAGTCGAAGGGCAGATTTGATTCTCATTTTTATGCTTTTTGCTTTATTGAAGTTTCAATTTCCGCCACTCAGGCGTTAGAACAGTATCAATAGTAATTTCCATACGTGAAAGCCGAAGGGTGTAAGGCCTTTGTGACCCGTTTCACGACCATGTCAGCCCTGTCAGCTTTTCACCGAGTGCAGCGACCTCTCTCCCGCGCCTGAAAAGCCCTCGACACCCCACCATTCGCCCCTATTCTCGCGCCCCCTTCCCTACCCCTCATGAGCAAGAAAATCGTCCTCGCCTATTCCGGTGGTCTCGACACCTCCGTCCTCCTTTCCTGGATCAAAGACACCTACCAGGCTGAAGTCATCGCCTTCTGCGCCAACGTGGGCCAGGACGACGAATTGAAGGGCCTCAACGCCAAGGCCAAAAAGACCGGTGCCTCGAAAATCTACATCGACGACCTCCAAGAGGAGTTCGCCCGCGATTTCATCTATCCGATGATCCAGGCCGGAGCCATCTATGAAGGCCAATACTTCCTCGGCACCTCCATCGCCCGCCCGCTCATCGCGAAGCGCATGGTGGAGATCGCCAAGGCCGAAGGAGCCACCGCCATCGCCCACGGCGCGACTGGCAAAGGCAACGACCAGGTCCGCTTCGAGCTCACCGCCGCCGCCCTCGCTCCTGACATCGAAATCATCGCCCCGTGGCGTGACGAGCGTTTCCGCAATGACTTCCCCGGCCGCGCCGAGATGATCGCCTACTGCGAGGAAAAGAAGATCCCCGTGCAGGCCAGCGCGAAGAAGCCCTTCTCCATGGACCGCAACCTCCTCCACATCAGCTACGAGGCCGGCATCCTCGAAGACCCGTGGTTCGACGCCAGCGATCCCAAGTATAAAGACTACTTCAACGTCCTCTCCGTTTTCCCCGAGCAGGCTCCCGACAAGGCCGAGACCGTCATCCTCGAGTTCGACAAGGGCAACTGCATCGCCGTGAACGGCAAGGTGCTCAGCCCGCTCGGCGTCATGAAGCTCCTCAACAAGCTCGGCGGCAAGCACGGCGTTGGCCGCGTGGACATGGTGGAGAACCGCTTCGTCGGCATGAAGAGCCGCGGCGTCTATGAAACGCCCGGCGGCAGCATCCTGCACTTCGCCCATCGCCAGATCGAGTCCATCACCATGGACCGCGAGGTCATGCACCTGCGTGACAGCCTCATCCCGAAGTATGCTCAGCTCGTGTACAACGGCTTCTGGTATGCCCCAGAGCGTCTCGCCCTCCAGGCCCTTGTCACCGAGAGCCAGAAGAAGGTCAGCGGCACCGTCCGCGTGAAGCTCTACAAGGGCAACATCATCGCCGCTGGCCGCAAGAGCCCCTACAGCCTCTACAACCCGCAGATCGCCACCATGGAGGCCGACCCCACCAAGGCATACAACCAAGACGACGCCACCGGCTTCATCCGCCTCAACGGCCTGCGCCTCCGCACCGGAGCCATTCGCGACAAGAAGAAGTAGTCCGGCAGCTGCCTTCTCTTCACGAAGAACACAGAGGTCGAGAGGCCTCTGTGTTTTTTATTTTAAGATGGCTCAGCATCATCGGCCACCTTCATGCCCGGCAGCTCCTTCGCCTTGTCCGCATAGCGGTCGAAACGGTTCGAGAGGATCAGCAGCGTCGGTGCCCACAAGCCCACAAAGATGCCAAAGCGCTCCGCATGCGCCTGCTCTTCAGGCCCGTCCCCGCTGTGGATCCACCAGATCCAGATGGAGAGCAGGATCGAGAAGATTCCCGCCTGGAAACAGATCGTGCTGAGCGTGCGGCAAATGGAGGAGTTCATAGCAGTCACAGTCTGCCACGACACTCCGCCCGCGGGCAAGCCCCGAAATACACGCCCGCAAACCAAGCGCACCAAAGCACAACGAGCGCCCTCACCGCCCCCAAGAAACACCTTTCAAATCCACCACAGAGGTCACGGAGGTTCACAGAGGTAATCCATTCCGAACTCTGTGCCTCTCTGTGCCCTCTGTGGTCAAACCAACGCTGCCTCCCAAGCCGATTGGTAAAATGATGTCCGGCAAAAGGATTCAGAAGATCATTCTCCCCTTCTGCGCTCTCCGCGACCTCTGCGGTTCACAGAACGCCCAGCGCCTAAAGTTGCCTTGTTCCTGCGGAACAAGGCCGCGCTTGTTGCACCGCAACAAGGCAACCTTCCCACCGATGCTTCACGCCCCGTTCGCCCCACCGCGATAGCAGGCGACCAGCAGCGCCGCACCCGCGAGCAGGCAGCTCAGCGAGTCGGCGGCGACTTGAAAGGCGGGCATGCCGGCGTGGAGGTCGATCCACAGAAACAGCGGGCTGAAGGCCAGAAACGCCCAGGCGCAGAAAACGATCAGCGGACGGTAGCGCACCACATCGCGGGCCATCAGCCACATCAGCAAGCCTTGCGCCACATACACGCACGACGCCCCCGCCATCATGTAGATCAGCAGCGGCGACGCCTCCGGCTTCCCCAAGCCCAGCACCGCCGAAAACTTCTCCACCGCCAGCCGCGGCACGAGGATCGCCGGCAGCGCGATGAACGACACCGCCCCGATCACCCGCAGCACGAGGCGCTGGAGGCGAGGATTGCCGCGTTCGGGTTGGAGATAGCGTTGGGATTCGTTCATGAGCAGACGCAGGCGCAACCGACCTCCTTGGCAAGCACATTTCCGGGCAGGAAAAGGCAGGCATCGCACCCGCTTGGCCGTGAAGCAGCCGTTCAAGTTCACCGCAGAGACCGCGGAGGTCCGCAGAGGTCATTCACTCAAACCTCTGTGCACCTCCGTGACCTCTGTGGTTGAAAAAGAACCTCCTAAGCCAGCTTCACGGCCCATTCGTGTTCCAAGAAAACCGATTCCGATTCACCACAGAGGTCACGGAGGTTCACAGAGGCCATCTATTCCCAACTCTGCGGTTCAAAAACGCCCAGCGCCCCAAGGTTGCCTTGTTCCTGCGGAACAAGGCCGCGCTTGTTGCACAGCAACAAGGCAACATTCCCACCACTCCCCCTCTCCACGTCTCCTCTTCTCAAAGTGTGGCCGCACTCCGCCTCACCGTCGCAGTGCGTTGATCAGCTCATCCACTTTGTTGATGAGGTCCTGCATCTGGCTCGCGCTGTAAGTGCCATCCGCCGTGAGGCCCAGCGTGTTCACGCCATTGCTGTTCGCGCTGCTTTGGCTCAGCATGTTTAGCTCGGCGTTATTCAG
>JAEUHK010000070.1 GCA_016795465.1 Verrucomicrobiaceae bacterium | reverse complement strand
GCCGATGCCATCTGCGAAGCGCCGCAGCACGACTACACGAAGCGCCTTCTGGCCGCCATCCCGCACCTGAATTGATTTTCCAATGACACCTCTGTTTAAAAAATTTCTCGGCATGCACTGGCTGCTGGTGGCCTTCACGGTCTGCCTGATGGCTTTTGGCGTTTACTCGATCTTCAATGCTTCCGCTTACAAGCTGGGCTCCAGTCTCGAACTCAAATGGAAGCAGCAGCTGATCATGATCGGGATCGGCATGCCTTTCTTCTTCGCGGCGAGCCTCATTGATTACAAATGGATCAGGTGGGCTTGCTGGCCTGCCTACCTGCTTGGGATCGCTGGCTTGATATTGACTTTGATTTTCGGCATTGAGATCAACAACAACAAAGCCTGGATCCAGGTAGGGCCGGTCATGGTGCAGCCCTCGCAGTTCGCCATCACCGCCGGCATCATGGTGCTAAGCGTCGTCTTTGGCGAGTTACCGCGCATCATCCCCGCCTTCCGACGTCCATGGCTGCGCATCCTGGCCGCTGGTATGCTCGCGGCGGTGCCCGCGATGCTCGTGATCAAAGAAGACCTTGGCTCCGGTCTCGTGTGGGGCCCGGTCTTCCTCGCCATCATGCTCGTGGGCAGCATTCCCTTTCGCTACCTGATCGTGATGCTGTTGCTGGCACTGACCGTGGCACCGCTGGTGTATGTCTTTGCCTTGAAGCCTTATCAACAGAAGCGCATCGAGACCACCTACTACATGTTCACCGGCCAGATGGATAAGGTGAACATGCAGGATGAAGGCTGGGTGGCAAAGCATCTGCAAATGGCCATCGCCACTGGCGGCATCGAAGGCAAAGGCCCCGAGTCCAAGAAAGTGCCGGACCAAGCCAGCATCCACCGCACCTTCCTGCCGAACGAAGTCATCAACGACTTCATCTTCACCGTCATCTGCGAGGAGTTTGGCTTCAAAGGAGCCTTTGGACTCATCGTGGGTCTCGCCGGGATGATCATGCTCGGCCTCACCGTGGCCTTTTCAGCCCGCGATCAGCTCGGGCGGCTCATCGTCATCGGCGTGATGGCGATGTTCTTCGTCCACTGCTTCCAAAACATCGGCATGAACCTCGTCGTGCTGCCCGTCATCGGGATTCCCATCCCCTTCATCAGCTACGGCGGCACCTTCATGGTCGTCACGCTCTTCCTGATGGGCCTCGTCCAAAGCGTATGGGTCCACCGGCACATCTCCCCGGTGAAGAAAGCCCGCCCGGTGAATGGTGCCCGCGTGCCGGATGAGGAGGAGTGATTCAAGCCTCCACCTTCGCCGCAGCAACGACGTCGGACTTGTCTGACACGGCAGACCTGTCCGACCAAACCAGCCACAGGCCGTAGCCCATCAAGGCCATCTGGCTGAGCCAGAAGCCGTAGATCTTCGGCCAGGTGCCATCGGTGAAGCCATAGGCATGCAGGCCGACGCCGAGCTGGTTCACGCCGAACCAGGAGAAGACCACGATGCAGCCGAGGATGAGGTTGCAGTTGTGCAGGCCGACCTCGCGGATGTAGCCGCCGAGGCGGGCGTGGAGGATGACGAGGCACATGAGCACAATCATAAGCGCCCCGTTTTCCTTCGGGTCCCAGCCCCAGAAGCGGCCCCAGCTGTAATTCGCCCAGATGCCGCCAAGCACCGTGCCGACAAGCGCGAGGAACAAGCCGCAGCAGATGAAGCCATAGGCCACGCGGGTGAGGAAACGGCCTTCATCGGACTTGGGTCCGATTTTGCCAAACAGCCGCTGGATGAAGTAAATCATTGAAATCAAGGCGGCGACCATGCATGCGGCATAACCGAGGTTGATGAGCGGCACGTGCGTGGAGAGCCAGAAGTTCGTGATCAGCACCGCCTGGAGTTGCTGGAGCGTGTCGGTGGCCTCGCTGGCCTCGAATTGAATGGCCAGGAACATGCAGGCCGTGCCACCGACAGCGGCCACGAGCAGGCCGAGACCGCGTTTCGTGATCCATTCGGCGATCAGGCCAAACAACGCTACCGAGGCACCGATGAAAAGGATGGTCTCATACAGCGTGGTGATGGGTGGACGCTGCATGATGATGCAGCGCACGATCACGCCGGTGACCGCGTAACCCGTCGCGATGGCCAAAAACAGCCAGGCGGCGACCTTGGTGAACTTCTCCAACTTCGAGCCCGGAGCGATCCAGGACAGCGCCACGGCCACAAAACCGACGAGGAAGATCCACTGAGCATAGAAGAAGTAGTCCGCTTTGATCGAGTGACGCTCCAAAGCGATGAACTGTCCTTCATTGCGGGCTTTCGCGGCTTCCTGAATCTTCGTCAGCAAGGCCTTCGAGGCCGCTTTGAACTTCGCGGCATCCGGAAGGGCCAGATAGACGTCTTCATAAGCGGCCAGCCAGGCGAGCTGCTCAGCATCGACTTCCTTTTCGCCGTTGATGGCACCGAAGATCGTCTCGCCGGGGCCGTGCCAGACTTCGTTCACCTTCGGGCCAGGCGGGAAGATGCGGAGCTGCTGCTCGGCATTGCCGCTCATCATCGCACCGAGGGCTCCCTTGCCGAAATCGCGGAACCACGGGATCTGCATCGGCGGGCCGCCGTTGGTGCGCACGGCATTGGCGAGGGCGTTGAGGCTCTTCGAGAGGCGCAGGGGCTTTTCGACGCCGGCGGGCAATTGGTCCACCTTGTCGCCCACGGGCGAGCGAATGAAATCGAAGTGCCCGGTGATCATTTCGTAGTCGAGGAAGTTCGCGGCGAGCTGCACGATCATGCGCTGCTCCGGTGTCTGCTTCTTCGCGGGGATCTCGCGGTATTCGCTCATCTTCTCCATCAGCGTCTGACGGGCCGGTTCGATCTCGGCAAAGGTGTATTGATCCCGCTTCGCCTTCGCGGTGAGGCCCAGCTCGGTGATGGCGGAGGAGTTATCGACTTTGAAAAGTGGAACAAGCTTCGCGATGTCCGGACGGAACCAGCTCAACAGCAGCCATTCGGTGGCGCTGAGCTTCAGCGGCTTGTCGCCGTCCTTCACGATGTGCTTCTGCGTGGCTGGATCGGTGATCGGCTTGCCGTCCATCTCGCCGTTTTCCGTGAGCCAGATGCTGCGACGAGCCCGAAAACGCAGCAGACGATAGCTGGCGATGTTTTCCAACGGCTTGATGCGTCCCGATTCCTGCACGGGGATCGAGGCGAAAGTTTCGACGACCTCTTTGTCACGAAGAAGATCGAGTGGTGGGAGCTCGGCGGCTGGCAGCGCCATCGTGGTGAGAAGGCAAACCGCCAAGCAGATGGTTTTCACAAGAACGCGGCAGCGTCCTGGAGTGCGCCGGACCTCCGGCGCTTTTCGAACGTCGTGCGGCTCGCGGAAAGCTCCAGAGGGCTGGAGCACTCCAGGACGCTGTCGCGCAGTCGATGGCTCAGAGGGCAAAAGAGAGGCATTCATGTCTTGGGGGGCTTGGGAGTGGTTTTTACAGCAGCTTCCACATCGCGATAAGGAAGGCGGCGTTGAAGGCGACGATGATGCTGAGGGAGAAGACCCACGGGTTCACTTTGATGAAGCGGGCCAGCATCATGAGGAAATGCAGCAGCAGGCCTTCGGCGACGATGATGCAGGAGATGAGCGGCCAGTGGTCGGAGGGGTTTTCCACGATCTGGAAGCCGCTGCTCTTCACACCAGTGCCGCTGCGGGTGCCGTCGTCAAAGGTCTGCTGGAAGACCGCGTAGCCTTCGCTGCGCACGGGTTCGTTCATGGTGATGACGCGTTTTTCCTCGCGACCATCCTCCAGCTTGGTGACCCAACTGGTGAAGCGACGCGCCCGCTCGGTGCCGGGATGCTTCTCCTGCTCGGTTTTGTCGAGTTTGATGGCAAACGGCAGCTTGTAGGTGCGGTGGACGAGCGAGAGCAGATACTTGTCACTGCCCACGGTCACGGTCCACGGCGCGGCGGCGAATTCCCAAAGAATGCCCTTTTGCTCCGCGCCGCCCTTTTTGTCCTTCACGATGGCCACACAGGCGCTGGCGAGCGCCTCATCGGCCATCGCAGCTCCGGATTCATCGAGCGTGCTGACTTCCTGGATGAAATAGCCGTCGATCGCATCCGCGCGGCTGCCATCCCGGTCGGGTTTCGGCTGCGCATGCTTCTTCCAACCGGTGATCATGAGGTCAAAAGGCAGGCTCTCGTGCGTGAAGGTGCGTCCCTTGCCGTCGGTGAGGTCTTGATACTTCGACTGGTCGATCACCAGCACGCTGCGCTTGGCTTTTTCATCCGTCTGCACCTTCTCGATCTCGATGACGCGATCATGGAAGCTCAGGAACTCGTCGCTCGTCTCGCCTTCACGAAGGCTCATGTTCCCCTCGACCGCGAAATGGTAGCTCACCGCGCCCGCGGCGATCATGAACAAGATGGCGAAGTGCGAGATGATCACGCCGATGGTCTTCGGCGACTTGCGGATGCGGATGATGCCACCCAGAAACATGTTCACGAACAGCACCGCCATCAGCGTGTAGCCGCCGGGCAGAATCGGCAGCGGGAAGGTCACATTGCCGATGTCGGCATACGCATTGAGCGCCAGCGCCCGCCAGCAGGCACCGATGTCGATGCGATCGACGAAGAAAGATTCAAAGTATCGCGCCTGACTGGCCACAAGGCCGAACTCCGCCTGCTCCAGCGTGCCGAGGAAGGTGATGAGCAGCAGCAGCGCCAGCACGACGGTGGCGAGGCCGAAGCTGGAAAGGAAGGCGATGAGTTTCGCGAGAGGATGGGAGGGAGGCTGTGACACTGGAAGAGGGGCGGGGCTGGGAAATGACGAATTTAGAATGGCGAATGACGAATGAATGACGAAGCGCGAATGACGAATCCAGGTCGTTCGGGCTTCGTCATTGGGCATTCATTCGTCATTCTGAATTCTGGTTTCGTCATTCCTTTGGCAGGTTCGGTTTGATCGATTGGCAGAAGGCATCAAAGGCAGCGTTGTTTTGCTCGACGAGGGCTTTGGGGCCGGTGAGCTTCACGAAGATGGTGGCCTGCTCGGTGCTGTGGATGAGGCCGAGCATGCGGTAGCCGGTCTTGGCGGTGTCGGCACCGAAGCCTTTGAAGTCGCCGTCGAAGGCCACAAAGGTGGCTTCGCGATTGAAGAAGGGCTTTTTCGGCAGCTTGGCGAGTTCGTCAGGCGTGTAGGCAGGCTGGGCCATCTGCGAGCGCCAGCGGTTCACGTTCGCTTCGAGGCCACCCGCGGAACCGGGCATCAACGAGATGTAGCATTCGCCCTCTTTGTTGGGTCCAAAACGCAGATCGAGGAGGCGCATGCCCATCGGATCCGGTGTAGTGTTTTCACTCCAGCCATCGGGAATGGTCCAGGTGAGCAGGCTGCGGAAATCGGGGCGCTCTTGCTGCGGCTCGTTTTTGGCATCGTCAAAGAACCGCGTGGCGCTGGGGATGTCGATGTTCGGCTTCGCGGCGTGCGTGGAAATCTCCCGCGATTCGGTGATGGCCTCACGCTCGCCGAGGCGATGGCAGGAGGAGAGCGAAAGGCAGATCACGGCCGGAGCCGCAAAGCGTGGAAGCAGAGAATTCATGGGGGCGGGTATCAAACGCGGCTGCGGGCGTTTGTCTTGGATTGATTACGCCGCCGAGTCGGATACAGAACCAAAAAAACGATCAACAACATCAAACCGCACGGCTCCCGGCTCATGCTGTCTTCATGTTAGTCACACTCGCTTCGCCTTCTGCTGTCCCCATCCCAATTCCTTGGCGACCTCAAAGAAAGAACGGCGCTTCTTGCCTGCTGATTCGGCCTTGGCTTTGCGTATGGCCAGAATGTCATGATAGTCCTCCAACTCCTCCTGAATCTTGAGGAAGTCTCGGTAAGGAATGACGGCGAACTCTTTTTTGGCTCCTCGCTGGATGATCTGGGCGTTCATACGGTTTCAACGGTAAGCTTCACGACGGTTCAAGACTCGGCAAATGACAATCTTATTGTTTTCGATCTCGAATAACACCCGCCAATCCCCAACACGGAGACGGTAGTTGGGTGTGAAATCTTTGAGCTTCTTTACGTCGCCACGCTGGCCTGAAGCCAGCGCTGTGATGGCGGCGAGAATCCGATCACCATCACGCACGGGTATGCTCGCCATGTCTTTGGCGGCACGGTCAAGCAGTTCAACCTCTCGTTTCATGAGTGCGAAAAGCCGATCACGAGCCCTTGTGCTCGGTGTGGCAGGCTTTGCAGTTCACGGCGGCCTTGTAGGCGGCGACGCCGGTGGCGTCCTTGGCCTGGATTTTCTTCACGGCGGCGATGAGGGCCTGGTTCTTCTTCACCCAGGCGGCCTTGTCACCTTTCGGCGGGGTGGCGGCGCACATGTCTTGATACACTTTGAGCATCGTGGCGAGCTCGGCATCGCTGGCGGTGCCACCGGAGACCTTCTTGCAAAGGGCGTCGTCGGGCTTGTGATACTGCTTCATGGCCGTCTTGATGACATCGCTGCCACCGGCGGCAGGCTTGGCGGCCTTCGGATCGGCTTTGGCAGGAGCGGGAGCGGCGGGCGGCGCAGGAGGAGGCGCGGTGAGCTTGGCGATTTCTGCTTCGCTGAGGCCCACATTGACCTTGAGGCCGGAAACCTTGGCTTCGAGGGCCTTCGCGCCGTTTTGGGTCACGCCGGTCTGCCAGACAAAAAGCTTCTTCAGCGCCTTTGCGGCGGCGAGAGCGGCGATGCCGCCATCGGTGACCTTGTCGCCGTAGAGGTTGAGGTATTCGAGGTTCGGCAGCACAGCTAGCTTGGCGAGGCCGGCATCGCTGAACTTGGTGTTTTCGAGGTGGAGACGCTCGAGGTTGGTCATTTTCGCCAAGGTATCCGCGGCGGCATCGGTGATCTGGCTGCGCGCGAGATCGACCCACACGACGTGCTGGGCAATCGGTGCAAGCAGGGCGAGTTCCTTATCGCCAAATTTGTCAGCGGCATTGATGACCCCGAGGCGGAGCTGCTCAGTGTCCTGGGCGAGCGGCATGAGCGAAGCGTTCAAAGCGGCCATCTTCGCGCTGACCTCGGCGACCTGCTTCTTTTCGGCATCGGTGAGGGGCTTGGCCTTCGGCTTCTCAGGCTTCGCGGGAGCGGCTACCTTTGGCAAACCTTTGGCGAGCATCGCGGCGAGAGCGCCTTCGACATCGGCGGTGGGCTTCGAGGCGGCCACGGTGGCAGTGTTCGTGGCACCGGTCTCGATCCACCACTTCAGGATGGCCACTTCTTCCTTCGTGAGCTGCGGCTCATCGCTCGGCGGCATGTGCTCGTCGTCATCGGTGGGCAGATTCGCACGCACGAGCATGAGGCTGTCCTTGCTGTTCTTGGCGATGACCGTCGTGGGGCCGTCGCTGCCGCCCTTCATGATGGCGGCAAAGTTGTGCAGTTGAAGCTTGCCCTTCTTCTTTTCCTCACCGTGGCAGGCATTGCACTTCGCGGCCATGATCGGGGCGATGACATCGCGGTAAACGACGGCCTTCTCGGCGATGGCGGCATCGAGTTTGCCACCAGCGGCAGGTGCGGCGGCGGTTTTGGCAGCCGCAGGAGCCGGAGCGGCCGGTTTCGCGGCCGCGGGGGCGGCGGCAGCGGGTGCAGCGGCTGCCACGGCGACCGGTTTGGCATCGTCCTCGGCGGTCCAGCCGTTGTTGATGTGTGCTCCGGGCAGCTTGGCCTTCAAAGCGGCCACGCCAGCCTTCGTCACGCCGCTTTGCCAGAGATAGAGCGCCTTCAATTTGCCCAAGCCAGCGAGCTTGGCGATGCCGGCATCGGTGACCTTGGTGTTGTAAAGATTGAGGTATTCGAGCGAGGCGAGCCCTTTGAGATGATCGAGGCCCGCGTCGCCGATGGCGGTGTTTTCGAGGTGAAGCTCCTGCAGGTTCTTCATCGCCGCCACCTTGGCCAAACCAGCGTCGGTGACCTTCGTGCGGGCAAGGTCGAGCGAGGCGACTTTGTCGGCGATGGGGGCCAGCGCATCGAGACCGCCGTCAGCGAACTCCTTCGCGACATTCAGCGCGGTGAAGCGGTAGGTCTTGCCATCCGCGGCGGTGGGCATGAGCGAGGCGCCGGTGGCGTTCACCTTCTGCATCGCGGCCTCGACGGCAGGATCAGCGGCTTTTTTGTCGTCAGCAGCGTTCGCGGTGAAGGCGAATGCGAGGGCGAGGAGGTAGGTGGTGGGTTTCATGAAGCGTAGAGCGTAGGGCTAAGGGCGGAGAGTCGGGAATGACGAAGTCAGAATGGCGAATGACGAATGGTTTCAGGCGTTCATACGGCGAAGTGAAGCAGGTTTCGTCATTCAGGAATTGGACATTCTTTCGTCATTCTGAATTCGCCATTCGTCATTTGGAAAGGGCCGAGGCGGCGGCTTGCAGGTCGGCGGGCAGCGCCGCGAGGTCCAGCTTCTGCGTGTTGCTGGCCCCTTGCTCGATCCACCATTTGAGGATGGCAATCTCTTCCTTGGTGAGCTGGTCCTTGCCCTCGGGCGGCATGTGCATGTCCTCGTCCTCGGCGGAGATGACGAGCTGGTAGGTGAGGCTGTCGGCGGGCTTGCCGGGGACGATGTTGTTCTTCTTCTCGGCACTCTCGGAGCCGCCGGCCATAGTGAACTCATAGGTGTCGAGGCGGAGATCGCCTTTCTGCTTTTCTTCGCCGTGGCACTTGTTGCACTTCGCGACGAAAATCGGCTGGATGAGGTTGGCAAAGACGAGCTTTTCGCCCGCGGCGGGAGTCGGAGGTGGCGTGGTGGGCGTTGCGGTCGGTGTTGGTGCTTCGACCATTTTCGGGGCTTCGGTGGCTTTGGGAGCCTCGGGAGCCTTTTCCTCGGTTTTTTCGGCTTTGGGCGTCTCGACCAAAGTGAGCATCCATTTCTCCATAGCGATCATCTGGCTCTTGATGGGCTCCGGAGCGTGCTGCGTGAGAAATTTGCTGCCGTGGCTGAGATTGCCGCCGAAGTGAGCGCCGAGGCTCATGATGCCGAAGCTGAGGAAAAACAGGGCGCGGTAGGCATGGAGGAGTTCCCAATTGCCCTGGCCCATCGCCATCAGGCGGATGACCAGTGCCAGCAGCACCCCAGCGGTGCCGATGATGCCCATCGTCTGGTGCAGGCTGAAGTTCCCACCCGTGTAGCCGCCCTCGCGGGACAGCATGATGCCCGCCAGCACTGCCATGACCGAACCTGCCGCGCCGACAAACAACGCCAGCAGCGCCGTCGAGCCATGCTTGGCCTCCCCTTTTCGGCCCATGCAGAGCACCTCCAGCATCGCCAGGAAGATCAGCGAGCCGATCGGCAGGTGCAGCAGAATGGGATGAAAGCGCCCGATGAAGAGCGTCATCTGCCCGGCCTCTCCCTTCGGAGCCTCATACAGCGGCGGGTAGATCAGCAGGCCGACGACAAAGCCGACGAGCAGCAGCAGCGCCGCGATCCAGGCCAAGGTGTAAGACTTCGTAGCTTCAGATTCGGAATCGTAGGACATGGGACAGGTTGGGGGTGGTGAAAAAACGCTGTTCGGTGCTTCCTTTGTTCACCTTTCCTCATCGTGCAATCGAGGTTGCGCGGCCCTTGTTCTCATCACTGCGAATCTTGGCGGGATCATGCGGCATGGGTGGCGGGATGTTCCATTCGCAAGGTGATGCGTGAGCCTGACGCGGGGGGGAATTGCATCAAACGGCATCGAGCGTGACTCACGCATCACCCGCGAATCCAAACCGCCCTCTCAAACGCAATTCCCCGTCTTTCCTGCCCATGCCCAAAACCGTCCTCCACTGGTTCCGCCGCGATCTCCGACTCACGGACAACACCGCGCTCCATCATGCCACGACGGCCGCGGAGCAGGTCGTGCCGGTGTATGTGCTCAGCGATTGGAAAAGCAGCCACGGCTGGACCGGGCCGAATCGCCAGCAGTTCCTCTGCGGGAACCTCGAATCGCTCGCCAAGAACCTCGAAACGCTCGGTAGCAGGCTCATTGTCCGTTGTGGCAAAGCGGATGCCGAATTGGAGCGCCTCGTGCGCGAGACGCAGGCCGGCGCGATCTATTTCAACCGCGACTACGATCCCTACGGCCGCGAGATGGAAAAGAAGATCGCCGCGCTCTGCACGCGTCTCGGTATCGAGTGTCGTGGATTCGATGACAGCGTCATGCACGCTCCCGAAACGGTGCTCACCGGCTCGGCGATGCCTTACCGCGTTTACACGCCCTACTCGAAAAACTGGCTCAGCCTCGACAAAGCCGCGCCGCTGCCCCGCGTGACGAGTTTGGGTTCGAAGGCCGCCGAAAGCGTCACCAGTTTGCCTTTGCCCACGCTGGCTCATTGGCAGCTTCCCGAGCCCACGGCGCAGATCGTCGCTCCGGGCGAACGGGCCGCCCGAGATCGCATGAAGCGCTTCATCGATGTCGGTTTGCTGCTGCGCTACGGCGCGGATCGAAACATTCCCGCCGGGCAGACCACCTCGCTTCTCAGCCAGGACCTGCGCTATGGCCTGCTCGGCATTCGCGAGCTCATCCAGCGCTGCCAGCAGGCCGCCGATGCCGCGCCCGCGGCTGGCAAGGCCTCCGTGCTCACCTACATCAAGGAGCTGGCGTGGCGGGAGTTCTACTTCGCCATCCTTTGGTTTTACCCGGAGGTCTTCGAGCACGAGTTCAATCCCGACTGGCGAGGCCTCCCCTGGCCGGGCACCGATGCCGATTTCCAGCGCTGGGCCACCGGCACCACCGGCTTCCCCATCGTCGATGCCGGCATGCGCCAGCTTTTGCAGACCGGCCTCATGCACAACCGTCTGCGCATGATCACCGCCATGTTTTTGACCAAGGACCTGCACTGCGACTGGCGCAGTGGCGAGGCCTTCTTCATGCAGCAACTCGTCGATGGCGAAAACGCCAGCAACAACGGCGGCTGGCAATGGTCCGCCGGCACCGGAGCCGATGCCGCGCCCTACTTCCGCATCCAGAATCCCTGGTTGCAAAGCGCCCGCTTCGACCCCGAGGGCATCTTCATCAAAAAATGGGTCCCGGAACTCCAAAACGTGCCCGCCCCACTCCTCCACGAGCCCCCGAAGCCCGGCCTGCCCCTCGCCAAAGGCTATCCCCTCCCCATGGTCGATCACCACACCGAGCGCGACCGCTGCCTGGCGATCTTCGCGAAGCACAAAGAGGAGCGGAGCTGAAGCGCAGGGAGCAGGGAGGCAGAGTTTTTCGAATTCACTGCTCCTCTGCCGCTTTGCCACTCTGCGGCGAAGACGAGCATTCAGTGGACGTCCTGACGCTGGTCATTCAGGCCATGCGCCTCCTGATCCCTTGCCAAGGCTGCCGGAACACGCGAAGCCACTCGCCATGATTTTCCGCGTCTTCATTGTCTTTGCTGTCTGGTTGGTGAGCCTTTGCCTCGGGCATGCGCAGGCTCCTACCCACGCGAATGTGCCTTATGGCACGCATGAGCGGCAGGTGCTGGATTTCTGGCAGGCGAAGTCGGAGAAGGCCAAAACGCCGTTGCTGTTCTTCGTGCATGGCGGCGGATGGATGACGGGGGACAAGGCGAATCCGGACTTTCTGGCCAAATGCCTCGAAAACGGCATCTCGGTGGCCTCGATCAACTACCGGCTCATCCAGGATGCGCAGACGGCGAAGATCGATCCGCCGGTGAAGGCCTGTCTGGACGATTCGGCGCGGGCGTTGCAGTTCGTGCGGAGCCAGGCGGAGGCATGGAAGATCGACAAGGAGCGCATCGGCGGCTGTGGCGGCTCGGCGGGCGGCTTCACGGCGCTGTGGCTGGCCTTTTCATTCGACATGGCGGATGCGAAAAGCGCGGACCCGATTTCACGCGAATCAACACGGCTGAGTTGTGTGATGGCCTTTGTGCCGCAGACGACGCTGGACCCGAAGCAGATGCAGGCGTGGATCCCAAACAACACCTATGGCAATCACGCCTTCGGCCTGCCGAGCATGGAGGCCTTTGTGGCGAAGCGTGACGAGTTGCTCCCGTGGATCGAGCGTTTCTCGCCGTATGCGCTGGCCACGAAGGACGATCCGCCCGTGCTGCTGTTTTACGACAATGCGCCAAATCTCGGCCAGCCTTACAAGGATCCGCCGCACTGCGGGAACTTCGGTGCAGGCATCGCGGAGAAGCTCAAAGCGGCCGGCATCGAGCACGAGATCAATTACAACAACGACTACGCGCACATGCGCTGGCCGGACTTGTTCGGCTTCATCAAGGAGAAGCTCACGAAGTGAGCCTGCGGGGCCTTACCAAAGGTCCACCGGCTGGTGCGTGTCCGGGCGGATGATCTCCGTTTCGGGAATCGTATCGCGGAAGCGGTTGATGAACCAGTTTTGCGCCGGTTCCTCTCCATGGACGAGGAGGAGTTTTTTGGGCTTCACCTTCTCCGCGTAGTCGGCGAGCTGCTCACGCGTGGCATGCGCACTGAGGTCAAAGCTTTCCACACGGCAACGCAGCGGCACGGGCGGCAGATCGCGGGCGAGCTTGATCATGTCGCCCTCCTTCGCGGTGCGGATTTTGTAGCCGGGGGACTCGGGATCGGTGTAGCCGACGAAGCAGATGGCGTTGCGAGGGTTGTCGAGGAACTTCCAGGCAAACTGGTTGCTCGCGGTGTGCTCCGTCATCATGCCGCTGGAGAGCGTGTAGATGCAGCGGGCATTCGCGGTGAGCTCCGTGCGGCCGCGTTTGCGAGGCGTGAGCATCTTGATGTCCTCCAAAATGCGGAAGCCGGTATAGCTCCGGCGGCTGCGGGAGGTGTAGTGATCGTAGAGCACGGTGATCTTGGTGCTGAGCCCGCCCATGAAGAGGGGGCACTCGGGAATGAGGCCCTCCTCCAGCAGTTCGTGCAGCATCATCATGACCTCCTGCGTTTTGCCGAGGGCAAACACGGGAATGAGCACGGCGCCGCCGGCCTCGTGCGTGTCACGAATGACGGACGCGAGTCGTTCCTTCTCGCCCTTGCGGCTGTGACCTTCTGGCCGGGCATGATCGCCGCGGGTGCTCTCCATGATCAGCACATCAATGCCGCTTGTGGGGAAGTCCGCGGCGCGGCAGATGGTCTGGTGCTCGAAATTGACATCGCCGGTGTAAAACAGCGTGCTGGAGCCCTCGCGGATCAAAACACCCGTGGAGCCGAGGATGTGCCCGGCGTCGAACATCGTGGCCTCCCAATCCGTGTCAGGCACGGTGAAGGCGCGATCGATGTCGCGGTAGATCCAGTTCCGGCGGATGCCGTCGAGCTCGCGATGCGTGAAGAGCGGATACTCGTGGATGTTTTCCTCCTCGCGCTGCTTCGTCATCACATTGACGGAGTTGTGCAGCATGGCGTTGCTGAGCTCGCCGGTGACCTCGGTCATGAGCACGGGCGTTTCTTCCTGCTGGCGCTGGAGCAGTGGCAGGGAGCCGATGTGGTCGTGATGCGCATGCGTGATGAAAATGGCATTTGCCGAATGGTCGGGCAGCGGGCCAAAGTCCGGCGTCGCGGGATAGCCCGCGAGCTTCGGGTGCATGCCGGAGTCCAAAACGACGCGCTGGTCCCCGGATTCGAGGAGGTAGCAATTGGCGCCGATTTCACGACGACGGGTGAGATTGCGGAAACGCATGCAGGTGAAGGTGCGGAGACGGAAAAAGGGGCGCGATACTAGGCCCGGAATGCCATGTGGCAATCACGAGCTGCATCTGTGCCGTTTGACGTGGCGTAAGTGCAGCCGTCCCATTTCCCACACCATGAGCAAACCCGCCCTCAAGTCCTCCGCCCCCGATTTCACCGCCCCGGTCACCGGTGGCGACCACGCCCCCGGCAGCACCGTCCGCCTCAAAGACCTCCGCGGAAAGCCTGTCGTGCTCTACTTTTACCCAAAGGACGACACGCCCGGATGCACGAAGCAGGCCTGCGCCCTGCGGGACTCGTGGGCGGTCCTGAAAAAGAAGGCGCTGCTCTTCGGCGTGAGCCCGGACCCGGTCAAAAAGCACGACAAGTTCATCACCAAATACGAGCTCCCCTTCCCGCTCATCGCCGATGAGGACCACGCCATCGCCGAGGCCTACGGCGTGTGGGTGGAAAAGAGCCTCTACGGCCGCAAATACATGGGCATGGAGCGCAGCACCTTCGTCATCGACGCCACGGGGAAAATCAGCGCCATCCTCGAAAAGGTGAAGCCGGAGGAGCACCTCGACCAGCTTTTGGAGGTGCTGTGAGCCGGCGGGCAGGGGCCTCGGTGGCAGAAATCTCTGCTCCGGCAGGAAAAATCCTTTACGGCATCCCGAAAGTGCGTTTTCTGTTCTGGCGAACAGCATTTTTAACTACACAACACCACGATCATGGCCCGAGCCCCCAAAGAAACCGCCTCCGAATCCGCCAGCAACAAAGTCGCCGAGGCCCGTGCCCGGAATCTCGACCTGGCCATCCAGCAGATCCAAAAAGACTATGGCGAAGGCGCTATCCTCCGCATGGGCGAGGAGCACAAGGCCGACGTCTCCGTCATCCCCACCGGCAATCTTTTGATCGACCAGGCCCTCGGCGTCGGCGGCTTCGCCCGCGGCCGTATCGTCGAGATCTACGGCCCGGAATCCTCTGGTAAAACGACCCTCACCCTCACCGTCATCGCCCAGGCGCAGAAGGCCGGCGGTCTCGCCGCCTTCATCGATGTGGAGCACGCCCTCGACCCAAACTACGCCCGCCGCCTCGGCGTGAAGATGGACGAACTCCTCGTCTCCCAGCCCAGCAGCGGTGAGGAGGCTCTCCGCATCTGCGAGACCCTCGTCCGCTCGAACGCCCTCGACGTCGTCGTCATCGACTCCGTGGCCGCTCTCGTCACCCGTCAGGAACTCGAAGGCGAGATCGGCGACAGCACCGTCGGTGCCCAAGCCCGTCTGATGAGCGCCGCTTTGAGAAAGCTCACCGCCATCATCAGCAAGGCCCGCACGACCTGCATTTTCACCAACCAGATCCGCGAGAAGATCGGCGTCATGTTCGGCAACCCCGAGACGACCCCGGGCGGCAAGGCGCTCAAATTCTACGCCAGCGTCCGCGTGGACATCCGCCGCATCGGTGCCATCAAGACCACCGATGGCACCGTCACCGGCAACCGCACGAAGGTGAAGATCGTCAAAAACAAGCTCGCCCCGCCCTACACCGAGGCGGAGTTCGACATCATGTATAATGAGGGCATCAGCAATGTCGGCTCCCTGCTCGACCTCGCGATGGACTTCGACATCCTGCAAAAACGCGGCTCGTGGATCAGCTACAAGGGCACGCAGCTCGCCCAAGGCCGCGATGCCGCCAAGGAAGTGCTCCGCACCGATGAAACCGTCTATGCCGAGATCGAAGCCGCGGTGAAACAGAAGCTCCTCGAGAAAAAAGAAGGCGGCGGCAGCTCCAGCAAATCCAGCGGCAGCAGCGACGAATAACCGTCCTGCCATCGTTTGTCCTCCAAGAGCCTGCGAGCCCTCTCGCAGGCTCTTTTGTTTTGAAAAGTGAGGCGGGCACTCCTGCCCGCCAAAGCCATCATCCAACCTTTTTCACCCTCTCTGCGGACCTCTGCGCCCTCCGCGGTTGCTTCGGATGCACCGCAGAGACCGCTGAGTTCCGCAGAGGATTTGAAACTGCTTCCGTGTATTTCGTGTATTCCGTGGTTGTTTCCCGCCGCCCATGCTCCGCCTCCTTTTCGCCCTCGTTTTTGCCTCCTTCACCCTTCAAGCCGCTGATCCAGCCGAGATCAAAATCTGGCCGGAAGGTGCTCCCGGGCAGATGACGCCGCCCTCGCCTGCCACGCAGGAATTTCTCCGCACCAAAGCGGGCAAGACGACCATCACGAACATCCACGAGCCCACCATCACCGTCTTCCAGCCGGCGAAACCGAACGGCACCAGCGTTATCGTGGCGCCGGGCGGCGGGTATGTGTTCCTCTCCGCGGTGCATGAGGGCACGCAGGTCTGCGAATGGCTCACCACCATCGGCGTCACCGGCATCCTGCTCAAATACCGCACGCCCACCCGCGATGATGCCGCCCCGCATGAAAAGCCCGCCGCCGATGCCGCGCAGGCCATCAAACTCGTCCGCCAGAAGGCCGCCGATTGGCATCTCGATCCTCAACGTGTCGGCCTCCTCGGCTTCAGCGCCGGCGGAAACCTCCTCGCGCACCTCGCGTGTGATCGCGGCGAGCCTGTCGAGCGTCCCAATTTCGGCGTCATGATTTACGGAGGCGGCTTTGTGGACTTCAAAGAGCCCACGAAGCTCAAACAAGGCTTCAGCGTGCCCGCCGATGCGCCGCCGATGTTCCTCGCCTGTGCGCACAACGATGGCCAGAACTCCACCGCCTCCGCCGTGCTCTACCTCGAATACAAAAAGCACAACATTCCGTGCGAGCTGCATCTCTTCACGCAGGGCGGACACGGCTTCGGCATGCGTGCCGAGAACAAACCCATCAACGCATGGCCCCAGCGCTGCGCCGACTGGATGAAGTCAATGGGATGGCTTTTGCCCTGATCGCTGCCCAGCTTTCTTTGAATCTCCCGCCGGGTGGGTTGTCAAAAACGGCAACAACCCATCACGGCCATGAACACGACCTTCATCCCAGACGCGCCGAAAACCCTCATCGACACCTCCCGCATGAACGCGGGACAACGCGCCGCCCTCGAAATGGCGGAGGCTGCTCGTGACGAGCGGCATAACACCGGTCTCGCCGCCGGTTTGTTCTTTGGCGAGCCGGACTTCGACAAGCTGCTGCCTTTTCCGAAGCAAAGCATCGAGGATCGCGACCAGGGCGATGCGTTCCTCCATCGCCTCGAAGCCGTGCTCGACCAGCATGCCGACCCCGATGCCATCGACGCCACGGGCGAGATACCCGATGGTCTGCTCGCCGAGCTCGCGAAGATCGGTGCCTTCGGCATCAAGATCCCCGTCAAATACAGCGGCCTCGGTCTCTCGCAGACCAATTACTCCCGCGCCGCCATGCTGCTCGGCTCGCGTTGCGGAAACCTCGCCGCGCTGCTCTCCGCGCATCAATCCATCGGTGCGCCGCAGCCGTTAATCCTCTTCGGCACGGAGGAGCAGAAGATGAAGTATCTGCCCCGCTGTGCGAAGGGCGAGATCAGTGCCTTCGCTTTGACTGAGAATGAAGTAGGTTCCGACCCCGCCCGCATGAAGACGGAGGCGAGGCTCGAAGGCGATCACTACGTCCTCAGCGGTGACAAGCTGTGGTGCACGAATGGCACGCGTGCCGGCATCATCGTCGTGATGGCCAAGACGCCCACACCGGACAAGCCGCATGCCACGACCGCCTTCATCGTCGAGACCTCGTGGCCGGGCGTGGAGATCATCAATCGCTGCCGCTTCATGGGCCTGAAAGCGCTCTACAATGGTGTCATCCACTTCGACAACGTTCGCGTGCCGGTCGAAAACGTGCTCGGCGGTGTCGGCCGTGGATTGAAGGTCGCTTTGACCACGCTGAACACGGGCCGCATCACGCTGCCGGCGGCTTGTGCGGGGCTTTCGAAGCGCTGTCTCGACATCAGCCGACACTGGGCACGCTCGCGTGAGCAGTGGGGGCAGCCCATCGGCCGTCACGCGGCCATCGCGGACAAGCTCAGTCGCATGGCAGCGGATACTTTCGCGATGGAAAGCGTGGTGCGTTACGTCTCCTCGCTCGTGGACAAGGACAAGAATGCCGACGTTCGCCTCGAAGCCGCCATCGGCAAGCTTTGGGGCAGTGAGAAGTCCTGGCGCATCATGGATGACACCATGCAGATCCGCGGCGGACGCGGCTTTGAGACCGCGCAATCGCTCAAAGCCCGCGGTGAGGTCCCCGAGCCCGTCGAACGTCTTTTCCGCGATTCACGCATCAACACCATCTTTGAGGGCAGCAGCGAGATCATGCGCCTTTTCATAGCCCGGGAGGCTCTCGATCCCCATTTGAAGGTGGGTGCCGAGGTGGTGAACTCCACGCTGCCGTGGAAAACCCGCGTGAAGGCCGCTATGCGTGCGGCGAGGTTTTACGCCGCGTGGTATCCGCTCAAATGGATGCCGTTTGGAGCAGGTGATGCCGCTGAAGGTTTGCATCCCGATCTTCAAGACGATCTCGATGCCATCGCACGTCTCAGTCGAAAGCTCGCGCGAGACCTTTTTCTCGCGATGGCCGTCAACGGACCCAAGCTCGAAAAACGTCAGGTGCTGCTCGGCCACTTCGTCGATGTCGGCGCGGAGCTTTTCGTGTGGAGCTGCGCCATCGCGCATGCTGAATCGATGATCACGAACTCCTCCGTGAACGAAACCGAGGTCCGCAAGCTCGTCCGCCTCGTGCGCTTCTTTGGCCAGATCACGCGAGAACGCATCGCGGCGAGCTTTGCGAAGATCCGCTCCGGCATCGACACCGAGAGCTGGAAGGTCGCGCAGGAGCTTTAAAACCGCCACGCGATCACGCGGCTCTTCTTTTGGCCCTGTGCCATCTCTTGAAGCCGCACTTCCACCGCCTGCACCTGCCGCAGCGCCTTTTCGAGTCGCGGCAGGTGCTCGCTTTTCGAAACGAGCGTGGTGAACCAACCCACTTGTGCCGCAAACTCGCGGCTCTCCGCGATCATCCGCCGGATGAAGCCCAACTCGCCGCCCACGCACCAAAGCTCGCTCGCCGTGCCGCCGAAGTTCAACGCCTGCGACTTCAAACCGAGGTTCTGCTGCTTCCGCCGCGTGCCTGCGGCCGCATCAGCGGCTGACGCATGAAAGGGCGGATTGCACATCGTTGCCGCGAAATGCTCGCCGGGCCGGATGATGCCGTGAAAGCAGTGCTCGGGATGCTTTTGCAGTCGCAGCTCGATCTTGTCGATGCCTTGCACATTCCTCTGCGCCCAACGCAACGAGCTCGCGTCGATATCCGAGCCGACAAAGCTCCATTCATACTCGCAGGCTCCGATCAGCGGATAGATCACACTCGCGCCCGTGCCGACATCCAAAACGCGCACATCAGCACCGCGACGAAACTCCAGCAGATCCGCCAGATGATGAATGTAGTCGCTGCGCCCCGGAATCGGCGGACAGAGATGTCCCACAGGCAAATCCCAACCTTGCAGGCCATACGCATCCGCCAGCAGCGCCGCATTCAGCGCCTTCACGGCTCGCGGATCGGCGTAATCGATGCCTGCATAGCCATGCGCATTCGTTTTCACAAAGGCAGTGAGAGGTGGATGAGCCGCTGCGAGTCGTGCGAAGTCATAACGCGAGCGAAAACGGCTGCGCGGATGCAGTTGGTCCTTCGTGTCGGCCTTTTTCATCGCTTTCCACCTCCCGGCGGCGTGCGGTGATCACCGAAATACTTCTCGCTGCGATAGCGCAGCCACACGCGGAGCACCTGCGGGACCTTTTCACGTTCTGCGTCACTCAGCGTCTCATACAGCGCCAGCGCCTTCGTGCGCTCCGCCCGGCAGGCGGCGTTGTTGTGATCATCCCAGCGGCTCCGCGCCAGCCGGATGCGCCGGCACACCTCTTTGATTAAGGCAGCGCCGCTGAGTGGCTTGGCGTTCGGTTTCTTCTTCGCGGGCATGCCTCATCTTCCATGCAGAACTCACCGCAGGCAAACCGTAGTAACCATCATGCTCCGCCTCCTGTGCCTCCTCACGCTCACCAGCCATCTTCTGGCTCAAACCGGCACCATTCCGGCGGATCGACCACGTGCACGGCCAGCTTCCGCGCTCACCGGCTGGGCGGATTGGGAAAAGGGCGAGGAATTGCTGAAACGCATCCAGGTCCCGCCCGCGCCGGTGCTTTCGGCGGAGGACGAGGCGAAGACCTTCAAGCTCGCGCCCGGTTATCGCGCGGAACTCGTCGCGTGCGAGCCTATGGTGCAGTGCCCGATCTTCTTCGAGTTCGATCCCGAGGGGCGCATCTGGGTCGTCGAGTATCAGGGCTACATGCGCGACGTTCATGGCAGCGGCGAGGGCGATCCCATCTGCCGCGTCGTCGTGCTCACCGATGAAAACGGCGACGGCAAGGCCGACAAGAGCACCGTCTTCCTCGACAAGCTGGTCATGCCCCGCAGCTTTGCCTTCGTGAAAGGCGGCATCTTGCTGCAGGAGCCGCCGAAACTGTGGTTCTGCGCCGACAAAGACGGCGATCTGCGCTGCGATGAGCGCACGCAGGTCGGCACGATGGGCGTCGGTGGCAATCCACAGCACACGGCGAACGGCCTGCGCCGCGGCATCGACAACTGGCTGCACTGCGCCGACTGGCCGCATCGCTATCAATGGAAGGACGGCAAGCTCATCGACGAGCCCACGCTGCATCGCGGCCAGTTCGGCGTGAGCTTCGATGAAACCGGCCGCTTCATCTCCTGCTACGAAAACAGCGCCATGCACATGGACCTCCTACCTGCCGAGGCCATCATGCGTCATCCGAATCTCGCCAAACTGGCGCAGCGCGGCAGTCGCGGCGGCTTCGGCATCAATGTGAACGTCGCCAAAGATGCGGCGGAGTGTTTTCCCATCCGCGTCACGCCCGCCGTCACGCTCGGGGCGCTCGAACTCCGCGATGACGGCCGCCTGCGCACCTACACGATCGTCTCCGGCACCTGCTTTTACGATGGCGATCAATTCCCGCCCGAGATGCACGGCAATGTCTTCGTGCCCGACTCCGCCGGTCACCTCGTCGGCACCTTGACGCTCGACGGCGGCACGCACCCGCACGCCACGCGCTTCTTCCCGCCCGAGCAGGAACTCATCGCCAGCACTGACGAGCGCTTCCGCCCCGTGAACGCCCGTGTCGGCCCAGACGGCGCTTTGTATCTCGCCGACATGTATCACGGCATCATCGAGCACGTCATCTTCATCGTCCCCTGGCTCACGAAGCAGATCGAGCAGCGCAAACTCTACGAAGGGAACGATCACGGTCGCATCTGGCGCATCGTGCACGAGAAAGCGGCGAAGCGGGAGCAATGGAGTGATGGAGACTTGGTGAAGATGCTCGGACATCCGAATGGCTGGCAGCGAAACACGGCGCAGCGTTTGCTCGTCGAGCGTGGCGAGGACATTGGCGATCCGAATCGCTTCGAGACGCCGCTGCATCGTCTGCATGCGCTTTGGACACTCGAAGGCATGGGCAAGCTCAAGCCTGAGCATCTTCAGAAAGCCGCCAAAGATGCTGATCCACGCGTGCGAGCTGCTGCAGCACGACTTGGAGCCGAAATCGCTCTCAATGATGAACCCGATGCCAGCGGGCGACTTCACGCGTTGCTCTCACCGAAGCCGCTTTCGGCCATCGCCGAGCATCTCACGCGTCATGAAGATGATCTGAGCCGCGTCGCGGCCATGACCACGATTCATGGCAAAGAGACCGCCTTGCTGGAGCTGTTGCTGAAATGGCCGCAAAGCACGGTGCATCGCGTGGAGACGCTCAAACTGCTCTCGCAGCTCGCATGCATGGATGGCAAGGCGGAGGTCATCCTCGCGAAAATGGCGGAAACGGCGATTTGGCAGCGGGAGGCCTTGTTGGACGGCTTTCTCGCTTCGCAGGCCAAAGTGACGTTGAAGGCCAAACCGGTGTTTCTGGACGAAATGGCCGCAAATCGCGACATCGCGGCGCGTGAACGCCTTCAGCGGCTGCGCATGGCCTTGAACTGGCCCGGCGCGGAGAACGTGATGCTCTCCGCACGCAAGCAACCGCTCAGCGAAGCCGCCAAACAGCAGATCGAACGCGGCGCGGCGGTGTATCAAAGTGTGTGTGGCCTGTGTCATCAGCCCACCGGCTATGGCGTGCCGAATGTCGCGCCACCACTCGCCGAAAGCTCGTGGGTTACCGGCGAGCCCGAGCGACTCATCCGCATCGCGCTGCACGGTTTGTATGGCGAGATCGAGGTGAACGGCCAGAAATGGAACCTCGCCATGCCCGGCCAAGGAATGAATCCGCTGCTCGATGACGCGAAGCTTGCCGATGTGCTCAGCTACATCCGCAACGCCTGGGGAAACGAAGCCACGCCCATCACCGCCGCTCAAATCGCCGCGGTGCGCGAACAAACCAAGGATCGCAAAATGCCCTGGACCGCCGATACGCTCCTCCAAGTCGATGTCCGCGCCGAAAACGCTCTACAACCCGACGCTGACGGTGTTTTGGTCCTTCCCGCGAGTGCGGCGAAGACCTACGGCCAAAAGCTCGCCTATCGTCCCTCGCTCAACGTTTTGGCTCCATGGCGCATCGAGACCGATGTGGCCGAATGGACGATTCAGATTCCTGCGGACGGAGAATACGAAGTCCTCGTCACGCTCGCTGCTGATGAGGCTTCAGCCGGTGATGCGTATGTCATTGAGGCCGAAACCGAGACCACGAAGGGAACCGTAAAGTCCACCGGCGGCTACGAAACCTTCTCCGAGCAGTCCGCTGGCATCATCAAGCTCAAATCAGGCCTGCAAAACCTTCTCATGCGACCCGATGGAGCTTTGAAGCAGGAGCTGGCGGATGTTCGGGCGATCAGACTTCGGAGGCGTTGAGCATGTTCGCGGTTGAATGTTCAACGTTCGGGGTTCTAAGTCCGTCCATACCCTCATGCCCGATTCCTCTGCTCTTCGCGACGCGCTGAACCAGTCGCCCAACAATCTTTCGCTGCTACTGCTGCATGGCCGCGCCTGTGTGGAGGAGATGATGCTAGACGAGGCACGGGCGGCGTTTGGCCGGGCGCTGGAGCTGGCTCCGGACCACACGGATGCCCAGCTCGGCATGGCGCGGGTGCTTTTCATGGAGGGAGAGACCTCCGGCGCGGCGGTGCGGGCGGAGCGGGTGCTCTTTCTGGAGCCGGAGAATGCGCAGGCGCATCTGCTGCTCTCCCGCGTTTACCTGACCGAAGGCGACCGGAAGAAGGCGATCGAGCATTTCGACCATGCCGCGCAGATCGATGGCACCGTGAGTGATCCGCTGCTGGAGCGTGAACTGGGCCGCACGGTGCGTGATGCCCGCAAAACGGCTCCCGCACCGGCACCCGAGCCTGCCAGCCCGGATGCTGCACAAGGTGGCGACACCGATGAATTCAGCGACGAGGCTTTTGTCGATGCCCAGGACTGGCGTCCGGAGACGTTTTTTGGCCCCGATGATCCCAACCGCAGCACGCTGACCTTTGATGATGTCGGCGGCATGGAGGAGCTGAAGGAGGAGATCCGGCTGAAAATCACCTACCCGCTGCAATTCCCGGACCTTTACAAAGCCTACGGCCGTAAAACCGGTGGCGGCATCCTCGTCTATGGCCCGCCGGGTTGCGGCAAGACGCTCATCCTGCGTGCCGTGGCGGGCGAGGTGGCCTGCAACTACCTCGTCGTGGGTCTGCACGAGGTCTTTGACCCTTACTATGGCAATCCCGAGCGGAACCTGCACCAGTTCTTCGAGACGGCGCGGGCGAATGCGCCCTGCGTGATGATCTTTGATGACCTCGACAGCCTCGCTCAGGATCGCCGTCAGATCCGCGAGAGCCAGATGCGCAGTCTCGTGAACCAGTTCCTGCATGAGATGGATGGCATCCGCAGCGAGAACCAGCGTGTGCTGGTGATTGGTGCCACCAATCAGCCTTGGGCGCTCGACCCGGCCTTCCGCCGTCCGGGCCGCTTCGATCAGGCCATCTTCGTGCCGCCGCCCGATGCGCCAGCTCGTGCGCAAATCATCGCCTTGCTCGCCAAAGACAAGCCGATGGCCGATTTCGACACCGGAGCACTCGTCGAGGCCACCGAAGGCTTCACTGGTGCGGATTTGAAGTGGGTCTTTGACCGCGCGGCGGAGCTTGCTCTTTCCGCGGCGATCCACAGCGGCAAAGCGGTGCCCATCAGCCTCGACCTGCTGCTCGCCGTGGCCCGCAAGCACACGCCGAGCACGGAAGGCTGGTTCGAGGGCGTGCGCACGCATGCTGGCGAGCAGGCGACTTCCGATGGCTTCTTCAACGAGGTGCGGAAGTTCCTCGCCGCTCCCACGAGCTCGAAGAAGGAGCGTTGAGCCCGGAAATCGGACTTGCCGCCGTCCATGGCGCATGCGAAACGATGCGCCCGCGAACGCGCCCGTAGTTCAACGGATAGAATGGTGGTCTCCGAAGCCGCAGATTCAGGTTCGATTCCTGACGGGCGCACCAGCCGCAAGTGCGGCTGAGGGGTTCGCGGTATCCAAGTTGTGAATGTGCTTGCCAAAAATTCTGCCAAGTATCACAACCTGGTGCGATGAGAAACCTGTTTCTTTTGCTCACTCTTTGCCTTGGTCTCACCCAGTGCGTGTCCACCCGAGTCACTTCCGTGGCGTCATCCGCACCGATTCGAAAGGTTTATGTGGTCAACAATCCTGATACGCACATGGCAGGATTTCAGCCCGAGCTCGTGAATCAGATCCAGCAGATGGGCTATGCCACCGAGGTGGTGGACACGCCGCCAGCCGGAAACCCGCACTATGTGCGTTACACGGCCATCTGGCGTTGGGACATGGCGATGTATCTGCACCGTTTCGATATCACACTGTTTGAGGGCACCCGGGCAATCGGCACGGGCAACTACTTCGCCACGGGCCTCGATTTGCGAAAGTTTGGTCCCACCAAGGAGAAGATCCGTCCGGTGCTCAAGCAGTTGTTCGGCAAATAAAAAAGCCCCGCCGGGTGAGGGCGGGGCGTTGAGGGGTTACACGTCGTCGTCGGGGTCGCCATCGCCGGCTTTTTTGCCGCGGAGCTTGGCTTCCATGAAGGCATCGAGGTCGCCGTTCATGACGTCGTCGATGTTGCTGGTCTTTTCGCCGGTGCGGTGGTCTTTGACCATCTGGTAAGGCTGGAAGACGTAGCTGCGGATCTGGCTGCCCCAGCCGATGTCGGACTTTTCGCCGTATTGCTTGTTCAGCTCCGCGGCGCGTTTGTCTTCCTCGATCTGGTAGAGCTTGGCCTTGAGCATCGACATGGCCTTGGCGCGGTTTTTGGGCTGTGAACGCTCGATCTGGCAGGCGACGATGACGCCGCTAGGGATGTGCGTGAGGCGCACGGCCGTTTCCACCTTGTTCACGTTCTGGCCGCCCTTGCCACCGGCGCGGTAGGTGTCCACGCGGAGGTCTTCATCGCGGATGACGATGTCGATCTCTTCTTCGGAGTCAGGAGTCACATCAATGGACGCGAAAGAGGTGTGACGCTTCTTCGCGGCATCGAAGGGGCTGATGCGCACGAGGCGATGCACGCCGCGCTCGGCCTGCAGGAAGCCAAAGGCGTTTTCGCCCATGATTTCGAGCGTGGCACTGCGCACGCCGACTTCATCACCGGCCTGGAAGTCGATCATTTCGACCTTGAAGCCGCGGCGGTCACACCAGCGCTGATACATGCGCAGGAGCATGTCCGCCCAATCGCAGGCTTCCGTGCCACCGGCACCGCTGTGGATGGTGAGGAAGGCATTTCCACGGTCAAACGGGCCGCTGAGAAGCTGCTGCAGCTCGAAGTCGCCCACGTCTTTGACGAGCTTCGTGTGCTCTTCCTGCACCTCACGCCAGGTGTCCATGTCACCGGCTTCCTTGGCGAGTTCGATCAGGCCGTCGAAGTCATTCGCCCGGCCTTCAAGCTGCTCGAGCGGGATGATCTTCTTTTTGATGACATTGGAGCGGTCGATCGACTTCTTGGCCGCGTTGGCATTATCCCAGAAACCGGGAGCGCCCATGCGGTCTTCGAGCATCGCCAGCTCATCGCGCAGTCTCGGGACGTCAAAGATACCTCCGGAGCTCGCCGAGGCGGGCTTTCAGAGCGGCGGTATCGAGGGATTGGAGGTCAGTGAGAACAGCTTTGGAGGATTTTTCCATGCTGGCTCCTAGCCGTGAGCTTTGCGTCGTGCAATGCCTTCTTTGACCTGAGCAAATCACTTCTTCGCGGGCTTCGGCGGCGGAGGCTCGACGAAGGGCGGATTGGTGTAGGCCTGCGGTGCGACCTCTTTGATGTTTGGGTAGATTTCCGCCTTCACATCACCGTTTGCCCAGTTGAGAGCGCCGATGAGGATGCTTTGGAAGGTGGGGTTCGTCCAAACGTCCTCGCGGTGGCCCATGGCGGTGTAAAACACGCGGCCATCGCCCTCTTTGCGGGCCCAGGTGCTTGGATAAGCCGGGCGCTCATACTCCTTGCCGGTCATCGGCGGGTTGTTGATCACGCTGAGCACGTGGATGTCAGGCGTGAAGTCCTTCAACGAATACCATTCCTCCATGAAGCCATACTCTTTGCCGACATTTTCAAAGCCGGGGAACTTCGGATTCTCGACCGTGTTGCGGGCTTCCTGCTGGGCTCCGTGCTTGATGAACTCGCCACCGAGGAAGCGCACATACGCATCCGCCTGCTCGCCGTGGTTCACATAGCGATCGGGGCCTTTTTTAGACTCGTTGTTCGTGTGGAAGGTATCGCTGGCGCTGTGCGTGCCGACGAAGCCCTTGCCGCTCTTCACGAAATCAAACAGCGCCTGCTTGCCCTCGGCCGTCATCGGCGGCTGGCCATCGGTGCCGGGCTCCAGCAGATTGCCCGTGGTGTAGAACATGACGGTATCGAACTGCGCCAGATACTCCTTGCTGAACTTCGAGCCGTCTTTGCTGAACTCGAACTCCCAGCCGTTCTTCGCGCCGAGTTCCAGCAGCACCTTCTCGGCATGACTGGGCTGGCCTTTTTTCCACGAGATGACGCTGTGCTCGAAGCCGCTCGATTTCGTGAAGAAGAGGATCTTGCGCTTGGCGGCACCAGGAGCGGCAAAAGTGACCGCGGAGAGCACGGCGGCGAGAAGCAGGAGCGGGGCGAGGAGTCGGCGTTTCATGAGTGGGAGCCGCATGAACGCGGAGACTTGGCTTTTCTGCCAGCCTTTTTCCGCGATCAGAACTGTTAAGGATGCGTTAAACGGAATTAGAAAGTCCTTACAAGGCATAAAGGATTCCTGACATAACTTTGAAGCGTCTCACAAAAGGAACCCTCCTAACCAGCTCCCGTTGTCATGACAAGCGCACTCCCACCACCTCAGATCTACTTTGGCGTCAGCCTCGAGCGCTGGCTGAAAATCCTCTCCGGCACCCTGCTTGCGGTGATGCTGGTCGGCCCTCAGATCGAGGAGTTGGCCAGTTCCCGGCGTCGTGAGGTTCGCCGCCATGCCGAGCGTATCGTGCAGACCTACCTTGTCGGGCAGACCGCAGGTGTGCCATGGCCGGAAGGCAGCCTTCAGGCCAAGGTCGATGCCGTCATCACCGGCCGCCTGCCGGACTCCGGCGTTTTCATCAACCGCCTGTTCCGCGTCGTGGTGCCCGAGGAGAAGATTGATGACACCTACGCCTTCATCGGTGTGCATCCCAGCGGGCTGCTTTTCTTTGACCCCAAGGGCAGTCAGCCCCTCACTGGCATGTGAGAAGGTCTTACTGCTGCTTCGGCGGACGGTTCGGATCGCCGCCTTCCTCGCGCAGCTTGCGTAAGCGGGCGAATTCCTCGCCCACGAGCTGGCGGTAGAGATCGCGGATCTTGCGCAGGGCCTCGAGACGATCGGCAGGCGGAGTCGTTTCGAGGGCGGCCATCGCTTCCTTCATGCGTGGGAGCTGCATGATCCGCTCATGAAAGCGGCGCGTGTCCTCCTGCTTGCCCGGTTTGGCCATCGACATCATCTCCGCGCCTAGTCGGGCATTCGCCACCTTCACGAAATCAGGTGAATCAGGCCGCGGCAGGATGGGAAAGCCGCGGTCATCGGTCTCAAACGGCGGCTTCATCTTTTCGAGCAGCGCCGCCACCTTCGGATCTTCCTTGCTGATGGCATCGTGGAGCACGCGGCGCACGTTTTCATTCGCACGCAATGCCTGGTCACGGGCCTCGATGACTTTTGGATCCTTCCAGGCCTTTTCAAAGGCCTCTCGCATCAGTTTGCGCTCTTCCTCGCTGAGTTTCTCAAAACCGGCTGGAGGACGCATGCCGCCACTGCCGCCGCCCATCATGCCCGGAGGGCCACGACGTTCGCCCTCGCGACGCGGCGGCGGGGCAGGGGGCTCACCATTCTTCGGTGGTGCGGGTGGTTCACCGTTCTGGGCGGCAAGAGAGAGGCTGAGGGCAAAGAGGACGACCAGAGGACGCATGGTGGGCATTTTTCCATGTGAAGGGCGATTGGCAAGGCGCGAGCGTTGATCGGTCATCATAAGGCTTGAAACTGCCTTCACGGTGCAAAGTTGCTCGCCAGTTCGCGGGCGACTCGTTAGCATGCAGCCCTTCCGACCATGAAAATCCCCCTCTTTGTCCTGTTGGCCGCCACCTCCGCTCTCGCCCAGAGCGCCCTCCGCACCTGGACCAGCACGGACGGCCGCAAGATCGAGGCCGCCTTCATCAGCGCCACGGCCGATGCGGTGAAGGTCCGCATGGCGAATGGCAGCACCTTCGATGTGCCGCTGGCCCGACTCAGCGCCGAGGACCAGGCTTTCATTAAAACACAGGCCTCCGCCGCCCCCGCCGCAGCGGGTGAAAAGGCCAGTGCAGCGCTCAAAGAGTGGCCGCGCACCATTTCGCTCGCTGACAAGCCCGAGGTCGTTGTGGTCCGCGAGGACGAGGAAAAGCGCGAGTTCGTCTATCGCAGCCCGCATTACGAGTTCGTGTGCGATTCAAAGCTCGGCTCGAACGTCGTGCGCGAGTTCGGCCGCATGTTCGAGGCCACCTACGAGCTGAACTGCCAGCTCCCGCTCGACTTGAAACCGAAGCCCGAGCGCCTGCGCGAGATCTTCCAGGCCCGTCTTTTCACCAACAAGGCCGATTACATGGACGCGGGCGCCATTGAAGGTTCCGCCGGTGTTTACATGAGCGGCAAAAAAGCCCTTATGGTGCCGCTCAGCAGCCTCGGTGTGCGCCTCGTGGGCTCCCGCGTCACGCTCGAGCAGAATCCGAATGCGCAGGACAACGGCACGCTCATCCACGAGATCACGCATCAGATGATGAACCACTGGCTGCCCGTGCTGCCCACATGGTTCATCGAAGGCAGCGCCGAATACGTCGAGATGCTCGAATACAACAGCAATGGCAAATTCAGCCTCATCGGCCTCAACCGGCAGGTGAAGGCCTACGCGGAAAACATGGGCCGCGGGAACAAGACCTTCATGATGATCGACCTGGAGGAGCTCATGACCATCGACGGCCGCCGCTGGGCCGAGGCCCTCGGGAAAGACGGCATGGCGTTGGAGAATTACGGCTCCGCCGGCCTCATGACCTACTTCTTCTACCACCTCGATGGCAAAGGCGATGCCGCGAACATGATCGCCTTTCTGCGTGAGGTCGAAAACGTGAAGAACGATGCCGAAAGCGAGGCCGCGGTGAAGAAGCACCTCCTCCGCGAGCGCAGCTACGAGCAGCTCGCCGACGAGGTGAAGAAGGCCTTCCGCAAGGAAGGCGTCACCATCGAGTTCTTCCCGCCCGGCAAAAACGGCACCAAGAGCTCCGCGCAGTAATACTGACCTTCTCTAGCCCTCAAGAATGTAGCCTGCGGCGAGCTTTTGGAAGCGTTCGATCTCATGTGTGGTGTGAGCGGCATCCCAGCCAAGCTCGGAGGCGAGCAGATGGCCGACGCGGAGCGCGGCCGACATGCTGGCCTGCGCGTCGAGCAGCAGGCTGCGGCTCCGGCGGGCGAGCACATCGCCGATCGTTCGCGCCATCTCGTGGCGGGCATGGTAAATGACCTCGGCGCAGGTGAGATCGAGCCTCGGATGCACTTTGCCCGCCCATTCGGGCTCGCTTTGCATCAGATCGCGGATCTCCGCGGCATCACTGCCATACACGGCGAGTGGATCCGAGTCCGGAAGGACGGTGCCGGAGCCGTGAATCATGAGATCGTGCGTGACGCAGCGGCGCGTCCCGATGCCGCCGATCATCTCCGCGTGGTCGATGACGTCCTCTGCCATGCGGCGGTAGGTCGTCCACTTGCCGCCGGTGATGGTGATGAGGCCGGAATCGGACACGAGAATGGTGTGATCGCGGGAAAGCGCGGCCGTGCTGCCGGCTTCTTTGGCGGCGACGAGCGGCCGCAGCCCGGCGAACATGCTGAGCACATCGGAAGGCCGCGGATCGCGTGTGAGGTAACGCGCGGCATGCGTCATGAGAAACTCGATTTCATCCGGCAGCGGTCGTGGTTCGAGTGTGGCGTGGTCCACCGGTGTGTCCGTGGTGCCGATGATGACGCGGCCATGCCATGGCACCGCGAAGAGCACGCGGCCGTCATCGGTCTTCGGGATCATGATGGCGGAGCTGCCCGGCATGAACTCGCGTGGCAGCACCAGATGCACGCCCTGGCTCGGAGCCACGATCCGGGTGGCCTGCGGCTCGTCCATGCGGCGCACATCGTCCACAAAGACGCCGGTGGCATTGATCACGCAGCGGGCACGGATTTCATGTTGAGCGCCGGTTTCGACGCATTCGGCCATCACGCCGATCACATGGCCTTTTTCCTTCATCAGCCCGGTGCAGCGGGTGTGGTTCAAAACGATGCCACCATGGTCCACCACGGTGCGGGCGAGGTGGATGGCCAGCCGTGCATCATCGAATTGGCCGTCGTGATACACCACACCACCATCGAGGCCCTCCGTTTCGAGCGTGGGCAGGCAGGCGATGATTTCATCGCGGTCCAGGTAGCGTGACGGCTCGAGGCCGAGCTGGCCGGCGAGAGCGTCATAGACCTTCAGCCCGATGCCGTAAAAAGGCCCCTCCCACCAGTGATAGCTCGGAATGATGAAAGGCAGGCTGTGCACGAGGTGCGGTGCATTGCGGCACATCAGGCCGCGCTCGCGCAGCGCCTCGAGCACGAGGGAGATGTTTCCCTGCTTCAGGTAGCGCACGCCACCGTGGACGAGCTTCGTGCTGCGGCTGGAGGTGCCTTTGGCAAAATCCGACTGCTCGATGAGCACCACGGAATGGCCGCGCGAGGCCGCATCCACCGCCGCACCGAGGCCGGTGGCCCCTCCGCCGATGATCGCAATGTCAAAAGGCTCCGAGGCGGCCGTGAGGCGGGAGAAAAGCAGGTCGCGGTTCATTTGAGCCCGCAGCTTATCCGGCCAGGCAGGCATCTGTCACGAAAGATTCCGTCTGCCGCGTTCTCGGGTTGCATGGCGGTGAGCCAATCGCCCTCGGGAATCAGGCAGACGTTTTGAGAAGCCGTCGAAATGAGGATGACGTGAGGAGCCCTTCAGGTTAGGGCCATGGGCTTTCTCTTCCTCCTTCCTGCATGCTTTCTCTCATCCTCACTCATCCCGGCGGCGCTCATAAAGATGAACTGCTCGCCTGCGCCCTCCTGGCGGCGGTGCATCGCGTGCCGATTGTTCGACGGGAGCCGACGCCGGAAGATCTCGCTGACCCCGCCACCGCCGTGGTCGATGTGGGCGGCGAGTATGCGCCGGAGAGCCATAACTTTGACCATCATCAGTTCCCCGCCGACCATCCGCCCGTGTGCTCACTGAGCCTCGTGCTCCAGCATCTCGGCGTGTATGAGGACGCACGCGAGTTTTGCGACTGGCTGGAGCCGGCCGAGTGGTTCGACACTCGCGGGCCGAATGTGACAGCGAAATGGCTGGGAGTGGATCGAGACACGATGAACAAGCTCAACTCGCCCATCGACGTGACCGTCCTGCGTCGCTTTGCCAAAGCGAGACGCTTGGAGCCCGGTGAGCCGCTGTGGGAAATGCTCAGCTACATCGGCCAGGATCTGCTGGACTACCTGCGGGAGCTGCGCAGCCGCCTCGACTTCATCGCGCAGAACGCGGTGATATGGAACGTCGGCGATCACGAGGTGCTCTTCCTTCCGCGGACTGATCCCGTGCCGGACGATCCCTCCGCCAGCATCGGGCGCTATCTCGAAAGCATCGGCAAAGGCAGCGTCGTGGCCGCGCTGATCTACCCAGACCGCCGTGGCAGCGGCTACGGACTGTCCCGCCACAACGACGACCCACGCTACGACTTCACCCGCATCGAAAAGGAGCCCGATGTCCACTTCGCCCACGCCCGTGGCTTTGTGGCGAAAACCTCGGCGTCGGAGCTCACCCGCGTGAAGGAACTCCTGGCCTTGGCGAAGGTATAGCCACCACCTCGGCAGGTCTGCGCATGCTTTGCGACATGGGCGAGCAAGCCCGGCGGGGTAAAAAGCATTTATGGAGAAACGAAAGCCGGACTTCTCGGGGTTCCCACATTATCCCTGATGACCATGCGCGTCCTCGTCCTCCTGTTTCTGTGTTTTCTGAGCCTCATTGATGCAGGCCGTGCCGGCACGCTGGATGCGATCACCTTTGCAGCCGAACCCGGAAAGCTCTTCATCCCGGTGAATGAGGCCGTCGATGAACTTGGCTGGCAGATCGCCCGGGACGACCAAGGCCGGACCATGCAGCTCAACGGTTCCGTCGTCAGCCCCGGCACGCTCAAGCAACTGCTCGATGGCACGGAACTGATCAGCACCGCCCAACTGGCCGCCGCAGGAGCAACGGTCGCGGACATGAACGCCGGAGGCGAAGTCAGAGTGGGCGGCTTCTTCCGCGGCTTCACTCTCCGGGCCGGCGCACAACGGGTCGAGGTGAGCTTGAAAAACCAACGGCTCAAGGGCTGGCAGGGAGATCGGCTGGTGATCGAGACAAAGATCAGCTCCGGTCGCAACGGAGCCACCCCATCTGGGGAGTTCCGAGCCGGCCCCTACCGCGCGAAGCAGCATTTTTCGAGCCTTTACAACAATGCCCCCATGCCCTGGAGCGTGCAGATCAACCGACACATCTTCATCCACGGCTTCAGCAGCGTGCCCGATTACCCGGCCTCCCATGGTTGCATCCGCATGCCCCTCACCGGAGGCAATCCAGCCCGCTTCTTCTACGAATGGGTGCTCACTGGCACCCCGGTGACGGTGACCAAAGAGTAATCACGCCGTTTGATCTCGGGGGCCAGGAATGGCCCCGATACGGTCTTCAGTGCGATTCGAGCCACCGCCGCACTTCGTCGAGGATCTCGGTTTGGCGGCGGAAGAAGAGAAAGTGGTCTTCGCCTTCAAAAGCACGCTTGGTGACCTTCAGGCCGGCTTTTTCGAATTTGACGGCGTAGCCGTCCACATAGCTCCAGGGCACGCGGTCGTCGTTTTGGCCGGACAGGATGAGGACGGGGCGATTGAGGAGGCGTTTGGCCAGTGAGGCGGGTTCGATGCGATCGTGCAGCACGGCGCTGAGGAGGATGAGGGAGGCGAATCGCGGCCCGCGGGCGGATTCGGCTAGGCAGACGCCTTTGCCGCCGTTGGAGAGGCCCATGAGGTGGATGCGCTCGGGATCGATGGCCGCGTGCTTGCCCGCATCGCGGATGGCGGCGGTGATGGCGTCGTAGGCACCGCGCTTCTCCCAGTTCCCGAGGCCAAAGGTGGGCGCGATGATGGTGCAGCCGGTTTGATCGGCCACTTGGGAGAGGAGCCAGATGTAGGCTTTGAAGTTCCCGCCGCTGCCATGCAGAAACACGAGCGCAGGCGCTGGCTTGCTGCGGTCGAGTTGCGGCGGGATGTAGTGAAAGTAGTGCCCGTGACGAAACTCCGCGAAGGTCACCTCGTCATAGATTGCGCCCAAGGCCGAGCCGCAGGCCGCAAACTCCGCGTCGCGGCTCATTTCGGCGTAGATCGAGTCGGTCAAGGCAGCCAGTTCGCGCTTCTGCGCCCGCGTGAAGAGCGGATCGATCGCCATCGCCGCCGCGTAGCCGAGATGAATCTGGTCGATCTCCGGCAGCACGTTGCCAAAGCCGTATCGTGCGTGATGCCACCCGCCATCCGCATAGCGCGAGTGCATGCGTGCGCTTTCCGGCGTGTGTCCATCCGGAGCCTGCATGACCAGCCCGGCTCCCATCGCCAAACCGAGCCCCAGCAGCCCTTTTCCGAGCCACACCTGCCGCGTGGAGCATCGCTCATCGCCAATGCACCACAGCAATGGCCCGATTCCCACCATCCCCACCGCCAGCCCAAGCCCCAATCCCGTCCACGTCACCCCACAACCCAGCATCACCACCGCCACGGGCACCAGAACAAGCGCCAGCAGCAGCACGAAGGCTTTGAGCAGGGCGAGAGGGGAGGTCATAGCGGGTGGTGTGCATTTCGCGGATTAACTAATCACGCCATCGTATTTTCGGTCTTCGCCAGGCTACAAAGCTTCTCATCAAGTAGCTTTGTTAAACTGACTGAAATCCTGTGAGGAAATGCGAGCATGAACATCAATCCAAACTCGAAATCATCACGCAACAGACTTGGAAGCCGTTCACGATCATCTCGGCAAGCGTACTTGCGAAGTTCATCCCAGCTTTGAGGCTGGTCAAATCCGCCATCTTGCTCGCTCCCAGATTCACATCGCCACAGAAGCATTCCAGCAGGTTTTTCGGGGCGAAACCATGTGATTCGCACTTGGCTAACCGCCTTCCAATGATCCTCCAAAACTGACCGAAGATCACGGCGAGCCAAAAGAGTGACGATCGGAAGCAAGCTGTATGAGTATACTGACTTACGCCTGGGAGACGGTTGATTGTTTTCAACCGCTTTGATCATGTTCACGAGGCACTCATCCGCATTGGAGTATGGATCCGAAAGCGGATTCAAGGATCCTGGAGCATTCGAGGAAACAACTGTGCTCAAAAGAGTTTGAAGAAGAATGCTTGCGGGTTCTTGCAGGCCAAAAGATTCCAAAAACCAAATCAACATTGCAAACTGAGAGAATGCCCCCTCTCCCCAGAAAACCAGGCGGTCACGTTCGATGAATTGTGCAATAAGGGCCAGTGGCTTGAAACGATTTGCGGCAGTGACTCGATCCGCGGCGATCAACATATAGGCAGCTGTCGCAGCAAGAGCAGTTGTGTTTCGAACTCTTGTGTATTGGTCGATCTCTCGGTCTTGCACGATAAAAGCGCCATCGCACAATGCTTCCTCAGATAAAAGCCGCAGTGCGTTCATCGCCCCTTCTTTTGCTAAAGTAAAAGACGGCATCCAAGAATCCTTCGGCACCTCAAACGATTCCCCCATGTAACCGATTGTGGATGCACAAACCGTCCATCCTTGGAAAATGCTCCAATGGTCATCTGTGGCGTAAAATCCTCCTAGCGCATAACTACAAAAGATGTTTGCAGCCGCAGACCGGCGTTCGACGTCGCGAGCGGAACCTTTACCCTCAACAATTTGCCGTAGAAGACGAGCAAGCTTGCCAATATCGAGATCGCCTCTTCCACGAGCCAAGTGCAGTTCGAGGAATGCACGCATATCCGGAGCCTCCGTTGGCCAAAAATCAGAGGACATCGCAATTAAATCTGTGACGAGATCTCTCCCCCCAATGGTTTGAACCTCGGGCCACCGGTGCATGCGCCATTTGGCGTTTAATTCTTTGATAAGAGCGATTGCTGGGTCTTTGAAGTCACCGGTTGTCACGAAAAACACTCGATACACAAAAGTCGATGGCAACCCTGGATGGACCGGATGAGTTGCCACAAGCATCTGTAGCTGTTCAATATGCTTCGTCACGTCAGCGAGCGAGACGTCACCTGATTTGAGTTGGTAGGCGCAAACATCGCCTTGTGGCGAAATTGCTAAAACGTCTTTTCCCAACTCGATTGAACTGTGCCCGTAACGAATGACACGATAGCCCTTCGATGCCAATATTTGGCAGAAGGTAATTCCGTAACCTCGCTCGTTGATTTTACTCAACCAGCTTTCGACGAGCCTCTCTTTCATTCCAATCCTTTCGTTTTTGATCGGTTAATTCGGCCCACTGGCGTTTACACTGTTCGTCTTCGAGCCAAAGCGGCATTTTTTTGATTGAGTTCCGCAAGCGCATCAGGACTCACATATAGGGTCGGCCATCGCGGCAAGCCATCATCCCCGAAGTCAATTTGCATATTCGACCAGGCGCCAATCAGTTGATCGAACGTTATTTTACCCATTTCCCAGGTGACTGGATATGAGTGGGGGCCAGGCTCTCTCATAACTTCAAACAGATGCTGTGCTTGTTGCTTTCCTATCTGTCGCCCGAGATCGAGCGCCCCTCTGATAAACCCCTCGATAGACAAACCCTCGGCGTCCTTCTTGGGGATGCTGAACTGTGCGCTAAAGACTTTGTATTCTATTTCTTGATCCCCAACAAACGAACTATTTCCCTCTCGTTGCACTCGTAGAGGGACCTCTGCGAGGAGATGATCCGAACCATGTAGACCCGCGAACAAGGCTCTGTTCCACAGATCATGCATTTTCTGTCTGGCCGCTGCAAACTCGGGAAGCATAGTTTCCCTATGATTCAGGAAGCTAGGAACTTCCGCAAGTCGCATTCAGATGCGACAAGCATGTGATCGAATAGAGATCAGGCGTCCGAAACGAAAGCTACCCTGAAGGGCAGTATTCAATAATACTTCGTCAGCCAATCCTTCCACAGCGGCTTGAGTTGATCGATGGGGGAATTGATCAAGATGGTGCCGTTGTGGGAGAGGCAGGGATTACGCCGCTTTGACTTTACGACGGCCCGGTCTGGCAGGGGCAAGAGGCAGTCCAAACTTCAACCGGCTGCCGACCATGGCGGTGTGTTGAGCTTCGACTTCCCAAACTTCGCGGAGCCAGTCGGAAACGTGGGTTTGGACGATGGGAGTGAATTTGGACTTTGTTTTCATGATCGTCGTAAAGGCTGGTCGAGGCTGCGGGAATCGAGTTGGGCGGCTTGGGCGCTCAAGATGGCTTCATCGAAGAAAAAGTAGTCTTTCACGGTCTTGCCGCCAAGAAGTTTCTGGTAGAAGACCGATGACGATTCAGTGGCCTCGCCCCACACAAGTGGGCAGGCGATTTCACGAGCCACGGCTGCTAGTGACAGAATCAGCGCAGCGCCCACACCTTTGTAGCCGCCTGCCGGATCGTTCGCCATCGGGTGAGCCGCGAGGAAGTCGAGCACGATGTGATTGCACCAGGTGCGACGGCACCACGCGATGCCAACGAGGCTGGATTTCCTGCCCAGCGGCAATCGGGCGACGAGCATGAAGCCCACTTCTGTCTTGGGCTGCTTTTCAATACGTGAGGCCAGTTCCTCCAAACTGGCGGCTGCCTCATGTCGCTTGAGATAATAGCGCCAACGTTTTCCGGCGAGCTTGGCGAATTCAATCGCATCCGCAGCCAAATCTGGCCTGGAATGGCCTCTCCCCACACGCCAGGACCTCATGGCTGCCTCATCTCGTGCATTTCCAAAGGAGATGCCCACCTGTTTATCGCCTGCGGGTGTGAGGATGTTGAGAGCGGCGATCATGATCTTGATCAATAATACTTCGTCAGCCCATCCTTCCACAGCGGCTTAAGCTGATCGATGGGTGAATCGATCAAGGTGGTGCCGTTGTGGGAGATGTAGAGATACGGATCGCGGGTGGCTTCGCCGATGATGGTGAGGCCGGCTTTTTCGGCGGCGGCGACGTGTTCGGGGGCGATTTCGACGAGGAGACGGCCGGGCGTTTCGCCGAAGAGGAGTTCGGCGGTGGTGAGGCCGCTGGCGGCGAGGGGCATCTTGTCGGTGGCGATGCGGAGGCCGGCTTTGCCGCTGAAGGCCATTTCAGCGAGGGCGACGGCGAGACCGCCTTCACCAATGTCGTGGGCGCTGAGGACGGCGCCTTGCTTCACGAGGTCGAAGTAGCGGCGGTAGGCGGCCATGCTTTCGGCTTCGTCGAAGGACGGGCCGGCGTCGAGGCCGATGCCGCGGGTGTATTTGGCGACGATGCTGCCGCGCAAACCGGCGCTGGCTTTGCCCAAAACGGCGATCTTGCTGCCGACGCGGCGCAGGGAGGCTCCGACGACGTGCGCGGCGTCCTCGACGATGCCGAAGCCGCTGAGCAGGAGCGTGACGGGGATGGAGACGGGGCCTTCGTCGGTGACGAAGTAGTTGTAGAAGCTGTCCTTGCCGCTGACGAAGGGCGCGCCATACGCGATGGCGGCCTTGGCCATGCCTTTGGTGCATTCGACGAGGGCGCCGAGCTCGCGCTCGTTGTCGGGATTGCCCATGCAGAAGTTGTCGAGGATGGCGATGCGGTCGGGATTCGATCCCATGGCGACGAGCTGGCGCACGCACTCATCGACAACGGCGCGGCCCATGAGATGCGGGTCGGTCTTGCCCCATTCCGGCAGCAAGGCGCAGGCGAGGGAGACGAGTTGGCTGCTGCCATCGACGCGAATGACGCTGCCGTCCTGCGGTGCATCGCCCGCCGCACCGGCGAGCGGCTTGAGGACGGTGTTGCCCTGCACCTCGTGGTCGTATTCGCGGATGATCGGCTCGCGGGAGACGATGGAGAAATCGGAGAGCAAGGTCTTGAGCGTGGCGGTCCAGGATTCCGGACGCACGGGCACGGCGGGCTGCACATCGGCCGGCGTGCGCCATTTCGCCCGCATCTCGCGGCGTGGGGCCTCATGCAGCGCGGTGACGTGCAAATCGCACACGGTGGTGCCGTGGTGCATGACTTTGAGACGCTGCGAACCGTCGGCCTTCGCGAGGACAAAGATCTCCGTCTGATAGATGTCGGCGAGCTTTTGCAGCTCGGGCAGATCCTTCTCGTTGATGGCGATGACCATGCGCTCCTGGGATTCGCTGATAAAGACCTGCCAGCTTTCGAGATCGGGCGCTTTCAGCGGCGCATTCTCCAGCCAGACCTCGCCGCCGGTTTCGCGGAGCATTTCGCCCGCAGCGGAGCTGAAACCGCCCGCGCCGCAATCGGTGACGAATTGGATGAGGCCCTTCTCACGAGCGGCGAGCACCCAATCGGCGGCTTTTTTCTCCTCGATGGGATTGCCGATCTGCACGGCGGTCTGGTCTTCCTCATGCGAGTCGGTGGTGAGCTCGGCGGAGCTGAACGTCGCGCCTTTGAGGCCGTCTTTGCCCGTGCGACCGCCTGCGGCGATGAGCAAATGGCCGGGCTTCACTTCCTTGGCGATGTCCTTGATCGGGATGATGCCGGCGGTGCCGCAGAAGACGAGCGGGTTGTAGATGAAGGTGTCGTCGAACTGGATCGCGCCGTTCACGGTGGGGATGCCCATGCGGTTGCCGTAGTCACGTACGCCGCGCACCACGCCGCGCATGACGCCGAGCGGATGAATGACGTCCTTCGCCTTGATTTGATCCTGCTCGATGTCGGGCGGGCCAAAGCAGAACACATCGAGCGAGGCGACGGGCTTCGCGCCCTTGCCCGCGCCGAGGATGTCGCGGATCACGCCGCCGAGGCCGGTGTTCGCGCCCGCGTAGGGCTCGATGGCGCTGGGGTGGTTGTGCGTCTCCACTTTGAGGCACACGGCCTTGTCGTCGTCGAGCTTCACAAAGCCTGCGTTGTCCTCGAAGGCGCTGAGCACGAAGTCGGGCTTCGTTTTGCAGATCTCCTCCGTCACATTGCGGATGTAGGTCTTGAACAGGCCGTCCACGACCTCCTGCTGGCCATTCAGCGTGTGATAAATCTTCGCGCCAAAGATGCGGTGCTTGCAGTGCTCGCTCCAGGTCTGCGCGATGACTTCCATCTCGACATCCGTCGGCTCGCGGCCCTCATCCTGGTAAATCTTCTGCACCGCAAGCATGTCCGCCTTGGAAAGCGAAAGCTTCATGCGCTTCGAGAGATCGAGAAGCTGGTCAGCGGTGAGATCGCGGAGGGGGATGGAGCGGAAGACGGCTTTGGACATGGGTGGGGAGCCGTCTGGATTGGCGAGGAATCGGCGGGGTTCAATCCCGGAGGTGTCCGGCAGGTCAAAATGACCGGATTTTGGGCTCGATCTGGCCACCGGGGCTGATTTGGGAAAAACCGAAGGGAAGAGGATTGACCTGAGATGATACGTCCGGGCCAGGACGGCTTGCTTTTCCCACCTTTGGTCCCGAACTGAGCCGGCGGGATTGCAAAACGATCGGCCAGCGGCATGCTGGAGGTCCATGAGCCAGGAACAAGACCTCACCTTACTCGGCCGCTCCGAGCACCGACTGCCCGCTTCGCCTGATCAGGCGGTGCTGGAGACCTTTCCGAACCGCACACCGGGCCGCAACTACCGCATTCACCTCAGCGCCCCGGAGTTTAGCTCGATCTGCCCGGTGACGGGTCAGCCGGACTCGGCGCACCTGGAGATCCTGTACATCCCGGCGGAGAAGTGCGTGGAGACGAAGTCGCTCAAATTCTACCTGGCGAGCTACCGCAACCATGCGGCCTTCAACGAGGCGATCGTTAACCGCGTGCTGGATGACCTTGTGAAGGCCTGCGCACCGAAGCAGGCGGTGGTGCGTGGGGAGTTTGGTGCCCGCGGCGGCATCCAACTTACCTGTGAGGCCCGCTTTCCAGACATCGAGGAAACCCTGCGCCTGCCGGAATGAAGACGCTGGTGCTGCTTTCCGGCGGGATGGACTCGGTGACCGCGCTGCACTGGGCTCGAAACGAGCACGAGGTGGCCGGTGCGGTGAGTTTTGACTATGGCTCGAAGCATAATCACAAGGAGCTGCCGTATGCGAAGTGGCATTGCGACCAGATCGGTGTGCCGCACGACGTGATCAGCCTCGATTTCATCAATCAGCTCTTCACTTCTGATTTGCTGCAAAGCGGCGGCGACGTTCCAGAAGGGCATTACGCGGATGAGAACATGAAGAAGACGGTCGTGCCGTTTCGCAATGGGATCATGCTGGCGATCGCCTGCGGCATCGCGGAGAGCCGTGGTGCCGAGGGACTGGTGATCGCAGCGCATGCGGGGGATCATGCGATTTATCCCGACTGCCGGGAGGGCTTCATGCAGGGCATGGCGGCGGCGATGCGTGAGGGCACCTACGCCCATGTGGAGCTGCTGCGTCCGTTTATCCATCTCGACAAGGCGGGCATCGCGAAGCTCGGATCATCACTGGGGGTTGATTACATGCAGACGTGGTCCTGCTACAAAGGACATGACGTGCACTGCGGCAGATGCGGCACCTGCGTGGAGCGCATGGAGGCCTTTGCACTGGCCGGGATCACTGACCCGACGGTTTACGCGGCTCAATAAGGCCAGCGATACGGCGCGTTGTGGATCAGCTTGTTCTTGGGATACGCGGCGATGCGCACCTGGTTCTTTGAATTGCCGCTGAGAAGCCACACGTTGTTCGCATCCACGGCATGAAGGAATCCAATATGGCCGCTGCCTGCCTGATCGACGGTCAGCGGCTGTGTGATGACGATGGCTCCATAAGTCGCGGCGACGGGGCGTCCCCACCCCCACCAGTCGGAGACCCTGGCGCTGCCTTGCGGCTTGTAGCCAGAGCGCTGGATGCACCAGTTCACAAAGGCCGCGCACCACGCGGTTTCATCCTTGAGGAGACTTTGCGGCAGGCCGCAGCTCTTCAAATATTCGATGATGCGCGGGTTATCCCCCTGCGCCCATTCCTGCACGCCCTGCTCCATGATCGCGATCTGCATCCACGGTGGTGGTGCGGCAAAACTTGTCGGAGCGCTGGCCGTGGTCTCTGGTGGAAGGCCGGTGACGACACCGTTCACGTTCACGATTTGTCCTGGAAACAGCACCTTCCAATTGCCTGTGCCGTATTCGATGAGGCCTGGATTGAGCTTTTGAAATTGCGCCAGTGTCATGCCGAAGGCCTTGGCGATCTTTGAGGGGTTGTCTCCAGGTTGAACAGAATATTGAGCCATGACGTAAATGATGCCGGAACGGGCTGAAAACCGCAATCAGGCATTTTTTGCGAGCCGGGCGACGCGGCTCTTTCCCTCGTAAAATGGGCGTTTGGCACGATCGCTCAAATATTCCTGAAAAAAGTTTCAGAGACTTGGCACAGGGGGTGCTTTGTCGGTTGTTGGAGCTAATTCCATCCCTGCCCTATGCTGAAACCCAACAACCATACCACTACCTGGCGCAGCATCGCATCTGCTGCGGTCTTTGCCATTGCAACACTCGCACTCACCACCGGTGACATGCGGGCTCAGGACGCTGCTGCGCCCGCTCCGGCTCCTGCTGCAGCGGCTCCCGCACCAGCACCCGCGCCTGCTCCGGCAGCTGAAGCCGCACCCGCAGCTCCTGATGCCGCCGCTCTTGAGAAGCGTATAGCGGACATTGAGCAATACTTCAACAATGTGGCACCGTCCGCCGATGGCAAGCTCAACGGGCTCGCAGGTCCTGGTCACAACGGATTCCTTATGATCTGTGCCGCGCTTGTGCTCTTCATGACTCTGCCGGGCCTCGCTCTTTTCTACGGTGGTCTCGTTCGCTCCAAGAACGTGCTCTCTGTCCTGGCTCAGTGCCTTGGCTGCGCTGGCCTGGTGACGATCCTCTGGTATTTTGTTGGCTACTCGTTCGTTTTCGGTGAGCATCCGGCCGAAGGCGCTCCCTGGTGGGCTCCTTACTTGGGCAGCACCAAATACTTCTTCCTCGAAGGCGTGGGTGGTGCTCCTAACGGCAGCTATACTGGCTGGCCTTCCCAGGCTGTGTTCAGCATGTATCAGCTCATGTTCGCGATCATCACGCCTGCTCTGATCGTGGGTGCCATTGCTGAGCGCATGAAGTTCTCCGCGATCATGCTGTTCATCGCTCTGTGGATGTTCATTGTTTACTTCCCTCTTGCCCACATGGTGTGGGGCTTTGATGGTCTGATGAATGGTGTTTGGAATGGTGGTGCTAAAATTCCTGCCATCGATTTCGCAGGCGGCACGGTGGTTCACATGTCCTCTGGCTGGAGCGCTCTCGTGCTCTGCATCCTGCTGGGCAAACGTTCTGGCTTCGGCAAGGAAAAAATGGCTCCTCACAGCATGGTGCTCTGCATGGTCGGCACCGGCATGCTCTGGGTTGGCTGGTATGGTTTCAATGCGGGCTCCGCTTTGGCTGCTGACGGTATCGCCGCTGGTGCCTTCATGACCACGACCCTCGCTGCTGCCACTGCCAGCGCTGTCTGGGCGCTCGTTGAGAAGCTTCACAAAGGTAAGCCCTCCATCCTTGGTTTTTGCTCCGGCGCTGTCGCAGGTCTGGTTGTGATCACGCCTGCTGCTGGTTTCGTGACTGCAAAGTCCGCCATGATCATTGGGGTGCTCGCCGGTATCGTTCCTTACCTCGGCGTAATGGTTCTCAAGCCTCTGCTCAAGTATGATGACGCTCTCGACACCTTCGGCGTGCATGGTATTGGCGGCACCCTCGGTGCCATTGTCACCGGCATCTTCGCCACCAAGGATATGAACGCCAACCTCGTCAGTGAAGCCTACGCCAAGGTCAATGGCCTCGACAAGCTCGTCACGGAAGGCGGTCTGCTCGGTGCCCAGCTCAAGGCTTGCGCGATCACCATCGTGCTCTCGATCGTCGCGACTTTGGTCATCACCTTGATCGTCAAAGTGCTCGTCGGTCTTCGTCCGAGCGCCGAGGAAGAGTCTGTCGGTCTCGACCTCTCCGATCACGGCGAAGCTGGTTACGAGCATTAATCGCTTGTCGGCATCCGCATGAAATTCGCAACCGGGCTGGCTTGATTGCCAGCCCGGTTTTTTTCCGAAAGATAAGTGATGAAATGGGGCTCGGGGGTGGGCGGAAGATGGCAAAAGAGTATCTTTTCGGCCAGGGGCCGAGGTTGAAAAGAGGGCCAGAGAGCCGGAAAAGAGGCCAAATCCGGTCTTGGAAGGGGAGAAAGTCTCTCTTGACGCTCTTTCAGGCGCTTTTACTTTCAGCGGCCTGAATTCTGTATGCGGCTCGGCTTTTCGTGATTCTTAAAAAAGCTGGAAAGAGTCTCCGCCTGCCGTTCTTCAGTTCTGCGACTTTTTCTCACTTCTTTTCTTCATTCTTAAATCAATTTTCAAATGTTCGGCAAACTTTTTGGATTCGTAGCTAACGACATCGGTATCGATCTCGGCACAGCAAACACTCTCGTTTATGTAAAAGATCACGGCATCGTCCTTCGCGAGCCCTCAGTGGTGGCGGTTAAATCCGGCTCCAATGAAGTGGTTGCGGTGGGTGATGATGCCAAACGGATGCTGGGCCGCACGCCCGGTGGCATCACGGCCATTCGTCCATTGAAGGATGGTGTGATCGCCGACTTCCGCGTCACGGAGGCCATGCTGCGTCACTTCATTCGTAAAGTGCAAGGTGGCCGTCGTCCGATGCGCGGGCCTCGTGTCGTTGTCGCGGTCCCTTCTGGCATCACCGAAGTCGAAAAACGTGCGGTGAAGGAAAGTGCGGAGCAAGCAGGTGCTCGTGAAGTGTATCTTATTGAAGAGCCCATGGCTGCTGCGATCGGCGTGGGCCTTCCGGTTCAAGAAGCTGCTGGCAACATGATTGTGGACATCGGTGGTGGCACCACAGAGGTGGCGATCATCTCGCTATCCGGCATTGTTTACAGCCGCAGCGTTCGTGTGGCAGGTGATGAGCTCGACGAGTCGATCATCAATTACATGAAACGTGCCTACAATCTCATGATCGGCGAGCGCACGGCTGAAGAGATCAAGCTGCGCGTTGGTTCTGCTTTCCCGCTTGGCAAGGAAACAACGATGGAAGTGAAAGGACGCGACATGGTGGCCGGTCTTCCAAAGACCATTACCATCACGAGCCAGGAAGTGCGTGAAGCCATGCTCGAGCCGCTCAATGCGATCATCGACGCGGTGCGCACGACGCTCGAACGCTGCCCGCCGGAGCTTTCTGCGGACCTTGTGGACCGCGGCATCATGCTCGCCGGTGGTGGTGCCTTGCTGCGCGGCCTCGACAAGCTGCTGCAGGAAGAAACCGCGCTGCCGGTGCATGTGGCGGAGGATCCGCTGAGTGCTGTTGGTGAAGGTGCTGGCCGCGTGCTCAACGAGCTGGAGTTCCTTCGCAAGGTCAGCACGACTGAAGTTTGATCACACAGGCCGCGTGACGCGGCTGCCGCTGATGCGAGGCATCAGCCTGACAAGTGCGTCACGCCAACTCCAACCAGGCCATGAAGAAACTCAATCTCATCGCGCTCCTGATTTTCATCGCAGGGCTCGTGTCCATCTTCACGCTGGACACGCCCACGACTCGCGAGATCCAGGGCAAGGTGCTGGGCCTTTTCTCGCCCTTCATTCATTCGAGCGCGGCCATCGAGCAAGCCGCCAGCAATGTGATGGCACCGCCCATCGACCCCAAGGCGATCAAACGGGACAATGACGACCTTCGCGTGCAGGTGGAACGCCTGCGCATCATTCAGCAGAAGTATAATCAGATCATCGAGGAAAACTCGAAGCTTCGTCAATTGATCGAGTTCAAGCAGTCTTCACCTTTCAAGATGACCGCGGCGAAGGTCATCCGGCGCAATGCGAGCACTTGGTGGAACAGCCTGATCATCGACAAAGGCTCGCTCGATGGCATCGGCACCGACAGCCCGGTGATCACATCGGTGGGGCTGGTGGGCAAGACGTCCACGCTATCGGCCAACATGGCCAAGGTGATTCTTCTCACCGACGAGCTCTGCCGCGTCTCCGCTCGCATTGAGGGCACGTTGGAGCAGGGGATCCTCTCGGGCGAGCGTGCGGCCCTCGATATCAAGCCTGACCTGCGCCTGCGCTTCCTCAGCCTGAACGCGACCATCAATGCCGGGACCAGCGTGTATTCGACCGGTGAAGGCGGTGTGTTTCCCAAAGACCTGCTGCTTGGCCGCGTGAAGCGTTTCGAGAACAAGGAGATCACCGGCGAAGCCATCATCGAGCCCGCGGTTGATTTCTCCACCATCGAGCATGTGTTTGTGATCGAGATGCAAAGTGTGGCCGCGCCTGAACCGGCGCCGCAAGTGCCGGTCGCGATACCGGTGAAACCCAATCCCTGAAGCGCATGCTCTTTCACCCCATCGTTTTCATCCTGCTGCTGCTGAGCTTTCTGGTTCAGGAGTTCATTCCCGGCTTGGAGATCGCCCAGTTTGCCACGCTCTTCCTGCCGGCGGTGTTCTTCTTCGCCGCCTCGGTGGCGGTGCCTTTCCCGGTGATGCTAGTGCTCGCCTTCTGCACGGGCTTCCTGTGGGATGCCCGGCATCTGCCGGGTGTGAGCGAGGCGATGAGCGGCGGCCTTGATGTGTTCGGCGAGGACAGTGGCGCGGAGTTCTCCGCCTCGATGGCGCTGCCGTTCGGTCTTTCCATCGCGATCTTCGGCATGCTCGGCACGCTGATGCAAGGCATCCGACCTTTGTTCAAACGAGGCCGCCTGGAGCTTCCGGTGCTCATGGTGGGGGCGGTGACCTTTTCCTGGCTGCTGCTGCAATACATCGTGATGACCTTCCTGCGCGGCAGTTTGGAGTTCCAGCCCTTGGTGTGGATCAAGATGGGCACGGACACCATGCTTGCGATGCTTGCCGCGCCGCTCATTTTCCTTCTGCTCTACTCGCTGGCCAGCCTGTCGAGCTATGAAATCAAATACGAAGGCCTGAGATACCGATTTGATGGTCGTTAAATACCGCTTCCGCCTCTACCTCTTCGCGCTCGCCGTGCTCGGCGGGTTCGCGTTGCTGTCGTATCGTCTGTGGTCGCTGCAGATCATGCGGAAGGAGGAGTTCGCCAAGATGATCCCGGGGGCCAAGGAGGAACGCGCCCGCATTCCCGGGCCGCGTGGCGAGATCAAGGACCGCAACGGCATCACTCTCGCCGCAAACAAGGCCACCTTCGAGGTGCGTGTGAACCTCGCGGAAGTGGTGGATGAATACAAACGCAGCAACAACGGCAACACGCCAAAGCGTGTGTTCATGAAGCCGGACAGCAACAAGATCACCCGTGAGGTTCAGGAGACGGACATCGTGAAGATCTTCGGCGAGATCATCGAGCCTCATCTCCAGCGCCTCGGTGTGGAGCGCAAGTATGCCACCGAGGCCGACCGCGAGGCGGAGAGCGAGGGGATGCGCGTGCATTTCCGCACGTTCGGCGCTGCCGTGCCATGGGTGTATCGGGATAATCTCACGTTCGCCGAGTTCAGCCAGATCGCGGAGCACAACCTGGGACTTCCCGGCGTCTCCGTCGATGAGCGTGCCTCACGGGTGTATCCCAAAGGATCTCTCGCGTGCCACATTCTCGGTTACGTCAGTCTTCCCGATGACCAGCGTTCCTCCGCCGAGGATCGCAAGGGCTGGAATTACTTCGTTCCCGATGAGTATGGCGTGGCCGGTGTAGAGAAGAGCTTTGACGATCACCTTCGCGGCAAGCCCGGCGTGCGCACGATGCAAAAAGACCGCCGCGGCCGCATGGTGGGTGAAAAGAGCTACGAACCGCCGCACAAGGGCAACGATGTCTATCTGACGCTCGACGCCCGTATGCAGGTGGTGGCTGAAAAAGCCCTGAGGGACGCCAAGGTGGGCCGCGGAGCCGTAGTGCTGATCGAGGTGACGAGCGGCGAGGTGCTGGCCATGGCCTCGGTGCCTTCCTATGACCCCAATAAATTCATTCCCAGCATCAGTCAGGCCGACTGGGATGCGCTCACAGAGAACAAGACCAACCCGCTCATGAACCGCGCCGTTCGCGGTTTCACTCCTGGTTCGACCTTCAAGATCCCCATCTCCTTTGCCGGCTGCCTCGCGGGCATCCAGATGAACGCTTACAACTGCTCCGGCGCTGTTACTTACGGCACAAACAGCATGCAATGCTGGATTCAGCGCCAGAGCGGAGGCTCCCACGGCACGCTGCGTCTCAGTGATGCCATCATGAAGTCCTGCAACTGCTTCTTCTACCGCTACGGCAACGACGCGAAGATCAGCCGCATCACGGAAATCGGCCGCATGCTCGGTGTGGGTGAGAAAACCGGCGTCGAGCTTGATGACGAAAGCGGCGGCATCCTGCCGAACCCCGAATGGCTGCGTGCGAACAGCCCCAACGAGCGCTGGAGCGATGGCTACACTGCGAACGTGTCCATCGGCCAAGGCAGCGTGCTGGCCACGCCGCTGCAAATGGCCTCCGTGACGGCCACGGTAGCCAATGGCGGCAAATCGTGGAAACCGCATCTTTTGAAGCGTGTCATGGATGGCGACAAGGTGGTGCTCGAAAACCAGCCCAGCATCCGTGCGGACCTTTCGACGAAGGTGAAGCCTGTCGAGATCGAAGTGATCCGCAAAGGCATGTGGAAGGTCGTGAACGACCCCGGCGGCACCGGCAAGTCCGCCCGCATTCCCGGCATCGAAGTGGCCGGCAAGACCGGCACAGCGCAAAACTGGCGTCGCGATGAGCGCAACGTGAAGGTGGATGACAATCACACTTGGTTCATCAGCTTCGCGCCCTATGAAAATCCACGTTTTGCTTGCGCGGTTCTCGTTCAGAATGGCAAATCAGGCGGTGGCTGCGCCGCTCCGGTAGCCCGTCGCGTGCTCGAGCAGTCCCTCGCCATCGACAACAACACCTTCCAGCTCGCCGTCGATCCGATGCCGCCTGCGGAAGGGCATTTCCGTCACATTCCCTCTGTCGAATACGCCGATGCGGCGGTGCCTGTGGCACCGGGCACGGATGACGACGGCGACACCGGCGCGGGTGCGCCAGTGCGCGAGTCGAACGATGAACCGGCCCCGCGCAAAAGCGCCCGTCCGAACATCAACCGACAGTCCGGCTCCTCAGGATCCGGCAACGCCAGCTCCAGCCAGAATGTTCCCAAGGCCGTGCCAGTGAGCCGGACTGGAATCTTCAGCCGGGGAGGCGCATCCCAACCTCAACCCGCCCCTTCTGGTGGCGGTCTTTTCCGCAGGTTCTTCAATCGTTGAAGAGCACCCGCACCCTCATTCCAACAGCCTCCCCATCACCACACCATGGCCCTTACTTTCATTCAGCGCATTCGCGAGCTCCTCACGGGTAAAAAAGACATCAAGACCGGCGTCCGCCTCGTCATCAACTGCGAGAAACTGGAGAACCGCGTCGCCCTCCTCGACAACGGCGTCGTCGAAGAATACAACATCGAGCGCGTCGGCACCTCCAGCATCATCAACAGCGTCTTCAAAGGCCGCATCCGCAACATCGAGCAGGGCCTCAAGGCCATGTTCATCGACATCGGCCTCGACAAGAATGCCTTCCTTCACTTCTGGGACGCTATTCCGGCTGCTCTCGAAGGCATGGAGGAGGTCAATCGCCGCGGTGCGAAGAAGAAAAAGCGCATCGAATCCAAGGACATCCCCACCTTGTATCCCGTCGGCTCCGAAATCATGGTGCAGGTCACCAAAGGCCCCGTGGGAAACAAAGGCCCTCGTGTCACCACGAACATCTCGCTCGCCGGTCGCCTGCTCGTTTTGATGCCGCTCAACGACACTTGTGGCATCTCGCGCAAGATTGAAGACCCGAAGGAACGCGCCCGCCTGCGCAAGATCCTCGAAGAGATCGACCTTCCGGAAGGCATGGGCGTCATCCTCCGCACCGAGGCCATGGGCAAACGCGCCCGCCACATCATTCGCGATCTGAACATCCTCATCGAGCAGTGGAACGACACCGTCGCCGTGCGTGACAGCCAGCCAGCACCCGTTTGCTGCCTTCAGGAGCCCGATCTCGTCGAGCGCACCGTGCGCGATTTCCTCACCGAGGACATCGACGAGGTGGCCTGCGATGACCAGGCCACCGTGGAGCGCATGCAAAAGCTCGCCACGCAGATCTCCAAGCGTGCAAAACGCCGCATCAACTACTACCAGGGCCAGACCGCGCTCTTTGAGCACTACGGCATCCAGAAGCAGATCGACAACGCCTTCTACCGACAGGTCTGGCTGCCTTGCGGCGGCTACATCGTCATCGATCAAACCGAGGCCCTCGTCGCCATCGACGTCAACACCGGCCGCAACAAAGGCCAGAAGGATCAGGACAAGCTCCTCACCGAAACCAACCTCGAAGCCGCCGCCGAAGTCGCCCGCCAGCTCCGTCTCCGAAACATGGGTGGCCTCATCGTTGTCGATTTCATCGACATGAAGCACCGCAAGGACCAGCAGGCCGTTTACAAAGCCATGCTGCAGCACCTGAAGCGCGACAAGGCGAAGACCCAGGTCACACAGATCAGCCCCTTCGGCCTCATGGAAATGACTCGCCAGCGCCTCAACGAGTCCCTCGGCACCACGATTTACGAACCCTGCCCGTATTGCAAAGGCCACGGCCAGGTCAAAACACCCATCACCATGTCCGTGGAGCTTCAGCGCCGCCTCAGCGCCGTGCTCGGTCGCCTGCCTGAGAATGATCGCAGTGTCCTCGTTGTGGTCCACCCAGATGTCATGCAGCGGCTCAAGACCGAGGACGGTGAGCACCTTGTGGCCCTCGAGCGTAAATACGGTGCTCGTCTTACCTTCCGCACTGATCCCACCTACCACCGCGAGACCTTCACGCTCGCGAACGCCCAGAGCGGCGAGGAGATCAAAAACTGATCAAAGGGTCCATTTAATAAAGAAGCCCGGACAGGAGATGTTCCGGGCTTTTTTGTGCCTGCATGCGCCGGATACATGTGGCTCACGCTGCCATGGCGAGGAGGTTGTTACGGATGGAGGACCAGAAGGACTCGAGGAAGAGGTTGGTCTTGGCGGCGGGAGCCTTGGGTGCGGGCATGTCCATGTAATCCAGCCCGCGGAGTTCCTGCATGATCTCGCCGTAGGCGGGCATGGCGTTCCAGCCGAGGGTCATATCAGCGGCGGAGGTGGCAGAGGGGGAGTGGGAGGAGGTGAAGGCGTTCATGGTTGTGTCAGGCGTGAGAGGTTTGGGAGTGAAAAGCGGGGTTTTCGGGGTTTTGAGAGGATTTGATTCGCAGGTTTGTTGGGCGGCTTGTTTTCGAGAGTGAGAATCGAGTCACAAAAATGAGAATTAGAAGCCAGCAGGATGACGGGGGGTGAAGCCAGCATAGCTGCGGTTCTTGGTGCGCCAGCGGGGGCCTTCGCCAGTGATCTGGCCGGAGGTGTCCATGCGAAGACCGCAGATGGTCATGAAAACATGCTCGCCAGGCTTGACCCAGATGGTGATGAAGCGGCCGGGGCCGGCTTCGCCATAGGTGGAGAAAGCGCTGGAGGAGAGGGG
>JAEUHK010000062.1 GCA_016795465.1 Verrucomicrobiaceae bacterium | reverse complement strand
CCGTCCAAACAAACGGGAAAGCTGCTGGAACAAATATTGTGATTGCTGTGACTGCTGTGATGTCATCCGGTGCTGCAAGCCGGGCAAAGGCGGCTCTCTCTGCGACTGCAATCCGTGTGATGGAGATGGCTGTGAATGCTGCGGGTGCGATTGCTGCTGATATTGTGGCACAAGTGATTCGAATCGTGTCCAGCACCCGCTTGCATCATGGCGGCACCGTGGCATGAGCAGGGCATGATTCATGATGTTTGCAGCCTGATTTTCCCCCTCGCGATCTCGCGTAGGCGCAGCGGGCTGGTGATGAAAGGTGATAAGGCATGAGCGGATTCACGGGCACTCTCAATCCGCAGCAGCGGGAAGCAGCGACGCACATCCACGGCCCGCTGCTGATCCTCGCGGGCGCGGGCACGGGGAAGACGCGCGTGATCACGGCGCGCATCGCACACATGGTGAATGAGGGCATCGAGCCGAGGCACATCCTGGCCGTGACGTTCACGAACAAGGCGGCGAACGAGATGCGCGAGCGCGTGAAGGGCATGGTGCGTGATGGTCTGGGGAAAAAAATCGGCGTTGGCACCTTTCACGCCTTCTGCGCGCGGCTGCTGCGCGAGTTCGCGGAGCATGTGGGCTACAAGAAGAATTTCGTCATTTACAGCCAGTCGGAGCAGGAAAGCCTCGTCAAGCAGGTGCTGAAGGAACTGCTGACGGCGGAGGAGTCGCTGGACGCGGGGGTGATGCTTTCGCGCATCAGCAAGGCGAAGAATGACGGCAACAGCCTGGGCAACGCGGAGGAATCGACGGACGCGGCGATCATGGAGCGCTACCAAAACGAGATGCGCGCGCGCAATGTGATGGATTTCGACGATCTGCTCCTTTTGGGCGTGCAATTGCTCGAAAAGACGGCGGAGGTGCGCGCGCAGGTGCAGGCACGGCACCGGTTTGTGATGGTGGATGAGTTCCAGGACACGAACTCGCTCCAGATGCGCCTGCTGAAGGCGCTGGTGCCGCCGCCCTTCAACGTGTGCGTGGTGGGCGATGACGACCAGAGCATCTATGGATGGCGTGGGGCGGAGATCACGAACATCACGCAGTTCGAGAACTTCTTCCCGAACCCACATGTCGTGAAACTGGAGGAGAACTACCGCAGCACGACACCGATCCTGCACACGGCGAACAGCCTGATCAAATTCAACGCAGGGCGGCGGCCGAAGAGCCTTTGGTGCCGCCAGGAAAAGGGTGAAAACGTGCGTCTTGTGACGACAAACGACGAGAAGGAAGAGGCGGACATGGTGGCCAAGGAGGTGGAGACGGCGCATTTTGCCGACAAGCGGCCCTGGGAGGACTTCGCGGTGCTTTTCCGCACGAACGACCAGTCTCGTGTGCTGGAGCAGGCCTTCCGCCAGCGGAAGGTGCCGTATCGAGTCGTTGGTGCGCGCAGTTTCTTCGACCGCCGCGAGGTGAAGGACATCGTGGCTTACCTGAAAGTGATCGCGAACCCGCACGATGACATCAGCCTGCTGCGCATCATCAACGCACCCGCGCGCGGGATCACGCCGTCGATCGCAGAACTGGCGCGGGAGCGCAGCATGGAGAAGCACCACAGCGTGTGGGTGGCGCTATGTGACCCGGACTGGCAGCGCCAGGTTCCGGAAAAGGCTCGCGTGGCCGTGCGCGGCTTTGTGGCGCTCCTTTCCAAGTATCATACCGCCGCGAGCACACCGGGCACGATGCTGGGGCAGATGACTGAACTGCTGCTCAAGGAGACGGATTACCTCACCTGGCTGAAAAAGGGCGCGAAAACACCGGAGGACACGCTTCGTTGGGAAACGGGCGTGCATGAGATGGTGAAGACGATCCATGCCTACGATGAAAAGAACCGCGTGGACGGCCTGGGCGGCTTTTTGGACGAAATCTGCCTCGACGACGAGCGGGAGGACAAGGACGACATCGAGAAGAAAAAGGGCGTGTGCTTGATCACGATGCATGCGTCGAAGGGGTTGGAATTTCCCGTGGTTTATCTGCCAGGGCTTGAACAAGGCATCCTGCCTCACCGGCGCAGCTATGAGGAAGGACGTGTCGATGAAGAGCGGCGGCTTTTTTATGTGGGCATCACGCGCGCGAAGCAAAAACTGACGATCAGCATGACGCGCAATCGCGTGAAGTGGGGCCAGAAGCAGACCTCGCTGCCAAGTCCGTTCCTGAAGGAGCTGGACCGTAAATTCATCCAAGAGATGGACTACACTCGCCACATGAAGGAAGCGGTGACGCAGGAGGAAAACACGAACTTCTTTGCCGGTCTGCGCGCGATGATGGCGGAAGGGTGATACCCCTCCGGCAGGTGATCAAAGCAGCTTCTTGCGCTTGAAGTACACGATGGGAACGATGGCGGAGAGCACGATCGTGATCATGACGATGAGGAAGGCGAAGGGATTCTGCTGCGCCGGCAGGGCCACGTTCATGCCGTAGATGCTGGCGATGAGCGTGGGCGGCATGAAGAGCACGCTGGCGACAGTGAAGATCTTGATGATCTGGTTCTGCTGGATGTTGATGAGGCCCAGCGTCGATTCGAGCAGGAAGGTCATCTCCTGCGTCTGCTGGTTCGTGTATTCGTCGAGGCTCTTGATGTCCCGCATCACGCTGCGAAACTGCGCCGCGAGATCGCCCCGCATCCAGGTGGCGGCGTTGTTGAGGAAGAACTGCAGCATGCGGCTGAGGCTCAGCAAGCTCTCGCGCAGGTTCGCCACGAGGGCACTGCGGCGGCCGAGCAGCTTCACGACCTCCGCGAGGTCTTTTTCCACCGCGGCGTCGGTCTTCTGCGTGCTGCGGGAAAAGATCTCGTGGCAGATTTTCTTCAAATCGGCCTCCACGATCTGCAACGCGTCCGCGATGCGGGCCACGAAGAGCTCCATGAGCAGCAAAAACACCGCGTCGCTCGACACCGGCGTCGTGCACTGGCGGCGCACCTGATCGACGAGCACGCGAAAGGCGAGCGGGTCGGCGTAGCGCACCGTCGTGAGACAGTCCGGCGCGATCACGAATGAAATGGAAGTGCTCTCCGGCTCGGTCGTGTCGAGCCCCACGGGAATCCACGCCGTCATGTAGAGGGCGCCTTTCTCCGTGTAGAGTCGGCTGGACTCCTCGATCTCCTGCATTTCTTCACGCGTGGGCAGGCCGTATTCGAGCCACTTTTCCGCCTCCAGCTCCTCGGCACGCGCCGGGTTCATCAAATCGAGGAACACAAGGTTGTCCGGGAACGGACGAATCTTTTCGTCGTTCCAGTCGATGAGCTGACCGTGTTGCGTGAGGAGCCGGACCATGCGGTTAGAAGGGCGGCGAAAGTAGTCGCGGCACGAGGAGGCCGCTACTTCAAAGGCTCGTGAAACGAATGTTTCTCTCTTCTTACCCCGCCGGCGTGAGCACCACACGCTGCACATCGAGCACGGCGGCCTTCACCTTGTTCACCGGATCGACGACGAGGAAGGTGTTGCCGACTTTCGTGATCTCGATCTGGCCCAGCTTGGCCTCCTGCCAGTTTTGGAAGCCTCCGGTGTCCGCGGTGGTGAACTTCAATTCCTTCCCGCCGCTCTTCATGGCCACCTCGCTGCCCTGATTGCCGCTGCCGCAGCCGTAAAAAACGCTCACGTTGAACTTGCCAGGCTTCGTGACTTCAAACTCCCACTCGGCGAGATCGTCTTCACTTGTCCAAAAGCCGAGACAGTTCTTCTCGGGCTTCGGCTCGTAGCGCATCGCCTCGGACCAGGTGGTGGCCGTTTTCGCCTCCAGCGTGATGCTACCGTCCGCGGCCTGCACCGGCATCGGGCCTTCAGGCGCCGGAATGAGAGCCAGTTCATGAATTTCGACCTTTTTCTCCGCAGCGCTGGCCGGGGCAAAGAGCGCGAAAGCATAGTCGCCGGGCTGCTCGACATAGATTTCGCCGAGGTAATGCTTCGTGGGCTCGCGGGCAGCTTGCAGCGTGTTTTTCAGCGCCTGCTGGCCAAAGCGGAACTGCGTCTGCGTGCTCGCAAACGGCATCGTGTAGGTCAGGCGCACATGGTAGCGGCCCGAGCGCTTCGCTTTGAAGCTCTTCCAGTTCCACTGCTCCCAGTGCTCACGCGGATCGTGGTCCACGTCCTTCTTGCCAAACACGATCACGCCCCGCGTCGGCATGTCCTTCCGCTCCACCGGCTGATCACTGCCAAAAGCGCCCACATCGACGGGGTTCGCGGCCTTTTTGAAAATCTCATCCGTGTGCTGCCCGGCGGGTGCCTCGGCCGTTTCGGCCTTTTTCGGTTCCTCAGCCTTCTTTTCGGCTTTCGGGGCCTCGACAGGCTTGGCGGCCTCTTTCGGTGCCTCCTGCGGTTTGTCACAGGCGGTCAAAGCGAGCGCGGCGGAGATCGTGAGGAGCGTCGGGAGTTTCATGGAAGGTCGGCCATGATGGGTCGGGCGGGCCTTGCGGCAAGCACATTGCCGGACAAGTCTCCGCCCCGCATGAAACTCACCTCCTGGAACGTCAACGGCATCCGCGCCTCTCTGAACAAAGGCCTTCGTGAATACCTGACCGGCGGTGACGCCGATGTCATCTGCCTCCAGGAAACCAAGGCGCAGCAGGAGCAGGTCGATTTGAGCTGGTTCGAGGGCTACCACGCCGTCTGGAACAGCGCCGAAAAGAAAGGCTACTCCGGCACGCTCATCCTCAGCCGCCAGCCCGTGCTCTCGCACACCCTCGGCATGGGCATCGCCGAGCACGACCGCGAGGGCCGCCTCATCACCGTCGAGTATCCCGAATTCTACGTCGTGAATGTGTACACGCCGAACTCGCAGGCCGAGCTCGCCCGCCTCGACTACCGCCTGGCTTGGGACGATGCCTACCGCGCCTATTTGAAGAAGCTGGAGAAGAAGAAACCCGTCATCGCCTGTGGTGACCTCAACTGCGCTCATCAAGAAATTGATCTCGCCAATCCCAAATCGAACCGCATGAACCCCGGCTTCAGCGATGCGGAACGCGCCAGCTTCACCCGCCACCTCGACGCCGGCTTCCTCGATGTCTTCCGCCAGTTTGATCCCAATCCCGGCCGCTACACCTGGTGGACACAGCGCACGCCGGATGCCCGCGCCAAGAACATCGGATGGCGTCTCGACTACTGGCTCGCCTCCGAAACGCTGCGCCCCGCTTTGAAGCAATGCACGATCCGCGATGACATCCACGGCAGCGATCACTGCCCGGTGGAACTCGTCGTGGCTTGAACTCTCAACGCTTCGTCATCTTCAAAAACGCCTCCGCATAGCGTTTGCCCAGTTCGCGATACGAAGCGGCATCGAAGTGAATCTTGTCACCTTTGTGCTTCAGACCTTCCGCCGTGACGAAAGCGGTATTTGAGACCTGTTTCGGCAGCTCTTGATGCGCCTGGTCCACCGTCACGATGTCTGGCGACCACGGCACGTCGTCGAACTTGCCCATCTGCCCGGCGATGAAGGGCACATCCGGTGCCTTGACCAGCTCGCGGAGGCGTTTCACGAGGTCGTGAATCTTTGGCGCATACGCGGAGGCCAGCTCCGGTTTGCAATCGCTCTCGCCTTGATGCCAAAGGATGCCCTTGATCGTGCCCGCGGGCAGTGACAGTGCCACACGCTTCACCGTGTCATCCCACGGATGGCTCTTCGTCGGCGGGTAAAACACACCCGGCTGCCACGCATCAATCGGCGAGCCCCCCACCGCGCACGGAATGAGTCCGATCGTCACGCCCGGCTTCGCCTCGGCGATGATCTGGGCAAAGGTTTTGCCCAGGCCCACGCCCACGCTCGGCTTGTCGAAGTGCATCGGATCCACCGCCGGCACCCACTGGCCGTCCTTGCTCAGCATCAGCACCCGCGGATGCGGCGTCTTGTCCTGCTCCTCCACCACGCCACGACCGGCCATGTTCGACTGCCCCACGAGCAAAAACAGATGAAACTGCTCCTTCGGCGGCAGTTTGACCTCCTGCGCGGTGAGGAAGCTGACAAGACAAAGGAAGGTAAAAAGGAATCTCATGGTCGCGGGAGCTTATTGGTTCAAGAACGACGACTTGGGGCTTTGTTAGCCTATCATCGCCGCTGAATGTCTGAGTCATTTGTCCAAGCCATCAAGGTCGGCGAGAAAAAACTTGGCTAGAGGAATGAATGCACGTTCGTCGCTAAATCTGCACAGGACAGTTTGGTTGATTAGAATGAAGCCACCGCGGGTGAGGACCAGATGGCATCTGCGATTATCCTGCGAGGTAAATTTCAGCGTGATGTGATCGGGACTGGTCATTCTGGGTGAGTCAGGTCCAAATTTGGACTCAACTATTCGAACTGAGTTTGAAGTTATTAGCTCTCGTAGTTTGGCCATCACAACGGAACTCTTAGTGCTTCGGCTTCTGACGTATTTCCCCTGTCTCGCGATTCCAAATGATACGCTGTAGGCACATTCGGTTGCCTCATCGATAACACTGCACGCTTGCTCCCAGCCTGTTTGCTCAACTTGAGCACATGACGCCAACAAGCATAACCAAACAACGAAACAACTGCTCAGACACGCATGGCGATTATTGAAGAGAGTCTTCATGGACTACTTTCGATGCGGGAACCAGACAATCATATGCATGTTGTGTTGTTAGCGCACTACTTGCCAGGCTACTTTCTTGGAGCGACGCAAACGGTAATGTAATTTTAGTCTGCCAATTGAGGGCATTACAAGAGTTGCGTGGGTTTTTGCATGCTCCGAATGCTCCTATAGCGATCACCAGATTATCTGCCAGGCATCTGGCCCTGGACGGCAAAAAGTTCTGTCACCCTAGGGTCAAGATGAGCAAGACTGGTCGCATGAGTGCGGCAATAACTGGCAAGCGCACTTTTGATACGGCCGTAGGCCGCAAAAAGCCTATCCTCGAATTGACCGACCCAGTTTGCGAATTTCTCCCAACTACCAAAGTAATGCACCAGAGCTTCCTCACTGCCAAGCACTCCATCAAGTGGAACACGGTCGAGCATTTGGTCAATCAGTGCCGCCAGATCCGGCAACTCCAGCGTCCGCAGGCAGATGGGAAGCGCCCGGTGGTAGCTGCTCATCATCATGTAGGCAACATAACCATTGGTCTCAGCGAAACCGCATACCGTGTAGGCATACTGTACCACACGACACTCAATCGGAACTCTGGAATCCCAAGTGTTGATCCAGTCATAGCAATAACGCTCATCAATAGCCTGGCTAACAACTTCAATTAGCTCGGATTCGTTTTCAGTTACGACAGGATCAGTTTCAGGGCTCATGTTGGTGGTTGCTCTATTTGGCTGGGATTGGTGCAAAGGCACCGCCAATTGCAGGCCCAGTAAAGGGACTAGTTTCAGGCTGAATGACCATGATGCCTATTCCAATGCCGGCTCCCAGAGCTTTATTGGATTACTTCATCAGGAGCAGCGCAGGCGGCCCGCCACGCTGATTTGGAAACGGGCTTATGGAAACGAAGTCAGTCTACAACTCGCTGACAAAAGGATCGTTTTCACGAGTTCGTGGCATCGGGTTCTTCCACCACCTTCTTGATCGCGGCCTCCACGTCAAGACGCCTCAAATGCTGGTGACATTCACCGCCGATGCACCTCAAGCCTCTTCGCCGGCCAACGCCTCTCACATCAGAAAACTGAGAGGCAGAGGAAGGTCGGAAGAAACCTCCAGAGCGTGAAGGCTTTTATCGATTCAAAAACTCGACGGCGCTGCCGGCAGGCTCCTTGCCCTCACCTTTGAGCCAGAGGGCGTGGGAGCCGTTCAGCTTGATGAAGCCGGGCAGATCGAGGTATTTGGAGCCGCCGGGCAGGAACATCGGATCGCGGTAGCTGAGCACCTTGCCGAAACGGAAGCCGTGCGTGTCCACGGCGGCGCGATCGACGGCGTTTCCGGCCAAGGCACGTGCGGCGACGGCGATGGGGCCGGTTTGTGCGCCGAAGGCAGCAAGACACACGGTCTTCGGATTCGGATGCGAGCCGACTTTGGTGTTTCGCAGGAAGGTGACGAGCGAGAGGACGTCGTGCACACGCTGGGCGAAGAGCGCGTGATTGTAGCCGTGCGTGTAGCCGGCGAATTCACGCGGGTTGGCGACGACGCGGGTCTCCTTCACGCCTTGGAAGAGCAGATCGGCACCGACGACGGCGCTGCCAGCGGCGACGAGCTTCTTCACGTCGTCGCTTTGCAGGCCGGACTTGCCGTTGTCATCGAGCCAGATCACGACGCGGCCGTTCCAGTTCTTCGGGTAGAGCCAGGCGACGTTGATTTCCTCGCTGTGCGTCGTGTTTTTCAGCGTGCCGGTCATTTCGAGGTGATCGCCGCGGTCTTGCTTGTCCTTTAGCTCCCACTCGACGCTGCCCGCTTTGTCGTAAGTGCGGCCGATGACGACCTCGATGGCCGGGCGCAGCACTTTTTCGGCATCGGCGCTTTCGAGCTGCTTCTTCGTGTCCTCGGTGAACCACTTCAGCAGCGTGCGCTCGAACTCCGGATCGCCGGCTTTCGGCGCGGGATGTTTGTCGTCCCACACGGTGAGCTGCTCGGCGGTGAGTGGTTCGTAGTCCTGCTCGATGACAGGCGAGGGGTGGCCGAGTTTGAAGTGCTTGTTGAGGAAGGTGTAGAAGGCACTGCGGGTGACGGCGTTGTAGTTGTGTTTAAAGTGCTCGCCGCGCAGGAGGAAAACGTGGTCCTTCTTGCCAAAGGTCGCGTAGAGCTTCTGCAAATCGGGGAAGCCTTTCGTGGCCATTTCCTTGGTCCAGTCGTCCGCGCTGTTCATGCCCTGCGGTTTCGGCGCGAAGAGGCCGGCGAACTCGACATTGCCGGTGTTGATGCGCAGCAACGAGGCGTTTTCACAGGTGCAGCCGCCCTGCATCGATGTGCTGACCATCACGCAGGGAAAGGAGAGCTGGATGCGGTCGTCGATGGCCGCAAGCAGCATCGTCTGCGTGCCGCCGCCGCTGGCGCCGGTGATGGCCGTGCGTTTCGGATCGACCTCGGGCAGCGAGAGCAGGAAATCGAGGCCGCGCACGGCATTGAGCGTCTGCAGGCCCATGATGGATTGCAGATTCGACTCGGCCTGAGCGCTGAAGAGGCCCCAATTCTCCGTCGTGTTCATTTCCGGCCGTTGTTTGGCGAAACGATGCACCACCTCGCGAGGGATCTGCACCGAATCGGAATCGCTCAGCATGTCCCATTGCCACACGATGCAGCCCATGCGGGCGAGTTGCACGCAGAGTGATTGGAAGATGCTCTTCCCGCCCTTTTCAAAGCGCTCTGCACCGATGGCAATCTCCTCACGCACCTTTTGCGGCTCCGTGAGCGAAAGCCGCGCATCCTGCCAGTGACCGTGCGCAAACATCACGGCTGGCACCTTGCCTTTGATTTCCTTTGGCTTCCAAAGGCTGCCCGTGACGTAAAAGCCCGGTGCGGACTCGAAATAGACCTTTTCGACCGTGAAGCCATCGCCCTCGACCTTGCCATGAATCACGGGATTGAGCGGCGTTTTCGTCGGCATCGGCCACAAACCCTCCGCGACGAGAATTTGGCGGCGCACATAGTCTTTGCGCTCATCCCACTCACTCAGCGACGACGGCGGATGGAAGGGAAAATAGCCGTTCAGGTCCTTCGGCGGCTGTTGGCGGATGTCCTCGCCGAGGGCGAAGGTGGAAACGAGGGCGGCGAGGAGGAGCGGAGTGGCTTTCATCAGTCGGTCGGGATGCTGCGGCCCACTTTAACGCCCGTCCGGCGGGAAGTTCATCATGCCCGCGGAGGCTTTTGGAGACGAGTTTTGGCCTTGCGCGGTCTGGCTTCGGCGGGCACTCTCCGCGCCCTTTTCCCATGTCCGCACCAGCTAAAACCTCCATCGGCATCGATTTCGGCGGCACGTCCGTGAAGCTCGGCGTGTGCCGCGGTGATGAACTCCTCGTCACCGACGAACCCATCCCCACCGCAAACTTTGCCGGCCCCGCCGCCCTCATCGGCGAGATGGCGGCCCGTGTGGGCAAGCTGCGCGAGACCTATCCGGACATCTGCGCCATCGGCGTGGGCGTGCCGGGGCTGGTGGACTTCGATCACGGCTTCGTGCATGAGCTGACGAACGTGCCAGGCTGGAAGCATGTGCCGCTGAAGGCCATTTTGAGCGAGAAGACCGGCCTGCCGGTGCTCGTGGAGAATGACGCGAACGCAATGACCTATGCCGAATTCCGTTACGGTGCGGCCCGCGGCCTGAAAAACGTCATCGGCCTCACGATGGGCACCGGCATCGGCGGCGGCGTGGTGCTTGATGGCAAGATGTTCCGCGGCAGCGGCTTCGCAGCGGGCGAGATCGGCCAGATGAGCATTCACTTTGATGGCAAGCCCGGCCACTACGGCAATCTGGGCGCCCTCGAAAAGTACACCGGCAACCAGCAGATCGCCGAGCACGCGGTGCAGCGCTATACCGAGGCTGGCATCACAAAGGACATCGACGAGTGCACACCAAAAATGATCGCCGCCGCGGCGCAGGCCGGTGATGACATCGCCCGCCAGATCTGGGGCGAGATCGCCGACTGGCTCGGCACCGCCTTGTCCAGCATCGCGTGGCTGCTGAACCCGGACGCTTTTGTGATCGGTGGTGGCGTGGCCCAGGCGGGCGATCTCATCTTCGCACCGCTGAAGCGCAAGGTGCAGAGCATGCTCAGCACCGTGGTGTGGGAGCGCCTGCAAATCGTGCCTGCCCGTTTCAGCAACGAGGCCGGCATCATCGGCAACGCGGCCCTCGCCGCGGACGCGGTCTGATCCCAGGCCGCGTTTACTTCTCGTGCATCGTCTGGGCGAGGCTGACAAAGTCACCCTCCTCGCAGCAGCGGACGAAGCCCTCGGCATAGCGCTTGAGGTCATCCCACTCGTTGCGGATGTGATCGGCCTCCTCGGCGGAGATGTGGCTGTCACTCGCGGCCTTGCTGATGGCGGAAAGCACGTCAGCGAAGCGCTTCACGATCTCCTGCGTGGCCGGGACGACCTCAAAGCCCTTCACGCACTTGCTCGGCGGATTCCGCACAAAGACGCCGCCGGCCTTCTGGCACAGCCAGTGGATGAGCTGGTCGTCCCGCGTGATCTCGTAGAGCTTCTGCACGCGGTCGAGCGGGTTCGTGGCCCCCTCGCCCTTGTAATCATCACCGGAGGCCCACTTGTAAACGAGCGAGCTGGAGATGGCGAGCTGGGCAGCCACTTCCTTGACGTTGGAGTTCTTGTCGATGGCCTGCTGGATGACTTCGTGGGATTCCATGGCCGAGTTCTCTCAAACAGATGCGACTTTGGCAAGGTGAGATTCCTGATCCGTGCGTGGCGAAAATCCTGCGAAGCGTCGTGTTTCGCCTTGTGGCGGCGGAGGTCCGCGGCGTAGTTTCCGGCCTCCATGAAACTCTCACGTCTCATCCTCGTCGTGGCAGCTGTCTTCAGTCTTGCCTCCTGCCTCGAAATCAAAAACACCATCATTGTGAACAAGGATGGAACGGCCACGGTCGAGGAAACCACCCTCCTCGGTGCCCAGCTGGCGGCGATGATGGCGCAGGGCGGCGGTGCTGGCGGCCCTGGTGAGCAGCTCAAAGGCCTCGTCATGGACAAGGCGAAGGCCGAGGAACGTGCGAAGCAGCTTGGCGAAGGCGTCACCGTGAAGTCGATCGAGGAAGTGAAGTCTCCCGATGGCAAAAGCGGCAACAAGGTGACCTTTGCCGTGGCAGACATCCGCAAGCTGAAGTTCCAGCCGAACTCTCCCGACCAGAAGGAAAAGAAAGCCGAGGAGGACATGGTTTTTGCCTTGGAAGGCGGCACGCTGACGGTCACGAACAACAGCGCTGACAAAAAGGGCGACAAGGGTGACAAGCCCAAGAAGAGCGCCGAGGAGCTGGCCCAGATGAAGGCCCAGGTGGCCATGATGAAGCCGATGTTTGCCGGCATGCGCGTGACGATCGATGTGAAGGCCGCCGGCGGCATCGCCAGCACGGACGCCGCTCACGCGAACGGCGACACCGTCACCTTCCTCGACCTCCAGTTCGACAAGCTGCTCGACAACGTCGAGGCCTTTGGCGAGCTCATGGAATCAGGCGATGGCGGCATGACCATGGCCGACGCCGCGAAGAAGTTTGAGAAGGTCGAAGGCATCAAGCTTGAAGGCAAGAAGGTCGTGAAGATCGAGCTGAAGTAAGCTGTTTCACCATCCTGAAAATCGAAGCGGCACCTGATGAGGGTGCCGCTTTTTGTTTCTGGGGACTCTACGCTTTCAGCTCCTCGCCGCGGTAGATGACACGCTCGACCGAGCCTTGCAGCGTCTGGTCGAGGAACGGCGTGTTGATGCTCTTCGACTTCATGAAGGCGCGGCTGAAGGTCGTCGTGGCTTGCGGATTGAAGACGATGAACTCGGCGATGCCGCCTTCTTTGATAGGGACGGGCGGCAGTTTGAACATGCGGCGTGGTTCGGCGCTGTAGCGCTTCACGATGACGCTCCAGTCGAGGAGGCCTTTGCTGATGAAACGGTCATAGAGCGAGACGAGGGCGGTTTCGAGGCCGGTGATGCCAAAGGGGGCGCTGGCGAAGTCCTGGTTTTTCTCGAAGGGCGTGTGCGGAGCGTGATCGGTGGCGATCACGTCGAAGAGGCCGTCTTTGAGGCCCTGGAGCAGCGCGGCATTGTCCTCCGGCGTGCGCAGCGGCGGGTTCATCTTGTAGTGCGTGTTGTAGTCGCCGATGTGCTCGTGATTGAAGATGAGGTGGTGCGGCGCGATCTCACAGGTGACGCGGATGCCGCGGTCTTTGGCGCGTTTGATCGTGCCCATGCCGCGCTCGGTGCTCACATGCTGGATGTTGAGGTGCACGCCGGTGAATTCAGCGAGGCGGATGTCGCGGGCGATGCAGATTTCCTCTGAAATGGCCGGGATGCCGGGCAGGCCGAGCGAGTAGCTGATCTTGCCCTCGTGCATGCAGCCCTTGCCGGAGAGCTCCTTGACCTCGCAATGGCTCGCGAGCGGGATGTCGAACTCGCGAGCGTATTCCATCGCGCGGCGGAGCACCTGCGGGTTATCGACCGGGAAGCCGTCGTCGGTCAGCAAAACAGCTCCGGCAGCCTTCATCCCGGCGATGCCGGCCAATTCTTCGCCTTTGCGGCCTTTCGTGATGGCTCCCGAAGTGTAGATGCCCGCTCCGATGCGCGTGCGGCGGGCGCTTTCGAGCACGCTGCGCACCACGCCCGCGTTGTCGATGGCAGGAGCGGTGTTCGGCATCATGATGAAGCCGGTGACGCCGCCGTTGATGGCCGCCTCCGCGCAGGTGGCGATGTTTTCCTTCTCCTCCTGCCCCGGCTCGCGGGCGTGGACATGGATGTCAAACATCGCCGGCATCAGAATTCGCCCGCTGCAATCGATCACCTCCGCGCCGTCGGCCTTTTCGATGCTGGTGGCCACGCCGATGATCTTGTCGCCCTCGACGAGCACATCGGCGGTCTGGAGCTTCGGCGAGTCTTCGCTGGCGATCTGGGCGTGGCGGTAGAGGCGTTTCATCGGTGGCATTACTCGAAGCACATCCGAAGGGGATTGGAAATGGTGAATTGGGAACTGAAAACTGAAAAATGGACTCACTTCCGGCTCAACCCGGCTTTGAAGATAAACTCGGTCTCGGGTGGCTGTTCGAGAGCCTTGGTGGTGGCTTCGGTGAAGTCATCCCAGCACTCGGGACTGATGGCATGAGCATGGCTGCAACTGCCGGACGAGCTACCCAGGCGCTGACTGCCACAGTGGCCGCAGTGGCGTGTGTGCCATTCGGGATCGTTGCCAGCCTTCGTGGGACTCATTCGGAGGCGGGCGACGATTTCCACGCCGGTGAGATCATTCTCCCGCGAGGCCTGGAGATCGAGGCTGGTCACGCCGGGCGGTTGTGTCTGTGCAAACCACACCAGCAGCTTCGGAAAGGTGTGTGCATCAAAACGGGTGTTTTGCAGAAAACCAAGCTTTTGGGCGAGTTCGCTGCTTCCGGCCAGTGTGCCGCCTTGGAGGCTCACACGGACGATTTTCAAAGCGTCGGCAGGTGGCAGCTTGGGACCGGGAGGTGGTGGTGCGGGCAAAAGTGGTTGCGAGTGCTCTTTCCGCCAAGAGTTCGCCGCGGCGATGCGTTCGCGGTTACGCCGCCGCGGACCGGCTGTGGGCGTGAAGACAAAGCGGTCTGGATCGAGCTCGTGCAGGGCACGCAGAGCGAAGTCGCCGGTGCTGGCCTCGCCATAAACCAGCTCGGGGCCGCCGCCGGAGATGCCGTAGTCGGTGGACATGTCCTCCAAAGCCCGGGCCAGCAAGGCGATGGCACGCGAGAGTGCGGCGGGCTCGGGCTTGTGGGGGACGGCACGGCTGGCAAAACCATGCGTGCGAGGTTTCCGCGCCATGCATTCGCCGAGCTTTTCCACGATCTTGAGCCGCTGGCCCGGCCCGCGATCTTCCCAGCCATGAATGAGAGCCTCCACCGCGCGGTCGCTGCCGTGGCAGGCGAGCATGTCAGCCAGGGTTTCGAAGGGAGCATGAAAGCTTTCTTTGCTCGTTTGATACACCGACCATTCGCGCAGGAGAGCTGGAAGCGCGTCCGGGTGATCGCGATTGAGCAGGCGGGCCGCGGCATCCAGACGGGCGTGCATGCTGCTGTGGTTTTTCATGATCGTGGCGAGTGCGGCGATGCTCTGCGGGCTCTTGAAGGCGTCGAGTTCGTCGATGAACTGGCATGCCATCGCCTCATTGGTGGCTTTGGCGGCTCCGGCGAGCACGGCGGCCTCGACGGCGGAGGCATCCTCTTTTTTCAACTGCCTCACGAGCGCATACGGTGATTTTTGGCCGGAGGAAATGTCATCCACGAGCATCTGTTTGAGGCCCTTCTTTTGATAGCCCTCCCACCAGGCACGCGCGGCTTTTTGCACGGCGAGCATCTTGTCCTCGTTCGGCTCGGAGCCGGGCGAGTAGAAGTTCTGGCCGCTGATCTTCTGGAGAATCTGCTGCGCACAGTCGCCGATGGTGAGGATGGTGTGGGAGAAGTAGAAGTCCCGGTGAAAGCCAACGGAGCGGGAGAAATGGTCGTCGGTGAGAGCCTCGATGAGCGCGGGAGCGGCGGGATAGCCGATTTTGACGAGCTGGTGCCCGGCGGAGTCTCCATCACCAAAACCAAGCACCTCACACCAGCCGGGCTGGCTCATCTGATGGCCGTTTTGATCACGCAGCAGCCAGACGAGCTCGGCGATGCGTTGATCGGGCGGCAAGGCGTCGATCTGTGCCTGGGTTAAGAGCGGGTGCTCGGCGTCTTCCGTCACCATGCGCTCGAGCATGGCGATGGTGGTCTTGGCACGCTCGATGTGCTCGCATCGCGGGAACAGCTTCACGATGCGGCGAAAGGCATCCAAGACCTCCGCACGCGGCTGGAGCCGACCACTGCCACTCCAGGAACCTCCAGCGAGTGAGCCACCGCCCATGCGCAGCACGGCATCCCACATGGCCGCGTGACCGAGCTCGATCTCGAGGGCCTCACGCATGTCGGAAACGGTCTTTTTCCGCTCGTAGCCATGGAGGCTGACAGGCAGTTTCTCAGCCTCGGCATACAGTTGGGCGGCCAGGCCGGCCTCGCCGCGTCTCCAGCAAAAATACGAGAGGGCGAAGACCTCGGTCTTGTGTCCCAAATGGGCTCCGAAACGCCGGAAGCCGTCTTTGGGCGGGTTACGCAGCGCTGGGAGCTGCTCGGCGGCCCAAGCCGGAAACGAGCGTTCTTCAAAGGTGCCGCGAACCACGAACTCGAGATTGCTGACACCTCTGAGCATCGTTTTCACAGTGAGGTCCGGCAGCAGGAGGGAGAAGTCCTTGTCCGTCTCGGCCACGATGAAGCCCAAGAACTTTCTGACGCCATTCTCGTCGCCGTTGAAGGAATCATAGGTCAGCCTGGCCTCGGCCCACTTCGCGTCCTTCACCTCAGGAAAGCCCAGCGTGGCGAACCACTCGTAACACGGGCGTGCCTCGTTGGTGACCTCGGCGGCTGGCAGAAGGCTGACCAGCAGTGACACGAGGAGGATGAACGCGGACAATTTCATGCGGGTGGAAAAATGGATGCGACAGGCAGCACGCTGGAGGCAAGGTTTTCTTGGGCCGCCGACACGATGAACCTCCATCCGTCAGGTGGCGGCCAGCTTGATCTTTCAACGCGGGGGTCCGAAGACTGGAATCATTCTTGACCGTGAAACGGCAAATCCGGTATGCTGCCGAAATTGCTTAATAGGAGGCCAAAACTGCGGTCTCGGCATTCTTGAGCTTTCCCAACCCGACCAAGTCATGCGCTCCCACCACGCACGCTTTCTCAGCCTCGTCGCGTCCTCGATCCTTGTTGCCACGGCATCGCACGCGGGAACGGACAACTTCAGCACCGGACCCGGCCAGGGCACCCCTGACGGGCTCTGTGACGTGTGGCAGATGCTCTACAACGGCTGGGGCCTCGTCACCACGGACGACACGGACAACGATGGATGCTCGAACGTGATCGAATCCATCGCGGGCACCGATCCACGAAAGCCCGGGGATTGCCTGAAGATCGGGAACACGGTGGTCTCGGCGGGCAGCGTGGTCTTCACCTTCGATGCGGAGAAGGGGAAAAAGTATCGCGTCCTCTCGGCGGATCTTCCGAATGCGCCTTCGCTGGACTGGCAGCCGGTCGCTGGCAGCGAGAAGGTGCCGACAGCGGACAATCCGGGCGAGACGATCGTGGTGACGAGGCCGCCGGGAACGAAAAAGTTCTACAAGCTGGAGGTCTCGGACCAGGATCTGGATAATGACGGCCTTTCCGACTGGGCGGAGGGGAAGCTGGGCAGCGATCCCACGCAGTCCACGAGCTCGGGCAATGCCTCCGGCGGCGCGGCGAGTGATGCGGACACGCTGGCCTCGCTGATGTCGATCACCATCACGCCGGGTGTCGTGGATGCTTTTGAGAAAGAGGGCACCGCAGCCACGGTGCGGGTGCAGCGCAGCGTGGGCACGATGCCCCTGAACATCACACTGAATGGCCTTCCGGGGGCGACGGCACCGACGAAGGCCAGCGCCACGACAGGCGAGTTTGTTTTTAAGAGCATGTCGAACGCGACGACCTCGACGGTGACTCTGCCAGCAGGCGAGGGCGTGAGCGCTCCCTATGAAATCGCGAAGGTCGTGCCGGTGCAGGACGGCACGGAGGAGGTGCCTGAGGCGCTGAAAGTGGCCGTGGCGCTGCCCGGTGCCGCCGGAGCCAGCGGAGGTGCTTCAGCGACGGTTTCGATCTGCGATGCGAATCCAGCCGATCCGGCGAACAAAACGCTTTATGTGGCCTTTTTGGGCCGCGAGGCCGGTGCGGCGAGCACGGCGAGCGGTTACGCGACGGCGCTGGTCGATGGCGCGAACAACACGGCGAGCATTTCGGTGGTTTTCAACAATCTGTCCTCGGATCAAAACACGGCTTACATCCGCATCGGGCCGGATCTGGAGGTGCAGGTGCTGCCGCTAGGCCAGGTGAGCGGTGCCGCCTGGAATGTCCGCGCTGCCCAGACGATCCCGACGGACCAGCGGATGCTCGATGCGCTGGCGGATGGCGAGGTTTATGTGGCGATCACGACGGTGAATTTCCCGGACAAGGAGATCTGGGGCTATTTCAACAAGGCGGCCGGTTCCGAACAGTTTGATCCCAACCGCACGGATTTGGCCCAGCCGGAGCTCGGCAGTATGCTTTGGCAAAATCCGACCGGCGAGGCGCTGGAGCGTGAAATCTGGCGTTTCATGAACCAGGCGACGATGGGCGGCACGACGGCGCTTTACACCGAGATCCGGGCCAAGGTGGACGCGGCGATCGCGGGCGGCGGCACCTACCTCGACGGCTTGGAGAACTGGATCGATGAGCAGATGAATCCCACGCTCACTCCGACGCTAAACTACCGGAAGCTGGTGATGGCGGCGGACATGGAGGAGTTCGCGCTGCGCGGGAACAAACCGATCACCTACAGCGCCGATCCCACGCAAAACGGCGGCACGGTGGGCGTGACGTATGTGAACGGCATGCCCGTGGCGAACAGCGGCAGCCCGAACACGAACGATCCGGGCGGCAACCATCCGAACAACAACGGCGCGGCTCCGAATCGCCGTCGCGAGTGGTGGGGCATGGTGCTGCAGAGCAAGGACCACCTCCGTCAGCGTGTGACGCAGGCGCTGAGCGAGATCACCGTCATCTCTGAGCGCGCTAGCGACGTAGCGATATGGCAATACGGCACCGCGAACTGGTGGGACATGCTGGCCGCGGGTGCCTTCGGCCATTATCGCGACCTGCTGCAAAACGTGACGCTGAACCCGATGATGGGCATCTACCTCACGAGCATGGCGAACCGCGCCACTTACGATGCGGGCGGCGGCATCATCATCAGCCCGGATGAAAACTACGCGCGTGAGATCATGCAGCTCTTCTCCATCGGACTCGTGCTGCGGCATCCGGACGGCAGTTTGATGCTCAGCTCGGAGGGTTTGCCCATCGCGACGTATGACAACAATGACATCACGGAGCTGGCGCGAGTTTTCACCGGCTTCTCTCATGGCGCACGGCATGGCACGGTGCGCGCGGGCATCATGCAGGGCTACGGCGGCACCAGCACGACGGACCAGCGCATCTCGCCGACGGTTTATGCGAACGGCAGCGGCAACAACGTGTGGTTTGGCCGCCAGGACGGCCATCTCTACTGGCAGGCTCCGTGGACGACGCCGATGGTGGTGATCGGCCGTCAGGGCGCGACGGTGTATCATGACTTCAACGCGAAGACGCTCTTCAACGGCAAGCATCAGCAGATGCCGCTGACCTTGACGAACATCACCAGCATGTCCGATGCGCAAACACACGCCGCAGCCTTTGCGGAAGTGGTGAAGGCTCATGATGCGCTCGCCGGTGTCGCCACGGACTCCACGTATCCGGATTACGACCCGGAAAATCTCACGCCGAGCCGCCCAGGCCACACGAACACACCGGTGAACATGTCCCGCTGGCTGATTCAGCGCTTGGTGACCTCGAATCCCTCCGCGGGCTACATTTACCGCGTGCAGAAGGCCTACCGCGACAGCAACGGCAGGCTCGGAAACGTGGTGAAGGCCATCCTGCTGGATTACGAGGCACGCAGCCTGCAACTCGCGGACACTGCGGTCTCGCACGGCAAGCTGAAGGAGCCGCTGATCCACTTCGCGCACATCCTGCGGCTCTTCAAAGCCTACTCGGGAGCTCCCGTGGCCAATCTCGTGAACATGAACACGGGATTCAGCGAAACGGACGCGCCGCTGAGCAAACTGGATGCGGGCGAACTCGCGAAATACAACACGCACAACCTCTCACCGCCCGCGAAGCCCGCTTCGTGGCCGGATGGGCCGTTCCGCTTCCGAATCGATTCGCTGCGCAACAACCTCGGTCAATCGCCCTTGGACGCGCCGACGGTGTTTAACTGGTTTTACCCGGATTTCACCGTTCCAGGCCGATTGGCGCAGGCGGGCCTTTTCGCGCCGGAGATGCAAACGGCCACGGAGGCAGCCGAGGTGTCGAAAATCAACCACCTCTACAATTACACCTGGATGACGCTGGGGCCGATGAGCGCCACACCGGGCGTGGGCGGCGCGGACTTCATTTTCCGCAATGGCAGCGCCACACCAGCGGTGCGCTTTTCGACGAATGGCGGCTCATCCGTCATGAACTGGCCCGCGACGATCTCGCTCACAGATGCGAACTGGAACACGGGCATCCGGGTGACGATGGTGGGCGTGAACAATCAGGACTACAGCCCCATTTCCTACAGCGGCGTGCGTTTCGCCGTCACAGGCTCCGCGACGGGTTACAACGGCGTGGCGGTGCCGCCGGTGCCGGTGACCGTGGTGGACAATGAGCAGCCGAATGAGCGCCTGATCGTCACGGAGACGAGTTCGGTGACCTGGGTGGCCGAAAGCGCCACCGCAGGCACGGGCACGGACACCCTCCGCATCCGCCTCTCCGCGCCGCTGATACCGGGAGCGAGCGTGGAGGTCAATCTGGCCTCCGCAAACGGCGAGGTGACCGTCTCACCGGCCACGCTGACCTTCACGGATGCGGATTGGGGCACGAACCAGATCGTGACGATCTCCGCGGTGGATGACAGCGATGTGGAGAACGCTGGCGAAGCCGGATCAAACGACCGCATCGTCATCACGACGACCAGCAGCACCTACGCGAAGTATCATGCGCTGAACACGCCGGATGTGCCGGTGAATGTGTGCGACAACGACGGCGGCATGGGCGTGATCATCACGGAGACCGGCGGCACCACGGATGTCGCGGAAACCGGCAACACCGCCGTCGGCCAGGCGGGCGTGGGCAGCTACACCATCCGCCTCGCCAGCGCACCAATTGGCGGCAACGTCACCGTGAGCATCACGGGCAACGGCGTGCAGATCAACCAGCACGGCACCAGCACGACTTTTGGCACCACTTACACGCGTGTCTTCACGCCGACGAGCGGCCAGGCGGTCACGGTGGTCAGCAATGTCGGCAACAGCGGCTGGGATGTGCCGCAAACCGTCGTGGTGCGCGGAAACAACGACACCACCGCCGAAGGACCTCACTGGGGCCGCATCAATCACAGCATCACCTCCACCACCGGCGGCTATCCCACCACGCTGCCGGTCGCGCAGATCGCCACGAACATCGCCGATGACGATGATTTCATCATTCTCACGCACACAGGCAGTGAGACGCGTGTGATGGAGGGCGGCCTGACCGATACCATCAAGGTGCGCCTCCGCCGCAATCCGCCGACGCAGGTGAGTGTCACGCTGAGTGCCGCGCAGATGAGTTTCAGCCCTTCGACGATCGTTTTCGTGCCCACCGGCTCATCAGGCAATCTTTGGAGCACGGATGTCGATGTCACCGTCACCGCGAATGACGATTATCTGAATGAAGGCGTGCATGAAGGCCTGATGAGCGACAGCCCACCGGTGAATGCCAGTGCCAGCACGACGCTGACCAGCGGCGCGGTGAGCGCGGTGACCATCACGAATCCCGGCTACGGCTACACCGGCATTCCGAGCGTTTCATTTGGCGGAGCGCCCACCGGCGGCACGACTGCCGTCGGCTACGCCAAAATGACGGCCGATGGCAAACTGGACTCCATCATCCTCACGAATCCCGGCGCGGGCTACGTCACCGCGCCATCCGTCACCATCGGCGCCGCGCCGTCATCCCCGGTGATCATCCGTGCCTTTTCGCAAAGCACGGACACCACGACTGGCGGCAATGCCACGACAGGCATCGCCGCGCCTGCCTTCTACGCTACCGTGCTCGACAACGATGACTCGCGCGTGGTCGTCGCCGAAAGCGGCGGCAGCACCACGGTGAGCGAGGATGGCACCACGGACACCTACACCCTCTCGCTCGGTCGCAGGCCGGATGCGGGCACGACGACCACGGTGACCCTCGTTCCGAGCTCCTCTGGCATCCAGGTTTCGCCTGCGGGACCGTTCAGCTTTGATGAGACTAACTGGAGCGTGCCGGTGACCGTCACTGTGACCACCACCAACGATGCGACGGCCGAACCACCCGGCACCGCCACGATCACGCACAACGTCACCAGCACGGATGAGACCTACAACCGCGTGAACTCGCCCGTGGTGCTCGTGAACGTGCTCGACAACGATCCCGCGCTCAACGTCACGCAGACGAACATCTTCACCACGGTCCGCGAGGGCGGCACCACCGGCACCGGTGGCACGCCGAATGTCGGCGACACCTTCACGGTCGGCTTGAACGGCCGCAATCCAGCCGCTGGCACCACGGTGACCGTCACGCTCGTGCCGAATGCGCAAATCAGCGTCTCGCCGGCCACGGTGAGCTTCACCAGCACGGACACCGCGACGAAAACCGTCACCGTGACCGCCGTGGATGACGCCGTAGCGGAAAGCACGCCGCACAACGGCTTCATCGGCTTCAATGTCGCCAGCACGGACAGCTACTTCAATGGTGCCTTCGTGCCGCCCGTCACCGTGTATGTGACGGACAATGAATCGCCCGGTGTGAGCATCGTGGAAAGCGGCGGCACCACCGGGACCACGGAAGCCAGCACCACCACGGACAGTTTCACCGTCGTGCTCACGCAGGCGCCCACCGCGAATGTCGTGCTCGATTTCAACGGCGGCACGCAAAGCCGTCTGAGCACCACCAGCACTGTCGGCACAGGCACCACGGCCGCGCTGACCTTCACCCCGGCGAACTGGGCCACCGCGCAGACCCTCTGGACGCTCCCCGTCGATGACAGCCTCGCCGAGCTTCGTCACCTGGCACCGATCACCGTCGCCGTGAGCTCACCGGACACCAGCTACGCCTCTCTCAGCATTCCCGCCGTCACGCACATCATCACGGACAATGACAACAACGTGGCCCCCAACCGCGTGCGCATCACGGAGAGCAGCGGCTTTACCAGCGTGACCGAAAGCACCGCGACAGACACCTTTACCGTCGTGCTCAGCCAGCAGCCCACCGCGCCCGTCACGCTCACCTTCACCGGAGACGCGGAAGTGAGTGTCAGCCCGTCCACGCTCACCTTCATTCCCGGTGCCACCGGCAGCGGCACCTTCAATGTGGCCCAGACCGTCACCGTCCGTGCTGTGGATGATTCCATCATCGAGCCTGCCATCCTGCACTGGGGCCAGGTCACCGCCACGGCGGCGAGCACGGATGCGGCCTTTGACGGCATCGCCATCACACCGGTGTTCAGCAGTGTGTATGACAATGACGGCGTCAGGATCAGCCTGGCCCAGAGCGGCGGCAGTACCTTCACAAACGAAAACGGCGTCACAGACACCTACACCGTCGCTTTGAGCCACGCACCGGCCGCCGATGTCGTCATCACCGCCGCGGCCAATTCCCAGCTCAGCCTTTCTCCGGCTGTTTTGACCTTCACCGCCGCCAACTGGGCCACACCGCAAACCGTCACCATCACCGCGGTGGATGATGCGCTCGTGGAGGCAGCCTCGCATACCGGGCTGATCACCCACAGCGTGGCCAGCACTGATCCGCTGTATCACAACGCCAGTGTCGCCACGCTCACCGTGCCCGTTTGGGACAACGACGGCCCCAGCGTGGACATCACGCCCGTCGGCGGCACGGACACCGTCGTGATGGAGGGCGGCCCGCATGACAGCATCCTCATCAAGCTCAACACACAGCCTCCCGCGGGCACGAACGTGACCCTCACGCTCTATCCGCCGATGCTGTACATCCCGCCGCCGCAGATCGGCAAGACCGCCGGCTACTTCACCAACGACCAGGGCGGCTCCAACCAGCGTGACAACATCGTCATCGACTACACCGACAGTATCCTGCACTACCGCAGCATCTTCTACAGCACGCTCACCACGCTCTTTGGCGGCACCATCCCGGCAAATCTCGCCACCAGCACCGTGGCCTCCGATCTGCAAAAGATCCAGCAAGCCCACTGGGCCGCCAGCAAGGCCGTCGTCGATCAAATGGACCTCTGGCTCAATGGCGGCAGCCTCAAGGCCCGCTTCCCCGTGCTCGTCGAGCCGCATGCCCCGGCGCCAAGTCCCCTGCCCCCGGTGAATCCGCGCCAGACCATCATCGAGGCCGTCTATGCCCACAGCGGCGGCACGAACCTGCCCGCCACCACCCGCTACGCGCCGCAGGCTGCCTACAATCCCAAAACCCCGCCCACCGCCACCTTCGACAACGACATCCGCGACCGCGTCCGCTGGTGCGGCTACCTCATGAGCGTGGGTGCCCCCGGCCTGATCAGCCACTGATCTGTTCCATCCGTCCTATTGGTCCTATCCGTCCCATCATGGTCCTATCCGTCCCATCACACCGCTTCTTCCCCATGAACATCTTCCTCAAAAAGACCGAAGACCGCACAAAGCCCAACCGCCGCGACTTCCTGCTGCAGTCCGGCTGCTCGGCACTCGGGCTCACCACCATGGTGAACACCATCGCGCAGATGAAGCTCGTCGGCTCCGCGGCGGCTCAGAGCGCCGGAGACGACTACAAGGCCCTCGTGTGCGTCTTCCTGAATGGCGGCTGCGATTCGAACAACATGCTCATGCCCGCCGGCACCACCTCCGCGGCACGTGCGAACTACAACAGCGCCCGCGGCGTCGTCGGCATCCCGGACACCCAGTTCGACTACACGCCCGCCGCCAACAACGGCTACTACGACGGCACCACGAACAACAACACCTCGCAGGTCAGCACACGCATCACCCCGCTCAACGGCAGCTCCAGTGGCAGCATTTTCGATCCCGCCAATCGTGGGAACTACACGCAGAACGAATTCGCCCTCCATCCCGGCGCGTATCCTCTCAAAGGCCTCTTCGACAGCCAAGACCTCGCCTTCATCACGAACATCGGCACGCTCGTCGGCACGCAAAACATCACGCGTGCGAACTTCAACACGCTCCCGGCCTCCACGAAGCCGCCGCAGCTCTTCTCCCACTCCGACCAGCAGGTGCAGTGGCAGTCTTCACTGCCAGACAAGCCTTTCTCCCAGGGTTGGGGAGGTCGCATCGCCGAGATCGTCGCAGGCATGAACAGCGGCGATCTCGGCGTCAGCGTCTCCGTCGCTGGCGCGAACAGCTTCCAAATCGGCCTCACGGAGCAGCCTTACTTCATGAACAGCAGCGGTGCCGTCAGCTCCCTCACCGGCTTCTCCGGCGGCAGCCCCTCCACCGCCTACGGCAGCGCCCTGCGCAACACGGCGCTCAACCCCAACTACCGCGGCGGCACCACCCCTGCGAACAAGTACAACCCGCTCAATGGCATCGGCGGCCTCACCGCGGGTGATCCGCTCAGCGGCACGAATTATCAAAACACCTCCGCGGGCTGGCGTTTGCGTGCTTTGGAGCAAATCCTCGCCGCGTCACACGAGAGCCTCTTTGACGAAACCTACGTCGGTGTCCCGCAAAGCGCCCGCAACACCGAAGGCCTCGTCGGCAACGCCCTCGCGCAAACCGCCACGCCGAATCCCACGCTCGACCAGCATTGGACCAACTGGTTCCCCGGCGGCTTCGCGCAGACGGATCTCAGCAACCAGCTCAAAGTCGTCGCCCGCATGATCGCGGGCCGCAGCGTGCTTTCCAACAAGCGGCAGATCTTCTTCGTGCAGATCGGCGGCTGGGACACGCACGTCTCGCAGATCCCCAGCCCCACCGCGCAGAACCAAGGCTACTACAACCTCATCAACAACCTTTCCCGCAGCATCCGCGCTTTTGCCGACTGCATGAAGGCCATCGGCATGTGGGACAAGACCATGCTTTTCACCGCCTCCGACTTCAACCGCACCTTCACCCCCAACAAGAGCGACCAGACCGGCGGCTCCGACCACGCCTGGGGCGGCACCAGCCTCATCGCCGGCGGTGCCGTGCAGGGCGGCCGCATCTACGGCACCTTCCCCGATCTCACCGTCAATGGCGGCATCGACTGCACCGGCAACCGCGGCCGCTGGATCCCCAGCACCGCCGTCGACCAAAAGGCCGCCCTCATCGGCAAATGGTTCGGCCTCACCGACATGCAGGTGCAGCAGGTCTTCCCCAATCTCACCCGCTTCCAGCCCGATCTCAGCACCGCCACGCTCAACGCGCGGAACCTGAACATGATCGACTTCACGGTGTGACCCATGGAGTAGGTCGGGAAGGTTTGGCGAAGAAAAACATCATCTCGACAACTAGGCCGTGTTTGAAACCCAAGGCGCGTCTGGAGTATGTTGTTCACGCTTTAGCGTGCCAAAAGCCAGTTCACGCTAAAGCGTGAACAACATACATTGAGGTTTTCAAACACGGCCTAGCCTGTTCGCCAAACCTCCCGACGGCTTGGAGAACGTCCGCAGCCCCAACAAGCCTCAAAGCTCACCGCAGCTTCGCTGCGATCTCCTGAAACACCTTCGAGGCCGTGCTCTTCGCCGGATCTTCCAGGGCGATGGGGTGGCCTTGGTCGCCGCATTCGCGGATCGGCATCTCGATGGGGATCTGGCCCAGCAGCGGCACGCCGAGACGCTTCGCCTCATGCTCGCCGCCGCCTTGGCCGAAGATGTGGTAGGCCTTGCCGTCGGACGGGCAGAGGAAGTAGCTCATGTTCTCCACGATGCCTAGGATCGGCACGTTCACCTTTTGGAACATCGACACCGCCTTGCGGGCATCGATCAGCGCCACCTCCTGCGGCGTCGTCACGATCACCGCGCCGTCCAGCGCCACCGTCTGCACGATGGTCAGCTGGATGTCGCCAGTGCCCGGCGGCAGGTCGAGGACGAGCACGTCGAGATTGTCCCAGGCCACCTGGCGGAGGAATTGCTGCGTGTAACGGGTGGCCACCGGGCCGCGCACGATCACCGGCGAGGCATCTTCGAGCAAAAAGCCCATCGAGATGAGCTGCAGGCCGTGTTTCTCAATCGGCACAATCTGCTGCTCGTCGTTTTGATACGGCCGCTCATTCGTGCCGAACATGTGGGCAATGCTCGGGCCATACAAATCGCAGTCGCACAGGCCCACGCGGGCGCCGGTCTTGCTCAGGGCGATCGCCAGATTGCTCGCCACGGTGCTCTTGCCCACACCACCCTTGCCCGAGGCCACCGCGATGATCTTCTTCACGCCGGGGATGCTCGATTTGCCCAGCTTTTCCGAGGCGGTCGTGTTCGTGCCAGGCGGGTCCTTGATGTCAAAATTCAGCCGCACCTCGCCGATGCCCGGCAGCTTCTTCAAAACGTCCATCGCCTGCTCGTGAATGAGCCGAGGGATGTTTGGATCGCGTGTCGCCAGGGAGATCTCCACCGTCACATCGCTGCCGGAGACCTGAATGCCTTTGACGAGGCCGAAGGAAAGGATGTCGCGGCTGAAGCCCGGGTAGCGGACGCTGCCGAGCGCGGAACGAATGTCGTTTTCTGTGAGCATGGGGTTGGGGGTGGCTGATCCGTTAAGCACGATGCCGCCCCGGCGCAATCAGCCAATCCCTGATGCTACGCGCCCCTCGGAGGGCGGGATTCCATTCCCGCCGACAAACCCTGCTCCCCATTCGTCGTTCGGGGTTCGCTTCGCGGCTTCGCAGCAGCCCGCGCCTTGGGTTCTGTAGTCCCGCCTTCAGGCGGTCAAAGCAGGAGGGCGAAAAACGCCGAGGGATCGGAGGCGTTTGGGACAGCAGGAACGGCCAGGCCGTGTCTGAAAACCTGTCGGCGACGCGATTCGGCGGAGCAAAGTGGCCATCTCGCTCCGCGAGATGAGCGTGACGCATGGCAAAATCAACGCCTCTCCGCCCTCTGCTCTCCGCTCTCTGCGCCGTCAGGCCCGCCCCCTTTCTCATCGTCTCCTCTTCTCCCCCATCTCCCATCTCCTCGTCTCAAAGTCTCGCCCCGCGCTCCCCCGCCCAGTCCAGCCAGCGCCGCACGACCCCGGCGGCCTCCTCCCGATCCTCGGGAGACAGCCGGTCCCAACTGTCCGCGTGATCCGCCAGGCGCCAGCGCTCCGGCACCGGAACAGCGTAGAGATGCAGGAACAGCATCGGCCCCGCGAGAGACCCCGCCGAGCGGTCGAGGAACCAACCGTGGTCTTTCACGCCACGCTGAAAGGCAAAGAGCACCGCATGCGCCTCCTCCCCAGCGTAGCACGGACTTTCCAGTCCGTGTCCCTCCACCGCCTCCGGCACCTGCAGCGTGCGCGTGAAGTCGTCCCGCCGCGCCGCCAGCCACTCCCCCGCGTCCACGCCGCGGCCCGCCCGCGATTCCGCATAGGCATAGCCATCAAACCTCAGCCCGCAGGCATCCAGCACCCGCTCGGCGCGGGCCAGCTCCTCCAGGCTGGGACGGGGACACGGGCGATCGGATCGGGCGGGCATGCGGGAAAGGAAGCTCGGACGCGGCTCGCTGCCAGCACAAAGCCAGCCACCACAGCCCAAAGCGCACCCCAATCTTGCGACGACTCTCCCGCCAAAGAAAACCTCCCAGTGATGCAGGCACTCCTGCCTGCAATCTCACCCAATTCCCACCCGCACCATCCCCACGGTGACGAGTGCAGGTGATGAAGACGCGCCTCTTGACCAAGCCTCCCCTCGGGCAGAGGGGAAACTGCATGCAGGATCTGCATGGTGGTCTTCGTGTCGGACCATCCCCTCGGGCAGAGGGGAAACGTAGCCTGAGCCATTGGTGCCACCGTTGAAGGCGGACCATCCCCTCGGGCAGAGGGGAAACCACCCGTGCTTCTTGCGGTTCTGCTCAATCGACGGACCATCCCCTCGGGCAGAGGGGAAACCGCCGACAGCGCCTTGGGTTGATGCGGAGCCACGGACCATCCCCTCGGGCAGAGGGGAAACTTCGTGAAGCGGAAGATGGACTCGAAGGGTGGCGGACCATCCCCTCGGGCAGAGGGGAAACTGTTGCTTCAGCGTTTCGATCTCGCGGTAGAGCGGACCATCCCCTCGGGCAGAGGGGAAACCATGACGGGGGCGCTCACCGTCAACGCTGGCACGGACCATCCCCTCGGGCAGAGGGGAAACTTCTGGCCGCTGGTCACTGCCGGGCATCCCGACGGACCATCCCCTCGGGCAGAGGGGAAACCCGAGGGCGGCGCTGACGAGCATGGAGACACGCGGACCATCCCCTCGGGCAGAGGGGAAACTCAAACACCCCCGTGCCAAACGGGCGCCACATCGGACCATCCCCTCGGGCAGAGGGGAAACTGCTCGAGATCGGTGAGCATCTGGTCGATCTCCGGACCATCCCCTCGGGCAGAGGGGAAACTATGGACGCGGTTGCCGGTAGATCGCCCGTGACGGACCATCCCCTCGGGCAGAGGGGAAACCTGCCCGCCCACATCCGCAGCTCATGATTCGCCGGACCATCCCCTCGGGCAGAGGGGAAACTTCACGGCCGCCACGGGTTGCTTGTCGGTTGGCGGACCATCCCCTCGGGCAGAGGGGAAACGCCGGAGCCACCACCCGCTATGCGCGGTTCCTCGGACCATCCCCTCGGGCAGAGGGGAAACCATGCCCTAGCGCCCGCGATGTCCAACAGCGTCGGACCATCCCCTCGGGCAGAGGGGAAACTTTGCCATCGCAGTGAATGTCACCGCAGTAGTCGGACCATCTCCTCGGGCAGAGGGGAAACTCATTGACGACCTTGAATGAGGAGACGCCGATCGGACCATCCCCTCGGGCAGAGGGGAAACGCCCCCGTCACCGCCTCCCCGCTCCCCGTCACCGGACCATCCCCTCGGGCAGAGGGGAAACCGTGACAGTGGCTCCGAGGAGGGCGGCGCGGACGGACCATCCCCTCGGGCAGAGGGGAAACGGCAAGAAATCGGCTCCTGGCGTCACGTTTGGCGGACCATCCCCTCGGGCAGAGGGGAAACCCCAATGCCGAACAAAGCGGTGCTGTGAACCGCGGACCATCCCCTCGGGCAGAGGGGAAACGGCTCCGCCGGGCATCATGGCGGTGCCGATGACGGACCATCCCCTCGGGCAGAGGGGAAACAGCGTGGCGCTTGGCGACCTTTGGGACGCGCACGGACCATCCCCTCGGGCAGAGGGGAAACGCCCGCGCCTTCAAAGCCGAATGGAGCCCGCTCGGACCATCCCCTCGGGCAGAGGGGAAACAGCGCAGCCCCCGGTGCGCAAGCTTGATTCGTCGGACCATCCCCTCGGGCAGAGGGGAAACCCCGCATCCATCCCGCCGGCCACGAGCTTCCGCGGACCATCCCCTCGGGCAGAGGGGAAACGCCAGAAACGGCATCCGTCAGGGTGGCGATTTCGGACCATCCCCTCGGGCAGAGGGGAAACAGTTGCCGGTGTCTGGCTGGTCGGTGGAAATGCGGACCATCCCCTCGGGCAGAGGGGAAACATTAAGGGCCTGGAGGAGGTATTGCTCCTGCGCGGACCATCCCCTCGGGCAGAGGGGAAACACAAACAAGCTGTGGCGACGGCAAGCATAAAACGGACCATCCCCTCGGGCAGAGGGGAAACGGCAGGATTGCCGGTCTGCTCAGCGGTGATGACGGACCATCCCCTCGGGCAGAGGGGAAACACCGGCGTCCTCACCAACAACGGCAGCGGCACCGGACCATCCCCTCGGGCAGAGGGGAAACTTGCCAATCTGGCCGTGGTAATCCCCGGCTGCCGGACCATCCCCTCGGGCAGAGGGGAAACCCTCGCCACCCTGCCAAAGCTACAGCCGAAGCCGGACCATCCCCTCGGGCAGAGGGGAAACTTTTCGAGGTCCTTCGGACCGTCGGCGCGGGCCGGACCATCCCCTCGGGCAGAGGGGAAACATTCAATTCAACGATGAAGGGATGGAGGAGGTCGGACCATCCCCTCGGGCAGAGGGGAAACGCCGACCTTGGCGATCTGCTGCTCGGTGAAGGCGGACCATCCCCTCGGGCAGAGGGGAACCCCCCTGCCAGCGTGAGGGTCTGCGGGTAGGCGCGGACCATCCCCTCGGGCAGAGGGGAAACGCCGGAGCCACCACCCGCTATGCGCGGTTCCTCGGACCATCCCCTCGGGCAGAGGGGAAACCGGTTTACGCGGGCACCTACACGAAGTCGCCGCGGACCATCCCCTCGGGCAGAGGGGAAACTCGCCGTGGTATTGATTGAGGCGGGACGCATTCGGACCATCCCCTCGGGCAGAGGGGAAACCGCGTGATCCAGCGTGCGAAATAGGTGCACATCGGACCATCCCCTCGGGCAGAGGGGAAACGCTTGGGCCATGGGCTGTCGCTACAGTCCGGGCGGACCATCCCCTCGGGCAGAGGGGAAACGCCGTGAGGCCGTTGCCAACAAGATCATCGAGCGGACCATCCCCTCGGGCAGAGGGGAAACAACAAAGAACCACGAACAAAGAACCGTCAAGGCGGACCATCCCCTCGGGCAGAGGGGAAACCGCGGCGGCCGTGCCGTCACCCTCGGCCAGCCCGGACCATCCCCTCGGGCAGAGGGGAAACGCATTGTGGGCTTGTTCAATCAAGGGCTGGCGCGGACCATCCCCTCGGGCAGAGGGGAAACCCCGTGGTATTGACGTAAACCGATTCAATCGGCGGACCATCCCCTCGGGCAGAGGGGAAACCCAAGCTGTGGACGCTCTGGAAGCGTGGGCATCGGACCATCCCCTCGGGCAGAGGGGAAACCCACCACGGCATGTCCGCCTCTGGTGGTCGCGCGGACCATCCCCTCGGGCAGAGGGGAAACCAGATGATGAAGCATCCGGGCCGCCTCGTGACCGGACCATCCCCTCGGGCAGAGGGGAAACACAGCGGCGAGGTCGCGGCGCTCTTGATCGGCCGGACCATCCCCTCGGGCAGAGGGGAAACTCCGAGAACGACGACACCGACAGCCAAGCAGACGGACCATCCCCTCGGGCAGAGGGGAAACACCGGCGCGATTCCCCCCGGACAACTGCCCTACGGACCATCCCCTCGGGCAGAGGGGAAACTGGACTATCCTTCGGAACAAATTCGGAAAACGCGGACCATCCCCTCGGGCAGAGGGGAAACGGAAATCGACTTCCGCCACCTCACGCCCCACGAGGACCATCCCCTCGGGCAGAGGGGAAACTGAGCGGCTTCGAACTGGGAACGTAGAGGGGACGGACCATCCCCTCGGGCAGAGGGGAAACGGTTACGGTTGCGGTTCTCGAAGTCTGGAAGGCGGACCATCCCCTCGGGCAGAGGGGAAACCCTGCATTTCACAGGCTTCCGGCGTATAGCCTTTAGAATTCAAAGCGTCAATTCAGGCACGCGGCCTTTCAAAACGGCACATCATCCGCCTCCAGCCACTGCTCAGCCACGAGTGTGATCCCACTGATCATCTCTGGCTTTCGCCCTTGGCAACCGCATGGGCCGATGCGCTCAATTTGATACCCCTGGCACCCCGGCTGGCTGCTGATGATGAGCATGCCGAACTCCTCCGGGCCGTTTCGCCGGATGTAGTCCATCACCTTCCCATGCGTGCGGGCATTCAGCGTGCCGACAAAGACATTCGGCCTCGGTTCGATGAACCAGCGCTTCAGCATGCCCCGCACGGCGTCTGGGGTGTCATTGGCGACGATGACGGTCATGTTGAATCCTGATTTGAGATTTCGATGTCTGATTCTTGGTTTTCATCCCTCCGCTCTTTGCCCTCCGCCCTCTGCTTTGGCTTCAAAGAGCTTCGTCAGGTCACGTGGCATGCGTTGCAAGAGCTTTACCTGCTCCACGCGCTCCTTCAGAAACTGCCGCGCCAGCGTGCCATCATCCTTCGGGTCCTGGCGGATCGCTTGAAAGGCCGCCGGCCAGCTCGTCTCATGCTTGTAGAGGTCCGCCACGTCATAGATGAAAGGCAGCGTGCCCGCATCATGCACAAAGCCCAGTTGCGGGAGGAAGCCCATGCTCAGGCACACCGCGCTGGTCAGGGCGTAGAGGCTCGCGTTCGTGGCGGAGAGGGCCTTGTTGATGCCGTCGGCCAGGTCCCACTTCTGTGTGTTGTAGTCCCGGCCCTTCCACGTCACGCCGTACTCCATGCCGAGCCGCTCATAGGTGAACTTCACCCGTTTCCCCTCCATGCCGCGGAGCTGCTGCACCGTGGCGCTGTTCACCTCGATGTCCTCAAAGCGGAAGCGGAACATTTTCCGCGCGATCTCCTCCCGGCGTTTCTTGCTGGCCCAGGCCTCGGCGTGCAGGCGGGCCATGCTGTTGTCATGGTTCGGCTGGATGCCGTAGCTGTAAAAGCGCAGCCCGTCCTCCCCCATCCAGAAGAGCGGCGTGTTGCAGTCCGCACACACCTTGATGGCCGCATGCGTCAGCGTGGTGCCGGGGCCGAGGATGAGCGCGGAGATCGTCGCAATCGGCAGGCGGCAGACGAGGCCCTGGCCGCTGATCCACTTCACGCTCGCATCGTCCACCTCCAGGCGGCCGTGTTCCAGGTAAAGCGGCGTCCACCGGTCCTTGGCCGGAGCGAGTGTCTCAATAGGGGGCTTTTCAAAGATGGGCATCAGGTCTTGCGCCGCTTCTGCAAAATGCGCCTCGGCGTGTGGCGCTGGCCGATGGCAGCACCGAAGGCCACGGGCGTGTCGGTCAGCCACTCGGCGTCCGTTTCTTTTTCATCGGGGTTCTCGATGACGTGGTCAAAGGCGCTCAGCGGCGTGGCTTCATCCGCCCCACAGCGCCGGAGCACGGCTTTGAGAGCTTCCTCCTGAGAGGGCAGCACCCCGATGAGCAACGGACTGGCCGGGATGCAGCACTTACGGCCCAGCCAGAGGCCCCAGCGGGGATTCTCCAGCGCAGCAGCGATCTCCGCCAAGTATTCCGCCTCACCTTCCAGAAGCACGGCAAAGCGGGCATCGAGCAGGTAATGACGCTCGCTGAGCACCGTCTCCAGCACGGCCCCGCTGGCGGCGCGGGGCTTCTTCATCCAGTCCGTGCCCTTCTCATAGCCGCCGCCGATGGTGTGGTAGTCACTCAGGCGCAGGATGGGCAAATCATCGCGCTTGCCTTTCTTCGGCAAAGTCACGGTGGTGCAGCTCAGCGCCGCGAGCCGGGCGATCTGCGCCGGTTCATCCGCGCGGTGCTTGTCATAGCCCAGCGCGGCGGCCAGCAGGCCGCAGATGCCGCTCTTGGTGGGATGCAGCGCCGTGGTGCGCCGCGTGAAGCGGGACGCGAAACCCCAGCTCTGCATCGGGCCATCCAGCAGGAGGGCGAGGCAAGGTTTAGGCGACATGGGCGGTGAGTTGTTGGATGAAGCTAGCCAGGGGCACGTCAGGAATCGCGGCCTCGACCTTGGTTTCGATGCCCCAGGTGGTTTTCAGGGATTGATGATGCTCCACCAACTGCTTGCGGGAACCTTCCACCAACCCAGCACCCTTCACGGGAGCCTCAAAGGCATTGATGAGCTGCACCGGCTGGCCTTTTTCCTTGTAAAGGCCCAGCACATAGCTTGGCGGCACGCTGGCGTTCATCGAGTTCTTCCTCGCCCCGGGCACGGCGAGCACGGTGGCTTCGATGAAGGCGGCCACCACCTTCTTGCGCTCGTCTTCCGTGAGTTTGCCGAGATGGTCGGCATCAAAGAGAAGGTCCAGGTTCACCGCCGCATAGCGGTAATAGACGGCGCTGTTGAACTCTAGCGTGCCGATCATGCCCGCGCCTGCATCATCCCCTTTCGGCTTGCGGTCATCCACGGCGGAGAAGAAATCGAGATCGTTCTCGGTCTTGTGGGTGGACAGCGCGTGGGAAAACATCGCCGCACCTTCGAGCGTGAGGGAGGGCATGGAAGCCGCCATGCGGCCAAACAGTGCGATATCCGCACCGTCCATCAGTCCGGCATCCTTGGCGAACTTGTCGAGGCTCTTCTCATAATCCTTCGCCTTCGGGTTGGACTTCACCAGCTCTGCGACTTTTGCAGCGATGCCTTCCAGCTCGCAAGGCGAGAGGAAGGTGAGAGTGCCGACTTGTGGCACCTCGCCATCCTTCACGGATTTTGCATCCAGTTTCGCGAGCTTGTCGGCAATGTTCGTTGCGTGCTCCATGGCCGCTTTGGCATCGAGGCCATTCTTCTCCAGGGCAGCAGCGAGCGGTTGCACGATGAGCTTCGTTCGCTCACCGCCAAAACGGGCGTCAGGCAGATTGTCCTGCGCATACTCACGGATGGCACGCTTGAGACACTGACTGGAGATGCGGGCACGGGACACGCCTCCAAAAGTGGCGGATTTCGGAGCGCCCACGTCGTCGCGGTTCAGGCAGGAGACGGGGAAGGATTGCAGGATGTGGAGTTCGATGAGTTTCATAGTGTGGTTTGGAAATGAGGTTTGGGTTTGTGTGGGGTTAGGAAATGGGAGCCAGTGCCAGCAGGCCAAAGCCAAACGCCTTGGCACTGCCGATGCCGGCATGGACGGTGGTTTTGAAAAGCGCGGCATCCGTCACGCGGAGCGTGCCTTGGAATTCCACGGCATGATGCACGCCGTTCATCTTCGACTTGGACTGGTGGAAGTAACTGCGCGGCTTGGGAATCACGCGCGGCTCGCCTTCGAGGGCAAAGCCGCCTGCCTCCGCCTTTCGCTGCATCCAGGCCACCAGCTCCTCGTGCGTGTAGATGCCGATGCGTTTGCCCGTGCGGAGCTTCCGGCCATCAGGTCCGGGGACGGTCTGTTTCTTGGTCGCGTTGGCGAGCAGGCTGAAGCGGTAACGCGGATGCGAGAAGAAGTCCTCGGGCACTTCTTTCGACTCAAAGCAATCCGTGGGGCACCAATCCGGCTTCTGCGGCGCGGTGGGGGACAGAATCAAAAGGCGGTAAGCCTCCTCTTGTTCGTCGATCCGGGATAAAAAATCCCGCTGCTGCCCATCCCTTCCAGGAAAGGCATTCCAGGCCTTTTGATGCCAGTCGTAGCTGTCGCGGATGCGCAGCTTGTGAATGGCGAGCGCGTAAGGCACCTCAATCTTGGTCAGGTAGCTCATGGTGCGGTCACCTCCGGCGTTGAAGTTGCTTCCTCGTCTTTGCGCGAGGACCAGAAGTCCCGCGCCCACTGAACTTTGATGGCACTGCTACGCTTGTCCCATCCGCTCAAGTCCCAGAAAAGCTGTTCATAGTTAACACCAACCCTATTTGGTCTCGACTTCGCGAGGCGAATCCATGCGCTGAGCTGTCCGGTCACTTCTTCCACCGTGTCACAGGCGATGAGACGGCGGAAACGCTTGTCAAAGCTCTCCGGGATGTCGCTGGCGAGACCGCTGTCCACGGCGATGAAGCGGCAGGTCTGCCCAAGGCTGCGCGCATTGGAGATCACCGGATGCGTGGCAAACAAACCGGCCACGGTGATGGCGGCTTGATTGCCGATGTCCATGCCGAGGGAGGCAATCACCGGCCAGGCGGTGCGCTGCGTGCCGTCACTGAGGCCACGTCGTAGCGCAGCCATTTTTCCACGGTCGTCTTCGATGCGGCGCAGAGCCGCGATGAAGCGCTCTGCATAAGAGGTGGTGTCAGTCGTCGTGTTCATGGTGTGAAATGGGGTTCAGGATGCTGCAGCGGCGGATTTGCTGCCTTTCTTCGGATTGGCGCTTCCCTTGGCTTTTTTGCCATCGCCGGTGTCCGGCTTTGGCAGGAAGAGAAAGCCGCGCCCGATGGCAAAAGCCTCGATCTGGCGGGGTGTTTGCGCGGGACAAGCGTGCTCGTAGGCATCCTCGGCGGCTTCGCGGAGCTTCCTGCCCCATTCGGTCTCTTTCCAATCGCCCACCGTCGCGGGACTCTCGGCTGCTTTTAGAAGCAGCGGCACATGCTGCTCCACCGCCGTCCAATAAAAGTGCCGCGCTCGCTCGTAAGGCACCGGTTCCAGTTTCAGCGTGGCTGCGCAGGCTTTCACACTCTTGGACAGCGCCTCGCTCCAGGCGTCCGCATGAGCCACGCCGGACTCGTAGCATTTACGGCCTTCATCCTCGAAGAGAATCGGGGCCAGTTCATAAGCCGCTTCGACCACATCTTCGATCTTGGCCTTGTCCGTGGCGAGCGCTCCGATCCAGAGCGTGCTGCGGCGGTCTTCGGGCACGTTCATTAAGGCACGCGGCCCCGATTGCGGATTGTTCTGGGCGATTCGCTTCATCGATATGCTCGCAAGTTGTCGCCAAATGCTGCGCCCGAGTGAAATGCCGATCACCGCTGGCTCTTCATCTCGCAAAATGACCGTGGCCGCAGGCTCCCGGTAGATGGGCAGCAGCGGATAGTCGATGCCATTCGCGAGAATCAAGCTGCGCCCCTCCGGCTCCAGACGAATGGCGCGGCTCAGCGGCACCAGACGGCCCAAGTAACTTGTGGTAGCATTGGCAATGGCGGCTTTCTCTGCCAGCGAAGTCACGGGCAGTTCCCACACCGGCTTGCCCCAGCCACCCGCGCCAAGGTGCTTGGCCTCTTCTTTGTCGAGCAGGTTCAAGTGGATCGTTTCCAGCAGGGACTCGCCGATCAAGTAGGTGTGCAACATGCTCGAAGGCGTGCAGGGCGCATGATTGGACGAGCCCTTGCCAGCGGTATCAGCACCATTCCATTTCGCCACCCCGATGCGCCCCCCTGGAGAGAAGCACTGAAACGTGAGCAGCGTCAGCGCGAGGCGCTCCGGCTTCACTGGCCGCAAAATACCCGCCGCATTGTCAAAGAGGGAAGCATTGTTCCCCGAGGCGAGCGTGAGATCGAGCTTCGTTGCCGCATTGCCTTCATCGTCTTCCTTGGCCGCTTTTAATCCCGGCACTTGAAGGAAGCGCGGGCCGTCGCCGAACAGTTCAAAGCTGCTCTTCCACTTCTCCAAGTAGTCCTTCACCTTCGGCTGGATGTCGTCACGGCACGATTTCCAGTCGCTGTGATCATCGGGGCCATTCAGCGACGCCTGCGTGATGCAGATGAGCAAGCGCAGCAGGGCGATTTTTTCATGCGGTTTCACCGCGAGGTCTCTCAGCTCATGCGCTTGGGCGAAGAGGTCTTGCAGCGAGAGAAGTTGGCGGGTGCCTTGGCGGTCTAGCACCGGCACCCAGGGATCAGTCGTCAAATTCATCGTCGTCGTCGGGTTCGTGGTAAATGGGTTTGGCTCCGGGTTTGGCGTAGAGACCGAGACACCGGCAAAAAGCCAGTGCGCCGTCCTCCTGCGCGTCTGGGAAAAGGCAATCGCCGCCGATCTGCACCAGCGCGAAGGAGGTAGGGCCATGCGTGTGCAGCTTGAGCCAGGGTGGCATGTCCTGGCGGGGCACTTGGTATCGCGGCACTCGAACCAAATGGCGGGAAAGCAGCTTTGCCACATCGAAGCGCCATTGAAACGCCGAGGCAGTCACGGTTTCGCCATCGAGTCCGGTGAGCTGCCAGTGGTCGGCGTCTTTTCGTTCACAGGCACTCAGGAGAATGAGATCGCGAGTGGGGGCACCATTCCGACGGGTGAGGAGGCCTTCGGCGTCCTTTCGCGATTGCTGGCCAAGCACCTTCGTGGCGGAGTCAGCGAGCGCTTTTTGTTCTTCGAGGTCTTGTCGCAGTACCTCACGCAGCTCCTTCCAAGAAGACGGCTCCGTCTCCTCCGCCTGATGACCATAGGTGGCCTCCAGCACCTGCCGAATGTGCGTGGGCAGCACCAAGCTCGTGCGAGAAGCGAACACCTCCGCCGAACGCAGCAGCACATAGGGAGCATAGACCTTGCCGGACTTGCCGAGGGCTTTTTTCAAAGCGTTGGCATCGGCATCCTCCGGCAGCACAGGCGCATTGATCCAAAATTCCTGCACGGCTCCGCAACGATCCGTGCGTGCATGCCGCCACAGCCGGCCCATGCGCTGGAGCAGCATGTCGGTCGGTGCCAGATCGCTGACGATGAAGTCGAGATCAATGTCCACGCTCTGCTCGACAACCTGCGTGGCCACCAGCAGCGAGCCTTTGCCATCCAGCGCCCGCTGCGTGCCGAGACGCTCCAGCCATTCCCCCTCCAGCTCTTCCCGGCGGAAGAACGGAAAGCGGGAATGCAGCAGGCCGATCTCCACGCGACCTTCCCGCGACATGCCTTGAGCCATGCGGCAGGCATCTTGGGCCTCGGCCACTGTATTTCGAAGATAGAGCACATGCTGGCCCTGCTCGGCTCGGTGCAGGCACTCCTGCAAAACTTCCTGGGGCTCCAGGTGACAGTAGCGCAGCGTGAGGTGCCGCTCCGGCGGAGGCTCCACCGCTTGCTCGATCAAGGGCTCGCCAGCACAAGCCACCGTGAGCAGCGGATAGGCCTGCGAGCGCACGGCCTCTGCATCACCACCAGCGGCAGCGATCAGCTCGGCCCGGCGTTCTTTCGTGAGCGTGGCGGAGAGCACAATCACGGTGCACCGCAGGGCCAGCAACTCACGAATCAAATGCGTGATCAGCGTGCCGGTATAGACATCGTAGCTGTGAACTTCATCGAGCACGACGACCTTCCCCGCGAGACCGAAGCGCCGCACAAAGAAGTGCTTCACCGCCACTACGCCCTGCAAAGCCTGATCCACCGTGCCCACGCCGTAGCGTGCTAGCAGCGCATGTTTGGCAGATGCAAACCAGGAACGCCCTTCCTGCACGTGCTCGCTGCTTTCAGTGTCACCGGCATCCGCAGGCTGGAGCAGCAGGGCCTGTTTGTCACTCAACCATGAAGCCCCGTGCGCGAGCCGGAAATTCGCCTGTTCATCGAGTGCCTTTGCCAAGAAGCGCTCCACCCGCTGATGAATGCGATTGCTCGTCACCTGCGTGGGCAGGGCAAAGTAGAGCCCCGTGTTTTCCTCTGCCTCATGCAGCCGATGAGCGGCCCAAAGCGCCGCCTCTGTCTTCCCGCAGCCCATCGGGCCTTCCACAATGTAAAGCCCTGGCCGCTGCGCCTGCTCATGGATGGCCTCTTGCAGGGGATAAGGCGGCTTATCGCCAAACAGAGCCGAGAACGAATGCGAACGCATCTTGCCGCCTCCCCAGCGCATTTTCTCCAGCGTCTCTCTGGCCCGCTGCGCACTTGCTTCATCTCCGAGTCCGCGATCGTTCGGAAAGAAGTCTTCGTTGGACCCCATCCAGTCTGCGACGGCAATCAAACCCGCGAGCAGCCAGAGGTCTTCATGGTCCTCCTGCGGTTTCGCCGTCGGCAAAGCACCGAAACGAGCCGTGAACTCCGCCAGCAAGGTATCGCGGCCCTCTTTTTCCCATTCACGACATGCGGGAATGTCCTTTGGACGAAACAAGCCATCCAGCCGGGTGTAGATCGTGCCATGATGCGCCCCCACGGCGAAAGCCCAGCGCCCTGCACGGCCCAGGTGAGGCTCGATGTAGCACTGGGAGATTTTGGCATGGTCACGGTCGGTGAACGAAGGATCGGCCCAGCGCTCCGCAGCGGCCCGATCAGAAAGCCCCGCGTCCTGCAAATAGATCGAGCACTTTGACTGAAACCCCGCGCTGATTTTCCCCACATCATGCAGAGCTGCCAATGTCGCAGCCCCTCGCGGGAGCATAGCCTTCACCTTCTGCGGTAGCCGTTCCATCAATGCCTCCGCCACGCATCCGACGTTCAGACAGTGATCCCGCACCGAGATGCCGGGATCGCCGTTGGAGAGGGTTTTGGCCCAGAAATACTGCATGGGTCAGGTTAAACTTTGTTTTGGATGAACACAGGTTAGTTTCGTAGAAGTTCAACACCATTCACACCGCCATCACGCGGAGACGTTCTGGGGTGGCTTCAAGCATCTGAAGAGGATGAGATGGTTTCATGACGATGAAGGATGCGAAAGACGGACTCCTGACCACGGACTCTCTGATCTCCCGTCTCCAGGTCTCAAAGTCCCCTGGTCTTGCTTATTTCTCCTCCTCCCGCAGCACCTCATCGAGGCTCTTCGCGTCATCGGCGGTCGCGGCCGCGTCCATCTGGCCGGTGGCCTTCAAACGGGAGGCCCGCACCTTCCGGGCCAGCGCCTTGCCGGTGGAGCGAATGCCACTGGCGCTGAAGGCGACGTTTCCAGCGAGGCCGGCACCGACGTTCATCTTCGCCGCGCTGGCGATGGCGTCCTGGTTGGCCGCGAGGAAGAGGAACTCCCAGCCTTTCGTATCCCGATACAGGCGGATGAGGTCGCTGATGTGTTTGGCGCTGTATTCGGTGGAGGCGTTTTCTTCTCCGTCGGTGAAGATGGCGAGGATGACCTTGGCCGGCTGGTGCGCAGGCGGCAGCTTTTGCAGGCGGATGTCGAGATCCCGGATGGTGCGGCCGATGGCATCGAGCAGGGCCGTGCTGCCACGCGGCACATAGGTGGCGGCGGTGAGCTGCGGCACGTCCTGAAGGCACAAGGAGGCCACAGGCACCTCGTAGCAGTCGTCAAACTGCACAAGCGTGAGCCGCGCCTCGCCCGGCACGGCGAGCTGGGCCTTGAGGAAGTCATTGAAGGCAGCGACGGCGGGCTCCTGCATGGGCTGCATGGAGCCCGAGCGGTCGAGGATGTAGGCGATTTCGATGTGTTTTTCGTTGCTCATGGTTCTCGGTTCGTGGTTCGTAGTTCGTAGTTCGGGAGGAGCGCGGGCACTCCTGCCCGCTGTTTCAGGGTGCAGCGGACGACGTGAGTCTTCCGTCTGGGTTGATGAGGTTCTTGGTCGTGGTGTTTGGTTAGAGAGGAGCGCGGGCACTCCTGCCCGCTGGTGTTGAAATGGAGGCTCAGGCCGCGAGGGCGAGCGCCTGCTGGAGCGCGGCGAGTGCCTCGGCGTCCTCCAGCAGGCGGAAGCGCCAGAGGGAGAAGCCTCCGAAGCCTGGGTTGATCGGCGGAATTTCCACGAGGCGGACGCTCAGCATGTCCCGTCCGGTCCCGTGCTCCTTCGCCCAAAAGATCTCCGAGATGGTGTACACTTGGTCGGCCTTCGGCACGGCGTCGAAAACTTCGAACACAGCGGCCTGAAACTGATCATGCAGGCACACAACCTGGTGCCCGATGGGAAAGGGAGAAGGACTCATGACGCCGGCATTCTGCCACCGGGGGTGGGACACTTGCTGGCTGACACCCCGAACTTTTTGTGCTTTTTTAGTTCAGAATCCTTAAGCTCTCCACCATGCCACGCCCGCGTTCCCTGTCTCGTTCAACCCGTGTCCAGAGTTCTCCGCACCTCGGTGTCCGCCGCACGGTGGACTGGCGCATCGGCCGCATCATCAGCATCATCGCCTCCGGCAAGTATCCGAACTGCCAGACGCTGGCGGCGGAGCTGGAAGTCTCCGCGAAGAGCATCCAGCGCGACATCACGCACCTGCAGGTGATGAAGAACCTGCCGCTGGAGTATGACGACAAGCAGCATGGCTATTACTTCACCCGGCCGGTGAGCGAGTTCGCCCCGATGCAGCTCTCCCGGGGCGAGCTGGTGGCGCTGTTTGTGGCGCTGAAGGCACTGGAGCCCCTGCGCGGCACGCCTCTCTACAAGCAGGTGGCGGAGAGCCTCAACAAGATCGCCGGGGCCTGCCCGGAGGCGGTGTCCATCCACTGGCAGGACCTGCATGCCGCCTGCTCGGTGAAGGATGCCGGGGTGATGCGGGTGGATGCGGCCCTCTTTTCCTCGCTGCTGGACGCGACGCTGAACCGCCAGGAGGTGGCCTTCTCCTACCACAAGCTGAGCGGTGCTGGCCGGGGCGAGCTGCGCCGCGTGCAGCCTTACCACGTGGGCCAGGTGATGAATGGCTGGTATCTCATCGGGCATGATCTGGCCCGCGGGGACTGGCGCACCTTTGCCCTCCAGCGCATCCGCGGCCTGGAGGTGCTCAAAAACCGCTTCGTGGCCGATGCCTCCTTCAGCATCCGCGATCACCTGAGCAGCGGCTTCGGCGTGTGGAGCTACGGTGCGGAGGCGGGGAGCTTTGAAGCCTGCATCCGCCTCACCGGCTGGGCCGCCCGCTATGTGGCCGAACGTCGCTGGCACCGCAGCCAGAAGATCACCCCGCTGAAGGACGATGGCAGCGAGATCGAATTCCGCGCGGAACTGGCCGGGATGGAGGAGATCACCCGCTGGGTGCTCGGCTTCGGCCGCCACGCCAAAGTCGTGTCGCCCAAGAAGCTCCGGGACGCCGTCCACGCCGAGGCCCGCGCCATGCTGGATGCTTGAAACGAAGAAAGACGGGAGCGCGGACGCTCACGTTCGTAGAAACTCATTCGTTGATGCCATGAAAATGGAACAGCCCGAAAACCTTCCACCATTCACTTCATGGGAAGAATGCCATGCTTATGGCGAGGCGAAGCAGGATCCGTTTTACCTCCTCGCTTTCATGATCGAGGCTTGGGTAGGGGATGTGACGCTGTCCACCGTGGAACACTATGCCGAGAACAAGAGTGGGAAGCGGCATCTTCAAACCGGCATCGCCTGGGAATCCTGGCGCAGAATTTTCGGCCATGCTAGACCGGATGAGTTGCGCGGCATTCTAAATGCCCTCTCGCGCTTCTCGAACTGTGACGCTCCTGAAAGTACCCACATCAAACACATCTTGAACTTGGTGACGCTAGAGGACCGGTATGGAAAGCCAGTTTCCATCAGTGAACGTATCGCCGCCGGAGCCGAACAAGCGCTGACTCAAGACGAGCTGTTCCGTAAGATGCGGTATCTTTTCCAACGCATGGCCGAATGGCTGGAAGCCATCATCCATTGGAATACGCATTTCTCGGCGATCATTGCCCCGAGGCTTTTGCAGCCATCCCAGGAGCAGCGGGAGCTTTACCAACTCGGATTGATCCAGCGTAATCATGCTAATCTGGATACAAACGGCAAAGCATGGTGGCAGTTCCGGCACGGCAAGATGGCGACCCGGTTTTCCGGCAAACCAGAACTCGGCCTGATCGGCCAGGCACAATCGAACGAGAAATGGGGCTCGCTGAAAAGACCACAAGTCGATCAACTGGCCATCCACTGGTGGCCTCTCCTGACACGTTACCATTGGACGGACCGCGACATGCGTCTGCTGATCCGCCAGGTGGGCGAATGCCCGGAAGAGTATCCTTTGAACGAGGACAAGGCCTTTGCGGATTATCGACAGAAAGCACTTGGGCTGAAGAAGGCGAAGTCCAATCAGGACAAAAGCAGTCCAGATGGACACCCAGCAGGCTGGAAGGTGGCACAGGCGATGACCAGAGGCCTGGAGGACGAATCTTCCGAATAAGAAGCGTTTCGCGTTCGGAAGACTGGATGGCGGTGGCAGGTAGCTGTCGCCACATGTACCACCTGAACTCCACGTCCATCAAGGCGGCGGACTACGATCCCGCCAATCGCAGGCTCTACATCTGGTTTCCGGACCACGGGCCTTACACCTTCTACCGCGTGCCTGAGTCTGTGTTCCTCGGCCTGCTGCGCGCCTCCTCCCCCGGCACCTACTACCATGAGAAAATCCGTGGCCGCTACTCCCTCTGAACGCATGAAGGCACGCATTGGAAAAATCGCCCGCCTGCCCAAGGCCATCCGCGAGCAGCTCAACCAGCGCCTCGCGGATGGGGAGCCTAGTGAAACCCTGCTCCGCTGGCTGCACACTCTGCCGGAGGTGCTGGAAGTGCTGGTGCGGGAGTTTGAAGGCCGCCCGATCCTGAAGCAGAACCTGTCCGAGTGGCGGCAGGGCGGCTTCCGGGAGTGGGAGGCCAGGCAGGAGCGGCTGGCCCAACTGCGCCTGCTCACTGAGGAGGCCGATAACTTGGAGGCGGCCTCTCCCCAACTGCCGGATCGCATGGCCGCCCTGCTGGCCGGGCGCTTTGCCAGTCTCATCGCCACCACCATGCAGGTGAAGGACTGGAGCAAGCCGCGCCATCGTGCCCAACTGATGGAACTGAACGAGGCCGTGGCAACGCTGCGCCGCTTTGACCAAAGCGCTGCCCGTCTCAAGCTGGAGTGCGAGCAGCTCGAAATCAAAAAGGCGGAGCTGCATCTGGCCCAGGAGGCGCAGACGAAACGCACCCACGCCCAGTGGCGGGAGTGGACGCAGGCCTTCATGCGGGCACTCCGGGCACAGGACGCGATCAATCCCGAGCAGGCACTGCGCGAGTTCCTCACTCTCCTCTATGGTCATGCGGATGAGGAACTCATTAAGGCGGACCGCATCAAATACCACGCCAAGGCCGGCATTCCGATCACGCCAGACGATGCCACCTTGCTCGAAAGAACGGAGGCTTGGTTGAAGATGGCTCCTTCCGCAAAGACGGCTTCCGCTTCCACGGAAGGCGGCGACAGCACGAAAAATCCGCCTGCTGCATCGAAGGAGAGTCAAACCCAGTCAAACCTGGTCAAACCAACCAGCGCCCCGACGGATTTGCCCGGTGCTGCCGGTCTTTCGAGTGCCGACGAGGACCTCACGGAAGAGCAACCGGTAGAGCCGCCCGAAGAGGAAGCGGAGAACGAGGAAGTGTCCCGTGTCGCACGGGATGACCCTGAACCCCATGAGAACGATCTGGGCGATGATTGGCTGGAGCCAGATGCTCTCCCCATGGAAGACATCATGGTGCTGCCGGAGCCGCCCGGTCGCACAACACTCGGTCGCTTATGTTAGCGTGCTCCTCAAAGCGGCTGCTCATAGATGCGCTGGAAGGCGTTTTCGCGGTTCAGCGTGAGCGATGTGAGGACCTTCGACACTTGTACCCACTCTGCTTGCGGTTTGCGATTAAAGCTCAAATGCCCGTTTGATCGCCTCATTGCGGTCGTTTCAATCAGCTCCATGCCCACACCCATCCGCGTCACCATCTGGAACGAATTTGTGCACGAACGTCAAAATCCCGTGGTGGCCGCCATGTACCCGAAAGGCATTCACAGCCTGCTGGCGGAGGTTTTGGGAGTGCATGACGATTTCATCATCCGCACGGCGACGCTCGATGAGCCGGAGCAGGGTGTTTCGCAGGCGATTCTCGATGAAACGGACGTTTTGCTATGGTGGGGGCATGCGGCGCATGATCAGGTGCTCGATGAAACGGTGACGCGCGTGCAGCAACGCGTGCTCGCGGGCATGGGATTGATCGTTTTGCACTCCGGGCACTGGTCGAAGCTCTTCAAGCGCCTCATGGGCACGAGCTGTGCGCTGTGCTGGCGTGAGGCGGGCGAGCGTGAACGCGTGTGGGTGGTGAATCCGGGCCATCCCATCGCCGCGGGACTCGGCGACTGCATCGAGATCGAGCAATCCGAGATGTATGGCGAGCCCTTTGGCATCCCGACGCCGGACGAGCTGATCTTTGTGTCGTGGTTCCAAGGCGGCGAGGTCTTCCGCAGTGGCGCGACATGGACTCGCGGCAGCGGTCGAATCTTCTATTTCAGCCCCGGGCATGAGGTGTATCCCATTTATCACCATCCCGATGTGCAGCGTGTCATCGCGAACGGCATTCGCTGGGCACGGCCGCAGGGTTCACCCGCTACTACGCCGCGTCATGTGCCGGTGGAGCAGGCCCGCGAGGTCATCGCCGTGCGCGGCGGCACCGTTCATGTGGCCGATGGCAAGCTGGCCGGCCATTGAGGCTGCGTTCAACGCAACACCGCACGGCAGGGAGCACCGTCCGCGCCTTCAATCTTCAGCGGCAGGCAGATGAGGTCGTAGTAGCCCGGTTTGATGGCCGCGAGATTCAGCCCTTCGATTACCCACATGCCGGCACCGAGCATGATTTGATGCGTTTCGACCACGTCCTTGCCATAGCCGCCGATGCTCAGGTAGTCCACGCCCACCGTCATGATCTTCAGATCGACGAGGAGTTGCGCCGCATCCGCCCGGATGGAGATGAAGTCCTTGTCGAACTCGCTCATCGCCCAGCTTCGCGAGGAGTTCCGCGTTTTGAAAAGCAGACGCTGGCCCGGCAGCAGGCGCAGAGCCTTCAAATCATCCGCCGTGATCTGGCTCTCCACGTCGAACTCGATCACGCGGCAGCGGCCGATCACCGGCTCCAGCGGCATTTGCTCCATCGTGAGGCCATCGGCCACGAAATGCCGCGGCGCGTCCATATGCGTGCCTGTGTGGGCGCTCATCGAGAGGTGCGTGAGATTGCACACCGCGCCCTCCTCCATCTTGTGAACCCGCGTGATGCGGCACTCCGGATCACCCGGCCAGTGCACCATGCCATCGCGCAGCGGCACGGAGATGTCTTTCCAAGGGCGTTTCATGACCTTTTAAACGCTCTTCAGGCCGTCTTCTTCCCTGGCAGTTCGAGGGCTGGAGTCACTCAATCACCTGCCGCAGGGTCTTGAGCATGCTTCCGCCGCCGGGCGGCTCTTGGAGCATGATTCCGCCACATGCGGAACGGGAAGCCGCCTCCGGGGAGAAGGCAGCAAGGGAATCACCCAGCCCCAAGAGCCGCCCGGCGGCGGCGAGTCATCAAGCCAACCCCGCCTAGCAGCATCAGCACCGCACGCCCCGGCTCCGGCACGCTCGAAACAGAAATGGATCGCCCCGCCTCCGTCTCGATCCATCCTCCAGTAATCCTCACTCCCAACCAGATTTCTCCCAAAGGAGCAAGCGACCCGTCAAGAAGGCTTGGTGATAATGAGCTGCTTGCGACCATCGTTCCTGGCTGTGCAAAACCTGGACCCGGCGCGGTGATGGTTTCAGCCGGAGTTTGTGCATAGTCCGGGAACGAAGAAGTCGGCCAGCGCAATTCCAAGGCCAGGACTCCAAAGTAGTCCATTCCTTCTTTCGTGAGGCGGTATCCGACCAAAGCATGCCCTTTGCCCGCAAACTCGCCCATGAAACCTTCGCTAGGAGGAGAGGGCCATAGCTGCATCGTTCCGGGGGAATACGCCATGATGGCAGGGTTCCAGTTTGGATAAGCATCCGCCCATTCACTATGACCTCCGACAGATTCCGATGCTCCCAGAGCGGCGAGCGCGGGCACATAGCCCGTCGGCCTTCCGGCCAGGGCAAACCCGGGGCTCCTGTTAAACTGAAAAGTGAACAACGAACTCGTGCTTCCCACCGAAAGGTTGCCGATGGCGAATGCTTCCATGCGGAAATCCACCGTGCCGTTTCCATCCAGGTCATAGCCACCATCCAAAGATGGAGTGACATTCACTGCCACCACAGCGGCGTGGGCACTACCCAGGAAGACGAGAGTGCTGATAACAATGAGACTGTGAACTAGGTTAGTCATATCCATTGGCGCTTCCTGCGCAGAAAGGAGGAGATGAAAGCAAATATCGACAGGGCAACGCGCCCCGGCTCCGGCACGCTGCCCGCGATGATCGGCATGTTCGGAGCCGTCTCCCATCCCCAGGAGTTCACAAAGCCCCCTTGCGCACCGCTAATGCCTTGGGTGTAACCTAATATCTCTCCATTCAAACCGTAAAGCGGCACTTGGGCCACGGCAAAGCCCTCATACTGAATCCATCCGTAGTGAATGCCGTCTGCCGCCATGAATTCGATGCCTATGTAGCCATTCGCATACTGCATGAATCCAGAATTGGAGTATCCAAGCAAAAATCCGTTTGGCGAGCCTGAGTCGGTTCCATGGTGCCACCTACCAGGTATGTTTCCAAATCCAGGAACAAATGGATCTGCATAGTCAAATGAAGACCCTGGGCCAATCTCCGATCCAAGAGCGGCAGGGACAACCTGCGGACTATAAAATCCTGACAAGTCAACAAATGCGGAGATACGATTGGTTCCGTAAGTTTGCAGTGCTGCAAACAAACCGTTTGATGTGAAGAGCAAGTCGTTGATGCCATCCGCATTGATGTCGAAGGGAGTGGCGCCAGTAAGAAACACTGGCAGCACATTGGGATTGCTGCCACGGTAGGTCACCACGACCGCTGCCGCCGCTTTCGGGAGCGGTGGCAGCATCAGCAGACAGGTGAAGATGATTCCGGGCAGGCGCATAAGGTCTTATTGGCCGCGGCGCAAACGCCAGAAGTGGCGTTCGTCCACGGGGTTTTTGTTGATCAGCAGCGTTGTTTGTTCACCTGCCGCCAGCACCGAGCTGCCGCTCACATCCGTCCAGGTGACCAGATCAGCGGAGGCTTGAAGCGTGAAATACGCGCCAGGGTCCGTCTTGAACGCGCTGGCCATTTCGTTGGCGTTGTTCGGGTTCCCACTGGGGCCGAAGCTGACGGCAGAGGGCATGGCAGGCACCACGCCGGTCAGGATCATGGACACCTTTTGCGGGCCGCTCGTGATAGTCCCCTGCGGTGCCACCGTGACACGGAAGGTGCGGGCCTGCGCGGTGGAGCTAATGTCAATTCGCTCCACGTTGTTCCGGTTATCCACCCCGGTCGTGGCAGCGGCGGCGCGGGCGGCCTGCGTCTCGTTGGTCAAATCCGGGTTCAGAATCCAAGGCCGGTGTGTCGTGTTCGATCCCATGTCTAGCGCGGAGAGATCAAGATTGTTGACCAGCATTGGCGTAGAATCATCCACCACGCTGTCGAACGCAGGCGGGCTCCCGGCGGGATCACTCCATGCAAGCGTGATGCGTCCGGCAGTGTTGGCCGGAAGCGTGACAAGGAACGATTTCGACTGCCCTTGGGCGATCTCAAATTCCTTGATACGGGAGCCACGTCCTAGAGTGGCATCGCTCTCGATCACCTCCACCACGCCAACAGCATCAAAGACTCCCCAGCCATACTGATAATCCGGTCCCGCAGCGCCGATCTCCTGTGCCGTGTGGATGGCTGCTGCCCTCCAAGTGGAGGCCAGAAGCGGCCCGGCTGTGGGAAGCAGTTGTGCTCGTCGTTGTTGGGCCAGCACCAAACCACCTTGAACCTGCGGAGCGGCAAAACTGGTGCCCGCGTAGTCCACCACGCCCTCGGTGTCCGCGCTCACTCCATCGTAATACGCGGTGCTGCTGCCCGTGCGGGCCAGAAAAAGGGATGCACCCAGCCCGAGAGCGGTGTTGCGCTCACCCACGGCCACCACGTCTGGCTTGATGCGCCCGTCATCCGTGGGACCCGTGCCGGAGAAGGATGAGAGGGTGAAGCTAGCCCCCACCTTGTCTTTTACCGAGCCTACCGTGAGCACATTTTTCCCCGTGCCCGGTGCCAGCACCGTGTCGTAACCGCCTTCATCTCCGTTGATCCAATCTCTCGTCGCCGTCGATGCGGCGGGCGAGCCATTGATATAAATCACATAAAACGGTGAGGGCAGAGCACCCGGCCCAATGTTGTTGGGATTCCCAGAGGCAAAGACCGGAAGCTGCACCTGCGAAGTGTGGACGAACGCATCCAGCTCCTGTGAAGAAACACCTGCTCCAGAGAGGGCGGTGGGTGGTGAATAAAGCCCCAAGCGCGGGTCTTCCGTGAAAGCTGGCGTGCGCCAGACCCAGAGGTAAGTAGGCGTGCCGTTGAGTATGAACAAATCGACATACCACCCTCCACTGATGCCGTAAGAGTGGTTCGAGAACCGATGCCCGGCTGTCACAGAGCTTGCTGTATTAGCCACAAAATCAAAAAGATCGTGCCCTCTCACACTCGATTGATAGGCCACGCCTCGTAGCATCTTGCCTTGATTGACACTGTTGCGGAAGACATCCACCACACCGCCACCAGCGATCACATCCGCAACCGCCGTGGCATGATTCCCCGCCGTCCCACTGCCGATCTGGGTGGCACGGCCTTGGAACTCGCTATGAGAGGTCAGAATCCCCGGTTGATTGCCCGCCTCAAAGATGGAGCTCGTAATGCCACTTCCAGTCAGGTTCCGCGTAAGGGCCGTGTTCTGCCAGGAGTGCAAACCCGCCGGCCAGAGATCATCCGCACGAATGGCGTCTGCTGATCGGGCGTTCTGAGTTGTCGCAAACACCGGTCCGGAATCGCTCTCTCCAATCAAAGTCCATCCCTTGCCTTCAACATCCGTTCCCGACAGGGAGATGCCATACTTCGTGGCGATCTCATTGAGCTTTCGCTCCAAGGCAGGCCGGGCTGCCTGCGCTTCCGTCACCCGCCGGGCTACTGCTTCCTTTTGTTTGGCGTCATCATGACGGATAAAATCAGGGTCCGCCGCCTTGCCATCAAAAACAGGCGGCATCGTTGCCGCCAACTCGGCCTGCTTTTGTGGCCAGTTTCGTTCAAGGGCAGCTTTCGCCGCCGCCTCTGCTTCCTCACTTTTCTGCCGAAGTTCTGCCTTTCGAGCTTCATCGAGGACGGGCCGTGCAACGTTGGCCGCTTTCATCAGCTCCTCGCGAATCTGCTCCGCTCTTTTGAGGGCGGCAGCCTTGCGGGCTTCTAGATCGGCGGAAGTTTTCGGGGCAGTGGCGGCTTCTTGAGCCGGGAGGAACCCCGCCGTGGCGAGGAACGTGCAGGCGAGTATGCCTGCGAGCTTGAGGGTGTGGTCTGGTTTCATGGCGTTATCGGGTGGGGCAGGAAATCGGGTTCCAATGCTTGAGGCCATAAAAGAGGGCGACGGTTTGTCGCAGCCTCCACTCCGGGTACTTCCAGGCACCCATCCAGCAGGTGCGGGCAAACCGCGCCCCGGTCGGGCGCGTTTCCCATGAGTGCTGGATGCGGTGGGCAGTATGTGAACCTGGAAGTTTCGGAGTGGCCCCGCCACCCTCGCGGGCGGCACGCAAATTGGTTTATGTCAGAAGGTGAAAATCAATCGATAGGCGGAAAAGTAGGTGAATTACCCTGTCCTTTTACCAAGAGAGCACGGGGGCGACAAGAAAATCTTCCGGCACGTCCAGGACGGCGGAAACGCCCGATGCACGAGTCCTGCCGCCGCCGCGGAAACGCTGCTGCAGCCTGCACGAGTCCTTCCCCCGCCGTTTTCGGGCCGTTGCACGCTGCATGGGGCCTCCCGCCGCCGGGATCTCACCGCTGCACGCTGCACGGGTGCTTCCCCCGCCGTTTCCGGGCTGCTGCACGCTGCATTGGTCCTCCCACGGCCGGGAACGCACCACTGCACGCTGCACGGGCGCTTCCCCCGCCGTTTCCAGGCCGCTGCACGCTGCACAGGCGTTTCCTCCGCCGTTTCCGGTGCATGGCAGCGGACACACTGGGGAGGGCCCCTGAAAACCACCCTCTTGACGCTTTTCCACCGATTTGGTAAAACCGCCGTAATTCGCTCTCACACCGTCCGGGTGCTGTGCTCGGCGGGGGCGGATCAACCACCCAACCGCAACCTCGCGCTGCTTTTCCCGCCCACCTGCCGTGGCCCGTTTCGGACAAGCTTATTTCGGTGACGGCTCACGCTTCTCGGCCCAGGACAATCCGCGCCCTTCCCCCAACCGACGCACCATGGCCTCCAACCGACTCCCTGAAAAGCTCGACCTCCTCTTCGCCCTCGGCGAGGACATGTGCGACGGGCTGACCCAGCACGAAACGCCCCTGCAAGTGAAGCAAAACACGGAAAGCGTGCTGCGCCCGGCGCTGGCCGCCGCCCGCGCCGCCGAAACCACTTACGGGAACTGCAAGGTGATCAAAAAGAACGCCAACCTCGCCGTCACCGCCGCCGATGCCGCCGGAAAAACCTTCATCACCAACGCCCGCAAGCGTCTCTCGAAGTTCTTTGGCGAGGCGGCGAGCACGGAATGGGAATCCGCCGGATGGCCGCCGGGCACCACCGCCGTCCCGCGCACGCAGGACGAGCGTTTTGACCTGCTCGCCAGCCTGAAGGCCTACTTCACCGGCCATGCCGCCCACGAGAGTGCGGACATGGAAGTCACCGCTGCATTGGCGGACGCCGCCCACACGACCATCAGCAACGCCCGCGCCACCCTCGGCCAGAAGATCACCGAAAGCGGGCAGGCCAAGGTGGCCCGTGACAACGCCGAGGCCAACCTGCGCAAGCGCATGACCGGCCTCATCGACGAGCTCACGATCCTCCTCGCCGCCGACGATCCCCTCTGGCATGCCTTTGGCCTCAATCGCCCGGCGGACGAGGAAACGCCGGAGGCACCGAGCTTCACCACCGCCCTCGCCGGTCCGAACCACAGCCTGCTCGTCGATTGGGACGACAGCCTCCGCGCCACCCGCTGGCGTGTGTGGATCAAGATCATCGGCGTGGACACCGACTTCCACGCCGTGCTCACCGTGACCGAAAGCGATGCCACCATTCCCAATTTGCCTCCAGCCGCCACCGTGGAAGTCCGCGTCACCAGCGTGAACGACGCCGGTGAAAGTGCCCCCGGCCCCGTGGCCAGCGCCGTGATCTCGTAATGGCTCGGAGCATGGGGCGAGGGGCCTGGAGTCCCCAAACCCCATGCTCCATCCCCCAACCTTCACCCTCCACCGCCATGCCCTTCGACCCCAACTGGCCGCAAAACGGCAACCTCGTGGACGCGGACCGCTTCCGCGACCAATTCGCCGGTCTCAAAGACCTTATCGACGCCCTTCCGGCAGGGCCACCCGGTCCTCAAGGCCCGGAAGGCCCGCCTGGGCCGCAAGGCATCGCAGGTCCCCAAGGCCCCGAAGGTCCGCAGGGCGATCCCGGCGGCCCGCCCGGCCCCGAAGGCCCCATCGGACCGCAAGGCCCTACCGGCCCCCAAGGCCCGCCCGGTGAGGTCAGCCTGACCGATCTGAACAACGGCCTCCTCAACACCCTCAGCCAGTGCAGCAACATCAGCAACGGCGTTAACACGCTGGATACACCCTACGCCGATCCCGCCGCCGAAGAACTGCGCAACAAGCTCAACGAACTCATCAATGCGCTGAGGCGGTGAGGGCGTGGGATGTGCATCGCCATACGCGGCGATACCTTCTGATCATAAAAATGCGGCACCAGGCAGGTTCATGGGTAACTCCTACCCCATGCCACCACCCCGAAACACGCCCAAAGCCGAGACGCTCCGCGGACTCGTCGAGCGTGTGGTGTTTCACAATGAGGAGAACGGCTACTGCATCCTCAAAATCGTCCCGGATGGCAAAACGGGCACCGCCAGCCTCATCGGCAAAGCGCCACGGGTCGTCGCGGGTGAGGAATTCGAGGCGCGAGGCGTGTGGGAGCCGAATCGGGACTTTGGGCCGCAGTTCAAGGCGGATGAGTTGAAGCTCAAGCGACCGGATTCGCTCGGCGGCATCGAGAGATACCTCGGCAGCGGTTTGATCAAAGGCATCGGCCCGGCGCATGCGAAGCGCATCGTCGAAAAATTCGGCCCCAAGGTCTTCGACATCATCGAGAACGAATCGAAGAAGCTCGAAGACGTCGAGGGCGTCGGCAAAAAGCGCCGTCTGGAGATTCGCGAGTCGTGGATGAAGCAGAAGGCCCTGCACAGCATCATGCTCTTCCTCCACCAGCATGGCATCAGCTCCTCCCGCGCCCTGCGCATCTACAAGACCTATGGCGATGAAGCCCAGGCGGTGCTCAAAGAGAACCCCTACCGGATGGCGCAGGACATCCGCGGTATCGGCTTCAAGACGGCCGACGACATCGCGTATCGCCTCGGTGTGGCCAATGAGGCTCCGGAACGCCTCAAAGCCGGTCTTTTGCATGTTTTGGAGACCGCCGCTCAAAACGGCCACTGCTGCTTCCCGGAGGTCAAAACCATCGAAAAGGCCATCGAACTGCTCGGAGCGGCCAACGAGTTGCTTCAGGCTCAAATCGAGCAACTCATCGAAAGCGATCAAATCGAGCGAGTGACAAGTGATGCGGGCACTCCTGCCCGCAATGACGACGCTGAGAATGCGGGCAGGAGTGCCCGCACCACTTTTCTCTACCTCCCGCACCTCCGCGCCGCCGAGCAAAGCATCGCTGCGAGCGTAAAAGCTCTCGCCGCCTCACCTCCGGCCTATCCGCCTATCGACGAAGAGGCCGCGCTGGCCTGGGTGATGAAGAAAACCGGCAAGGAACTGGCCGAAAGCCAGCAGCGGGCCGTGCGCGAAGCCTTGCGACAGCGCCTGCTCATCATCACTGGCGGCCCCGGCGTCGGCAAGACCACCATCCTGCGCAGCATCCTGCTCATCTTGCAGAGCAAGCAGGTCAAACTCGTGCTCGCCGCCCCCACCGGTCGTGCCGCGAAGCGTTTGAGCGAAAGCACCGGCCTCGATGCGAAGACGCTGCATCGCCTTCTCGAATACCAAGGCGAAGGCGGCTGGGGACGCCATCGCGGCAAACCTCTCGTCGGTGATCTCTTCGTCGTCGATGAGGCCTCGATGATCGATGCGCCGCTCATGGCGCAGTTTCTCTCTGCGCTGCCGCCGGGGGCGCATCTGCTCATCGTTGGCGACGCGGACCAGCTCCCGTCCGTCGGCCCCGGCATGGTGCTGCACGATCTGATCAGCAGCGGTGCCGTGCCCTGCGTGAAGCTCACCGAAATCTTCCGCCAGGCCGCCAGCAGCCGCATCATCACCAGCGCCCACGCCATCAATCGCGGCCTGGTGCCCGATTTGAAGCCAGCCAGCCGCAGCGACTTCTTCTTCCTCGAAGCCAGCGAGCCCGAAGAGATCCGCGATTTGATCGTGCAGCTCGCCCACACCCGCCTGCCGACCAAATACGGCTTTGATCCCATCGCCGACATCCAGGTGCTCACGCCGATGAACCGCAACCTGCTCGGCACCGCGTCGCTCAATCACTCGCTGCAACTCGCGCTCAATCCGCCGAACGAGGTCAAATTCGAGATCGAGCGCTTTCAAACGACCTTCCGCGTCGGCGACAAGGTCATCCAGACGCACAACAACTACGACAAAGAGGTCTTCAATGGCGACATCGGCCACATCACCGCCATCGACGCCGATCCGGTGAAGCTTCACGTCCGCTTCGATGCCCAGCGCACCGTCGAATACGAGCCCGGCGAGCTCGACGAGCTGCAACCGGCCTATGCTTTGACCATTCACAAAAGCCAGGGCAGCGAATTTCCGTGTGTCATCATCCCCGTCAGCACGCAGCACTATGTTCTGCTCGAGCGCAGCCTCATCTACACCGCCATCACTCGCGCCAAAAAGCTCTGCATCCTCGTCGGTGATGAAAAGGCCCTCTCCCTTGCCGTCAGCAAACAAGAAAGCCGGAAACGCTTCACGGGGCTACGCGAGCTGCTTTAGTCAGACAGGCCCTTTCGGGTATCCGGCGCCCACCAGATGACCACGCAACCCAGCGCGTAGATGCTTGCGCAGATCGTCCCGACTCGCGGGTAATCACCGCCCAGCGCGGCGAAAAGATAACCCGCCGCCAGCACGCCAAACGCGGTGGCAAAACGGCCGGAGTTGTAGGCTAGGCCGCTCCCGGTGGCACGCACGCGAGTCGGAAAGAGCTCGGGCAGATACAGCGCCAGCCAGCCGAAGAACAGCGTGGCCACGAAGCCCTGCATGAAAACGACGGCGTGGAAGCCCTCACGCAGCGGCGCGGTCATCTGAAACATCACAAAGGTGATCGCAAAGGTCGCCACGCTGATCAGCGCATAGCTTTGCCGCCGCCCCATCCAGCTTGCGAACTGTGCTCCGGCGAAACTGCCGAGTGTCGCGCCGAGCGCCCACCAGCCTTGGGTGGCCGCTTTGTAGCCTGCGTTCGTCGATCCGGCGACTTTATCAGCCCAAGGGATCATCCACTTGCTCGCCGACCACGCGCCGATCATCGGGATGGCGCTGATCAGGATGCCGATGAGTGTGAAACGGATTAGTGAAGGCTGAAACAGCTCTCGAAGCGGCGTCACCGCCTTCACCTCGCCACGCGTCGCCAGCCATTTCGGCGACTCCGGCAAGGCCAGCAGCACAAACACACCCAGCAGCGCCGGCACGCCTGCCAATTGAAACACCCAGCGCCATGAGTCCGGCGTGATCGCCCAATTCAAGGCGAGCTGCGACAGCAGCAGAATGCCCGCATTCAGCCCCGCCATCATCGCGCCGGACACCAGCGGCCTCGACGCGCCGCTCCAGCACTCCGACACGAGCGCGATGCCGTTTGGCCACAGCCCGCCGACTCCCAAGCCCACCACAAAACGCAACGCCAGCATCTGCCATTGATCTTGCGCATACGCGCCGAGTGCCGCGAAGATCGAATAGAACAAGATGCACACACCCATCGCTCGCGTCCGGCCCACGCGATCCCCGAGACTGCCGAGCGCGATGCCGCCGATGGCCGCACCCAGCATCAAAGCCGCCGTGAACCGCGCAAACCACTCGCCACCCAGCTCCGGCGTGAACGCCGGCCCCAGCAAACTCTTCGACACCGAAAGCGATGCCACCGGCATCAACCCCAGCTCCACGCCATCAAAGACCAGCGCGAGAAAGCTCGTGATGAGGACAAGGTAGCGTTGGCGGGCGGTCATGGGTTCAGGTTTCAGGTTCCAAGTTTCACGATGACTCCGTCGTCGCATTGGCCGGCTTCTTGAAACTTGAAACCTGGAACTTGGAACTCCCGGCATAGGCCGAGATCACCGCGCTGTTGTCCGCATCGCCAAAGCCGAGCGCCTCGGCTTTTTCGAGCAGTTCGCGATGCGTCTCGCTCAGAGGCAGCGGGATCGAACTGGCGGCGAGCATCAGGCGCACATCCTTCAAATGCTGCGAGAGCTTCGCCTGTGGCGTGAAATCACGCGCCAGCATCTTTTCACCCTTCGTGTCCATGATGCGGGAGTAGGCCATGCTGCGGCGCAAGACGTCCAAAGCCTGTTTTCCCTCCACGCCGAGTTCATCAGCCAAAACGAGCCCTTCGGCCAAGGCCGCTCGATTGAGCCCGAGGACGAGATTCGTCACCAGTTTCATCTTCGCGCCGCTGCCGCAGGGTCCGGTGTGAACTGCGTCACGGGCCAGTTGGGCAAACAAAGCACAACAACGCTCAAAAACGGCCGCTTCACCGCCCGCCATGATCAAAACGTCTCCAGTGGCGAGTTGGGCGCTGCTGCCGGAAATCGTCGCATCGAGGTAGTGGATACCTTGGGCAGCCAATTCGGCCCCGAGAGCGGCCATTTCGGCCGGATCACCGGTCGTCGTGTCGATGAGGATGAGTCCGGGCTTCAACGTCGCACCTTGCAACACTTCGCGAACGATACTGGAATGGGGCAGGCAGAGGAAAACGACCTCGCAGCGGCCGAAAACATCATCCGCGGTCCTCGCATTCACGCAGCGGGTCGCGTCGAGATCCCAGCCGCAGGCCGCGGCGGTGCGTTTCATCACAGCGCTGCCCATCAGGCCCATGCCGATGATGCCAATGCGGTCGTGAAGGAAGGTCATGCGCGGGAAAGAACGACGCGGCGGCGGAGTTCATGCCAGCCACATGAAGCGCCTCGCTCTTTTCCTTGCCCTCGCCTTTTCGATCCATGCCGCGGATGCGCCGCCGAAGTGGAAAAAGCTCAATCCGCAGACTCCTGCAGGCTTTACATTGAAGACTATCGAGGTCGAGAAGCATCCCGAGCACAATGTCGAGCTCTACGTTTACGTCCCGGACGCTCCGGGCACCTATCCGTGCATCCTCGACATCCACGGCGGCGGCTGGAAAGCACGCCAGGTGGAGGCGGACAAGCCGATGATGGAGCGTCTCGCGCAGCATGGCTTTGTCACCGCGCTCGTCAGCTACCGCCTTTCCACCGAGGCAAAATATCCCGCCGCCATCCATGACTGCAAAGCCGCACTCCGCTGCCTGCGTGCGCATGCGAAGGAGCTGAAGCTCGATCCCGAGCGCATCGGCTGCATGGGCGGCAGCGCCGGCGGCCATCTCTCCGGTCTCACGGCGATGACCAGCGGCCTCGCTGCGTTTGAGGGCGACGGTCCGTTCAAAGATCAAAGCAGCGCGGTAAAGGCCTGCATCGTCATGGCCGCCACGCAGGACCTCGTCGCTGCGAACAAGGACAAGACCAATGAAGGCGCGGTGCTGTTCTTTGGCTCCACCGCCGCCGAGAAGCCGGAGCTGTATGCCGCCGCCTCACCCATCACGCATGTGCGGGCTGGTGTGTGCCCGACGATCTTCATCGAAGGCGAAAAGGACACGCTCAAAATCGGCCGCGCCGAGATGATGGAGAAGCTGAAGGCGCTGGGCATCGAGACCGCCGTCCACACGCTCAAAGATGCTCCGCATCCCTTCTGGATGAGCGATCCATGGTGCGCTGAGACGGTGGAGATCGCTGATGCGTTCTTCAAAAAGCATCTCGGCACGGTGAAGAAGGACTGACGCGATTACGCGGCTTCTTCGACTTTCGACTTATCGACCTCATCCCATGGAATCTCGGAGAGCTCCGCGTTCGGATTCCGGCGCTCGAAGTAGTTGATGGCCCATTGGTCGCTGAAGAAGACGACCCAGCGGTTTTCGGCGTCTTGAGCGGTGGTGACACCGCTGGGGATGTCGAAGTCCTCGATGCTGCCGCCGTCCTTGGTGCGCACCCAGCGCAGGACGGTGTAGGGAGCGTTTTCGAGACGGCTTTGGGCGTTGTATTCGCTTTCGAGACGGTATTGCACGACTTCGAACTGCAGCGGGCCGACGGCACCGAGCAAGGGCACGCGTTGTCCGGCATGCGGCTGGATGAATTGCTGCACGACGCCTTCGCTGAGCAGCTGCTCCAGGCCTTCGCGGAAACGCTTGTAGTGCGCAGTGCTCGGGTTGTGCAGGTAAGCGAAGACTTCGGGCGCGAAGCGGGGGATTTCGTCGAACTTGAGCTTCGGATCGGTCGAGAGCGTATCGCCGATGCCGAAGCCGTAATTGCCGACGATGCCGACGACATCACCCGCGTAGGCATCGTTCACAGTCTCGCGATCCTGCGCGAAGAGCTTCTGCGAGTTGGCGAGGCGCACGGTTTTGCCAGTGCGTGTGTGCACGGCCTGCATGTCGCGCTCGAACTTGCCGCTGACGATGCGGATGAAGCTCATGCGGTCGCGATGACGCGGGTCCATGTTGGCCTGGATTTTGAAAACGAAGCCGGAGAAGGCCTCGCTGGTTGGCTCGATGACGCGGCCGTCATCGGCGGTGCGCGGTTTCGGCGACGGCGCGAGGTCGAGGAAGCCATCGAGCAGCAACTGCACACCGAAGTTGTTGCTGGCACTGCCAAAGAAGACCGGCGTGAGTTCGCCGCGATCAATCGCGCCGCGGTCGTAGGCATGGCCGGCACCGTCGAGCATCTCGATCTCCATTTTCGCCTGCTCCAGCGCATCGCTCGAGACGTGCTTCGCCACAAAGTCATCATCGAGGCCGCCGACCTTCACCGGGGCGCGATACGCGCCGTGCGCGGTGCGCTCGAAGAGATGCACGTCCTTCGTGATGCGATCGTAAACACCGCGGAATTGCTGGCCGAGGCCGAGAGGCCAGTTGATGGCGCAGGCGCCGATGCCGAGCACGGTCTCCAGCTCGTCGAGCAGCGTCAAAGGCTCGCGGGCCGGACGGTCGAGCTTGTTCATGAAGGTGAAAATCGGCACGCCGCGGCGGCGGCAAACCTCGAAGAGCTTCCGCGTCTGCGCCTCGATACCTTTACCGGCATCGATCACCATGATCGCGGCATCCACGGCGGTGAGCACGCGGTAGGTGTCCTCGGAGAAGTCCTTGTGACCCGGTGTGTCGAGCAGGTTCACGATGCTGTCCTTGTATTCAAACTGGAGCACGGTGGAGCTGACGGAAATGCCGCGCTGCTTTTCGAGCTCCATCCAGTCGGAGGTCGTCGCACGCTGGTTTTTGCGTGCGGTGACGCTGCCCGCAAGCGCGACGGCGCCGCCGTAGAGCAGGAGCTTTTCGGTGAGCGTCGTTTTACCGGCGTCCGGGTGCGAAATGATCGCGAAGGAGCGGCGGCGGGCGATTTGGGCTTCGTTGGGCATGCGGGGCGGGTGTCTTGCCTCAGGGGAAAGGGCGTTTCAAATGACGAAACCAGAATTCCGAATGAGGGAAGGCGGTTCAAACATGCATGCACCGTGCATGTTTTGGCGTCCAGTGTGCCAAAAGAGGCAAAGCAGGCCCTCGACGCCAAGGCGGGATGGGTGGATGCGTTTGGTGTCGCATGGCACAGGCACGTCCCATCCTCTTTCTGCTCGCCGCCGCGGCGCTCATCGTGGCATCATCGCTCCTCGTGAAACAGCCGGAGCCGCCAGTGCGCAAGCCTGCCGCGGCCAAACCAGCGGCCGCACCCGGCGCCACACCGGTGATTCCGATGGTCACCGCGGAAATGAAAGACGGGAAGGCTATCTTTGAGCAGGTGTGCTCGGCCTGCCACGGCATGGACGGTGGTGGCAAAGCGGAGCTGAAGTCCCCTGCCATCGCGGCGCTACCCGAATACTACGCGAAGCATCAGATCAACGGCTTCCGCGAGGGCCGTCGCGGGCATCATCCGGAGGACACGCAGTCGTCCCTGATGGGCATCATCGCGAAGCAACTGACCGATGCGCAGGCGGAGGCGGTGGTGGCGCACATCACGAAAATGCCCCGGACAGTGCCCGCGGACATCGAGAAGGATTCCAAGAACGCGGATGTCGCCAACGGCCAGATGCTCTTCCAGGAGCGCTGCATGGAGTGCCATCGCTACAACGCCACAGGCGAGATCGCCTTTGGCAGCCCGCCGCTGGTGGGCCAGCAGGCGTGGTACATCATGGCGCAGATCGCCAAGTTTAAAAACGGCCAGCGCGGCACTGTGAAGGGCGATGTGAATGGCGCGAAGATGGTGCTCTCGTCGAACTTTATCGAGGACGAGCAGATGCTGCGGGACATCGTGGCCTACATCCTCTCGCTGAATCCGAGGCCGGAGCCTCCGGCGGTGAGCAACGACAGCCCGTTCGAGTCCGCGTCGCGATAGCATGCATTGATCACACTTATTCCGAGCACACAGTCATGCGCAGAGGTTGGAGTCTAGCCTTTAGGCGATCCAGCGTCTCACATCTGTCGAATCGGCTAAAGCCTAGACTCCAACCTCCAAAGCGACGCAATGCGGACGTTCAAACCAGAGGAGCATGAGAAATCCGGGCTGGAAGTGCTTTGCAAGTGGCGGCCTGCCGTCGTTGACACCGCCCCGCAGGCATGCCAAACACGGCGCTTCCAAAAGCGCCGCATGAAGTATCTCACGGTCATCCGACACGCCAAATCCAGCTGGGACCAGCCGGGCGTGCCCGATCATGACCGCGTGCTGAATGACCGCGGACGCCGCGCGGCACCGGCGGTGGCCGCCTTTCTGCATCGCACCTACTTCGGCGGTGGTGGCGGTGAGAAGCTCCTGCCCTCGCCCGATCGTCTCGTGAGCAGCACCGCCATGCGTGCCATGACCACCGCCCAGATTATGCGGGAGACCTTCGGCATGACGGCGGATGGTTTGCTGCTCGATTCGAAGCTCTACCTCGCGGCACCGCAGGTCATCCTCGATGCGGTGCGCAGCTTTGACGAGAAATGGAATCACGCCTGCATCTTCGGCCACAATCCGGGCCTGCATGAGTTTGCGGACAAGCTCCTCGCCCGCGCCAGCGTGCCGAAGATGCCCACCTGCACCGCCGTGCTGCTGGCGCTGCCGCATGAGTTCTGGGGACTGGCTGACTGGCATGAGGCGCAGCTCATCGGCTACATCACGCCGAAGTCTCTCGAACGCCGTTTCCCCGAACTCTACGGAAACATCTCGCAGGGCGACGGCGACGATTGATCACTCCGCGTGCATGCCGCACACCTGCAGCACCATGTGCAGGATGTTTCCCCATCGTGAGCCATACGGCCGTGCAGGCCGCAGGATGGGCCAGCCGCGTTGTTTGGCCACGGGCTCGAGCTTCATCGTGGGATGGATGCACATCGGATTCCCGGTGAATTCGAGCAAAGGCAGGTCCGCATGGCTGTCCGAGTAGCTCCAGCACTTCGCACGGTCCGCGTCGGACAGGTCCAGCACGCCTGGCACATCGGCGCACATCGCGGAGATCTTCGCATCGCGCTTGTTGTTTCCACGCGGCAGCTTCGGCAGCAGCGGCACGGACTTGCCGATGATCATCTGGGTGGCCACGCAATGATCAAACTCCAGCGCCCGGGCGATCTCGTGCGCGTAAAAATCCGGGCTCGCCGTGTTAAGCACTAAAACGCGGCCTTGATGCCGGTGACGAAGCATCTCGGCACGCAGCTCGGGATAGCACCAGCGCTCCACACTCGTCGCTGCGAACTCATGCGCGAGCTTTTGCAGCTCCTCGGCGGACATGCCCCAAAGGTAGGCATTGAAGGCCCGCTTCGCCGTGTCCGTGCTCACGACTTTGCAGGCGCGGGCGAGCGCGAACGGAAGGAACACGAGATGCAAAAACACCCGCCAGGGCTGCCGGCGCAGCACGAAATTGCAAAACAGCGCCTGCGTGTCGAAGGGCAGGAGCGTGTGATCGAGGTCGAAGAAGGCAAACGAGCGGGCGGCCATGCCTTCACTTAATCACACACGGCAGACGCGGCACGCTCAAAAGTTCCATCGCTCAGCTTTGCCCTTCGCAGGGGCGATTTCGATGGAGTCGATCTCGCCATCCGGCAGGTAAAGACGGAGCGTGCCGAGCGGGCCGGAGGTTTTGAGGTCGATGGAGAGGTCCTGCCAGTCACCCGCTTTGACTTCAAACGGGGTGGAAACCATGCCGTCGGTGACCGCAGAGCCTTTGGGGAAGGTGTCGAACTTGCCTGCGCCGCCGGTTTGACTGCGCACGCGGAGTTTGACCACCGCGGGGCCGTTCATTTTGCCCATCGCATGACCGAGGAAGGCCGTGCCGGGTTTCGCGGTGCCTTTGATGGTCATGATGCCATCGGCGAGGCTCGCTTTGCATTGGCGCTCTTTCCAGCCACCGAGCGGATCGGCGGCTTTGGCGGGTGTTTTGGCTGCGACGGGCTTGTAGGCGGGATTTGGGCGAGGATACGTCGCGCCGGTGTCGGTGAGGAAGGTGTCGATGAGGGCGCTGAGTTCCTTCACTTTGTCCGGCATGGCCAAGGAGAGGTCTTTGGACTCGCTGAGGTCGTCTTTGAGGTTGTAGAGCTCGTGCGTGCTCGGATTGCCAAACCAGCGGAGGAGCTTGAAATCGCCGCTGCGCACCCAAACGCCGCCTGCGCGGTTCGTGCCGGCATGCGGGTGGTAGTTGAAGTAACCAGCGCGTTCGAGCGGGCCCGCGCCGCGCAGCACTTTCGCGTAGCTGATGCCATCGACCTTTTGTGCAGCGGGCTTTTCGATGCCGAGCAAGTCGAGCACGGTCGGATAGATGTCGATGCAGCCGACGATTGCCTCGCTGGTGCTGCCTTCCGCGATTTTGCCCGCGAACGACCACATCAAAGGCACGCGGGTGCCGCCTTCGTAGAGCGTGCCTTTGCCATCGCGCAGCGGCGTGTTCATCGTCGGTGGCTGGAGGCCCGCCCATTTGCGCCAGGCCTCGTTGGCGGACTTTTTGCCTTCTTCGATGGTGTTGCTGTGCGTGTTGCCGCCGTTGTCGGAGGTGAAAATGACGAGCGTGTTGTCTGCGATGCCTTGTTTCTCCAATTCATCGAGGATGCGGCCAAAGCACTCGTCCACGCTTTTGAGCATCGAGGCCATGATGGGGTTCCCCTGACGACCGGTGGGATCTTTTTTCGCCGCGAAGGCCTTCGTGTATTCTTCTTTGTGACCCCACGGGCCATGCACGCCGTAGCACCACAGATTGAGGAAAAACGGTCCGCTTTGGCTCGCTTGGATGAACTTCACCGCCTCCGCCGCTTGGCGATCGACGATGTATTCGCCCTGCGGCCCGTCGGTGATCGTGCCGACGCGTTGCTTGGCATTCGGCTTGCCCTCCGGCATGACGCTGTAAGGCGAAAAATACTCGCCGGGCGGCCCGGGATCGGGATGGCAGTGAAAGGCCACATCAAAACCTTGCTGCTCAGGCCAATGCGGCTGCGTGAGGCCGAGATGCCACTTCCCGATATGCGCCGTGCGGTAGCCGTTTTGCTTCAACACCTCGGCCAGCGTGATTTGCGAAGGTTCGAGGTAGTTCTTGCTCTCCGGTGTGAGCATTGGCGCATTGGGCGGCGCCTTTTTCAGCAGAAACTCATGATCTGCGGCCTGCGGTGGCTGATGCCCCGTGGCGCTGGTGATGCGATGCCGCGCGGTGTATTGCCCCGTGAGGATCGAGGCCCGCGTCGGCGAGCACAGAGGCTGTGAGTAGGCATTCGTGAAACGCATCGCCCGCGTGGCAAAACGGTCGATGTTCGGCGTCTCGTAGTATTTCGAGCCATACGCCCCGCAATCCATCCAGCCCATGTCATCGACGAGGAAAAGCACGACGTTCGGCTGCGCGGCGGCGGAGAGCGAAGAGCAGAGGGCGAAGAGACAGAGTGCGAGGCGTAGCATGACGGCGCTGGGAACGATGCGATGGCATGCTGAATTGCCTCGAAGTGTATGCAGGCTTGCTGGATGCCTTGCTGAGCCAACAACAATGGTCGGGCCGGCGAGATTCGAACTCACGACCTCTTGCACCCCATGCAAGCGTTCTACCAGGCTGAACTACGGCCCGACCTTGTTGGCGCACGCTTCGGGCGTTTTGAGGCGTCCTTGGCGGCGAGGGCGGGGATTCTGGCGGTTTGCGGCCGGTTTGCAACCGCGATGTTTCGCCCCATGAAAATTCACCGCGCAGCTGCCCGCAGGCTGCCGGTGATGCCTTCGCGCAGGGAGGCGGGCACGGCGGTGCTGATGGACGTGTCCGGCACGGCATCGGTGACGGTGAAAAGCTCGTGCAGTGCCTTCGCTCCCTGCTCGGCTCCGGCGGCGAGATGGATGTGACGCGGGTTGTCATCCTCCGGCACGCTGCCCACGGCATGCAGCGTGAGGCTGGGCACATTCATCGCACGCGCCAGATGAGAGGCGGCACCATCCACGCACAGCACCAGCCTTGCCCGCGAGAGCAGGTGGAGGAACTCGGGCACCATCGTCATGCCAGACACATCCTCGATGGTGACGCCGAGTTCTTTGGTCGCACTGGCGATGCGGGCGCAGTGCTCGTAATGCCACGCCTCCATGCCGCCGCTGACGAGGATGCGCTTCAGCCCCAAATCATGCGCGACACGCAGCAGCGCGGCCCATTGCGCGGGATCGCATGCCTTCGTCAGCGAGGTGGTGACGGGATGCAGTAGCACAAAAGGCTCCGCGGGGCACAGGCCATCGCGTGTCCAATCCTCCGGCGGGCGTTCGAGCACGGGCGGTTCATACCGCGGGCCGTTGTCGGTGCCGATGGCATCCCAAAGCCAGCGGGCCATGCCCCGATGTCCGGGCGCGATGGCATCGATGTGCGAGTAAACTGCCCGATGCGTGCGAGTCACCCAGCCCGGTTCCGGCACGAGCAGCAGCTTTTCCCGGCAGAAGGTGAAGGCCGCGGCTCGCGTCGTGCGACCGCCAGAATCCAGCGCACGCAGGCGATCCGGCATCCAGCGGCGTTTGCCGGTGGCAAACAATGTGTGCGGCATGAGCTCGATGAGCGGCCGCCACTGCGGCGGGCAGAGCAGATGCACTCGCTCGCCGGTGATGTGCGCGATTTTTCGCAGCACGGGCTCCAGCAGCACCGTGTCGCCGAGTTGTTTATGAAGGATGACCAGCTCGCCCATGACAGCGGAAAATCTCAGCGCCTCCGCCAGAATGCGCAACCTCCGCGGCGAGTTAAGTTGCCTTGTTCCTGCGGAACAAGGCTTCTGAAACCCTGTTCCGCAGGAACAAGGCTACTTTCGCAGCGCCTGCATGAGCGCATCCAGCTCCTCGCGAACATCACCGACATCGCTCACGGTTCGGGCAATCTCCGCCTTCACGGCCTCGCGGAAGCGTTTGCGCAGGCGATGGATGGCCACTTTGACGGCCTCGATGCTCAAACCGAGCTTTTCGGCCGCGACGGCCTGCGGCGTCGCATCGGACTCGGCGGTCAGCCAGGGCTTCAAGGCGTCAAAGTGCGCTGTTTTGCCTTCGGTGGCCAATTCGGCCTCCAACCGGCTCAAACTCCTCGCCAGCACCGTGAGCGCCCATTGGCGGTCAAACTCGGCATCAGGCATGTCGGCGGCCGCATCGGCCATTTCATCATCCATCTCGGCATGCTCGAGGCCTCCACCACGCTTCGCCGCGATGGCTTTGTCGCGTTGATCAGCCGCGAAGTGCTTCAAAGCCCCGAGCAGGTAACTGCGAAAGCGTCCACGCTCCGGCTTCGCGCCTTCCATCGCTCCCCCTGCGAGCAGTTTGGCAAAGAAATCGTGAGCCAGCTCCCTCGCGGCATCTTCCGCTCTTCCCTCGCGTCGCAGGAAAGCCATCACGGGCGCATAGTAGGCCTCACACAGCTCACTCAATGCCGCCGCTGCCTGCGTGTCACTGCCACGCGAGCGTGCGACGAGCGTCCAGCGGGTGTCGTGGAAGGAGGAAGTCATGGAAGCGTTGGGATCACCACATGGGGAAACGTGATGGTGGCCACCTTGCGGCTGCGAATGCGGAAGGATTCCACCTCACGCAGCAGCACCGGGAAGGAGACGCTCTCAACGATGTTTTTGCCCGGATGGCCGGAGCGGGACCACCCGGAGGAGCCTATTTCGCTGCCATCTTTCAATCTGGCTGTCGCATCATACATCCAGTCGTCTTGACCCTTCGACCAGGACACAAACGCACGATGGTTTGAATCATCGCCGAAGGCCGCGAGGAGGCAGCCGTCGCCAAATGACATGGAGCCATTGTAGTCCGAGGGCAGCACGCTGCCCTTCCGCCACGGGCCGATGCTATAACGGAGCGTGATCTGCACTGATGCCGGGAGTTTGCCGGCCCGCCCTGGGCTGATGACGCAACTGGACAGCGCGGGATACGGACGAGTCGAGACCCATCCTGGAGTCGCCGTGCTGGTGTCTCGATCATTCAGCGGCAGTCCGTCTGGACCGGCCACATCGACACGCAACTGGCTGTGTTGGTCAAAGTCAGGATGTTCAAACCAGAGCTCCAGCCAGCAATCCTCCGCGTTCTGCGACTCCACACCATTGCCGACGGACGCGCGGATCAGACGCTTGGACTCCTCATCGTCCAGCGGCTTGCCATCGGCTGAATACACCGGCCATTGCCAGTCGGTTCCGTTGCGTTTGATGCGTGTGAATCGAAGAACGGGAGCCTTGTCCAAAGCTTTGGAAGTTCCTTCCGTCACCGTCTGTCGCGGCACGGACATCGAGCTGCCTGTGTCCTTGATCACATCCGGCGAAAAGTGCGAAAACAGCATCTTCCCCACGATCTTGTCCCACGGCATGAAGAACTCCTCTGCCACGCCACCGCGTTTCAGCAGCAGGCCTTTGTCTTCGCGTGCCACGACACGGGCGATCCAGATTTGGCCGCTCTCGTGCTGAAAAAGGATCAGATCGCCAGCCGTGAAGCCGGTGTCGAGGTGCGAGGCGATCCAGTGGCTGTTTTTGATGACGCCGGGCTCGCTGCCGTTCGGACACCGGTAGGCTGCGGCGATGAAGGACTTGATGAACATGGCGATCACCACGGCACTGACGGCCTGGCCGCTCCACGACATCAGCCGACTTTTCTTCCGCGCTGGTGCATTGACGGGATGCTGATGCATCCACCACAGCGTGGCCACCATCGACGACGCGACCGCCACCAGCGTGAGCGTGATCGACGCCCACGCATACGCATCCTGATGCCGTGGCAGTTGATAAAAGCCTGCGATGCCCGCGCCAATGACCAGCAGTGACCAGATGAAGAGATGCTTCCCGAAAACGGCGTTCACATCAAACCAGCGGGCGCTTGAGGCCATGGACGATGGCAGACGCACGCCGTAGATCGGATTGATGGGCACGAGGCGCAGCCACAATGGCAGGCTCAAAGCGAAGGTCAGCAGCCCCATGCAACTGACCACCGTCGGAATGATGAAACGAATGACGTCCGTGCTTCCGATAAGCGTCCAGCGGAAGAGGATCCACCACATGATCCCCGCCAGCACGACGATGGCAGGAATGATCCAAAAGACGCGCTTGTCCGGTGCGGCCGTTTTGCGGTCTTCAGCATCGGCCTTCCGACGTGCCCACCATGACACCAGGGCGGGTGCGAGGCTCAGCGGCAGCCACATGAGGCCCATGACGCTGGAATACGCCGTGATGCGGACCAGTGATTGAGTCAGCCACGGCATCTCGGAGACTGATTTCACCACTTCCGATGCGTGGACGGTGCCGCCCACTCCCTGATGCGCGACAACAACTCCACCAAACGCGTGCCAGCCGAGCGCCATGCCACCGTGCGCATGCCAGCCTGCAGCCAGCCCGCCCGTGGCGAGTGCTCCAAGACTCATGCCTCCGATGCTCAACAGCAATGCGATGGCGAGTCCGCCAAATGACACGAGTCCAATGCCCAACCCACCACAGGCAACGCCTCCGATAGCCACGCCACCAAAAGCAAACCACCCGCGTGCGATGCCGCCAAAAGCAAAAATGCCCCGTGCGCGTCCACCGAACGCAAAGACACCTCGCGCCTCGCGGATCTTGCCGGTCACAGGGTCGTTGCCTTGCACGACATGCAGCAGCGGCATGCCAAACAAAGTGCGTTTCGACCTGTACTCGAAGGGGGCCCAGCCGTTGGCCGCGCTTTGTGACCCGGTCCACGACACGCCCTCGACCTGCGTTTTAAACTCGCCCACGCTCTGCTGGCGGCGAGCACGCTCCTTCTCAAGAGCACGAAAAACGATCTCGTCGATGTTCCCACCGACTCCGGCGAGTTCCGATGGCGCGGCGAAGCGACCGAGCGGCAGTTCACCGGTGAGCATCTCGTAAAACACGACGCCGAGGCTGTAGATGTCCGCACGGTGATCGACGCTAGCGGGTTGCTCGATCTGCTCCGGGGCCATGTAGGGCGCGGTGCCGAGCTTGGCGCCGCTTTGCGTGAGCAGCATGTCGCCGCCTTTTTCATCGAGGATCTTCGCGATGCCGAAATCGGCGATCTTCACGCGACCGCTCGTGTCGAGGAGGATGTTCTCCGGTTTGATGTCGCGATGCAAAACGCCCTGCGTGTGGGCGAATTGAAGCGCATCGCAGATGGCCGGGATGATGCGCAGTGCTTGTTCCGGTGTGAAACGGCCTGCCCGCATGGCCTGGCGCAGATTTACGCCATCGACGAACTCCATGATGAGATACGCGAAGCCGCCGCTTTCGCCAAAATCATGCACCGCGACGATGCTCGGATGGCTGAGACGGGCGAGCACGCGGCCTTCGCGGTTGAAGCGCTCCGCAAAGCCCGGCGTGGCCGCGAGGGACTTTGGCAGCACTTTGAGGGCGACGATGCGGTCGAGCTTGGGCTGGCGTGCTTTGAAGACGGCGCTCATGCCGCCGTGGCCGATGAGGGAGAGGATCTCCAAATCGGGAAACGCGGCGGCGATTTCTTCCAGCGAAGGCAGATCGGCCCGCTGAAGAGGCAGCGTATCGGCATCGCCATCCGTCGGCATGGCCGCGGCGGCCATGAGGCCGGCAGGATCGAGGCCGTGGAAGGGATCACTCATGGGCGGGGGTGGCAGGTTTGGAGTCCGTGGTCTTTTCCAGCTTCACCGCCAGCCGGGCAAGGTAGTTTTGCAGCAGCAGCCCAAAGCAGCCGAGGAGCACGATGTAAATGCCAAGTAGCATGTCTCGCTGCATCGTCTGCGCCGATTCAGCATGACCGCCGGCAAGGATATAGCGGGCGGAGATGACGAAGACGAGCACGGCGGCCAGAATCCAGCTGTAGAAGTTGAAGGCGTTGTCGCCAAAGAGTTTGGTTTTCCAGTGTTTCATGAGTTTCAGGTGGGTTCACACCCGCCGGGAGCGAGTGTCACCCGTTGCCTGAGGATGGCCGGGGCGGAGGTTACAGGAAAAGTTGCCTTGTTCCTGCGGAACAAGGTTCAGAGACCCTGTTCCACCGGAACAGGGCCACTTTCACTCCTTGCGCTCAGGCTCGCCAACCGCCAAAATCGCCGCTCCCAACCCACCATGAGCCGATTCGCGCCCTTTTTGTGCCTTTTCATCCTCGCCGCCGTTTCGATGGCGGCGGAGAAGGCGTCCGTGGAGTCCATCGCGTGGGGAAAAACGGCCGCGGGCGAGAAAGTGACCCTCTTCACGCTGCGCAATGCCGCGGGCATGGAAGCGAAGATCACGAACTACGGCGGCATCATCGTGGCGCTGAGCGTGCCGGACAAGAAAGGCCAGCTCGCCGATGTGGTGCTTGGCTTTGACAAGCTGGAGCCTTACCTGGGCAAGCATCCGCACTTTGGCGCTTTGACTGGCCGTTACGCGAACCGCATCGGCGGGGCGAAATTCAAGCTCAACGGCCAGGAGGTGCAGGTGACGGCCAATTCGGGCAAAAACCACATCCACGGCGGTGTGGAGAATTTTGCGAAGAAGGTCTGGAAGGCCTCCGACTTCCAAAAAGGCGACAGCGTGGGCGTGGAGATGCGCTACACGAGCCCCGATGGCGAGGAGGGCTTCCCTGGCACGCTCGAATGCCTCGTGACCTACACGCTGAAGGCGGACAACACGCTCGAAATCAAATACCGCGCCACCACGGACAAAGCCACCGTCGTAAACCTCACGAACCACAGCTACTTCAATCTCGCTGGCGAGGGCAGCGGCGATGTGCTGGGCCACGAAATGATGATCGCCGCCACCGAGTACACGCCCACGGATGATGCGTTGATCCCCACCGGCGAGATCGCGACCGTCGTTGGCACGCCGCTGGAGTTCAATGTGCCGCTGAAGATCGGCAACCGCATCGATTCCGACTTCAAAGCGCTCGTGCAGGGCAAGGGCTACGACCACAACTACATCCTCCGCGCCGGCAGCGGCATGCGCCTGGCCGCGAAGGTGCGCGAGCCAAAGAGCGGTCGCGTCATGACGGTGACGACGACGGAGCCCGGCGTGCAGTTTTATACCGGAAACCATCTCAAAGGCGTGGCCGGCAAGAGCGGCCATGTGTATGAGAAGCGCCACGGCTTCTGCCTCGAGACGCAGCATTATCCCGACAGCCCGAACCAGCCCGCCTTCCCGTCCGTGGTGCTGCATCCCGGCGATGTTTATCAAAGCACCACCTCTTTCCAGTTCAGCACCGAGTGATCACCGACGACATCAAGCCCCCCCAAGCCAACAAGACCGCCCCCGTTTTTGTCGCCGAAGCCGTCACGGATGCTGCTTTCGTGCAGGAGCAGGACTTTGCCGCCCGCCAGTATCGCGGTCGTCGTGAAAACCAGGAGGACTACTATGCCTTTGCGGATGCCGCCGAGCCCGGCGAGCGCAGCCTGGAGCGACTCATGCTCGTCGTGGGTGATGGCCTCGGTGCGCATGCCGGTGGCAGCGTGGCGAGCTACATTGGTGTGAACGCCTTTGTGCGTGCCTACCACGAGGTGGACGGTCATCCGGCGGACAAGCTCCACCACGCCCTGCAAACCGCGAACAGCACGCTCGGCTATATCACCGACCGCATGCCCGCCGTGGCTCCGCCGATGGGCACCACGATGATCGGCGTGCTCGTGACGCAAAAGTGGATGGAATGGATCAGCGTGGGCGATTCTCCGCTCTTCCTCTTTCGCGAAGGGAAACTGAACCGCATCAATCAGGACCACTCGCTCGCCCCGCTCATCGAAGAGCGGGCCAAACGCGGCGAAATCACCGCCGAGGAGGCCGCCAACCATCCCGACCGCCACACGCTGCAATCCGCCCTGCTCGGCATGCCCATGGCGATGATCGATTCGCCCCCGCACCCCATCGCCCTGCAAAAGGGCGACATCATCATCGGTGCCAGCGACGGCATCTTCACCCTCAGCGACAAAGCTTTGGAAGAACTCCTCGCTTTCGGCAAACACACCACCGCCGATAAAATCGCCGACGCCATCATCTTCGCCATCCGCCGCATCAACTACGAGCGACAGGACAACACCACCGTCGGCGTAGTGAAGATCTCCTAGACCATCCCTCTTCTCTTATCTCTCATCCCTCGTCCCATGACTCCCCAGCAAAAAGCAGAATCCCTCGGCATCACCTTCACGAAGCAGGCTCCCGGTTACCTGAACCTGTGCATCCGCAGCGGCAACCAACTGCTCACCTCCGGCCATGTCAGTGACCTCAAAGGCAAGCTCGGAGCCGATTTGAAGACCGAGGACGGCTACAAAGCCGCGAAAAACTGTGCGGAGAAGGTCCTTCGCTCGGTTTGGGACACGCACGGCACGCTCGATGGCCTCAAGGTGATCAAGGTGCTCGGCTGCGTGAACTCCACGCTCGACTTCACCGAGCAGCATCTCGTCATCAACGGCTGCTCCGACCTCCTGCACGAGATCTTTGGCAAGGAAGGCGATGGCTACCACGCCCGCAGCGCCCTCGGTTTCGCCCAATTGCCCACCGGCGCCGCCGTGGAAGTCGAGGCGATCTTTGAGATCAAGGCGTAAGCCTCAAATCGTCAGCGCACCGGTGCTCGTGGCGAAGCTGTCGGCTTCGATGCCCATGTTTTGCAGCAGGCTGACGAAGAGATTGCCCATCGGGGTGTTGTTCTTCGCGTCGCCGGTGTGGTGGCGGCCGTGCTTGAAGCCGCCACCGGCGAGCAGCAGCGGCAGATTGTGCCAGTCGTGCGAGTTGGCGTTGCCGAGGTTGCTGCCGTAAAGCACGGCGGTGCTGTCGAGCAGGCGCTTGGAGCCTTCCTGCTTCGTTTTGAGCTTCTCGATCAACGTGCCAAGCGCCTTGAGCTGCGCGGTTTCGATCAAACGGAGCTGCGCGATCTTTTCCGGGTCCTGGCCGTGATGGGAGAGGTTGTGGTGATCCGTTTTGACGCCGGGAATCGACGGCACGTCGCCGCGGCCCTGCACGAGCATGGTGATGGCACGCGTGCTGTCCGTCTGGAAGGCGAGCGGGATGAGGTCAAAGAGCAGGTTCATGCGGCCGATGAGGTCCTTCTCGTCTTTGATGTCCTCCGGCGGTTGCGCATCGACCTTGGGTTTCGGTTTCTGCACCCAAGCCTCGGCTTTTTGCAGGCGCTGCTCCATCTCGCGCACGCTGGTGAAGTATTCGTCGAGCTTGTCGCGATCAGCGCTGCCGAAACGGCCTTGCAGGCGCTTCGCCTCTTCGCCGACGGTGTCCATGATGCTGCGGCCTTCGTGCAGCTTGCGCATCTGCTGCTCGATCTCCCACTGGCTGCCGTCGAGGAAGAGCTTGGCGAAGACTTTGGACGGTCTCGACTCCGCCGGGATCATGACGCCGCTGCGCGTGTAGCTCTGGCTGTTCCCGCCGCCGGTGTTGAACTGCAGCGACGGGTAGCGTGTCTCAAAACCGATCTTCTCCGCGATGAACTGGTCCAGCGAGATCGTGTTGCGGAAGCCGCCGAGGCCCGGATGGCGTGCGCCGGTGAGCCACGTCATCTCCGAGGCATGTCCATCGCGTCCATTTTGATCCGGATGACACACATTCGAGAAAACCGTGAAGTCCTTCCGATGCGCCTCGATCATCTTCAAATAGGGCGTCGGCGTGTAAGCCTCGCCACTTTCCGCCGGAAAGAAATCCGGCCCGTAGATACCCAGCGAGGCGCAAATCGTCACGAGCCGCTTCGGCGGCACCGATTCGGCTGCTGCGAGTGCCTTGCGTCCCCACATGGCATCGAGAAACGGCAGCGCGAGCGAAACGCCGGAAGAGCGGAGAAAAGTGCGGCGTGAGAGTGTGTTCATAAAATGAGATGGCGGCTTATTTGCGGCGGAAGGTATCACTGAGAACGAGTTCAGTCACAAATGTCTTCAATCCACCGCCTTGCTTCACAGCTTTGGCAACGATGTCACTCACGGCTTTGCCATCGGCATAGGTCGGAGCCGCGCCGGTGGCGTAGGTGAGGAGTTTTTCGGTGAGGCAGCGTTGGACGTCGGCGGGCTGGGCGAGGAGGAGTTGTTTGAAGTCTTTGATGTCTTTGAAGGCGCGGCCGTCGGCGAGCTGGCCGCTGGCATCGACGGGGAGAGAGACTTTGTATTGCCAGACGCCGCGGTTTTCGACTTTGGCGGTGGGTTTGTCGCCTTTTTCTTTGCTGCGGTAGCGATCACGCCAGCCGCCGATGACGTCGAAGTTTTCGAGGGCGAAGCCAGGCGGGTCGATCTTGGCGTGGCAGCCGGCGCAGTTCTCGGCGGTGCTGTGCTTGGCCAAAAGCTCGCGGATGGTGCTGGCACCGCGTGTGTCGGGTTCGACGCCGGGCACGCCGGGAGGTGGTGGAGGCGGCGGCTGGCCGAGAAGACGTTTCATGACCCAGCCGCCGCGCAACACGGGCGAGCTGACGGTGCCGTTCGCGGTGACTTTGAGAATGCTCGCTTGGGTGAGCAAGCCACCGCGCACGCTGTCGGCGGGGACCTTCACGCGGACGAATGCTTCGCCTTTGGCGACATCGGTGCCGATTTCGTAGTGGCGTGCGATGCGATGATTGAGCATCAAGAAGTCGCTCTGGATGAAATTCGTGACCGGAAGGTCTTTGGAGAGCATTTCGGCGAAGAAGGCCTCCGTTTCGCCGACCATCGCGTATTTGAGCATCTCATCGAATTCGGGATAGAGGCTCATGTCGGGGCTGGTGGCGTCGATGCTGCGCAGATCGAGCCATTGACCGGCGAAGTTCTTCACGAAGGCCTGGCTGCGTTGGTCGGCGAGGAGGCGGTTGATCTGCTTTTTGAGCGTTTCGGGCTCGTGGAGCTTTTTCGCGGCGGCGAGGCTGAGGAGCTCGTCATCGGGCAAGGTGCTCCAGAAGAGATACGAGAGGCGTGATGCCAAGGCGTGATCGCTGAGGTGCGGGCCGGGCTGCTCATCGAAAAAGAGGAACTGCGGCGAGGTGAGCACGGCACGGAGGCCGAATTTCGCGGCCTGGAGGAACGGCGCACCGCTGGCGAGCGAGTCCTGCGCGAGTTTGACGAAGCGGTCCGCCTCGCCGGGCTCGAGCGGTCGGCGAAAGGCCTTCGCGGCGAAGCCTTCGATGCATGTTTTGAGCGACGCGGCGGGATCAGCGGGCTGCAATTCGAAGCCGATGGCCTTTTCGGTGTCGTAGCGGTTGTTGATTTTCTTTTCGTCGAGCTTCACGACGGGCACATCGGGGAAGAGCGACTTCACGGAAGGCGGCGGCCAGTTCTCCATTTCGAGCGGGCCTTCGATCTCGATCCACTGCACGGCGAGGCCGCGGCCTTTGAAGTCCTTCGTCGTGTCGCTGTCATTGAGGCGTTGGCCTTTTTCGTCGTAGCCGACGCTGAAGGGCATCACGATGAGATGCTCGCTGCGATTGATGCGTGTGACGACTTCGACGACGCGCGGCTGGTCCGCAGGCATGTCCCAGTGGCCCAGCAGGCGCTTTCCGGCGCTGTAGTCGTTCGCGTAGATGCGTGCGGTGACGGGCTCGCCGGCGCTTTGATAGCCATACGCGGACAAACGGATGCGATAGGTGCCGCCGCGGCGCATTTTGAAGTTCGAGAGGCCGAGCAGGTAGTCGGCATCGGTGAACATCACGAGCGCATCCGGCACATCGCGGAACATGACACGCTTGCGGCTGTATTTCTTCTTCGGGTCCTCCGGTGGATTGTCCGGCAGCGCGAGGTTCTCTTTGATGCTCTTTTGATCCTTGTAGGTGAAACGCTCCTTTTTGAGCTCGATCGGCATGCGCAGGTCCACGGCGGCATCGAGCGCGGCATCAGCGGCTTCGAGGTATTTTTCGATCTGGAGCTGCGAGAAGCGCAAACCGTCCGCCACGGTGTCAAAGCCATGCATCGGGGTGTCCTCGGGCAACAGGCCCGCGAGCGGCGTGTCGATGTGCAGGAGGTCGCGGACGGTGTTTTCGTATTCGATGCGGTTGAGTCTGCGGGCCTGCGTGCGGCCTTGCGAGGCCGTTTGAGCGGCGCTGGTGGTGCGAAGTTGGCTGTCGAGCGAGTCGAGGAAGGTGCTGGCGAGCTTCGCATCAGGGCGCGGCTTCTTTTTCGGCGGCATTTCGCCATCCGCGACGCTGTCGTGGACTTTGACCCACTTTTCGAAGAGCTGCGGATCCTTGAGATCGAGGCTGAGCGCCGTCAAATCGAGGCCGCCTTTCTTCACATCCGCATCGTGGCACTCGAAGCAGTGCTGTTCGAGAAACGTGTCTGCGGCGAAGGAAGAGACTGAAAGGACAAAAGGGACAAAAAAGACGCGCATGGGAGCTTTTTATGAATGTATGCCTGCATCACGCAAGGCGGGGAACTGGGAACGCCAAGTGCGGAGAATGGCGGGATCGATCTCGGAGCGGAGGACGTGCTCGTGATCGCCTGCATCGGCGATGATGACACCGTGTGGATCGACGACGAGGCTGCGGCCGGGGTAGTTGAAGCTGGGATCGGTGCCGCATTGGTTCACGCCGATGACGAAGGCGAGATTTTCAATGGCGCGGGCCTGCAGCAGCGTGATCCAATGCTGCACGCGTTTGATCGGCCACGCGGCGATGAAGACGAGCAGTTCCGCGCCGGCCTTCACGGCCTCGCGGGCGAGCTCGGGGAAGCGCAAATCGTAGCAGATGAGCAGCGCGATTTTGAGCCCCTGCCATTCGATGACCGTCACGCCCTTGCCAGCGGTGTGCACGGTGCTTTCACCGCCGAGGCTGAAGGGTTGATTTTTGCTGTAACGGCCCAAAACCTCGCCCTCGGGCGTGATGAAGAGGCTTTGGTTTCGGCAATCGCCTGTCGCGTCCTGCGCGACGAGACCGCCGATAACGGCGCAGCGATGCTCGCGGGCCATTTCGATGAGGAATTGCTCGGTGGTGCCTTGCTCAGGCTCGGCGGTGATTTTTGTCTCGATGCTGAAACCGGTCGCAAACATCTCCGGCAGCACGATGAGCGAGCCCGGAGTCGGTTTGGCGCCCGCGATGAGCTGGCGGGCCTTCGCAAGGCTGGCGGGCTTGTCCTCCCAGACGGAGTTCATTTGGACGAGGTAGGTGGTCATGGCTGGATGAGTTTAAAGACGCTCCGGGCGGAGGCGTTTGCTCGTTTCGGGATCGCTGGTGCGGGCGCGGACGGTGATGAAGGCGCTGGCGGAGAGGATGGCGGCGCCACAGACCATCGAGAAGGTTTGGAAGGTCATCACCTTCAACATCGCGAAGGCGAGGAAGGGGGCCACGAGGCCGCGCAGGCCGGTAAGAAAGGTGTGGACGCTCATGTACTCGGCCACGGCATGCTTCGGGGCGAGTTTGGTGACCCACAGCGCCCAGGTGACATTGCCGCCAGCATTCGCCATGCCCCACAAGGCCATGCCAAAGGTCCACCAGGCCACGCTTTGGCCGAGGTAGAAGCAGAGGATGCCCGCGGCGAAAAAGACATTCAGCGCCGCACGCACGCCGAAGAGATGAAAGCGGTCGTAAACGAGGCCCCACGGGTAGGAGAAGAGCAGGCGGGCCAGCACCGGGACCACGCAGGTGATGAAGGCGACCTGCTTTTCCGGCAGATTGATGCCGTGAGCGGGATTCGCGAGGTATTCGACGAAGAGGCAGGCGGCGGCGAGATTGCCGACTCCCATCATCATCCAGGAGATGAGCAGCGTGCGGAAGTCGTTGTCTTCACGCACCCAGCGCCAGGCGCTCCAGAGGCTGGTGCGGGCGTTTTCCTCCGGCTGCCAGGGCGTGGCGGGCAGGCCGTAGGTCCACAGGCCGCTGACAAAGCCGCTCGCGGCATAGGCCCACAGCAGCCAGGTGTAGTTTTTCAAATCGAGATCGAGCAGCCAGCCCGCCGCATAGCCGAAGGCGACCGCTGCACCGGCCCGCGTGACACCGGCGATGGCGTAGAGCTTGCCCCGCGCGGCCTCGGGGTAGTTCATGCGGTAGATCTGCGTCATCAGCGGGATCTGCATCGAGAAGCAGAAGATGCCGAGACCGAGGCCGAGCAGGTAAAGCGAGGGAGAATCGGGAAAGGAGGCGCTGACGGCCATGCTGGCACCGCCGAGCATCTGCACCTTCGCCGCGGTGCGTGCGATGGTGCTTTTGGCCCGCAGGAGCAACGGGACGACAAACAGACTCGTCACCATGCCGCCGCTCGTCGCAGCGAGGAAACTCGCCTTTGCCATGTCACCCATCGCAAACACCCGCACGGCCACGAGCATGCCAAAAGTGGCGGTGAGCGTGTCGAGGACCCCGGCAGGCAGCGAGCGCCAGAGCTCGTTGCGAAAGGTGCGCTTGGTTTCGTGGGTCACGCCTGCTTCATGGCATGCGTGAGCGGGGGAGTCCAGCGGCGGTGCGAGGCCGCATCAAGCGGCCTTTTTCGTCTTCTTGGCAGCGGGGGCGGCTTTCGGGGCGGCGGCTTTGACGACTTTGAGCTTCGGAGCGGGCTTGGAGGCGCTGACCCACTCGGCGGTGGGCAGCCAGGTATCGCTGCCTTCATCGCGGAGGTAGTCGGTATCTTGGAGGAGGCCGCGCTTGCTGAAGTCGAGGACTTCCGCCTTGGTGAAGGGGCCGAATTCGACGAAGGCACGACTGAGGGTCACGAGGGATTTCATAGGCTTTTTTGAGGTATGATGAGGTTTGATGAGGTTTGAGGGGGCCCTCGGTTCGACCGGGTGGCCCTCCATCACAAGCAAAAGGTCTGCCACATTTTGGCCGCGATACGCCGCGTGGCTTGCGCCCCGAAAATCTTGCCCTTAGAGTACCTGAGCGAAATGATAGTTTGTCTCGAATCCTCGGTCCTTGGCGGTTACCTCACGAATGAGGTGCCGGGGCTGGTCACAGGCATGCTCCACCTCACCGGGCAGAAGCAGCCCGTGCGCATCGAGCTGGTGGGAAACTTCCTGCGAGACATCGCGGGCTGCCGGGTGGACTTCCACAATCCCCTGCCGGAGATGAACGAGGCCAGCGTGGATGCCATCACGCCCCTGCAAAGTGGCTACACCGGCGTCATGACCGCGTCCTACCGCGTGGCGAAGATCCCCCGCCGTCGGGCGGCGAAGGCCTCCAGCATCCTGCCGGTGCCGCCGGGGCTCAAAAACCTGCTTTTCTTCGAGTGGTTCAACCAGGACAACCAGCGCGTGCTCATCCAAAGCTGGCATCTGCAGGTCCGAGTGTCCGCGCCGCGCTGGCAGCTCACGAAAGACGAGGAAAACGCCCTCCTCCGCCAGAACCGCGCTCGCCGGAAGCACTTCCTCCTCGGTGAACGCGGCCAGGAAAGCTCGCTCGCCGATGCGCTGCACAGCCCCGGTTTTGACGATCCTTTCCTGCCGAAGGAGCCTGGACGCGATCCGTTCCAAACTCCCGCCTCAGGCAAAAAAGCGCCTCCAGCCGCCGCGAAGCCCGAAAAGGCCTCGTCATCGAATGATCCAGCCAAACGCTCCGCCGCGCTGGCGAAGGAACTGCGCCGCTTCCAGAACCTGCTTGTCTTTAATGATGAAATCCGCACCCGTCCGGCGGTTTTGCGGCTGCTCTCCACCGTGGCGGACCTCGGTGCGCATCTCGTGCATGTGCTGCGCCAGTTTTCGGAGGCCGCGAAGCCTGAGTGGTCCTTCCTCGTCACGGATTTGGAGCAAAGCCTGCCCCTTTTCGCCGCTGCGCTAAATGCTACTGACAAGCTCGTGCAGCAACACCCTGCCGGAGCCGATATCGAATGGCTCTCCGGCGTGCAGGCCAGCCTGCTGAACATCGAGCTGCGCATGCGGGAGCTGCTCGGGCTGCTGCGGAGCTGAGCGAAGAGCTGAGAGCTGAGGGCGGAGAGCATAGAGTTCCAAACCATGGAGGAACTGAGAATGGAGGAACTCAGCATGGAGGAATGGATGGAGGCCTGAAGGCTGCCCTCTGGCATTTGCGCCATTTTCAGTTTTCCATTCTCCATTCCTCCATCCTGATTGCCCTATGCGCTTGCCATCCGTCGCCATCCTCGTCGATACCTCGCGGTCGTATGGACGTGACATCGTGCGCGGCATCCGGCGCTATGTGGCCGAGCATGGGCCATGGTCGCTCTATTTGGAGCCGCGGGACCTGCGCAGCAGCTTCCCGGAATGGCTGAAAAACTGGCGCGGCGATGGCATCCTCTCGCGGACGGTGGATGAGACGCTGCTGCGGCAGCTCAAGGCCACGACGCTGCCCGTCGTGGAGATGCGCACGACCGTTTTGAAGCATCCGTTCCCGTTTGTCGGCATCGACAACAGCGTCATCGGCAGCCGCGTGGCCGCGCACTTTCGCACGCTCGGGTTTCAGCACTTTGCGTGTGTGCAGGACCTGTCGGAGAATTTTTATCTGGAACGCCGCGACACCTTCCTCCAGGCCGTGAACGAGGCCGGATTCGACTGCCCCGTGTTCCAATCCAAACGCTCGAACTGGGAGCAGCATCAGCGGGAGCTCGCCAACTGGCTGCGGGACCTGCCGAAGCCCGCCGGCGTCTTTGCCGTGAATGACCAGATGGGCTTCTGGGTGCTCGATGCGGCCCGCCGGGCAGGTCTCGCCGTTCCGGAGGAGCTGGCGGTCGTCGGCGCGGAGAATGACAACATGCTCTGCGAGACCGCCTCGCCGCCGCTTTCGAGCGTGCGGCTCCGCGGACAGGCCGTGGGATACGCAGCGGCGCAGTTGCTCGACGAGTGGATGACGAAAAAACGCATCCCCAAGCCCGGCGAGCGCCACCTGCATGCTCCTGGCGACATCGTCACCCGTCAGTCGAGTGACATCGTGGCTGTCGATGACCCGCGAATCGCCGCCGCCCTGCGGTTCATCCGTCAAAATGCCACCGCCCAGATCGATGTGGCTCGTGTGGCCCGCGAGTGTGCCCTTTCCCGCAGCGTCCTCGAGCGCCGCATGAAGGCCCTCATCGGCCGCAGCCCCGGCGAAGAGATCGCCCGCCTGCGCTTTGCCGCCGTGGAGAAACTCCTCCTCCAGACCGACCTCACGCTCGACGCCATCGCCGCGAAGTGCGGCTTCACCCACCCCCAATACATGGCCGAGGCCTTCCGCAAACGCACCGGCATGACGCCTGGCACCTTTCGGCGAAACCGGGCCGGGTGAGACGGTGCCAGCCAAAGCCAGCCTTGACCATCGGGTGCGTTTTACATAGTTTTACCCATGATCAAGACCATCACCAAAATCGGCAACTCCCAAGGCATCATCTTCGATTCCGCCCTCCTCCAGCTCGCCAGGCTCAAAGTGGGTGATGAGGTCAATGTCGAGGTCCACAGCGGGGGAACGATCAGCATCACGCCGATGGAGCCTGCGGTCATCGAGCCCTCCCAAGCCGCTGAAACCGCCAAACGGCTCATCCAGAAGAATAGCGAACTCTTCCGTCGCCTCTCATGAGCCGCCCGCTTTTGCATCCCACGCTTGATGCGGTGCTCGCGATCCATGCCGAGGTGCTGGCCGCTCACGGAGGCAGCCCGGGCTTGAGATCGCGTGAGTTGCTGGAGTCTGCCGTGGCCGCGCCTCAGGCCACGATGATGGGGCAGCCGATGATCACAGACCCGATCGAGATCGCCGCCGCCTATCTTTTCTACCTGTGCAGCAATCAAGCCTTTGTCGATGGCAACAAACGCGTGGCATTGGCCACCTGCCTCGTCTTTCTCAGCGAGAACGGGCTTTTGAAGAATGAAGAACTCCATGTCGATGACTGGGAAAACCTCACCCTCGCCGTCGCGGCAGGTGTTTTGAGCCGGGACGAGGTCACCGCCCAGCTGCGGCAGCTCGTGAGCTGACACGTTACCATTTGAGCTCCGATTTCCTGTTTGCCACCCCGCTGCCTCACGCTAACGCACGGCATGAGTTTTCCCACGCAGCGTCTCGGCCTCCTGATCGTGCTTTCCGGCCCTTCGGGCACCGGCAAGACCACGCTCGCCCGCCGCGTGTGTGATCGTGGCGAGGCCATTTTCTCCGTGAGCTGCACCACGCGTGCTCCGCGGCCCGGCGAGATGGATGGCAAAGACTACTTCTTCCTCCAAGACGCTGACTTCGTCGAAAAGATCGGCCGCGGCGAATTCTTCGAGCACGCCCACGTCCACGGCCGCCGCTACGGCACGCTGAAGAGCTATGTGATCGACAATTTGCAACGCGGCATCGACGTCATCCTCGACATCGACGTGCAAGGTGCCGCGCAGGTCCGCGCCAGCGATGACGAGCACATCCGCCGCTGCCTGCTCGACATCTTCGTCATGCCTCCCAGCATCGACGAACTCCGCGCCCGCCTAAGCGGTCGAGCCACGGAAGATGCCGCCGCCTTCGAGCTGCGCATGAAAAACGCCGCCGAGGAAATGTCCCACTGGCCCGAATACAGCCACGTCCTCGTCAGCGACACCCGCGAGTCTGACGCCACCCGTTTCGAGGCCCTGCTCACTGCCGCAAGGATGCGCAGCAGCCTGCGGAGCTAGTCGTCCGACAGGTCAGACGAGTCCGACCCGTCAGACAAAAGGGCCATCACTTCGCCTTCGGGTTCCGCATATAATACAAATGCCCGTCCTCGGCACCGCCGACGAAATCAGGCACGCCATCGGCATTGAAATCGACCGTCGTGGGGCTCACGTCGTGGCCTTCGATGTTCGCATCGGAAAGCAGGCCCATGTCAGTGAAGAACCATTTGCCGTCGGAGGCACTTTCCTGACGGAGGAAGTTGGCGTTGGCGGAGTTGAGCAGGATGTCGAGTTTCCCATCCTGATCCCAATCCATGATGCAAAGTTTGCGTCGGCCGCTCTTGCCCGCGATGCCGGCGTTGAGGCGAAGAGGTTCGCCCGCAGTCATGGCGACGGGTGCTTTCACTTTGTGAGCCTCATCGGTCTTGTGAGAGGCGTTTGAAGCACAAATCACGCGCTGCGGATGCTTGAGCACGAGCTTGTCACCTTGCTTCGCACGCTCAAAGAACGCGAGGTAACCTTCCTGATCGAGCATGACGAGGTCGGTGAGGCCATCTTTGTTCCAATCGACTCCCACCGGCGTGGTGCGCCACTGCGTGAGCAATCCTTTGCCATCCGGACGCAGCCAGCCGTAGGCGAGATGAGGCTGCTCGCCGTTCCATTCGACCTCGATGGGCTGCGCGGCGGCGAGTTGCGGTTTTTGGCGTGTGCCGATGTTCTTATACCAAACGACTTTGCCGAGGATCGAGTTGAGCAAGAGATCAGGAAGACCGTCTTGATCCCAATCGGCCACGGTTTGCGTGGTGTAGCCCCATTTGGCCTCGCAGGGGCCTTGGATGCTGCCGTTCGGTCCGGCCATCGGGCGAATGACTTTGCCTGCGGCAGTGAGTTTGACCGGCGCGGCCCATTTCGGCTGCTCCACGCCTTTGCCGCTGAGATTTTCAATGAAGGCGACATAACCGGCGGTGTTGCCGCAGATGAGATCGGTGTCGCCGTCGCCATCCCAATCGAAACCGACAGGGGTGACGAGCGCGCCGAATTTTACCTGATCCGCCTCCTGCTGGAAGTAGCGAGGCTCGGCATAGACCGGCGCTTTGTTGTCGAACTTGCCCGTGTGCTCGATGAAGGCCACGCGACCGTCTTCATCGCCGCAGATGAGGTCGAGATCGCCGTCCTTGTCCCAATCGATGGCGGTCGGCGTGATCATTTCGAGGTCCATCGTGAGGTACTTACCCGTGTCGGCCTTGAGGCGGACACCGAGCGCATACTTCGGCTTGGTTCGGCTGCCGGTGTTTTGGAAGTAGGTGAAGCCGTCGAGGAACTCGCCGCAGAGCAGGTCGAGGTCGCCATCGCCATCGAAGTCGCCAAAGTTCGGCGAAGGCCAGCCAAAGGTTTCCACGGGGCGGTCGGTGGCGTTGATCTTCTTCGGCTTGCCATACTTCGGCGCTTCGTTCGTGCCGGTGTTGCTCAGCAGATACACGTAACCGCGCAGCGGGCCGTTCATCCAGCGGCCATCAGCCGTGTAGGCATTGTCCCAGCCATATTCGGTCCAGTCGCCGACGCCGACGATGAGGTCGTTTTTGCCATCGCCCTCGAAATCGACCATGCGCCACATGTTGGCGCGGACTTTGTTCATGTGGACGTTCGCCGGCGGCCCGAGCTTCACCTGCTGCTCGATGCCGGTCTTGAGGAAATCGGGATGCGCATTGCCCGGCGTGAGCACCACCGGTTTGCCGTCGAGATAGCTCACCTGCACGTTTTGAGCACCTTTGCTGATGCGCTTCGCGGGTTTGAAGACGGGCATCTTGGTCTTCGCGGTGTCGCCGCTGGCGTTTTCAAAGAAGTAGATGCCGTTGTAGGGCTTGTCCGGGCAGTTCACCACGAGATCGAGGTCACGATCGCCATCAAAGTCCATCGGCAGCGGCCAGGCCCACAAACCGACTCCGAGATCGACGACGAGGCCGGGGTGGTTGTATTTGAGCGGCGTAAGCGTGGACTCGGCGGCGAGGGTGGAACCGCAAAAGAGCGCGAGGAGGAGGTGCTTCATGGTGGGATGGATGAAACGACATGCTGAACGTGCCTGCTTCAAGCCGCAGTCATGAATTCTTGCCGCACGAATGACGATTTGTGACTTCGCTCCCCGTATCAGTGCTCCACCTGATCGTGAAACTGCCGCTCATCCTCTTCGCCTTCGCTTCCACGCCGCCACGCAAACGGTCTGCGAATGGGTCTTCAGCGGCGGCGGGAGCTCGCATGACAAGACGCGGGCCGTCACGACCGATTCGCAGGGCAATGTCTTCCTGGCTTCCGAATGCGTAGGCGATGCCTCGTTCGGCGATCAGCAGCACAGAACCTCCGGTGGCATGGACATGTGCCTCGTGAAGCTAAACGCCGCAGGCAAGCCGCGGTGGGTCAGCGCCATCGGCGGCAGCAAAACGGACCGTGCCTATGGCGTCATCACCGATGCGGCGGGCAATGCGTTATGCTGCCAAATGGAAGCTTCAAAAGTGAGTGATGAACTCCAAACAGGTCACCTCGACCGGAAAATCTCGCTCATCAAACACTCGACCATGATGGTGTGGAGGCCGAGGCCTTGTTTCTTCACTTTGTCGTGAAGCTGATCGAGGGGGAGGTCATCGGCGAGTTCCATGGTGCGGCCGGTGGTGTAGGTGAGGAGCTGGCGGACGAGGTGGCGGCTGAAGAGATCGGCGCGGGTGTCGCGGATGACGTGTTTGAAGCCGGTGAAGTCGGCATACGTTTCGCCAGAGGGGAATTCGCCGGTGGTATCGATGTCGGCGGGTTTGGCCTTCTTGTTGGCGGCGGGATATTTTTTGCGCCAGCGGCCGACGGGATCGTAGGCTTCGAGGCTGAAGCCGAGCGGGTCGATCTTGCGATGGCACTCGGCACAGGCGGCATCGGCGCGGTGTTTGGCGAGTCGATCGCGGATGGTGGTGGCACCGCTGACATCGGGATCAATCGCGGGCACGACATCCGGCGGCGGTGGCGGCGGGACGCCGAGAAAATTCTCTGTGACCCACACGCCGCGCGTGACGGGCGAGGTCTCGACGCCGTTCGCGCTCACGGTGAGCACCGCAGCCATGCCGAGCAGGCCACCGCGATGGTTGTTGCCCTTGAGGCTGACTTTTTGGAAGCCATCGGCGAGGCGTAGTTTGTCCTTCTCCGGCAGTTCGTAGAGTTTGGCGAGTTTCTTGTCCACGAAGGTGTGCTCACAGTCGATGAACTGCGTGATGGAGCCGTTGTTTTTGAGCAGATCGCGGAAAAACAGGCGCGCCTCGGTTTTCATCGAGCTGGGCAGGTCCTCAGCGTAGTAGGCGCGGTTCGTTTCGCGAGGCGGCGGCTGAGAGCCGAGATCGCGAAGATTGAGCCAGCTGTCGATGAAGCCGTTCACGAAGCCGTTGATGCGTTCATCGGCGATCATGCGCTGGATCTGCTTTTTGAGCTCGGCGTCGTCGGTGAGCTTGCCGGACTTCGCGGCTGCCACGAGCGCCTCATCGGGCGGTGCAGACCAAAGCGCATACGAGAGGCGCGTGGCGAGGTCGTAGGGCTTGAGACGCTTTTCCGACTCGTCGGTGATCTCGCTGAGGTAAAGGAAGCTCGGCGAGCAAAGGATCAATTTGAGCGCATCGAGCGCGGCCTGACGTGGCGAGGCTTTTTCGGCGATGCGCTTCTCGTAGAGCGCACGGATGGGCTTTTTGTCCTCGTCGGTGATCGGACGGCGATAAGCTTTCTCGGCGAAGGCATTCAATTGATCGAGCGCCTTGGCCTCCTGGAAGCCTTCTTTGCCAAAAACGGCCACTTCCTCGGCTCCAGGCGCTTCAGGCAAGGGACCGTGAATGGCGATCTCGCTGATGCGGATGTGCGGGAGCTTGCCCTCCTTCAAAATGTGCGCACGACCGACGCCGGATGAGCCGACGTCGCCTTTGAACTCGTCTTTGTAGCGCTTGTTGATCGTGACGACCGCGGCGCGGGATTCATACGGGCCGTTGGGGAAGATGAAGCGCGGTGTTTGGCCTGCTTCGAGCCACACGCGGAATTTGAGCCGCTTGGGTTCATTGTCCGGCACGACGGCGGTGGCGAGCACGGGCTCGATGGGCTGCGGATAATGAATGTGGCCCGCGGTGACATCGCCCGGCACCACGCCGAGGATGAAGGGCTCGGAGAAGTCGATGCCGAAGATGGCGGGATCGTAATGCGTGTCGCGATGCATCGCCGTGGCCTCGACTTCGAGGTCGTAAAGGCCGGAAACGGGCACACCTTGCTTGAAGTCCTCGATGTGGCCGTAGCCGCCCTGGCGTGTGTCGCTGTTCGGCTGCTCGTAGAGATTGAGGTAGCGGTAGTTGAAGGCGCTTTTGTGCGAGCCTTGCAGCTCCTCGTATTGCACGAAGTGGCCGTTGAACTTCCAATCCTTCGGCGGCGTGGCCGGTTTGCCGAGTCGCGTCTCGACGAGGCGGTTCGCGGATTGGAAATACTGATCCACGAGGAAGCCGGAGGTCACGAGCGACTTGCCGATGGTGTCCATGTGCTCGGTGGTTTTCTCCTTCGGAAAACCCGCCGTGAGCCCCAGCGTGTCCACGCGACGGCCAAACAGCACCGCGAGCGTGTTTTCATACTCGCGGCTGGAAAGTCGGCGCATCACCGTGCGGCTGCCGGTGCTCTGCAGCTTGCCATACGCCACCACCGTGCCGTCACGCAGCGCCCGGATCATGGCGATGCGCTCCTCATCGCTCGGCTGGTCCGCTTTTTTCGGTGGCATCTCCTTCAGCGTCAGCTGGTCGATGATGTCCCGCGCCTCGATGAGGTCGGCAGTCCCTTTCAGCGGCAGCTCAAACTTCTCAAACGAGCGGTCGCCCTTCTGCACATCCGCGTCGTGGCATTCGAGGCAGTATTTGCCCAGGAACTGCTGCACGACCTTTGGTGGTGCGTCAGCGGCGTGGGAAGAAGCGAACGCGGCCAAAACGAGCCATTCAGGTCTCACGCAAAGGCGCAAAGGCGCAAAGAATGAACCCAGAGTCTTGTTTGCGAAACCTTTGCGCCTTTGCGCCTTTGCGTGAGAATTCAACATGCTCATCACGCGAAACGTCCCGTGCTGCTGCCAAACGAATCGGTTTCCACGCCCATTTTCTGAGCGATATCGACGAAGAGATTGCACAGCGGCACCTTGTTGATGCCTTCGCGCGGGACTTCGCGATATTCGCCGTGCTTGTAGCCACCGCCGGCGAGGAGGATGGGGAGGTCGGTGTTCTTGTGCACGTTGCCATCGCCCATGCCGCTGCCGAAAAGCACGGTGGTCGAATCGAGTAGCGAGCGCTCGCCGTCGTTCATCTTCGCGAGACGGGCCACGAACTTGCCGAAGTGCTCGATTTGATACTTCTCCAGCGTGATGAGGCTCGCGATGGCCTCCTCGTCGTTGCCGTGGTGGGAAAGGCCGTGCCAGTCCTTCTTGATGCCGAGATGCTGCGGCATGAAGTCGCCGCCGATCTCCAGCGTGGCGATGCGCGTGCTGTCCGTCTGCAAAGCGAGCGCGATGAGCTCATACAGCAGCGGCAGATCTTCGACGGCGTTGCGGTTCGCGGGCTTGTCGAAGGGCGCTTTCGGCTTCGGCTGGTTCGTCCAGCGCTGGCGCAGTTCGAGGCGCTTCTCCACATCGCGCACGGAGGTCAGATACTCATCGAGCTTGGCCTTGTCCTCCTGGTTCACCTTCTTGGAAAGGCGGTTCGCCTCGTCCAAAACGGAGTCGAGGATGGAGGCCTGCACCTTGTTCTCCTGCGCCCGACGTGCCTGACGCTCCGGCGAGTCACTGATGAAGAGTTTTTCGAACAACTCCGCCGGATTCGTCACCGGCGGCACACGCACGCCCGACTTCGTCCACGCGATCTGACAGCCGCCATGAATGCCGCCCTCCGAACCGACCGTGAGCGATGGAAACCGCGTCTCGAAGCCCACCTCGTCCGCAAGGAACTGGTCGATGGTCACATTGCCATCCGGCCGATTTTGCGCCTCGGAATGCAGCACGCCGGACAGGAACGAATGCACCGCGAAATGCCCGCCCTTCACGCCATGATCGAGGCCACGGAACACGGTCATCTTGTCGCGAATGTCCCACACCGGCTCCAGCAACGCCGTTTTCTCGTAATTCCGGCCCTGCGTCGTCGGAAACAGGCTCTTCGTCTGGTAGCCGAGCAGGTTGCCGATGGCGGCAAAGCGCCGAGCGCCCATGCCCGCGCCTTTCGCCGCCTGCACGGAGCCGCCCACGGACTTCGCCATGAGAGAAGACATGCTCGGCAAAGCGAGCGTGGTGCCAAGGGAACTGAGAAGGAAATGACGACGATTCATGCAGGGTGTTTTGGGGGGGCAGTGAAACGAGGCAAAGCGGCCTTTTGTTGCAGCACAGAGCGGGCCAGGGAACCGGCGGCGGATGCCTCAGAACGCTGTTTGACCGGAAAATGGCCCGTTGGGCTCAAGTCATGCCAGCGAGCCATTTGCCGTTTTCGAGGGCCACGCCGCTCAAAGTGGCACTGCCGCCGGTTTTCACGGAGTAGCCGGCCTTGTTCAGGGCGTCGATGCTGGGCTTGGGCCAGGCTTTTTGGTGCTCAACGAGTTTCCCACCCTCTGTGTGGAGTCTCGGCGAGGCCAGCGACTCGCCAAACGGCCTGCCACGCACGACGTGCTGCGTCAGGAACTCGAGCATCGCGTTCGGAATGCGCCTTCCGCCGCGTCCGCCGATGGCGACGACGGGCTGCGAGCCTTTCGTGATGAGCATGGGCACCATGTTGTGCAGCGGACGCTTGCGCGGGCCGGGGGCGTTCGGGTGATCGGGACGCGGATCAAAGCGTGACATGCCGTGGCCGAGCGTGAGGCCGAGCTCATCTACGGTCACATGCGCACCGAAGCCGTCGCCATGCGTCAGTGTGAGCGTGGCGATGTTTCCGTGCTTGTCGCTGGCGCTGAAATTCAGCGTGCCGCCCTGTGTGCTCGTTTTGAAACCCGGCTCGAGAATCTGCCCCGACTTCACCGCGGCCCGGATCGTCTCCGCGCATTCGGAGGCGTAGTCCTCTGACAACAGCTTCGCCTGCGGCACATCGCCGAAATCGGGATCGCCGAGCAAGGTGAGCCGGTCACGCCAGGCCAGCCGCATCGCCTCGACGCGCAGAACGAGCCGCTCGCGGCCGTCTGTGATGGTATCCCACTTCAGCGCCTTCAGAATAGCCAGCATTTGCAGCACGGTAATGCCGCCACAGGCCAGCGGCGGCGTGTGGATCGTGTGTGCGCCACAAGCAAGCCGCAGCGGCTCGACCCAACGGGCACGATAAGCCGCGAGATCCTCCTTCGTGACGAGCCCGCCATTTTTCGAAAAGCCTTCCGCGATGCACTGCGCGATGTCGCCACGGTAAAAAGGCTCGATCGAGTTCGCCTTCGCCAGCGTGTCGAGCACGTCCGCGAGCTGGGGATTCTTGAAAAGCGATCCCGCGGCTGGCGCAGCACCTCCAGGCAGGTAAAGCCGGGCTGTGCCCGCATCTTTTTCGAACGACGCTTTCATGCGTGCCATCGTTCCCGCCAGCGAGGCAGGCAGCTGAAATCCCTCGCGTGCGAGCCGGATCGCCGGAGCGAGCACATCGCCAAACGACATCGTGCCAAACTCATCCAGCGCGAGTTTCAGGCCAGCGATCACGCCGGGCACGCCGGTCGAGAGCCAGCCGTGGTAGTTCCTGGCGTCCGGCACGCGGCCTTGAGCATCCGGCTTGAAAATGTCCTTCGTGAAAGCCGCCGGCGCCATGGTGTTCGCATCCAGAGCCGCGATACGCCTGCCGCCATCCATCGCAAACATCCCATGCGTGGCATACCCGCCGATGCCGGTCTGGTGCGGCTGCGTGATCGCTCCCGCCAGCGCCGTGGCAATGAGCGCGTCCACCGCATTGCCACCATCGGCCAGAATCTTTGCCCCGATGCCTTCGACGACCGGTTCACCGACGACATGGCCGTTTTCACTCGCTGGTCGCAGCTCCGCCCGCACCCACGACGATGCAGCCAGCATCCCGCCAGTTTGTGCGAGGAAATGACGGCGGGAGAGAACGGTGGAAATGGATGTCATGAGAGGTGTCGGACTCACACGGCCCAGCCTGGGCGATATTCCTTGTCGAGCAGCGCATTCGCGGACGGCGCATTTTTGAACGCGACGGCGTCATTGTCCCATTCAAGGCGCTGACCGGCATGTCGGATCGCGATCATACCGAGCAGGCCGATCTCGCTCAAGGCACCGCCGTATTCAAAGGGCGAGCCCGCGGGGCGGTTCGCACGAATGGCATCGAGCCAGTCCTGGTGGTGATCGCCTTTTTCGACACGTGGAAGTGTCTCCTTCGGCATGGTGAAGGCCTTCATCTTCGATTCGGGGATGATGCGCACGCTGCCCGCACCGTGCGATCCGTGCATGATCTTGCCTTTATCACCGATGATGACCGCGCCGATGCCGACAACCTTGCGCTTGTCCTCCTCGAGCTCCGGCGGAGCCGGGATCGTCATGTCGCCATCGTGCCAGACGAGCTTCACCGGGCCGCGCGAGCCTTTGCCCGCAAACTCGAAGGTGATGCGGCTGCCACGCGGGTACAAAGCGGCATCTTTGACTGGATCATAGCCGCTGACCTCCGCGGTGATGGCCGTCGGCGAGCCAAGATCGAGCGCCCAGTAGCTCGGATCGACAATGTGGCAGATCCAGTCGGCGATGCAGCCGTTCCCGTAGGCGCTGAAGCCACGCCACGCGAAGGGCACGGCGGCCGGTTCATACGCGTGCGCCTTCAAGGGGCCGAGCCACAGGTCCCAATCGAGGTTTTTAGGCACTTCGGCGGGCGGTGATGCCGGTTTGCCGATGCGGCAATAGACCTCGCGGAAGGCGTCACAGCCCGCGTGGATCTCGCTGATGTTGCCGATGGCGCCCGCCTGCACCATTTCGACGAAAAGCCGGATCGTGTGCGAGGAGTGGCCCTGATTGCCGACCTGCGTGATGACCTTCTTCTCCTGCGCCGCCTTTCTCAAACGGCGCACCTCCTTGACCGTGTGCGCGAGCGGCTTTTCGCAATACACATGCTTCCCGAGATCAATCGCCGGAAGGCAGGCCGCCGCATGCGTGTGGTCTGGCGTTGCGACGACGACGGCGTCGATCTCATTGGCCATCTTGTCGAACATCTGGCGGAAGTCCTTGAAGCGCTTTGCCTTCGGATGCTCCTCGAAGCTCTTCGCCGCACGAATGTCGTCCACATCACACAGCGCCACGATGTCCTCACCCGAGACGCCCTTCAAATCGACTGCACCACGGCCTCCGCAGCCGATCACCGCGATGCGAATCTTCTCCGAAGGCACCCGTGAACCGCTTTGAGCCCGCACGACGTGCGCGGGGACGAATTGAAAGCCGAAAGCGGCGGCGGAGGTCTGGAGAAAGGCGCGGCGGGACGGTGTGGGATGGCTCATGGTGCCAGGCTAAACGAAAACCAGGCGCCGTTTCCTGCGGCACGCTCAGGGCCGGTGCGTGACCTCGTGGAAGCGCCTCTCGTAATCGGCGTGGTTTGTGCCCATGAGGCGATCCCAGACGTTGAAGTACAGGCCGTAGTTCCCTCGCATCTTTTCGTGGTGCTGGACGTGGTTGGTGGGCGTGTTGAGTATTTTGCCCAGCCAGGAGCGCATCAGCCACTTTGGAAAGTATTCATAGCCGGTGTGACCGATGACATTGAAGACGATCTGCCAGATCATGAAGGCAAAGAAGGCCAGCGGATGCATCGGCACGGTGAACGCCAGCAATGGAAAGATGCAGGCCTGCGCCATGGCCTCCAGCGGTGCAAAGCAGTAGGCGGCCCATGGCGTGGGATTCGTGCTCTCGTGATGAACGCGGTGGAAGAGCTTGAAGAGCCGGCGGTGATGCATGAGCCGGTGCGTCCAGTAGAACCAGGTGTCATGCACCACGATGGCGATGCCGATGCTGGCGAAGAACCACGCCCAGCCATGCGAATCGATCCGCCGATACATCTGCCAGCCCCAGGTTTTACCGGCGAGGATCGTCACCACTCCGACAAGGCCGTAGATGAGGGCGGTGAGCACGGACCATTTCATCTCCCGACGCACATCAGCGCCAGTTGGAGCCTTTTGGATGATCTTCCGGTGCCACCAGCGCTTCTTGAAAATCACATAAGCCAGCAACCACGCGGTGCTGGCGACGAGAGCATAGCGCAGCCAGTTCTCGGAAGCGATGCCGAGGAACATTTGAAGGCTTTTAGGCCAGCCAGAGGCTTGCAGAAAATCACGCAACATGACGACGACCAACAAGACTGCCGATGATGGCAGAGGCGGAGAGAAGAGCCACCGGCATCGTGGGAGGGAACCAGAGCAGCGTGGTCTGGAAGGCCAGAAAGCCGGCGACGATGGTGAGGAAGATGAAGAAAAAACCACGCATGGGTGCTTTTTGCCGGGGCGTGCGCAGAACGATCCACAAGCCCGCCAGCGCAGCAAGACTCCAGAGGATGATCTGCTCCAAGCGAGCAAGCACCCGCAAACGCGGCAGGCTCAAAATGCTGGCGAGAGCCTGCGCATGAGCCCGGACGGCTCCAGGCTGCGTTTTGTCATCCGTGCCGATCACGATGATTTTAGCGTTCTTGATGCGGGCTTTGTTTTCCTGTGACAAGGCATCGGCGAGGCCGCCGGAGAGAAAGTCGAGTGCGTTTATGCCGTGAACATCGGCTTTGGCGTCGAAGGCCACCTCACCGTTGTTTTGCAGCGGAACGAAGAGTCCATTTTGCAGGTAAGCACCCGCGCCCGGGCCCAACAGCAACCGATGAGTGGCATAAGGTGTGTGCGTGTGTCGCGCAAGAGCCTGGGCGAGCACACCGGGCATCAAGGTGTCACCCTCACGCAGCACATATGGAAGGCTTTTTTCGACCAGCAGGCCTAGCTCGCCATGGCGGCGGAGTTGTTCATCAGGCGCGGTGACCAAGGCAGAGAAGGTGGGCGCGAGATGCAAATCGCCACCAGCCTTTACAAAGCGCGGGAAGACCTCATCGAGCCCGCCGGTGAAGGCTGGGCCGGTGAAGTTTTCGGCCAGTTGCGCTTCCACTCCAAACACAAGACCCGCGAGGGGCACCATGCTCTCGGCGAGCGCGGGAATGAACTCAGGCGAGGGCTTGCCCCAGCTCAGCGGCTCGGGGATCACAACGACCGCGGACTCCGCCTCACGGATGCCTTTGAGGATCATCTGCCAGTCGATGGGTTGCGCGGGCCATCCGGCGTATTCATCCCGCTCGGCCGGATCGAGCCGGATGAGCAGCACCTCGTCCTTCTTCGCGGCCGGATCAGGCGTGGTGAGTTTCTCACGCGAGTTCGCCACGAGGAAATCGAGGAACAACTCGTCCACACGCTGAAAACGGCCGGCGCTTTGCTCACGATCCAGCCACCACGCGAGCGGGACGAGGGCGACGAGCCAGAATACGATGCGGAGAAGCATGCGCCGGGTTTAGCGGTGACGCAGGCGCTGCGCAAGGGCCATGCAAGCCCTCACACGAAACGACGGCGCGTCACTCACTGGCCCAGCAGGAGGCTGGTGGTGCCATCCGAGAAGGTGACGTGGATGAGCAGGCGGCCGGTGGCATCCATGCAGCGCTCCTCAAACTTCCGGTCATCGCTCGTCGCTCCTGGCAGGGCGATTTCGGCGACGACCTTGTTGCCGGTGCCTGTGCTGATGATGTCTCCCACTTTCATGACGAGGCTCAGCGCTCCGCCGCCGGTGGCCTGCTTCCAGATGCCGTAGGTGCCTGTGTTGGTGGAGGCGGTGAAAGCCACCTGGTCGCCATCGCCGATGACCGGATGGTCGAAGTTCGCGAAGGTCTCGCCAGCGAGTCCTGGCGCAGCGTCTCCCACTTTGGCGATCACCCGCATGGTCCCTCCTGTGCTGCCCATGATGGCGCGTGTCTCATTCACGCCATCGTTGAGACCCACGCGCATCGTGATGGACCCAAGCACATTGCTGAAGGGACTCCACACGCTGGTGATGCTGCTGCTCGCCGGGATGGTGGGGATCTGTGCGGTGGTGTCGCCCGTGCGCACGACGGGCGCGAGTGAGCCGAAGGATCCTGCCCACACGCCCTGGCCCTTGGTGCCGCCGACGTTGTCTCCATCGAGATTGAGGAAACCACGGAAAGCCATGCCACCGTTGAAGACGGTGGGACGCTCGAAGGCGAAGAAGGTGGCGCCGCTCGTTCCGGGGGCCGTGGCTCCCATGCGGGCCTGCAGCGTGGCACCGGAAGTGCCCACGGCAGTGCTGTTTAGGCGGCTGTAGATGCCCTGCATGTAAGCGCCGCCTTCCAGTTCCCAGCCGATGAAGCCGAGATCGCCGTTGGCGCTGAGGCGCGGATCGCTGGAGTTGCCATCAAGGGCCACCCAGGTGCCGCCGCCGGGTGCGTTTTGACCTTCCTCGGCCACGACGGTGAGCAGCACGGAGGGTGTGTTCACATCGAGATGGATCACGGCGGTGCCGCTGCTGAGCTTCGCATTGAGGGCCACGGTGTTTGCAGAGGAGCCGCTGATTGCCCAGCCGCTGCGGAAGGTCTTGCCGCTGACGATGGTGTCGCCTTTGCGCAGCAGGAGGCGCACCGCGCCGCCACCCAGCTCACTCCAGAGACCAAGATTGTCCGCACTGGTGACCGGCGGAGCACCGGTGCCCATGCGAAGGGTGCCGTAGAAGGTGATGAGTCCGTTGGGGCTGATGGCGGGATTGAGCGGCAGCATGTCAAAAAGTGCCCCGCCAGACTCCGGAGCGGCCGAGCCGCTGCGGGCCTTGAGACGCGTATCGGTGCCGTCGAAGCGCCAGATGCCCTGGAAGTCGCCCATGGTTACGGGCTGGGTGCCGCTACCAATCTCCAAGTGCCCACGGAAGGCGATGTGGCCGTTGCTGGCGAGCACCGCGCCAGCCCGGAGGGATTCCCAGCGTCCGAGCGATCCTGTTCCATTCCCGTTCGGCGCATTCACCACACCACCGCCTGTGCCGCTGCCGGAAGAGCCGCCTGAACCTAGGAACACCGGCGCGACAACGGCGGGCACACCATTGCCTCCAAGGGCGATATCAAACGGGTTCTCATCGCTGTCATCGCTGGCGATGCTGAGGATGGCGGTGCGCAGGCCAAGCACGGCCGGATTGAACATGACGGTAAACGTGGTGCTGCCGCCAGCGGCGAGCGTGGATGGCAGCTGACTGACGCTAAAATCAGCCGAATGAGCGCCGCTGACCACGGCGCTGATGCTTGCAAGGTCCTGAGTGCCGATGTTCTTCAAGGTGAATGTCAGGAGTCCGAGGTTCGCCGCGGAGGCATCGCCGAAGCTGACCGTGGACAGGCCATCTGCCAGGATCGTTCCGGCAGGCTGCTCGATGGAGATCTCCGGTGCACCGATGGAATAGCGGAAAAGCTCCGAGCCGATGTCCTGGCCTGTGGCGAGGATGAAAAGTGTTTGGTCGATGGCTCCGATGGCTGAGGGGGATGAGCTGGACGTTCCGGGCCAGATGTCTGCCACGATGAAGGTGCCCAAGCTGGTGCCATCGGATTTCCACAGCTCGCGACCTTGGGCCGTGAGGGCCGTGAAGTAGAGCGTGCCTTGGATGTTGGTCAGGAGCTGCGGGGAGGAAGAAGCTGCTCCTGTGAGGATGTCACTGACGAGCACGGTGCCAGCATTGGTGCCGTCACTTTTCCACAGCTCGGTTCCCTGAAGCGTTGTGCCGGCGGAAAAGTAAAGCGTGCTGCCGATGGCTGCGAAGTTAGCCGGGGAGGAGCTGACAGTGCCTGCAAAGATGTCTTTGACCATCGTGGTGGTGGTGCCGTCTGTCTTCCATAGCTCGGTGCCGTTGAGGCCGTTGCTGGCGGAGAAGTAGATGGTGGAGCCGATGACGGTGAGATTGGCCGGAGAGGAGCTGGCGACGCCTGCGGCGATCTCCATCACGAGCACGGTGCCTGCGGAGGTGCCGTCGGACTTCCACAACTCGGTGCCGTTCGCGGCGGTGGAGGCGGTGAAGTAGAGGGTGGAACCGATGGCGCGGAGATTGGAGGGCGTGGAGTTCACACTGCCGGGATTGATGTCCTTCACCATGACGGTTCCTGCGCTGGTGCCGTCTGATTTCCACAGCTCGATGCCATTCACCCCATCCGTGGCGCTGAAGAACAGCGTGCCGCTCACATCCGTGAGATTCGCGGGACTGGAGTTGGTGCCGACGGCGGGGCTGATGTCTTTGACCAAGACGGTTCCTGCATTGGTGCCGTCAGATTTCCATAGTTCGATGCCCACGGTCGTCGTATCTAGGGCGGCAAAATAGAGCGTGGAACCCACGGCGGCGAGATTGAGAGGATTCGAGGTTCCAATTCCAGAGGCGATGTTTTTCACCAAGACAGTGCCGGCGGGGGTGCCGTCGGTTTTCCATAGCTCGCGGCCGTTGGGGCCATCCGCCGCGGCGAAGTAGAGGGTGCTTCCGACGGAGGTGAAGCCGTTTGGCGAGCTGCTGCCGGTGCCGGCAAAAATATCACGGAGCTGCGCCGGGCTGCCAGCAGCGCCGTTAACGCTCCAGAGCTCGTTTCCGCCCGCCACATCCGCCGCCCCGAGATAGAGACGGCCATTGTGAATGGTGAACGTCGTGGCCCCGCTGCCCTGCGTGCCGAGAGTGAGATCCGCGACGATCCGTGTTCCAGCGGCCGTGCCATCGGTGATCCAGAGTTCAGAGCCGTTGAGGGGATCAAACCCTTGGAAAACCGCCACACTGCCGAGCTGGACGAGGCTGCTGGCGGTAAAGGAGCCGGTGCCGGGAATGCTATCCTGGACCATGTAGGTGCCGCCAGGAGTGAAATCACTGCGCCAGAGCTCCACCCCCGCAGCCGGGCTGAATGCGGTGAAGAAGAGCTGGGAGCCGACCATGCGGAAATTGGAGGGCGTGGAGGAGGCGCTGCCAGGATTGATCTCCAGAAGCATGTAGGTGCCCGCATCGGTGCCGTCGGAAATCCAAAGTTCCGAGCCGTTGATGCCATTGCTGGCGGAGAAAACGAGGCCGTTCGGAGTGATGCTGGCATTGGCCACGCTGGAGCTATTGGTGCCCGGGTTGATGTCTTTCACCAGCATGGTGCCCGCGGTGGTGCCATCCGTGCGCCAGAGCTCTGTGCCGTAGGTGGCGGAGGTCGGCGTGAAGAACATGAAGCTGCCGCTGCCGTGGACGAATAAATTGGTGAACGTGGTGCTTGCCGCGCCCGGCGTCAGATCGGTCACCAGCACCGTGCCGGCATTCGTGCCATCACTGGCCCACAGCTCCGTCCCCTCGGTGGGAGTCGTCGCGGCGAGAACAAGCCGGCCGTTCACTGCTCTCAGCAGGAAAGGGCTGGAGGTGGCGGCACCTGGATTGATGTCCTTGACCAGCATCGTGCCAGCTCCCGTGCCGTCTGTTTTCCAGAGTTCCAATCCTGAGGCGGCACTTCCATTGGCGGTGAAATAGAGCGTGGAGCCCACGACTGTCAGGTTCGCCGGGCTCGAGGAAGAGTTGGCGGCGGTGTTGATGTTGCTCACGAGCACCGTGCCTGCATCAGTGCCATCACTCTTCCATAGCTCGGTGCCGTTTGCCCCACTGTCTGCAGCGGCGAAGAACAAGGTCCCGTTGAAATCGACCATGTTGGAGGGATTGGAGGCACTGGTTCCAGGGAAAATGTCCTTCACCCGCACCGTGCCCGCGCTGGTGCCGTCCGAGCGCCACAGCTCGCGATCGGTGCCTCCACTACCAATGGCTGAGAAATAGAGCACACCGCCTACGACGATGAGATTTTGCGGCGAGCTGCTCACAGCACCTGGATTGATATCCTTCACCATCACGGTGCCTGCCGCGGTGCCATCTGTTTTCCAGAGCTCGGTGCCTGCGGCCGCTGAAGTGGTGGCAAAATAAACCGCCCCGCCGTAAGCGGTCATCGAAGTGAGGGACGATGAGGCTCCCTGATTGCCGACATCCTTCATCAACTGAGGCAAGCCTGGGAAGATCGTGTGGCCGATGCCGGTGAGGTAGAGGTCATAAACAGGCTCGTCCGCGTCATTGCTGTACAGTTGCAGCCACGCCACCCGCGCCCCGTCTCCAGCGGGCGTGAAGGTGACATCAAAGGAGGTGCTGGAACCCGCTGGCAAGCTGACCGCCGCTCCCGTGGTGATGAATTCTGCCGCGTTCGGGCCGGTGATGCTCATTCCGGTGACATTCAGGGCCAGCGTGCCGTTGTTTCGCAGCGTGAGCGTCCTCATCACTGACGTGCCGACAGGGGATTCAGCGAAGGCGATGGTGCCGCTGCCATCCAATCGAGGTGTGCCGACAGGCTGCTCGATGACGATCTCCGGAGCGTCGGTGACCGTGGCGGTGAGGGTGATGTCGAAGGGATTCTCATCCGGGTCCGTGCTCTCGACGCGAAGCGTGGCGGTGTTGGCTCCCACGGTGGCCGCGGTAAAGCTGATCGAGAAGGAAGTGGAGGCACCGGTGTTAAGCGTGGTCAGAGTGACCGCAGGCAGGGTAAAACGAGCGGCATCAGGACCAGTGAGGGAAAGGCTGGTGAAAGTGAGCGGCTGCGTGCCGGTGTTTTTCACCGTGAAGATGCGGCTGGTGGTCTGCCCGGCGGGCAACGAGCCAAAATCGACCGTGGAGGAGCCATCGACGAGGTCCGTGCCATGGGGATACTGCACCACGATGTCCTCGAAGGGCCGCACGTCGATGCTGAAGAGCTCGCTGAGGCCCAGATCAGGTCCCCGGGCGGTGAAGTAGAGCAAATTGCCGGAGAGAGTGAGGTTGGAGGGATTGCTGCTGCCTGTCCCGGGAAGGATGTCAGACACAAAGACGGTGCCACCGGCGGTGCCGTCGCTCTTCCAAAGCTCGCGTCCCGCGGCGGTGGTCAGGGCGGTGAAGTAAAAGGTGCCGTTTCCAGCATCGGTCAGCAGCGTGGGGGAACTGCTGGTGGTGCCGGGCACGACGTCCGCCACGAGCACCGTGCCTGCCTCGGTGCCATCGCTTTTCCATAGCTCATTTCCGTTGAGACCGGTGGTGATGCCGTTGTTGGCGGCAAAGTAAAGCACGCCGCCGAAATTGAGGAAGTTGGAGGGGAACGAGCCTCCACTACCAACGAAGATGTCCTTCACCATCACCGTCGTGGTGCCGTCCGTCTTCCATAGCTCGCCGCTGTGCTGCCCGGCGCCGGTGCCGTTGCTGGCGGAGAAGAACAGATTCGTCCCCACGACGGTCAGATTTCCCACACTGCCACTCGCCGTGCCGACATTGATGTCCATGACGAGCGAGGTGGTGGTGCCGTCGGTCTTCCACAGCTCCGTGCCATTGGCAGCAGTGGTCGCGGTGAAATAGAGGGTGGTGCCGAACACACGCATGTTGCCCGGGCTGGAGCCGGCGGTGCCTGGATTGATGTCCATGACCATGACCGTGCCGGCGTCTGTGCCATCGCTGCGCCAGAGCTCCTGGCCTGCCACGCCGTCATTGGCGGAGAAGTAGAGGACGCCGTTGAAATCCACCATGTTGCTGATGGAGGAGCCGGTATTGGCGATGGTGTTGATGTTTTTGACCAGCGTGGTGTTGGCGCTGGTGCCATCCGTGCTGATCCACAACTCGGAGCCGTTCGCCGCGGTGTCCGTGGCGCTGAAGTAGAGCGTGGTGCCCACGGCGGTGAGGTTGGCGGGGTTGGAGCTGGAGGCGCCGCTGAAAATGTCCCTCACCAAGGTGGCTCCCGTGCCGGTGGTGAGGCTGCGATAGAGCTCGGTGCCAAACTGGCCGGAACCGGTGCCGTTGCTGGCGGCAAAATAGAGCGTGGTGCCGATGTGGGCAAAGTTTGCCGGGCTGGAGCTGGCTCCGGTTGCGGTGTTGATGTTGGCGCTCAGCACGGTATTCGCCGGGGTCCCGTCCGTGCTCTTCCACAGCTCCTGGCCGTTCACGCCATCCGCGGCGCTGAACATGAGGATGCCGTTCACATTGCGCAGATTGGCGATGGCGGCGTTGCTCGTGCCGTTTTGGCCGTCGAGGAGCATGAAGGTGCCGTTTTCCGTGCCATCACTCACCCAGGGCTCCTGGCCGTTGAGGCCGTCATTGGCGGAAAAGACCAGCAGGGAGCCGATGGACATGAAATTCCCCAGACTGGAGCCGGTGGCGCCCAGATAGATGTCCTTTACCCGCAGGGTGGTAGCCGGGGTGCCGTTCGTGCGCCACAGCTCGAGATCGCTGGCTCCATCGCCATTCGCGGCAAAAAACACCGTGCCTGCGGCAGAGGTGAAACGAACCGGCGTGGAGCTCATGCCTCCGAAAACCACATCGGCCACCATGCGGGTTCCCGCCAGAGTGCCGTCCGTGATCCACGGCTCGCGGCCAGCGGCATCGAAGGCACTGAAGTACAGTGCGGAACCGACCACCGTGAGCACATCCGGGCTGGAGCTGCCAGGTCCGGTCTGGATGTCGATAAACTCCGCCGTGCCTCCTGGCGTGCCGTCCGTGCTCCAAAGCTCGGTTCCACCGATGGCTGAAGTGGCTGTGAAGAAGACTTTCCCGGCAAAAGCGGTCATGCGGGCCGGGAAGGAACTGGCGGCGTCGGTGTTGATGTCCGCCAGCATCACGGTGCCTGCATCCGTGCCGTCACTCACCCACAGCTCGGTGCCGTTGATGCCATTGTTGGCGGCAAAAACCACTGAGGAGCCGATTGCGGCCAGGTTTGCCGGGCTGGAACCACCAGAACCCACCACGATGTCCTTCACCCGCACGGTGCCCGCGGTTGTACCATCGCTTTTCCATAGCTCCACACCACTGGTGCCGTCATTGGCGGTGAAATAGAGCGTGGAGCCTGCCACGACAAGATTGGCGATGCTGGAGCTGGCGGTCGTGCCGTTGACATTTTTCACCATCACCGTCCCGGCAGCGGTGCCGTCCGTTTTCCAAAGCTCCGCTCCATTGCTGTCCGTGGCCACGAAATACATGATGCCGCCCGCTGGCGTCATCAGCGTGGGAAAAGACGAGCTGACTCCGGGGAAAATGTCTCTCACCAGCACCGTGCCAGCGGAGCTGCCATCCGTCTTGAAAAGCTCCCCACCAGTGCTGCCGCTATTGCCGGAGAAGTACACCGCGCCGCCCAAAACGGCCAGTGTGCCGTTTGCACTGGAGGTCACCCCGCCGATTGATCCCACAGTCAGATCCCGCACCATGAAGGTGCCGGCCGTCGTCCCATCGCTGCGCCACATTTCCAGTCCCTGATCAAGGGTGTTGGCTGGAAAGTAGGCCACACCTCCCAAAGTGACGCCTTGTGCTGGAAGCAGGCCGTTCTGCGTCTGATTGATGTCCTCCGCCAGCATCACGCCGCCTGCGGGCAGGCTGGCAAAACCCTCCAGGGCGATGTCATAGCTTGTGCGGGCTGGATCATTCGAGGAGATGTGCAGCGCGGCACGGCGGGTGTTCGGCTGCAAAGGCCTCCAGGTCACGTCGAGCAAGGCGATGGCACCCGGTTCCAACCGTGTGGCCGTGAGCGTGCTGTTGGTGAACTCGCCCGAGTTGACTCCATCACGCGTGGGGGCGCCGAGCGTCAGCGGCCCGCCGCCCGTGTTGGAAATGACGAGGCGCAGCGTCTTGCCGGAGCCGTTCATCAGATTGCCAAAGTTCAGCGTGCTTGTGCCATCTGGCAGCGGTGTGCCGCCCGCAAGCGCCACCGCCATCACCGGAGCACCCGCTCCCACGGTGAAGACGACGTTGGCGGGCGAGCTGGTCAGACCGCCGCTGGTTACGGTAAAGCTGAGGCTGTCCGTGCCGTAGTAGCCTGCATCCGGCGTGTAGGTGAGGTTGGGCGCGGTGCCGGTGATAGAGCCGTGATTCGGCAAACCGGTGACCGCAAAGATCTTCGCCGCGGCGGGTGCGGCCGTGTTCGTGCCCGTGAGCGTGAAGCTCACCGGCGTGCCCTGCGCCGTGCTGAGGTGCTGGGCGTCCGCTGTCAGTGTCGTCACCGTCGAGGAAGTGCGGAATTCGATATCGTCGATGTTCCAGCCCGCACGGGAGGTGGGAATGCCGGTGATGCGGTGTCCCCAGCGCACATAGACCGCGCTTTGATTGTCCGCCACGGCTCCCAGTGGCACGGTCTGCGTGCTCCAGGCGCTTTCGGCGATGGCGGCGTCATTGCTCCACACCGTGGTCCAATTCGTGCCGTCATTGGAAACCTCGACCGTTTGCAGCAGGAAGTTCGGCGCGGAGGCATTCAACCAGCGCTTGAAGCTCACGCGGTTGCCCGTCATGCCGCTGAGGTTCACCGGGCCGGCCGTCACATACTCCGGCGTGACGCCCGTGGTGGCGTAACCGCCCGCCAGATTGATGCCGAGCACGTTCACGCCCGTGAAACCCGAGGTCGGGTCCGTCGAGCCATCCGAAGCCACAGCACCCGTGGTGGTGCCGAAGGCCCACTGGCCGTTTCGCGACCACAGCGGATCACTGTCCAGCGTGAAGGAGGCCGCCAGCGTGGTGTAAGGTTCCACAGTGAGGTTGATCTGTCGTGTCATTACCGCGCTGTTGAGTGTGTTCGTAAAGCTCACCGTGTCCGTGTAGCTGCCCGCGGTCATGTTGAGCACACTTGCTTGGATCTGGGCATGTACCTCCACACTGGCACCCGGTGCCAGTGTGCCGCTGGTGGCAGAAAGAGAGATCCAAGGCTGCGTCTTTGCCGCCGTCCACGGGATTGCCACGGCACCCGTGTTGTTCAGCGTGTACACATGCACGGAGGGCTCGATCGGACCGCTCAGCCGTGTCGCCACGGTGCTGGAAACACCGTTCGGTGTCACGAACAGGTCATCCGGCACATCAAAAGCCTCCACCACACCGTTGGTGGTGCTGCTAGCCGGCGAGGTTGCGGAGAAACCGAGGCCGCGCTTCGCAAAACCGGCCCACATCTCATCCAGGTTCGCCCCTGCGTTGTTCACCACGTCCGCCTGGAGGATGCCATCGCGCGCCTGCACAAAGTTCGGGTTTGCCGGGGAGAGCTTCATGCCGTCGATCACGAGCTGGAGGGCCAGTTGATTGCCCACCGCGTGCCCATGTTTGATGACGAGGTTCCGCCGCATCTCCCATAGCATGTTGCACCACGTCTCGCCCTGCGCGTGGACCTGTGCGGGGTTGCCGTTCGACACGCCGCCATAACGCGGGCTCAGCGGGATGCCGGTGTGCGGGCTGGCTTGCGTGGGGTCGATGTCTTTGAAAGTCAGAGGACTCTTCGACATGTCCGGGCTGTAGGGGTAGCGGCGGATGCCGAAGTAGTAGTTCGTGTCCATCCCGCTGAGCAGGTAGGTGGAGTAACCGCCCTTCGCATGCACGCCGTTCACATCATCACCTGGCTGGCTCAACAACGAGAGGGCCAGGAAGTCACTCCAGCCCTCGCCCATGCCCGCCGTTTGCAGGGCGCTGATGAGCACGCCGCCGCCCACGAGGCGGTTGCTCACGCCGTGGCCGTATTCGTGAACGATGATCTCATCATCAAAGTCGCTGTCGCGGTCAGGATCGGCCGGCGTCCACAAAAACATCTGCATGCGCCCGGCGCTGCCATCCGGCGGTGTGTTGAAGTTCGCGTTGTTCGTGCCGCTGCCGTCCTGCGCATCCGCCTGGACCGCGTCATTGCCCAGGCCGCCCTTGCCGAAATTGTTCGTCTGGAAATTCCCCGCGCTCTCCGTGAAGCCTAACGCGTAGGTCTTGTCATGAATCCAGTTGTTCATGTAGAAGAGCTGCGTCACCAGCGCGTCCTTGTAGGTCGTGGGGGACTGGCCGAAATCGACCGGGAAGTCGAAATTCCGTGTTGGCGAAGTGGGACGCGGGAGGTCGGGCACATTGTCCGCGTTCGTGTCCGTGTGCGCCTGCACGTTGTTTCCCAGCGTTGTCGTTCCGCCATCGGGAATCCAGCCTTCGGGGGAGGCGGTCAAATTCTCCGCCGAGAGCGTCAGAAGCTGCCGCGGCACCTCTGGCGGCTGCACATTGCTCGGCGTGCTATGGCCCGGCGAAAACGGAAACGGACTGTCGAAAGGCTGCTTCGTCACCGCATCCGCATAAACGCGGTAGCTCGCATCACTGACGTCCGCCGTCAGGCTGCGGCGGTAAAGCAGTTCGCCGCTCTCCGCGTCCACGATCGTCTGGTACATTTCGTTTCGAGCCAGGCTGGTGGTCACCACATCCCAGGAAAGTTGCATCTCCGAGGCCGAGATCGGAAACCACGTCAGCCGCGCCGTCACATCGCTCAGCTTGGGCGCGGTGAAAGCCTGCCGTTCCTCGCCACCGGGCACCGCCACCACCTCCGCTGCCGCCACCACATCACCCAGGCCCGCCGCCGCCTTGGAAACGGCCTGCGCCGCCGTCAGATCCGCCGCGCCATCCTCCGCCGCTGCCGCCACAGTCGTGTCGGGCAGGAAATGATCACTCACCGTCACCACCTCGCCGTCCTGCGTCACGTTCGCTTTGAAGATCGTGTTATATAGGGGCACCCCGCCATGCTGCTGCTGCCACACCAGGGTCGTCATGCCGTTGTGCGCCGTCACGTCTTCGCGGGTGAGCTTGGCCTTGTCCAACGCCGTGCCGTCATGGCCGAACAGACCGGGAAACTGGCTCACATAGTCCTTCACGACCTGCTTGGCTGATTTGCCTGGATTCTTCCCTGTGAGGAATTTCCCCGTCTCCTGCAGATAACTCGGCGCGCCGCTGATTTCATCGAACTGCGCCTGCAACCTCGGTTTCTGCCGTTTCAGCTCCGCAAAGGCCTCCGCGCGGTTTTCCGGCGGCGAGTCCGTCTGCCCATGTTTGCCACGCACCTCGATCTCCGGCAGCGGCTTCGGTTTCTCCGAGGTAAATTTGACGCGTTTCGTGCTCTTCGGTGCCTCGGTGGATTTGGATGAATCCTCAGGTCCTCGCGGCAGCCACAGCATGAGGGCAATCAAAACGCAAAGGACGGCCAGCAAAGGCCACAAGGCTCGGTTGGGAGCGGTTTTCATGGTGATTTACGAAATTGCCCCGGTTTAATACCAAACCGAACTTTGTGGCGGCAAGCACGATCTACCTAACCCCAACGATTTCGTATCGAATCCCGGCACGCCCATACCACGCTGCTTGGTTGCATCCCCTGCCCCGACGGCTTGCTTGGCGGCCTATGGCTGAAAAAACCATCAAACTCGCTCTCGTCGGCGCCGGCATGTTCGGCGGGGATGTCCATCTGCGTGCCTACGCGGACCTCCAGCGCTTCGGCATCGCCGGGCAGCTCGCTCGTGTCGGACTCGACAAGTATTCACGCGACCTCGCCCCGGTGAAATTTGACCTTGTGGCCGTGGCGACCCGTTCGGAGGCCTCGGCGAAGAAATCGGCCGCGTTCTTTAAAAATATCACCGGGCATGAACCGCGCTGTTTTCACGGCGAGGAGCCTTGGAACGACATTTTGAAGGCCTTCCCCGATCTCGATGTGATGGCCGTGGCCACGCCAGATCATCTCCACACCGCGCCGGTGCTCGCCGCGCTCAAAGCAGGCGTGCATGTGCTCACGGAGAAGCCGATGTGCCTCTCCACCCTCGAAGCCGATGAGATCATCGACGCCGCCAAAGCGAAGAACCTCATCGTCGGCGTGGACATGCACAAACGCTACGACCCCGACCACCTCCGCATTCGCGACGACATCCAGAACCGCATCGGAGCCCCGCTTTACGGCACCGCCTACCTCGAAGAGCCGCTGGAGGTCTCCACCAGCACCTTCAAGTGGGTCGAAAGCAGCGATCCCTTCAGCTACGTCGGCCCGCACTGGACTGATCTCATCTTCAGCTACTACAAATCCAAGCCCGTCAGCCTCACCGCCGTCGGCCAGAAGAAGCGCCTCGTGCGCGATGGCATCAACGCCTACGACGCCGTGCAGGTCCGAGTCGATTTCGACAACGGCATGAGCATCAACTTCCACAACAACTGGATCACCCCCGCCGACTTCGAAGGCCCCGTGAACCAGGGCCACGAAATCGTCGGAGCCGATGGCAAGGTGGAGAGCGATCAGCAATACCGCGGCTTCCGCTGGTGGAATCAGGGCGGCGGCTCCCGCACGAGCAACAACCACTTCACCCGCGATGTGCTGCGTGCCGATGGCACCAAGGCCTACATCGGCTACGGCGTAGACAGCCTCACCGTGGCCCTCGTCGCCATCTGCGATGTCAAATTCGCCGGAGCCAGCCGCGACGCCGTCGCGCATCTCTATCCAACCGCCGAGGAGGCCCGCATCACCTGCGCCATCGTCGATGCTGCCGCCAAAGTGCGTGATTTGAACTTCCAATACATGTCCGAAGGCAAAGGAGCGCCCGTGACCGCCCGATTCGGTGACGATGGCATCACCATCATCGATCCAATGAACCGCGAAAACACCTTCCAGCGCATCTACGAGCGGCCGCTTTGAGGTGCCAGCACCTTCGAAGCTACAGCTTGTTCGGCGCCACCTTCGTCCACGGGCTCCACGCACCGAGCGCGTGCTGCTGGATCTTGCGTTTCCAGATCTTGGTCATGCAGAAGGCGTAGAGCGTGTCCTTGTCTTTGCCGCCGATGGCGACGCCGGTGACGCGGCCGCGATCAGGGACAGTGAGGATGACCTGGGTGGGGCCGTCGTCGGCGCTGATTTGGATGCCGCTCTTGGTGGCGATGAATTGACGGCCTTCCTGCGAGTAGCAGAGGCATTCCGCACCGGCGTCGTCGTCCCAATCCTGGACGTGGAGGTGGAAGAAGCGCTCTTTGTTTATCAAGGAGCTGTCTTCGGTGATTTGATAGCTGTAGGCCCATTTCGAGTGGCCTTCGCCGACGGAGAGGAGCCATTGATCGGGACGGAAGGCCATGCCGGTCGCGAATTTGATGCCGGCATCGACCTGCTTCTTCTGGCCGTCCTTGATGAACCACACGCTGCCGCCGTTGTTGGGCTTCTTCGCGTCGTTGTCGGTGACGTAGAGGCTGCCGTTCGGATGCGCGAGGATGCTGTGGCCGGTGAGGCCGTCCAAAACGAGGCCCGACTTGCCGCTGGCGTCGTAGCGGAGGAGCTGGCCGGATTTCTCGGAGATGGTGTAAAGCGATCCATCGGCTCCCACGCTGACGCAGTGCGCATTGCCGGTTTTTTCGGCGAAAACGCTGATTTGATCATCGAGGCCGATGCGATGGATTTTGTCGGCGGAGGTGTCGGCGAAGAAGATTTCGCCGTTTGGTGCGGTGGAAGGCCCGCGGGTGCTTTTGAAGCCTTCGGCGACGAGTTTCCAGTCTTCGCCGGGGATGATGATTTCCTGCGCACGAGGGGCGCTGGGGCCTGCGGTGACTTTTTCGGGCCAGTTTTTCCACAGATAGGCCATCGCCTCCATCCAGTGGTCGGCGTAGCCCGCACCGTGGCCGCCGTCGATGATGCGGAACTGGTAGTCGTAGCCGGAAAACTTCAGCGCCTTGTCCATTTCCTGATCGAGCAGGAACCAGTCGCCTGCGGCGTTTTCCATGTCGCGCGTGCCGGTGGTCAAAAACGAGCGGATGGGCCGCGCCTCGAACTTGCGCACCATGGTGGGAAACTCATGCCCGCCGCGAAACGCGACCCAACTGCCGCTCGCCGCATACACGCGGCTGAAGGCCTCCGGGCGATGCCACGCCGCGGTGAAGGCCGTGATGCCGCCGCTGCTGCCTCCGGCGATGCAGCGGTCGTTGCCGCTGGTGCTCAGATTGAGCTGATACTGCTTCGCGACGAAGGGCAGCAACTCCTCGTCAAAGAAGCGCACGTTGTTGTCGCTGATACCGTCGTATTCAAAGTCGCGATTCCGGTGGTCGGCGGTGCCTTTCATCGGCGCGGGCAGCGTGCCGGGCCGCACGAAGACGCCGACCATCACAGGAATCTCCTTTGTGGCGATCATCGTCTCCAAGGCGGTCTTTTCGCGCGGATTGAAGCCATCGGTCTTCACATACACGCACGCAGGCTTGCTGGCGTCGTATTGTGCCGGGATGAAGACGGTGACCTCGCGCACGGTGCCGGGGAAGACTTTGCTCTGCGAGAAGGTGAAGGTCTCGATGCGGCCTTCTTTGATGTCGTCGGGCTTGATGGCGGGCGGTGTGTAAGTCGGAGCAGCAGCCGGGGACGGCTGCACCACATTGCTGCCCGCGAGCGGTCGCACGAACCACTGCAAATGTGAATCGCCCTTTTTGTGCTGCCAGAGATCGACCTTCGCGCCGACCTCCTTTTTGCCGCCGAGATGATCGAGCCCCATGCCAGGCGCGTGCTTCGGCTCGATGGCGTAGCTGCCGTTGTCCTGCTTCGTAAGCGTCCAGAGCTGCGCGTCGGATTTGTTGTCCTTCGCGAGGAGGACCTTCGTGCCGTTTTTCGTGCCCGCACCGTCCACGGTGAGCGCGAGACCGGGCTGCGAGGCCGGCATGAGCCACGCAAAACCATCGCCACGCGGCTGGATGATCCATTTTTGATTCGCGGCGTTGCTCGGCTTGTTGATGGACACGATGTCGCCTTCCTTTGAGTCGCCGACGACCTCCAAAACGAAGTCGGGAGCACTGACCGGCACGATGTGGTAGGAGCCCCAGTCTTCGGCGAGCACCGGTTGGCAGAGGAGGAACGCAAGAAGGAAGGTGGTGAGCTTCATGGAAAATCGTGCCCCATGCCCTGAAAGTGCTCCCGCCGGGATTCGAACCCAGAACCAAGGGATTATGAGTCCCCTGCTCTAACCGTTGAGCTACAGGAGCCTGTGCTGCGAGCGGCGCGGAGTATGCACGCGGGCCTCGCGGCGGCAAGGAAGCATTGCACGGCTCACCACTTCAGGCTGGAAGCGGGCATGCGCGTGGCATTGCGATGCTCTTTGACGATGTTCCCGTCGCTGAGATGGAGCACGCGGTCGGCCATGTCGGCCATGGCGGCATTGTGCGTGATGACGACGGTGAGGGTGCCGAGCTCGCGATTGATGCGCTCGACGGCTTCCAGCACGGTGATGCCGGTGGTCACATCGAGGGCGCCGGTGGGTTCATCACACAGGAGCACCTCGGGGCGCTTCGCGATGGCACGGGCGATGGCCACGCGTTGCTGCTCGCCGCCACTGAGCTGGCTGGGAAAATGATCGAGCCGGTGGCCGAGGCCGACGATGTCCAGCGCCTCATCCGGCTTCATCGGGTCCGGTGCGATCTCGGTGATGAGGGCCACGTTCTCGCGGGCGGTGAGGCTGGGGATGAGGTTGTAGAACTGGAAGACAAACCCGACGCAGTTCCGGCGGAACAAGGTCAACGTGCGCTCATCGCCATCCGTGAGGCTCCAGCCTTTGTAGCGCAAATCACCCGCAGTGGGTGTGTCGAGGCCGCCGAGGATGTTCAGCAGCGTTGATTTGCCACTGCCGGAGGCACCGAGGAGCACCGTGAGCTCGCCCGCGTGCAGGCTGAGGTCCACACCGGCCAGCGCCACCACGTCGAGCTCGCCCGTTTGATAGACCTTTCGCAGGCCGCGTGCCTCAAACACGGGCAGCGTGGGCGTGGACGGACTGGAGGAGGGCATGGCGCAACCTGCGCAAGGCCGCCCGGCACGCAACGCGTGATGCTCGCGGAGCGGCAATTTGTCGTTACGCTGTCCGATGCACCTCCACCGGCTCATTTCGTTTTTGCTGCTCGCCACGCTCGCCTGCGCGGAGGATTTTTCCGCGGTGCGTGAGGTGCTGCAGAAGGCGGTGACGAAACACAATCCCGCGGGAGCGGTGGTGTGGATCGAAAGCGGAGCACGCAAAGCCGTGATGGTGGAAGGCCAACGGACACTCGTGCCGGAGAAGGAGGCGATGACGGAGGACACGATCTTTGACGCGGCATCACTGACGAAGGTGGTGGCGACGCTGCCGAGCATGATGCTGCTCATCGAGCAGGGCAAAATCGAGCTGGAGGCGGAGGTGCGGCGTTATGTGCCGGAGATGCGAGCAGGCATCACGATCCGGCATCTGCTCACGCATACCTCGGGACTGAAACCGGGTATTCCGAAAGAGCCGGAGTGGAGCGGATATGAGAATGGTATTCGACGTGCGGTGGAACTGGAGCCGGAGGGCATTCCGGATCGCTTCTTCCGCTACTCAGACATCAATTTCATCCTGCTCGGCGAGGTGGTGCGGCGTGTGAGCGGCATGGCGTTGAACGATTTCGCGGCGAAAAACATCTTTGAGCCGCTGAAGATGGACTCGACACGCTTTGTGCCGCCGGAGGACTGGCGGTCGCGCATCGCGCCGACGGAGAAAGATGAGAACGGCGTGATGCTGCGCGGTGTGGTGCATGATCCCACGTCGCGGAAAATGGGCGGCGTGACCGGTCACGCAGGCCTTTTCACGACCGCGGGTGATCTGGCGAAGTATGCACGGATGCTGCTCGATGGCGGTGCGGGCCTTTTTAAGCCGGAGACCGTGAAGCTCATGACCACGCCGCAGACGATCGCTACGGTGTTTGAGCGTCGCGGGCTCGGCTGGGACATCGAATCGACTTACAGCCGGCCTCGCGGGAAGGTGTTTCCGCTGGGCTCTTTTGGTCACACGGGCTTCACGGGCACGAGTTTGTGGATCGAGCCGGGCACGAAGAGTTTTGTAATCTTTATGAGCTCGCGTTTGCATCCGGATGGCAAAGGCAGCGTGCGAGATTTGTATGAGGAAATCGGCACTGCGGCGGCTCAAGGCATGTCGTTTGTCCAAAAAGGCCCGCCGTGGCCGCGAGATGAGAAAGAGGTGCCCGCCGTGCTGAATGGCATTGATGTGCTCGTGCGGCGGAAGTTCGCGGATTTGAAGGGATTGCGTGTGGGGCTCATCACGAACCAGACAGGCATCGACGCGCAGCGCCGCAGCACCATCGACCTACTGGCGACCGCGCCGGAAGTGAAGCTGAAAAAGCTTTTCAGCCCGGAGCATGGCATCCGCGGCGAACTGGATCAGGAGAAGATCGGCGACTCAAAGGACAAAAAGACCGGGCTGCCTGTTTTGAGCCTTTACGGAGAGCGACGTGCACCTTCGCCTGAACAGCTTGCGGATCTCGATGCGCTTGTTTTCGACATCCAGGACATCGGTTGCCGTTTTTACACCTACATCGGCACGATGCGCCTGTGCATGGAGGCAGCGGCGAAGGCGAAGAAGGCCTTTTATGTGCTCGACCGCATGAATCCGATCGGCGGGCTCGCGGTGGAAGGCCCGGCGGTGCTCGACGAGGAGAAGCAAACCGCCACGCATGCCATCCCGCTGCGTCACGGCATGACCGCCGGCGAGCTGGCGGCGATGCTGAACGCGGAGCGAGACATGAAGTGTGATTTGAAGATCATTCCGGTGGAGGGTTGGAAGCGTGACATGCTTCACGATCAAACCGGCCAGCCGTGGATCAATCCCTCGCCGAACATGCGCACGCTGAACGCGGCGTTGCTCTATCCCGGTATCGGCCTGCTGGAATTCAGCGTGAGCGTGGGCCGCGGCACGGACACGCCTTTTGAGGTGCTGGGTGCGCCGTATGCGAATGATTTGAGGCTCGCACATGAGCTGAACAAGCTGGGCCTGCCTGGCGTGCAGTTCACCCCGGTGCGGTTCAAGCCAACGACGAGCATCTTCAAAGGTGAGACCTGCGGCGGCGTGCGCATCGCCATCACGAATCGTGAGGCTTTGAAGCCCGTCGAAACCGGCATCGCCATCGCGTGCGTGCTGCAGCGACTTTATCCAAAATCCTTCGCGCTCGAAAAGGTGAACACGCTGCTCAATCACAGCTCCAGCGTGAAGCAGATCCGCGGCGAGACATCGTGGAAAAAGATCATCGAAGCCTGGTCCGCCGAAACGGCCGCCTTTGAAGCGAGGCGGAAGGGCTTTTTGAGGTATTGAGGAGAAGCGGAAGTAGCCGCCTCAAGCAAGAATCCCCTTCACCACCTCGCCGTGGATGTCGGTGAGGCGGTAGTCGCGGCCTTGGAAGCGGTAGGTGAGCCTGGTGTGGTCGAGGCCGAAGAGGTGAAGCAGCGTGGCGTTCAAATCGTGCACGTGCACGGGATCGCGCGTGATGCTGTAGCAGTAGTCATCGGTCTCGCCATGAGTGAGGCCGGGCTTCACGCCGCCACCGGCCAGCCACATCGTGAAACAGCGGCCGTGATGGTCGCGGCCAAAATTCGTCGATGTGAGCCGGCCCTGGCTGTAAGTCGTGCGGCCAAACTCACCGCCCCACACGACGAGCGTGTCATCGAGCAAGCCGCGCTGCTTCAGATCGGCGACGAGCGCAGCACCGGCTTGATCGACGTCTTTGCACTGCAGCGCGACGTTCGTGGGCAGGTTGTAGTGCTGGTCCCAGCCGCGGTGGTAGAGCTGAATGAAACGGCAGCCTCTTTCCGCGAGACGACGAGCGAGCAGGCAGTTCGCGGCAAAGGTGCCGGGGCGGCGAGCGTCCTCGCCATAGCTGACAAAGGTGGACTCGGGCTCGCCGCGCAGATCGGTGAGCTCCGGCACGCTGCTCTGCATGCGAAAAGCCATCTCGTATTGCGCAATGCGCGTCTGGACCTCCGGATCGAGCGATTGCTCATGCTGCATGGCATTCAACTGCCCCAGCGTGTCGAGCATGCGCCGCCGGTCGCTCGCTCGGACGCCTTGCGGATTCGAGAGATAGAGCACGGGGTCGCCGCTGGAGCGGAAGCTCACGCCTTGATGGTTCGACGGCAAAAAGCCGCTGCCCCAAAGCCTCGCATAGAGCGGATCCGCAGGCGAGACGGCGCTGCCGCGCGAGATGAGCACGACAAAGGCCGGCAGATCGCTGTTTTCAGTGCCGAGGCCGTAGCTGAGCCAGCTCCCGAAGCTCGGGCGGCCCGGTTGTTGATGCCCGGTTTGCAGAAAGGTGATCGCAGGATCGTGATTGATAGCCTCCGAGTGCATCGAGCGGATGATGCACAGCTCATCAGCGATCTTGGCCGTGTGCGGCAGCAGCTCGCTCATCCACGCGCCGCTTTTCCCATGCTGCGCAAACTGGAACGGCGAAGGTGCGACCGGCAGCGAGGTCTGCTTCGAGGTCATTGTGGTGAGTCGCTGCCCTTTGCGGATGGACTCCGGGAGTTCCTCGCCATGCCGCTTCGCGAGCCCGGGCTTCGGATCAAACAGATCGAGCTGCGACGGCCCGCCCTGCATGAAGAGATAAATGATCCGCTTCGCCCGCGGCGCGAAGTGCGTCAGCCCTCCGTGCGCGTTCAGAAGCGACGACAACGCCAGCGTGCCGATGCCCCCTGCCGCGCGGCCAAACAGCTGGCGGCGCGTGAAAGCGAGAGCGAAATCGTGCGCGGGGTTCATGTCAGTGAAGCGTTTGCACCTCGTCGAGGTTGAGCAGCAGGCTGGCGAGCATCGTCCAGGCCTGCGTTTCGTTGGAGGCGGCGCGTTGGGCGTTGAAGAAGGCGCGGAGAGCATCGATTTCGCGCGCGCTGGCATGGCGGCCGGTGACGCGGTGGAAGGCCCATTCGATGCGATGGTCTTTTTCCTTCAAGATGAGCTGCGCGAGTGCTCTCGCTGCTTCGAGGTAGTTTTCATCGTTGAGCAGCAGGAGGGCTTGCAGCGGGGTGTTGGTGCGTGGGCGGCGCACGGTGCAAACTTCACGCGTGGGGCCGTCGAGCGTGAGCATGTCCGGCGGCGGTGATTGACGCTTCCAGAAGGTGTAGAGGCCGCGACGATGCGCGGCGTCGCCTTTGTCGGCGAGGTAGCTGGCCTCGCCGTTGTAGCTGACGGCTTCCCACAGACCAGCAGGTTGCGGCGGCTTCACACTCGGGCCGCCGATTTTTGGGACAAGCAGGCCGCTCAAAGCGAGCGCTTGATCGCGGATGACCTCGGCGGGAAGGCGGAAACGCGGGCCGCGGGCGAGCAGGCGGTTGTCGGGATCACGCGCGAGCAACTCGGGCGTGAAGTTGGACGATTGCTGGAAGGTCTCGCTCGTCACGACGAGCTTCAGCAGGCCTTTCACGTCCCACGGTTTCGTGTGCGCATCGCCATCGCGGAAGCGCACGGCGAGGAAATCGAGCAGCTCGGCGTTGATCGGAGCCTCGCCTTGCAGACCGAAGTCGTTCGGCGTGCGCACGAGGCCTTCGCCGAAGCACATCGTCCACAAGCGGTTCACCATCACGCGGGCGGTGAGCGGGTTGTCTTTGCTCACAAGCCACTGCGCGAGGCCGAGACGATTGCGCGGCATCTTTTCATCGAGCTGACCGAGCGAAGCTGGCACGGCAAAGGTCACAGCGTCCGCAGGTTGGTCATACTGGCCGCGGTTGAGGACGCGCGTCTCGCGCGGCTTTGGCATTTCCTGCATCACGGCGAGCGAGAGCACACCTTTCTTCGCATCGGCCTCCGCGGTGCGTGTCTTCGCGAGCTCGTGTGCGATCGTTTGCAGCTCTGGCGTGCCGTGGTGGTCGATGAAGTAGCTTTCGAGCTTCTCGGCGGTGCTTTTCGGCCGTTGATCGCGTTTCACGACCAGCGTGCCTTCCAAAAACTCGCGCCAATGCAGCGCGTTCACCTCCGCGGCCGAGATGGCGCGGTCAAAGAGGCGAAACTCGTCCATGCCGCCCTCGAAACCGATGCCCGTGCCCTTCCAGCCGATGCGCCACGGCTCCTTCGACGCGATGCTGCCGCTCAAGCTGTCGCGCCGCACATCGACCTCGCTGAGTTTGCCATCGACATACACTTTGAGGCCCGCGGCCTTCGACGAGCCGTCGTAAGTGATGACGAGGTGCCGCCACTGGCCGCCGCTGAATTTATCCTTCGCCACCACCTCGATGCCGTCGTTGCCATAACGATGCGCGAGGTTGATGCGCGGCTGCGCTTTATACCAGAGGATCTCAAAACCCCGTGCCTGCGAGTCAGAATCCTGTTTGGAGGCCACACAACCTTGCGGCGAGCTGCCAGGATTGATCCACACCGAGAGCGTAAACGCACGATCCCGCTCCAGCGGCCACGGATCGGCGAAATCGACATACTGCGTGGCATCGAGCATCGTCGCGCTGCCCTTCACACCGGGCTTGAGCGAGGTTTTGCCAGTGACGTTGGCTTTGAGGGACTTCGGGCCGTGATCGAGATGATTACCGTCGAAGCTGAAACGCGCCGATTCGCCCTTCGAAGGGCTCGCAGGCAAGGTTTGGAGGGCATTGGGCTCCCAAGCGATGATTTCGCTGTCGAGAGCCGGGCGGGCCGATTTGAGACGTGATTCGAGTTTTTGCCGTTTGGCGGCCAAATCGGTGATTTGGCGTGTTTGAGCCTCGGTGGGCAACTCGATGACCGGCGCGGCGACGTCTTTGATGATGCCTTTTTCGTCGAGGTTATTGAAAGCGGCGAAGAGCGCGTAGTAGTCGCGCATCGTGATCGGATCGAACTTGTGATCGTGGCACTTCGCACAGCCCATCGTGAGCCCAAGCCAGGTCGCAGCCGTGGTCTCCACGCGGTCGGCCACATAGCTGACGCGGTATTCCTCGTCGATGATGCCTGTCTCGTTAGTGACCGTGTGGTTGCGATTGAAGGCGGTGGCGATCTTTTGATCCAGCGTCGCCTCCGGCAGCAGATCGCCCGCGAGCTGCTCGATGGTGAAACGATCAAACGGCATGTTGTCATTGAACGCGCGGATCACCCAGTCCCGCCACGGCCACGCCTGCCGCTCCGCATCCGTGTAGTAACCATTCGTGTCCGCATACCGCGCCGCGTCCAGCCAGTCGATGGCAAGGCGCTCGCCGAAGTGGGGAGACGATAAGAGCGCGTCCACGAGATTGGCATAGGTCTTATGAGTCTCATGGGTTGGAAGGCCAGTGAGCGCGAGAGCGACTCGGCGGCGAAGCGTGGCATCATCAGCGCTTGGCGAGGGTTTAAGGCCTTCTTGAGCGAGCCTGGAGCGAACGATGGCGTCGATGGAGGTCAGCGTGCTGCTCTTCGGTGGCACAAAGGCCCAGTGCGCCTCATACTTCGCGCCTTCGGCGATCCATTGCTTCAAAAGAGCGATCTCCTTCTCTTTCAGCGGCGCATGATCTTTCGGCGGCGGCATCACTTCCTCGGGATCGGAGGTGGTGAGCCGGTTCATGAGCTCGCCGGACTCGATGACCTCGAGCGCGGCCTCGCGCACATCGAGACGGAGGTCAGCCTTGCGCGTCGCCGAATCGAAACCGTGGCATTTGAAGCAGCGATCCGAGAGAATGGGCCGCACATCGCGATTGTAGCCGACCTCCGCGGATGCGGCCGAAGCTAGCAAGAGCGCTGTGAGGACCGGTTTCACCAGGCGAAGAGCTGTCATGAGGGCTTATCGGGCAAGCTGCTGCAACACTTCCAGCGCCTTGGCTTCAAACATCTTCTGCCACTCGGGAGCCACGAGCACGTCGCAGTCCTCCTGTGCATAGCCGGTGTTCCGGCGCTGCTGCTCGGTGGCGGTGTACCAGATGTAGCCGTTCGTGTAGCCGGAGACGTGCGCGTTGGCATCCTGCGCGGCTTTTTTGATGTTCAGGCCGACCTGCACGGTGACCTCGCCGGGAAAGGTGACGAGCTTGAAGGCGCCGACTCGCAAACCACACACTTCCGCGTCCAGTGTCGAGCTGTTTGCGGCCTGCGTGTCGGCGAGGTGCTTTTTGAGCAAGGCAAGGTTCGCATTCAGCCGCGTGAGCTTTTCCATGATGGCGAGATTGCCGAGGTAGGTCTCGACGAGCGCCTTGTTGTCAGCATCGAGCTGCTGGAGCGGCTTCGCGTTGTCGAGATAGCCCTGCGCGTAGTGCGAGGGCATGTCGGGGAAGATTTTGTGCTGCATGAGCAGCGGCAGGAAGGTCTTGAAATTGATGTTGGTGGGCTTCAGGGCCGCCACGAGGGCTTTTTGCTCCGTTTCGATGTTTGAGATCCGTTTTTCGAAATCGGCGGCGCGGGGCAACTGGAGCACTTCGCGGCTGATTTTCAGTGTGGCGTCGTTTTGTGGCTCAAATCGACGAATCGCGGCCAAAACGCTCGCGCCGAGCATCGTGCCGAGTGGCTCGGCATCGGCAGGACGGCTCACTTCTTTATAATGCACCGGATTGATGTCGCCGCCGCAGCCTTGGACGAAGAAGGCCATCGCGCCCGTGGCCTCCTCGATGACTTTGGAGGCAAAGCCGGGATAGTCGGCCGAGTTGCCCTTGCTCGGCGGGTTCATGATCGGATGACAGGCGAACTGATACACGATGGCAAACGGCATGCCGTCCGCGCGGTCGAGCCGCAGCAGACCAATCTGCGGATCAATCGGCCCAGTGCTCACCACCTCCTCATCACGCGGCATGGAGTAGGCGCGGCGCATGTCGGTCTGCGTGCCGTCTTTGAGAAACATGCGGCGATTTTCGCTGATGCGTCTCTCGCTGCCGACTCCGGTGCTCACTTTGACCGGCACGAGGTTCTTCGCCGCATCTCGGATGGCCAGCACGACGAGTTGCTGCAAATCCATGCGCACGATGCCGTGGCAATGGCTCGCATTGATGATGACCTCGTCCGCAAGATCGCCGAGTTCCTGCCGCACATTCGCGAGAAAGCCGTTTCCGATGCGCCCGATGCCGCCAATCGCTACAGCATCGACCGTGACGAGCACTGCGGTGGTCTCGCCGCTCTTCAACACGAGCGCCTTGGCAAAACACGGATCATTCACCGGCACCGTGCGGTCCGTGATGTCCACCTTCGCGATACCAGCGAGGATTTCGGCATGCAGCGGCAATGCGCAGAGAAAGAGGGCGAGGAGAGGTTTCATGGCATGGCTTGGATGACAAAAGCAGATGAGACAGGAGGCACCTCGAAGCGGAGATGGCTGTCCGCTGGTTTGACTACCTCCCGTTTGGAATCCTGCAGGATGACCTGACGGTTCCTCCAGGATTCAGGCAGGGTGAACTCAAGAGTCAGCGGCTGGTCATAAAGTGTCGCTTCTGTGCCGCAGTCGAGCTGGAAGGCGAGGCTGTTCGCATCGGATTTCACCAGGGTGAGTTTCGCGCTGCTGCGCTCGGTTTGATATTTGTAGATGTCCGCCATGCCCGCGATCCAGAGCTTGTCCTGATGCTGTTTGGCGATATCTAGCGCGGAACGGAAGTTCGCCTCGCTGCTGCTGAGGCCCTCGCCGATGTAGTGGTAATGCACGCGGCACCACAGGCCGCGCTCGAGGTGGGTTTGCAGCGCCTTGCGGAAGGCCTCCACACGTCCGCCGTAGCTGTCATCCATGCCGAGCGAGCCGCTGGAGGCATCAAACTGATGATACTTGTCGAGGTAGTAGCGCAGCGTGCGCGTGGTCTCCCACATCGTGCCACCTCCGAGATTCAGCGCCGTGAGTTTGCTTTTGCCGGGTGTGAGTTTCCAAATCGCCGCCGCCGCGCCGCTGATCTCGCGCTCCATGTCCTCGTCGCCTTTCGCGCCGCGATGATGCGCGGAGTGGTTCGCCAGTTCCATGTCACCCTGCTTCATCACGGCCTCCCATTCGGCATGCTGTGTCTCGAAGGAATAGTTTTGTCGGCTGCCGGGCTCCTTCGGACCTGGATTGACCATGAAGGTGCCTTTGAAGCCGTATTCGCGCAGGATGGGAATGGCTTTGCTGAGGTGCGTGGGATGCGAGTCGTCAAAACGGATGCTCAGAGCCGCAGTGCGACCCTGCGGCCAGTTCGCAATGCGCACGCTGACTCCGCTGATAGCATCTTGAAGGACTCGATCCTTTTCTGAAGTCACTTGGGGCCATCCACCGGCTGGATCGACGGCCTGCACGACGCAACTCGTCACGCTTTGCGGAAGGGGAATCAGCAACTTGTCCCACTCGATGCCGGACCGCCGCACCAGCATCGCCTGGTCTGCCGAGTCTCGCACCTCGACGATATTCGCGGGCCAAGCATCGCGTCCGGTCGATGGAAGTGCGATGCGCAGCGTGAGCGGCTGCGTTTCGCCTTTGCGATCCACTTCAACTCGTAGCTCAAACTTGCCCAGGCTGGTCGCCGTGAAGCTGGCAGAGCCGGTGTAGCGCTCCCACGAAACTTTCACTCCGCCAAGATCCGGCGACTGGGCATTCAAAGCTGCCGTGAACACAGTGGCCAGAAGGATGTGATGGATCGTTCGCATGGGCGTTATCTTGCGAGGGTCCATGCGACACCATTAATCAGTAGCGTGCGCACATCGGCGATTTCCATGTCCTCAGGTGCGCCGAGGCTGGTGTAGAAGACGCGAGCCTTTTTCGGGCCGTAGTGTCGCGTCCAGGCGACAGGCATGGGCGGACTGGTGTTGGTCTTGGCGGTGCCGATGAGCATTGGGGTCACATCAGCGGCAAGCGGGAGTACTTTGTAGAGGGATTGGGCACCGAGGATGTTCGCGGGGTTCACACCGGCGAGCAGCGGGCTGGTTTCCGCTCCGGGGGCGATGCTGACGGTGTAGGGCAGGCCTTTGGTCTCATAGCCGGTGTTGGGTGCGCCGAGGACTTCATCGGTGAACTCAGCCCAAGACACGAGGCTGGGATCGACGACCTCTTTGGGTTTCGGGATGAAGGCGTGATTCGCGGTGCGAATGCCGAGCAGCGGCTTTCCGGCGGCGAGATGGGCGCGGATGGCGGCCATTTGATCCTTTGGCGGAAAACGACGGCGTGAGAAGAGCACGAGCAGGTCGGCATCCTTCAGCGCCTCGACGAGTCCGGCAAAGTGATGCGGTTGCGGCTTGTCGCCATCGATGATCGTGACGTGGTGACCGAGAGGTCGGAGCTGCTCCTCGGCGAAATCACGCATCGTGCGCGGTGCCTCGTAGTTGTTCGGGTCCTCGACGACCATGATGACGATGTTGGACGCGTGCGAGGTCACAGCGAAGGCAAGAGCGAGCAAAAGAGCTTTCATGAACAGGCGAGATTACGCCGAGAAGGCCTCTGTTCTTCTCCGCGACGCCTTCTTGCATCTTCGACGAGCCCGAAGCATTCGTCCGGGCCATGCGCCGCTTTTTTGCCCTGCTCCTCGTTTTGTCTGCTCAAGCCTCGTTGCTCCACGCGGAGCAGTTTGTGCTCTTTGACGTGACTTTCACCTTCACGCAGGAGGATGCGCTGAACTCGAAGCCGAGCCAGTCACACTACTATCTCAAGGATGACCGTCTGAATCCGCAGCGTCCGAAGGATTGGACCACGCCGGTCGATTATCGCAACGGCACCGCTCACCTGCGCCTCGAAGTGCTCGAAAAACCCGCGGGTGACCAGCCGACGTCGTGGAGCGTGTGCTACATCCCTTACAAGGGCCAGAACCACGGCTACGGCTGCATCGGCACAGGGCCGTATTCGAAGACCGGCGTGATCGAGAAGGATCTCGACATGACGAAGTTCTGGCAGAACAACGACATCCTCTGGAGCCAGGGCATCAAGGAGATGCACCTCGTGCTCAAAGACGACAAAAACCTTCACGCGCACAAGCGGCCCGATCCGGACAAGTTCTTCCCCACCAAGGTGCGGATGACAGTGATCCAAGTCTCCAAGGGATCGACCTATGATCCGAAGCTGGTGCCGGGACTGACGAAGTAGCCTTCACGCCGTCTCCGGCATGAAGGTCGGAAACACGATGCCCTTCGCGCCTGCCACCGGGGCGGTGGATTGGGCGACGTGGAGCTCGACATTGCGTGCACCCCAGCCGTAGGCCGTGCGCACGAGTGCGGAGGCGGCGCAGGGCGCGAGAAAGACGAGCGTCTTACCGCGAAGACCATCGAGCGCTTTCCAAAGCAAGGCGATGGCTGTTTCCTCATCAGCGGCAACTCCTGGGCCGATCATCGTGCATGATGGATGCGTACTCATGCCGAGGAAACCCTTCACGGAGCCGTCTGCAGCCTCGGAGACGAGCAGACGCCAGGCACCGACCTCATTGCGCACGAAAAACGCGAAGTCCTTCTCGCGGCGAATGCCTTGCTGCGATTGCTCGAAGTCGGCGATTCGCGGCGCATCGGCCAAAACGGCCTCGCGCACGCGTTCGATGCCTGTGGGCGCAGCGGCGGTCAGGCCGGTCTCGGGCACGGTGATGAGCAGATCTTGGAAAATGGCTCCTGGGACGAATCCGAGCCGCGTGTAGAGCGAGAACGAGTCGAGATTCAGCAGGCTCGAAACGAGCCGAGCGGGCTTGCCGAGGCGTTTCGCCTTCTCCAGCACGAGCGACATCATTTTCTTCGCGATGCCGCGTCCACCCGCATCCGGCGAAGTGGCGACGATGCCGACGGAGACATGCGTTTCACGCTCATGCGAGAAACACACGCCGACGATCTCCCCGCTGTCCGTGCGTGCGGTGACGCATTCACCAGGGTCGAGCGCCTCATACACCTCGGGGAAAAGCGTGAAGGGCTCGTGGCTGTCGCCAAAGCGGGCACCTTGGCCGAGTCGGCTCTCATACCAATGAACGAGGGCACGATGCAGCAGCCGGGCGATGGGGTCGCGGTCGGCGGCGATGAGAGGGGTGAATTCGATGGTTTCGCTCATGGGTCAGACGATTTCCCAGCCTTTGCGATAGCTCTCCTTGATGAACGCATCGGCTGCGGGCAGCCCGGTGGCCTTCATCGCGGCGGCGTCCCACTCGACGGGCTTTTGCGTGCGCAGCGAGAGCACGCCGAGCAGCGCGATCTCCGTGAGATGTGCGGCGTAGGCGAAGGGGCTCGTCGCGGGTTCGCCGCCTTTGCAGGCATCGATCCAGTCGCGGTGGTGGCCGTTGCTGCGTTTCAGCTTCGGCGCGGGCTTCTTGTATTCGGCACGGCGTGCATCGGGAAAGAGCCGCGGAGCACCGCCGCCGCCATCGCACTGGATGACGCCTTTTTCGCCGATGAAAAGGCAGCCGCGTTTCGGCAGCGAGAAGTTGCCCAGCGCCTCGGGCTTCGGTGGCATCATGCCGCCGTCATACCACGTCATACGGATCTCGGGTTGCGAGCCTGCGGCGGGGAAGGTGTAATAGATCAGCGCTCCATGCGGCGCGATCTCGCTGTCCATCAAACCGGCCGCGTGCGCCTCGATGCGCGAGGGAATCGGCAGGTCAAAGGCACGCACGGCGGTGTTCATGTCATGGCAGGCGAAGTCGCCGATGCCCGTGCAGCCGAAGTCCCAGAAATCACGCCAGGCGACGGGAAAGTAGGCCGGATGAAACGGCCGCGCCTGACGCGGTCCGAGCCACAGGTCCCAGTTCAACCCCGCAGGCACGGGCGGCGTGTCGGTGGGTTTGCCGGTGAGCGCGGGATTCCATCGCTTCGCGCCCACCCACACATGGATTTCCTTCACCGCGCCGATCGCACCGTCCTGGATGTATTCGATCGTCTCACGCGTGCCGAGCGAGGAATGTCCCTGGCTGCCGAGTTGAGTCGCGACACCTGTTTCCGCAGCCACTTTGGCGACGTGACGCGCCTCCCAGATGTTGTGCGTGAGAGGCTTTTCGCAGTAAACGTGCTTGCCCGCCCGCATCGCGATCACCGAGGCATAGGCGTGCAAGTGATCCGGCGTGGCGATCAGCACTGCGTCGATGCTTTTTTCCTTCTCCAGCATCTCGCGGAAGTCGATGTAGTCGGCGCAGCGATGGTTCGGGGTCTTCTCCGCGTAGTGATTCTCGATCTCCGCCTTCACCGGCAGGCGTCCGCCCATGCCTTTGAAGTAAAAGTTTTCGAGGCTGAACGACTCCGCCGGATCAGCCACCGCAATGATCTGGCAATCATCGAGCGGGAAGAGATTCCGCACGTTCGTGCGTCCCTGGCCGCCCGTGCCGATGATCGCCACGTTGACCTTCTCGCTCGGCGGCACAAACCGCGGCCCGCCGAGCACATGCCGAGGCACGATGTTGAACGTGGTCACCGCCGCGGCGGCGGTTTTGAGAAAGTGTCGGCGTGATTTGGGTGCGGAAGTCATGCGGTGAGACGATACGCGAGAAGTCCGCCAATCTTCGTGCGCTGTCCGACGCTCCCTGATTGAAAGGACCGCCGCATCGAATCCGACTGCCTTGGATGAACCGCCGCCGACTCCTCGCCACGCTCGCCACCCTGCCTGCCACGTCATCATTGGCGGCAGGCGCGGGCCGTGAGCTCGACAACCCGTATGCGGAGGTTGATTGGGACGCGTGGGAGTGCCTGCACTCGATGTCGCATCAGCATCAGGGACAGACCGATGCTTCGCGCGATGGCTTTTTGGACATGGGCTACGGCCACTTTGCCTTCAGCAACTACTACCCCTCCGCGCCGACGTATCCGCTGCCTCAGGACTATGCCGCGAAGCATCCACAGCTCATCGCCGCGCCGAATGCGGAGCATCATTCCTATACCGACACGGGCCTGCATGCGAACGCGCTCGGGAGTCTGCTCGCCACGGGTTACGGCAGCAGCGTGAGTGCGAAGGAGTGCGCGACCTCGCCCATCAAGCATCGCTTTGAGGGCTTGAACGTGTTTGATGCGCAGCGCCCCTGGCTCGGCGTGTATCGACTGGACGTGCGGCTCGCCGCGAAAGCTGGCCAACCGACGGCCAGTCTCACGATCGAAGGCGCGAACGAGTGCGACTTTCGCAACGGCTTTGCCGACAAAGGCCCCGTGCGCGACCGCAGCCTGCCGCCGGGCAATCACACGCTCTACCTGCGCACCACGGCAGCGAGCATCGAGACGAGGCTCGTGTTTGATGCCGACACCCTCAGCGTGACGCAGTATCGCCTCATGCAAGGCACGAACCGCCCATGGCGCGATGTCTTCCGCGAGGCCTTTGAGAAGCTGCAGCACCCCGACGGCGGCGGCATGACGCTGAATCATCCGACCGGCAAGCTCGCCGACTACCTGCCGATGCTCGACTTCGATCCGCGCGTGCTCGGCATCGAGGTGTGGAACCAACTCACCTCCGGCTTTGGCTCCAGTCGCGGCTTCTACGATCACAGCGGCGAGCCCAGCCTGCACTTTTACAAGCTTTGGGATGACATCCTGCGCACTGGGCGGCGCTGCTGGGGATTCTTCGTCAAAGACCACAACACCTACGGTCGCGGTCGCAACGTGCTGCTCGTGCCCCAGCTCGATGCCATGACCGCCACCGAGCGCGAAGCCGCGGCTTTGCGCGCCTACCGCAGTGGCGCCTTCTTCGGCTCAGTCGCTTCACTCGCCGCCAGCGAGACCGGTGAAGTCATCGCGCCGTATGATCGCAGCAGCTTTCGCTTCAGCCGCATCATCGTCAAAGACGACGCTTTGCACGTCTCCGTCTCCGACAACGACCCGCAGCGCCCGAACGTGCAGATCCGCTTCATCACCGATCAAGGCATCGCCAGCATCGTGGATGCCGCAGAGACCGCGTTTCCGCTGAAACGCGACGCGAACGGCCGGCTTGAGGCCGCCTTTGTGCGCGTGGAAGCATTCGCCTATCCGCAGACGCATCAACGCGGCCAGCCCCTCACCGCCGAAATGCTGCGCGGCATGCATGTGCATGACATCTCGCAGCTTCACGATCAAAAAGCCCTGCGCGGCCCCGCCTTTGCCAGCACCGATCCCGCCCTGCGCACCCCGATCCCCATTGTGGACATGATCTTCTCCCAGCCGCTGCGACGCGTGTGATCTACAATGCCGAGGCCAAAGTTGACGAACGAACATCCGAATAGCAATAGTTAGCAACTATGAACGTCGCACTCACCGCTCATTGGGAAGGTTTCATCCGGCAACTGATCGACTCTGGCCGCTACAACAACGCCAGCGAGGTCGTCCGCACCGCCTTGCGCAAGCTCCAGGAAACCGAGGGCGAAATCTTCCCAGCTGGTTCGCTGAAAGACCTCTATTCGAAGGAAGAGAACGCAGCCGAGTCCAAACTCGCCAAACGCGTCCGCATCCCCAAGCCTGACGAAGTATGAAGCCCTGGGACATCTACACCTACGACTTTGGTGATGCCGGACCACATCCCGCCGTGATCGTCTCTCATCCTGATCGCGTGGCCAAAGCCGATTGGGTGAATGTCCTGCTCTGCACGACCCAGCGTGCCAACCGTACGCCCAAGCCCACCGAAGTCCGTCTCAACGGAGCTGACGGACTCGACTGGGAAACCCTCTGCCGCTGCGATGCCCTGTGGCTCGTCGATAAGTCGAAGCTGACCAAGAAACGCGGTGCTGTCGCCACGATCCGTCGTCGTCAGATCGTGGACAAGATCAATGCCAGTATGGGATGGAAGCTGGTGTGACTTTAGCCCTGTGAATCGAGCAAGAAGTCATCATGAAGCGTATTTTTGAATCCTACTTCACCTCCTGGTGGCTTCCCCCCTTGGTTTACTTGGGGATTCTGGCTGCGTTTTCCGGCGTGGCACTTTCTTCTTGGAGACCGCTGGTGGTCGCGGCCAATTGTCTTACCGGGATGATGGGAATCGCCCTCTTAGGCCTATTCGCCGTGTCTATCCGGCACTTCATCAAGAGACAGTGGAGCAAAGGCTTCCTGAGCCTGCTTCTGATCGTTGGGTGTGGGGTTGCGACAGTGATGGCCGCTGGGATCTTGGCCTTTTCTACCATGTTCGGCCCAAGCGAAGACGGCTTTGCAGATAGTCTGAAAATTCCCGAAGGCATCGTGATTGCCGAGCCAGAGAGGGATGCGAGCGAAGATGGCGAAGCAACAGCTATGGGTGGCACTGACGAACTCCAAGACGCAGTCCGCAAAGCGCTAACCGTCCCCGGGAATGACAAAGCTGAGTTAACTCCCGACATGCCATCTCTTCGCAAGGCAGCAACGAACCACGCTTCCAAATTCATGGATTATGTCGAGGCCTCGCCAGACTGGCATGTATTTCTCGAACGCGGGAACCGCTTTGCCTCAAGGAGCTGGAGCTATGGTGGAGAACCTCGGGACGAACTACATGGCTACATCTCCGAGTTCAATGACGAGGCTCGTTTTCAAACTCGGTGCCTTCTATGCCTGGATCGGAAGCAGTGGAGCAGCTACTCAGTCCAGCATGTTGAAGAGGGGAAGAAGTCGATACTGCCCGAGATGCGCAAAGGCAATGAACTGCACGAAAGCCGGATCATGGTCGAATGTGGCGGAGTCTGGGTCGAACTCTTCGAGCAATCGAACAACCTCGAACGGCGGGTCACGAAGGCCACTTTGGCTGCTTTGGAGAAAGAGTTTTCGGAATTCCTGGTGAACCCTGATGCTGCTGTTGCAAAAGTCCGTGGCCGATCCCGCGAATTAGCAAAACGCCTGGCAGGCACTAGCGCCCATGACTTTCGATTGCTCAATGGAATGCAGCCTGGAATCTACACCGTGGCTTACTCGCTCAATCCTGGTGAGGCCGGATCGGTGTATCTGAAAGCTTTCGAGGTCACACAAGGCACACCGTTGTCCGCCGCTCGGTTGGAAGAGAAATCAAAGACTCGAATGACTTGGTCCAGCACTCCCGAAGAGCGCTTCGGTGCCAAAGCTGGCTTCACCATTTACGAGGGCGATTGGGGCAAGCCATATGCCGCAAGATTCGAAGTATGGTTCGAACCGGACTCAGGCAAGGACCAACGAAAGCTCGCCGAGCGTGTCTTCAAGATCGAAGGATGGCAGAGGTGATATTCAGTAGAGTAGGGCTACTTTCGAATCATCCCAATCAGTCCCGAGCCATTTTCTCCGCACGTTCGATGATCCTCGTGACATCTTCATCGAGCAGAAAACCCTCTGCTTGGAGCTTCTTCGCGGCTTCGGTGAGGCACGTCAGATACTCTGACTGTGTCGGATAGCGTTCTTCGAGCGAGAGACGCGGGTCGCCGGTCTTTTCGCGGTCGGCTTTGGTTTTGGCGAAGGGGATGAACATGCCATCGAGCGGTGAGAGCATGGTTTCAGCGCCGACTTGAGGGGAGCGGAGGTTCCAGCCGGTGTAGGTGCCGAGAGGGACGGCGACTTCAGGGAGCACGATGCCGCTGGTTTCATTGCCATCGGCGTTCACGGCGGGCAGGAGTGTCAGGAAGGGCTTTCCGGTCTTCGGCGGGATGATGTCGGCGATTCCTTCGCTTTGGAAGCGTGGGCCGAAATCGAGTCGCGGAGGTTGGTAGGCATGCGTGGGCAGGTGGTGGCCCGGAATCTTCGGAAATTGCGATTTCCAGGTGCCGAAGGTCACGAGCGTTTGATCGGCGAGACGCGGATGACGGCTGGGTGGCGGTGTTTGGCCGTTTTTCACCCATTTGACGAGGTGCATGAGCATCGCACGCAGCACAGGGCCGCGGTCATCCAGCGTGTTGCGTGGCTGCTGGCAGATGCCGGGTGTGCCGTCGCTCTTGCCGAGATGCTGCGCGCCGGCCACGAGATACACACGCACGTCGTCGGGCAAGGTGAGGTCGGTTTGGCCCTCCACATCAGTGTGCAGCAGCGAGGCGGCGCGGCTCCAGTATTCGGTGGAGGATTGCGTGAAGAGGATGCGTGGCGTGTGGCCGGATTTTCGCGAACGAGCGAGCGAATTACCTGATTCGCCCGTGACGGGATCGGTTTGCGGCAGCGGGGCGAGCGGGAAGAACTCGCTGCCGGAAAGGTGGCCCTCGTGCTGCGTGCCATACTCCGTGCTCATGCGGAAGCGATGGTTGAACATGCCTTTGCCGGAGCCCGCGACGTGGATCAAAGCGCCGTCGAAGACGATGCGGCCCTGCTCATCGCCATTCAGGCCTTCATAGAGGAAGTGATGAACGACGCGGCCTGACTGCGAAATGCCGAAGACGCAGGCTTTCTCCACCGCGCCAGCCAGCGGATTCGTTTTGGGATCGCCGTGACGGAAGAACGCCACGCAGTCGCGCATCGCGGTGAGGCCGAGACCGGTCACGCGAGGCTCTTTGGCCGTGTAAACGAGGTCGTAGAGCCAGCCGGGCCGCAAACGGGCCTTCACATAGACATGCGTGGCATCGGGAATGAGTTTGTCATTCTCCCAACGTCCAAACGCCCACTCCGCGCGCGGCACCTCGATGCCATCCGCGTCGCGATGCGGTCGCATCGTGAGTGTAGCGTCGGTGTTGTCGAGACTCGCCGATGGAAACGCCGCGCCGACGCCCCACGGGCTCCACGAGAAGGCACGGCTGAAGACCTTTTCCGTGCTCGTGATCTCCAGATGCGCTTTGCCGGTGATCGTCTTGCCGTTCTCGGTCGCGATGGGCAGACCGCACAGCAGGCGCTGCGTGTCATCCGCCTGCACCTCCCCATTCCAGCCGCACCACAGCACGGAAAAGCCATGCTTCATGAGAAAGCCATGCCCGGCATGCGCCTCCGTCTTCGGATCGTTCGTGCGCTCGCCATCGTTGAAGGTCCAAAGCGCCAGCATGTTGCCGCGATTATTCACGTCGTAGAGCAGCACGCCGTTGCCCTTGCTCGCATCGACCGGCTTCAGCAAAAAGAAGTCCGTCCAGCTCTCCACCTTCCCACGGGCATTGCGCGGTGCCCGCTGGAGGTCGTGAATGCGTTCATTGGCCTGGTTCACCGGATCGGTCTCAATGAACATCCGGCCTTTGAGTCGTTCATAGGCACCCGCAGGACCGAACCCTTTGCCATCGGCAAACGGCGAGCGCTCGGTGATTTCGATGCGCGTGACTTCCCCATGAGCAAGCCAGCACAAACAAGCAGCGATGATGAATTGGCGGACAAAGGAGATCATGGCGCGGTGTGAACACGTTGCAGCATCTCCAGCGCCCTCGCCGTGATCTTCACGGAGGCTTCGCGTTCGACACGGTTGGTGCCGAGCCAGGTTTCGTAGCCGCCGAGGTCGTGATGTTTCGGCGTCGGCAGGTAGCCGTTGCTGCCATTGGCAAGCTCGATGGTGAAGGTGTCTTTGAAAGGGCTGCGTGCTTTGATTTCGAGACCGATTTCCGTGAAGACCTCAAAGGGTATCGAGGCGATGCCAAGATCGCCGATGCGGAAGGCCTGAATGACGGCTTGAACCGTGTCCGGCTTCGCATCGCGTGCGGCGAGCGTGCGCTCGGCATACGGCTGCTCCAGTCGATGCGTGGGCGCGGCGTCTTTCGGTTTGGCGAGCACGCCTTCCGCCCACGCGATCATCTCCGGCGTCGGACGACGCACGGCGAGCTCCAAATCGCTCGCCGCGGCTTTCAGCGGCACCCAATCTTGATGTTTGAGCGTCTCGCGAACACGCAGCACCTGCTGCGCGAGATCACCAGCGACGAGTTTGATCTTCTCATACGGCTCGCGTTTCACGGCGGGGGTTTTGCCGCTGTAGTCATTGTTGTTCACGTCGCCGCAGGGACCATTGGCCAAGATGCCGACGCATGGTGCGCCGGCCTTTTCTTCGATGCGACGGCAGAACTCGCCGAAGTAATCGGCGGAGAGATCTTCTTTGTTCACGCCGCCAACGTAATGCAGCCAATAATTCGCCATGAGCGCGAGCTGGCGTCCGTCGGTGGCCTGCACGGACACACAATACACCTCGGGATTCGTCGGCCCTGCGGGTCCGGCGAGTCGTGGGCTCAGCAGGCTGCTCGGATTCATCACCGCGCGATCTTTGCCGCCGAAGGGGTTGTCATTCGTGACGCCTTCCTTGAGCAGCCAGCGGCGATTGAAGACGTGCTGCGGCACCCTTCCCGAGCCCCAGGCGATACGGGCAGGCTCCAGATTGTTCAGTGCCCGTCGCACGCCATCCACCACGCGGGAGATGATGAAGCTGCGGTAGTCGAGCGAGGGATCTTTGTTCGTAATGGCCGACACACTGGAGTGCGTGTGCGTGCCGGAGAACATCATGTTTGAAGCCGGAATGCCTGTGGCCGCTTCGAGCTTCTTCTTCGCCTCGTCCCAAACATCGCGCCCGAGTGAAATGGTGTCTGCCACGGCAAAGGCGAGCTTCGTAGTGCCATCATCGAGCACGATGCAGCGCACATGCAGCTCATCATGCACATGCTTCGCGATGGGACGCGGAGCGAAGTTTCCCACGATCTCCATGCCCAGCGGCGGCGTGATGTTGCTCGTGGCGGCACCGGCTTTGAAGACAGGCTGGCCTTGAGCGCAGGCGAGCACAGGCAGAACGATGAGGAAGAGGAACAGGGATTTCATGCGGCCGTGAGGAAACGCCGCCGCTGCGGCATCTTGATCACCTCAGCGCTTTTCGATGACCAAACCGGCTTTTTCGTCCACGCGGGCGATCACGACCTTCGCCGAATGACCTTTGCCTTTCACTGGTGTGTTTTCGGCAATGAGAAAACGTCCGGCGCTGATCGGCGCAATGCCGACCGATGCATTGAACTCCCATTTGCCGGTGAATCGGAGCTTTTCATCGGCACGCAGCAGGACGGCGGGCTTTCCGTAGCAGCCGAACCACCACGCGCCATCAGCCTGCGCGACGGTTTGGATGCCCATAAGCGTGTAGCCGCTGGCGATGACGTGACGCTTCACGAATTTGAAGCTCTCGTCATACTCATAGGCGTAGTTTTCGTTCACACCGGGCGGCAAGCCGCCGACGATGATGAACTTGCCGTCATTCCACGCCATGCCGCCTGCACCGTGCACCAGTTCGGGCACACGATGCTTCGCGAGTTCCGCCAAAGTATCGCCATCATAGACATAGACCCACGAATCGGCTTCACCCGCCGGTCGATTGAACTTTGCGAGGTTGGTGGCGACATAGACGCGTCCGGCGTGAAAGCAGAGGTCGCCATGATGATTCGCCACCGGCACTTTTTGGAGCACTCGGCCCTCGGTGTCGGTTTTGACGAGGAAATCGGTCCAGCACCAGTAAATGGCGTCTTTGTCGTTGGTGCAGATGCCTTGGAGATGACGCGGATAGATGCCTTCGCACGTCGTGGCGTGAAAATCGGCCCCGCGCAGAGATTGAAGCGCGAGGAAAGCGAGAATGAGCAGACGCATGGAAAGGTGAGGTTGGAGTCTAGGCTTTAGCCGACGGTTTGGGAAGGTTGAGAGGTCAAAGATCGGCTAAAGCCTAGACTCCAACTTCTCGATTCGAGAGCGCTACTTGGCTTCGCCGTGGGCGAGCTTGTTGTTCGCGAAGGTGTTGTCCTCGCCGCCTTCGACTCGCAGCGAGGGCGCAGGTTGGCTATCTTTGCGACGGTCGGCGATGAGGCAACCGGTGACGAGGCTGTGCCTGGTGTTCTTCATCCAAAGGCCCGCGCCATCGCTGTCGAGGATGGTGCAGCCGGAGATGTTGAAGGTGTCGCCGTTCACGATTTGCACGGCAGCGGGATGCGTGCGCACGCCGTCGATGTGCAGGCCGGTGAGCGTGATGTCGCGGCAGTCGCGGAAGACGAGCCCGCCTTTCACCGCGGCGGCTTTGCCGCGATAGTAGGGCGGATTGCGGTCAAAGGTGTTCGGGCCGATGGCCAGATTGCTGCAACCCACCGCGAGCAAGTCGTGCTCGAAGCCGACGCCGAAGGTGTTGCCGGTGATGACGGCTCCGCGCACTTCCTGGAGGTTGATGTTCACGGAGACATCACTCAAAACGTTGTCGCAGATGCTCAGGTGGCCCCAGCGGGCGGTTTCGTCGTTGCCGTAGGGTTTGCCTTTGCCGATGAAGCGCACGTTTGCCGAACCGGGCGAGACGCTGTTGTGCTGAATGGTGCAGCCGGTGATGCTGACCTCGGCGGTGGAGCCGTCGGTGCAGTCGATGAGCACATTTGCAGTCGGCGGGGACTCAGGAGCCATGTTGCTTTCGATGTCACAAGTGCCGATGTGGAGATTCCGCACCGCTCCGCCGCGTGTCACGACGCCACCGCCGGCGTTGTAGCTGATGTGGCTACCGATGATGTTCGACTGGTGGAGATCGACGTGGTCGTAAAACACGCCCGCGCCGCTGTTGTGATACAAATGGCATTCGCTGATGATCACATTGCGATTCTTCACGCTGAGCCGCACCGCGTGACGCGCTTCATGCACCGAAACACGCGTGATCGTGAGCTGCATCGTGCCCGTGGCCTCGATGCCGTCTGCCTCAGCATGTGCGCCGACGATTTCGATGCCATCCACCATCGGGGTGCGCTGACGGGCGAAGATTTCCGGCTTGAGGCTCGTGGGATCGGCCGTGCCACCGTGCGTGCCCTTGAAATGAAACGCCGGTCCTGCGCCCTCCATCACGAATCGCACCACGCCATCGCCGCTAAGCGAGGTGAAGCCGGTTTTGTCGAGATCGACGACGATGGGCTTCGTGAGGCGATAGGTACCGCGTGGCAAACCCACCGCGCCGCCAGTATCGAGCATCGTTTGCACCGCAGCGGTGTCATCCGCCTTGCCATCGCCGACAGGCTGGGCGTGCAGAGAAAGTGAGAAAGCGGTCAGCGTGAGGAGGAGAAGCCGTGAAATCATCTGGCGATCTCATACGCACCCAACCACGTCATTTACGCGCGGCAAAATACGCCTCGAACGTCTTCGATAGCCCTTCGCCGAACGTGACCCAGTGCTTGCCGAGCGCGGGTTGCTTCAGCTTCTCGATGTAGTTGCAGTTGAACTCGAGGATGACGGCATCAATGCCGAAACGCGAGAACCAGCCCTCGCCGAGGGTGCCAGGATTGCGAAACGTGGGCTTGGTGGAGCCCACGGTAAACCAGGTGTGCTCGCGCAGGCTCTTTTCGAACAGCTTCATACGTGCGAGATACGCGTCGATGTCGGGAATGTCCGGGCGGCTGATGTGCAGCATGCCGTTGCCGTCGTTGTGCAGATCCATCGCGAAGGTCGGTCGGCGACCGGCCTTGATTTCGCCTTCGAGCCAGCGCTCCAGCGCCGCATTTTCCGGTGCGAGCTTCGGATCGGCGGGTTTGTCCCACTTTCGGTTCAAGTCCCAGCCGCCGAGATTGAATCGCGTGCCTCCACGCTCGACGCCGTCCTTGTTGGCCATCGGCAAAATGCACACGTTGTAGAGCGCGAGGCACTTCTGGGCTTCCGCATCGCCTTTCAGCAGACGACGCACGAGTCCTTCGACGACCCAGTTGCCCACCGGCTCCCATGGATGCGCGCGAGCGCGGATGAAGACGTGATTCGGGGCGTCATCTTTTCCCACGCGAATGATCTCCAGATCGCGGCCCTGCACCGTTTTGCCGATCGTCTCGACTTTCACGAGCGGGCTCGCTTGGATCTCGGCGAGGAAGCGATTCAAATCCGAAACGCGATACGGCTCCGCGCGTGCGACAAAGAGCGATGCGCCCGGCATTTCGAGGGTGACACGCACGCGGCCGACTTCGGGCGATTCGGTCGGCACCGAGGTCCAAGTCTTGCCGTCTTGCGACACAACGACCTGCTTTACCTCCTTCGCCACGGAGCCGGGTTTGCCATTCCAGACGTTTTCGAGGTTATTGAACTCCAGCGTGAGTTTGCGGCCCTTTTCCGCCTGGATGCGGAAGTGAAAATGGCCCGCTGCCCGATTCGGTGAGAGGCGCTCCTGATCGTAGATGAGATTGATCTTAACCGTGCCGTCCTCACCGAGCTCATACCAAAGCGGCGAGGCGTTTTCGAAGCTGGTGTCGATGAAATCGAGCGGTTGCGCGGTCGTGGCAGGAGGCGCATCCGCCGCGAGAGCGAACATCGCGGCCATCAACAGTGCGGCGGGAAGAAGAAGGGGCTTCATGGCTTGGGTTTGAGGTGCTTGTCGAAGAATCCGAGCACGAGCGGGCGGAGATCGCGCTGTTTCGGCTGGAGGTGAAAGGTGTGCGGCGCATCGGGAATGATTTCGAGCTGATAAGCTGCGCCGGCGGACTTCATCGCAACAGCGAGCGCCTCGGAATCGGCCACGGCGACGGTTTTGTCCGCGGTGCCATGCAGGATGAGCAGCGGCGGGTCATTCTTGTCGATGTGCGAACGTGGATCAGCCTGCTTGTAGAGATCAGGAGCCTCCACGCGCGCTTTGCGGAACATTGCGAGGTCTCGCTGCTCAAACCAAAGCACCGGGCCATATAGATCAACGGCGCACTGCACGCGCGTGTCACCCTCGCCGGGAGGATCGAGCTCGCCGCCGCAGAGCCCGACCATCGCGGCGAGATGTCCGCCCGCGCTGCCGCCGATCACGCCGATGTGCGCGGGATCGACGTTCAGGCGTTCCGCATGCGCCCGCAGCCAGCGCACGGCCGTTTTGCAGTCGTGGAGGTTTTGCGGCCAGGTCGGGCCTGGGTGCTCGCTGTTCGCCAAAACGTAGTCGATGCTCATGCCGACATAGCCATTCAGCGCCAGCGTGGTGCCGATGTTGATCTCACGCGCTGCACGCTTCTCACCACCCGACCAGCCGCCGCCATGGATAATGACCACCGCGGGAAACCTCTGCCCAGGCTGCGGATTCGCCGGCAGATACAGATCCGCCTTTTCCTTTCGCCCTCCGCCGAGGTAAGCGACATCGTGCTCGGTGCGGATGGTGTCAGCGGCGAAGGCGCTGGTGGCGAAAAGGAGGGCGAGGAGGCGTTTCATACCAGCGACGAAAGTTCAAAGCGTGTCAGGAGACAGAATCTCATACTTCAGGCCGAGGCCTTTCAGCCCCTCCGCGAGCTGCGAGAGGCTCCAGCCGCGTGGCAGCACGAGTTTGGCGTCTCTTTCGAGCTCGGCAAAGTTCACGATCAACTCGCCCTCGTGCTCGTTCCAGACCACCAGCTCGACCGTTGGCTTCCATTTCTCAAACAGAGCCTTCACCTTGGCCGCATTTTGGGAGAAGCCGGGCACGCGCAGCTTCATCGAGGCGATGTAAGGCATGCCATGCAGCGCGGCGGTATCACGCACGGTTTGGGCGATCTGATGCTCCGTGATGACCTTCGGATCGTAACTCATGCGTGCAAAGCCCTCGACGCCCTGAAGCACCTCCACCTCGGAAATGCCTCGAGTCTGGTTGAGTTGCGTCTGCACCATGTAAACGCAGCTCCCGCATTCGAGGCCGGAGATGACGAAGACGGCTTTCGCAGGCGCGGGCTTGTCCACAGCGTGGAGTGACAGAGGCAGAAGAACCGCCCAAAGAGCCAGGAATCTCATTTCGCCCGCTTGGTGAAGGTTTTGCTGTCGAGCACACGGCCGTCATCGAGGGCTTTCAGCTCGGATCTGAGCGTGCCGGCTCCGCGGTCGAGCGTGAGGAGCTGGTAGCTCGCGGCTTTGTCGGAGAAGGCGGCCTGCGGGTCGTGGCCGAAAGTGCCGTTGCCGCGCACGGAGCTGTTGTAGTAGGTCACGCCGTCCACCTCGGTGCGCTCGGCGTGGTAGCACTCGCCCGAGATGGCGAGCGTGCCTTGGCCGATCACGCGCTTCCATCCGCCCTCCGCGTGACGGCGCACGGTGCCGCCGGTTTCACCGAAGAGCGTCACGACGAAGCCCGTTTTCGTGGCGTTCATCGTTTCCTCGAACCATTTGAATTGCTCGGAGTCCTTGTCGAAGGCGTGGCAGGCCTGGTTCGGCTTCCCGAAATCGCCCGTGTGGCTCATGTCCACGCTGATGAGGCGGAGATCAAAGTCTGGCACGTCCCAGGCCCAGATCCACTCCTTGCCCGGCAGCGCGAAGAACTTCCGATAGCCCGTGGCCTCGACGTCATAGCCCGGCTCCTCCATGCTGAGGCCGTTCGGACGGATTTTGCGGTCCAGATTGCCGAGCGAGACCATCAGCGGCGTGCTTTTGAAAAGGTCCGCCTGGGTGTCGATGGCGGTGCTGTGCGACTTCGTGGCCTCCTTGTCCGCCTGCGTGGCAAATTGATACTGCATGGCCGTGTCGCCTGCGGAGATGAGAAGATGCGGATCGTCCTTCTTGATCGCGGCAAAGCTCAGCTTCGCATCCGCGCGGATGTTTGCCACGACAGCGATGCGCAGCAGCTTCGATGGATAGCCTTTGAAGGTGTTGATCTCCGAAACCTGGTCCCCACTCTTTACGCGGTAGTGATAGACGACATCCTTCTGCGGGATGGGGATCTCCACCTGATGCAGCGTGCGGCTGCCATCCACCTTCACGCTCTCGCCGAGCTGCGGTGACGTGCCAAACTCGACGACGGAGTCACCCAGAGTGGTCGTTTCCCACGAGATGACGATTCGGCTGTTGTCCGGTGACTGGTGCGTCATCCAGACGCGCTCGACTTTGGCGGAGGCGGCCGTGGTCAAAACGGCCAGCGAGAGGCTGAGAAGAGTCGTTTTCATGGTTGGAAGGCCCAACCATACGCTTCCTGCGTGATGCTTCTTGAGGTCACCTGGCGTCAGCGAGGCTCAAGGCCTGCCGATAGAACGCCCAGTTGTCGTCGCCGAGGGTATCGAGGACCCTGTTGGGATTGTGAGGGACATCGGGGAGCTGGCGGTAAGTGTGCGGGATCTTCAAAGCGTCGAGATGCTGCTTGAACTCGCGATTGAAGCCGAGCGTCTCATCGCGATCGCCGATGATTTGGCGGATGAGGAGGCAGGAGCGGAGTTTTTCGGCGTTTTGCTCGACGATCTGCCACGGGCTCTGGGCGCGATAGTAGGCCATGTCGCCGCCATACACGGTGCCGAGCACCTGATCGCGACCGCGTGGGCCCGCGCGAGGCGCTTCATTGAAATCCGGCTGCAAAGGCCCTGCACCGAGCAGCGACACGGCGGCGAAGAGCTGCGGATGTTTGAAGCCCAGTCTTGCCGCGCCATAGCCGCCCATGCTGAAGCCTTCGATGATGCGGCCTTCACGCTTCGCCTGCGTGCGGAAGCCGCGGTCGATGTGCGGGATGAGTTCCTCGATGAACATCGTCTCCAGCTTCACCGAGCCATCTTTCCAATCAGACCACATACCCATCGGCAGTCCATTCGGGAAGACCAGGATCATCGGCGGTATTTTGCCTGTCCGCATGGCCTCGCCATAACGCTGCGCCACTTGCGCGGCAGAGCCAGGTGAGCTGCCGCCGCTGCCGTGAAGCCAGTAGAGCACGGGAAAGCGTTGTTCTTTGGCTGCATCGTAGTTCTCCGGTGTGAAGACATAGCAGCTCACCGGTTCACCGGCGGCTTTGCTGTCGAAAAGCACGCGCTGCAGGCGCGGTGCCGTGGACTCGGGCAGCACCCAGACATGCTTTTGCTGGGCACAAAGCCCGGTGACGGAGAGAAGCAGACCGAAAAGAAGAGCTTTCATGCGTCTGGTTAAAACGCGACACGCCAAAAAGGTCGCAGCTCACTTCAGTTTCGCGAACAGCTCCTCAAGTCCCGCGATGATCTTCGTCGAGGCATCGACTTCGAGGCAGCTCGATCTCGCTCGCCAGGTTTCATAGCCGCCGAGGGCGTGGTGCTCGGGCGTGGGCAAGTAGCCATGGTAGGCATTGGCCAAGGAGACGGTGAAAGTCGGCGAATGACGCTTTTTGAGCTCAAGACCGATCTCAACGAAGACCTCGGCCGGAATGGCCGAAACGTGCAATTCGCCGATTTTCATGATTTGCAGTGGTGCGGACACTTTGGCGGGAAAATCGGCCAGGAGCACGGTTTCACGCGCATAGACCTGCTCCATCGTCTCCATGCGCGGGAAGAGTTTGGAGTCCTTCATTACCTCGCGGGCCTTTTCGACCTCGTCCTTGTTCGGAATGCGCAAACCCAGCTCGATCTCCTTCTGCGCGACACGCAGCGGCACCGAGTCGGCATGCTTCACGGTCTTCACCGCGGCCGCGACGGCCTGCGCGACATCGTTCGCGACGATCTGGATGCGGCCATACGGTGCTTCCTTGGCCTGACCACCGCGAAAGTCGATGTTGTTGATGTCGCCACTCGTGCCGTTCGACATGATGCCGACGAACTCTGGGCCTGCGCCTAGCAACTGGCCGATCTTCACCGCGAACGCGCCAAAGTAATCCGCCGAGATGTGGCCGGGACCGACACCGCCGACGTAATGAAGCGAGTAGTTCGCCAGCAGGGCGATGGGTTTGCCGTCGGGGCTTTGCACGCTGATGAAGCTCACCTCAGGATCGGTGGGGCCGGCGGGTTCGACGAGACCGGGATTGTTGATGCCGGGATTGGTCTTCACTTGATCGGTGGTGACGCCGAGCGGCGTGGGCGGGATGGTGCCGGGCTTCATTTTCCAGCGTCGGTTGAAGACCTGATGTGGCACCGAGGCGCTGCCGTGGCCCATTTTCGCCGGCGCGAGGTTGTTCAAGGCACGCCGCACGCCATCGGCAATGCGCCGCGCCACAAAACGCTGATACATCGGGTTTGGCTCGCTCTGACCCACGGCCTGCAAGGTCGCGCAGGAATGCGCATGCGTGGCGGACATCATCATGTTCTCCACCGGCAGGCCCGTGGCCTCGTTCACCATCTTCTTCGCCTCGTCAAAGATGCCGCGGCCGATCACACAACTATCCGCGACGACGAAAACGAGTTTCGTCTGGCCATCGTCGAGCGCGAGGCACCTCGCATGGAGCTCGTCGTGGATGAAAGCGGCTTTTCCATCCTGAAAGCCGCCGTTGATCGAACTGCCGAGCTCCGGCGTGATGTTGCTGGTGGCAGCACCGGCACGAAATTCGGCGGCATGAATGGCTTGGGCGATCAAAGCGACCGCCAGAAGGAGTGGTTTCATGCCAGCGAATACGCCTGGCGCAGTTACTTCTTCGCGTTCGGCACAATGTTCGCCGTCACAGCGCGGGCTTTGGGAAGGTATTTCTTCGCGAGCGGGATGAGGTCGGACTTTTTGATGCCGGTGATGTCGCTGACGAAGGTGCGGGACCAGTCGAGGCGCTGGGGGTGCTCCTGGGAGCACCGGAGGACGGTGGAGGACCAGTAGCGGTTGTCACGGCGCTGCTGATCGATCTGCGAGACGACAGGTTTATGGGCGCGCTCGAACTCGTCGTCGGTAATCTCGCCGGTGGCGAGCTGGTCGGCGATCTCGATGCTGAGCTTGGCGAGCTTTTCGACCTGCTCGGGCTTGCACTCGATCATGGTGACGACGTAGCCGTAGCCGGTGAAGGTGTCGCTGGCGAGGTGGTAGCAGGCGGGGGAGTAGGTATCGGCGAGCTCCTCGCGGATTTTGATGCGAAGACGGTCATCGAGGATGCTGGCGAGCAACATGAGGCGGCGGGCGCGGGCGACATCGCTGGGCATGTCCTCGGTGGGCCAGTAGATGGTGGCAATGGCCTTCGGGATCTCCGTGTCGAAGGCGAAGGATTTGCTCTCGGCGGGCTTCGGGAAGGCGACGGTGCGCTCTTTGGCGTAGTCGGGCTTTTTGTCGGCACGCTTCGGCAGGGCACCGAGGGTCTTCGCGACGGCGGCGAGGGCTTTTTCGAGATCGGCATCACCGACGATGGTGACTTCGAGATAGTCTTCGGTGAGAGCGGGCGTGAGCCAGGCCTTCACTTCGTCCAGCGTGCGCTGTTTGAGCACGTCCTTGGCCGGGAAGCCCCAGCGAGGATCGCCGCCGTGGGTGAAGGCCATCACTTCGTTGTTCATGATGCCCTCGGCGGTGTGCTGGAGCTGGGTGTAGAGCGGGTCGATGTTCTTCTCAAACTGACGGGCGGCCTCGATGCGGTAGCCGGGAGCGGTCAGGTAGGCGGCGAGGAGCTGAAGCTGGGCTTCGAGATCGGCGGGCGTGGTGCGGCCAGAGAGGAGGAAGGCCTCATCGCCGATGCTAAAATCGGAGGAGACGGTCTTGCTGGCAAACACGCGGCGAAGTTCATCGACGTCATGCTTCACGAGGCCGCCGAGCTGGAAGGTGCTGCTGGCGTAAACGAGCAGGCCGGGCTTGTCGGCGGGGACGGTGAGCTTGCCGCCGCCGAAGTTCACCAGCACGCGGATGGTGCCTTTTTCGAACTCGGTGCGCTTGAAGTTGAAGCGGACGTTGTTCTCAAACACGGCCTGCGTGACCTCGAGGTCCTTCGCCTCGCTGCGGGAGGCGATCTTGCCGGCGGGGCCGAAGTCGGTGTAGGCAAAGGCGGCGGTTTCTTCCTTCGCGGGAGGCTCGACGGGCTTGGCGGCGCTGGCTTTGTAAACGTCGGTGATCTGCTTCGAGGCATCGCCATCGAGCTTCAGATTGCCGCCGAGGAAGACCTGGATGTCATCGCCTTTCCAATCGGCGACGAGGGCCTCGTGGCACTCCTCTTTCTTCATCGTGGCGAGCACCTTGGCGACGCGGATGAGGTCGTCCTTCGGATGCGTGAAGACCTTTTTCGCGGCGATCTGGCTGACGAGGCCGCTGGCGAGGTCGCGTGACTTGCGTGAGTCCGCCTGGTCGGCGCGGAGCTTGGCGCCTTTGAGGGCGGTGGCCTTCGCTTCGGCGAATTCGGCATCGGTGAAGCCATGCTGAAGGGCGCGACGGATCTCCGTCTCGATGAGCGTGAGGGCGGGCTGCCAGTTCTTCGGGTCGCACTGGGCCTGGATGCCGCTGGTGAAGACGAAATCGAACTGCTCGTAGCTGTAAGCCTCCGCACCGATGATGGGAGCGCCTTCGGCTTTCGCGAGTTTCGAGAGGCGCTGGTTGATCATGCTGTCGGCAAGGATGCGGACGAGGTTCTTGCGACGCTCGGCGGTGGTGTCCGGCTTGTTTTCGGCCTGGCGGAGGCGCTCGACGGAGATGGTGAGGGCCTGCGATTCCATCTCGGTGTGCAGTTTGGCGATCAAACCGTGGCCGATGGAGATTTTGCCGAGCGAGGGGTCCTTCACTTCGGGTGCGGCCTTGGCGGATTCGAAGTGCTTTTTGATCGCGGCGATGACGGCGGCGGTATCTTTGAAATCACCGACGGCGACGACGGTGGCACGCTGGGGCGAGTACCATTTGCCGTAGAAGTCCACGAAGCGTTGGCGTGACATCGTCTTGAGCGTCTCCTCGATGCCGATGGGCAGTCGCTTCGGCAGGAGGGACTCCGGCAGGGCGAATTTGTAGCCTTCGAGCATGGTGCGATACTCGATGCTGTCGCGGGAGAGCTTTTCGCTGAGGATGATGCCGCGCTCTTTGTCGATCTCGTCGGCCTTCAGCAGCATGCCGTCGAGGTCATCGCGGAATAGGCGCAAGCCCTCATCAAGGTATTTGGCGTTCACCTCGGGCAGTTCGAGCATGTAAACGGTCTCCTTGAACGAGGTGTGGGCATTCGTATCGGCACCGAAGCCCATGCCGAGGCGCTGGAAGAACTTCACCATGTCGCCATCCTCGCCGCCTTTGAAGGTGCGGGTGCCGTTGAAGGCCATGTGCTCCAAAAAGTGCGCCATGCCCTGCTGGTCGTCCTCTTCCATCAACGAGCCCACATCCATGTAAAGGCGGATGCTGGCACGTCCGGGCGGCTCGTCATGCGGCAGCACGAGATAGCGCAGGCCATTGTCCAGCGAGCCAAAGATGGCCTTCGGGTCCGGTTTGAGGTCGGAGGCGTCTTGCGGCCAGCCGGCGAAAAGAGCACACGAGGTGGCGAGGAGGGTGAAGAAGGTGCGGAGCATGGTTGGAGAGGGAAAAGGACGAATGACGAATGTTCAGAAGCTATCTTCGAATGACGAAACGGCGCGGAGACATGTTTTCGTCATTCCCCATGCTTCATTCTCAAAACGCGTCTTCTTTGCCGAGGCCGGCATTCGGGTCTGGCTCGATGAAGCCCAGCTCGACGAAGAACTCGTCCATGGCCATCAGCGTGGCCTCGTACATCTCGAAGGAGAGGTTGAAATTGAAGAAGCCATGCCCCTTGCCATCGAACTCGATGAGGCGGCAGATGTTCTTCTTCTTCGAGGACTTGCGGGCAAAGGTGTAGCTGCCCTCAAAGGGCACCACGCGGTCGTCCGTGCCATGCATGATGAGCATCGGAGGGAAGCCGGCCTTGATGCCGCGGATGAGGTCGGCGGCCTTGCGGGAGGCATTGTCCGGCCAGCGGTCCTGGTAAGGCGCATGACGGGACCAGGTGTCGATCACCGGATTGAAAAGCACGACGGCATTCGGCACCGGGCTGCAATCCGTGACATCAGAGGGATCGTCGAAGCCATTCAGCACCGCCGCGGAGGCGATGGCATGGCCGCCACCGGAGCCGCCCACGCCGATGATCTTGCCGGGGTTCACACCGAGCTCGACGGCGTTCATGCGGATCCAGCGGATGGCGGAGCGGGCATCGGCCATGGCTTGCAGCGGGCCGGCGCCGGGATGGCGGGCGCTAACGCGGTAGTCAAAGCACATCGTCGTCATGCCGCGAGAGGCAAAGTAAACGCAGTGCGGGGCAAACTGGGCGATCTGGCCATTGTCCCAGCCGCTGCTGAAGAAGAAGGCCGCCACCGATTTCGGGTAGGGCGGGGCTTTGTCCGGCTCCGGCTCCCAAATATACACGGGCAGATCGACCCCGTTCACGCTCTTGAAGATCTCTTCACGAGCGGTCTTAAGCAGTTCCCGACCTCGATCTATCGGGGGTGTGCGGAGGGGGCCTTCCATGTGCGGGTTTTGTGACGGGCGAGGTTTGAGAGAATTATGAGAACGGCAAATGGTTTCCTTCCCGCGAGGGCAAATAGAGACGACGAAATGCCACGTCTGGATGCGGGTTTTGCGGTTGAGTTCGGGCGAATCAGGCCAAGATGGCGGCCGATATGACCCAGCGGACGCTTTTTTTCATCGGATGGCTTTGTCTCACCCTCACGGCAGGCCCGGCTCTGGCCCAGCAGGACGAATCCGTGCTCGCCGCGACGCTTTCGAAGGCCTACGCCGCCTGGCGTGATGCCATGATCCAAAAGAATCCGCAGGCCTGGGCCGGTGCGATCACCTCCTATCGCCAGACGACGATCCGCAATGAGGTCGTGAGCAACAAGGAAGCCTTTCCCGCCGCGGTCTTTGCTGCTCCCGGCGAGCCGCCGGGCACGGACGCCATGCGTTTGGTGGAAGCCCAGGCGGTGGGCACCACGGCCCATCTCGTTTACTTTGGCAAAATCGACGGCGGTAAGGACGCCGCTGATGCGAACGAGGTGCTCATGAAGCTGAAGTTTGGCCTCGAAGGCGGTCGCTGGCGCTATGACAGCGCCCGCGTGACGGACCTCGATTCGAGCCCGGAGGTGCTGAAGGCCCTGCGAGAGGGCAAAAAGCCCGATCTGCTCGATGCGCCGGAATTCACGCCGCCGGGCAAAATGCCGCCCGCACCGCCGCTGTGCCGCGTGCCGGACTTCAAAGGCGGGCTGAAGCTGCAATCGACCGGTTACGAGACTCAGGTACTCATGAACGGCTTCACCTACGACCCGGTCGAGAACGGCCTCGATCAGCAACTCGTGCTCGGAGGCCTCGTGGCCGGTCAAAACGAGGTCACGCTGCGCCTGCGGCCCGTCACACCGCCCGATGGCCAAAAGCCCGTCGTGCGCATCCGCCTTTATAAAATCGATCTCACAAAGCCGGAGCAGCCCGCCATCGAGGTGCTGCGCTGGGAATCGCCCGCCACCGGCGCTCCGAAAGAGGTCACGCTGCCCTTCATCGTGCGTTGATCGAGTCCCGCCAGGCGGAGAGATGCCACACCGGGGCCGCGTAATGCTGCCGCCATGATCCGCATCCTCCTCTCTTTGCTCGCCTTTGCCACGCTGCTCCATGCTCAAGCCGATGACGGCAAGCTCCGCATCATCGTCTTCGGTGCTCATCCCGATGACGCCGAATACAAAGCGGGCGGCTCGGCAGTAAAATGGGCCCGCCAAGGCCATCATGTGAAGCTGGTGTCCGTCACGAATGGCGACATCGGCCACTGGAAGGAAGCCGGCGGCCCGCTCGCGCTGCGTCGCGCCGCGGAGGTGGCAGCCTGTGCCAAAAAGCTCGGCGTGACTTCCCAAGTGCTCGACATCCACGATGGCGAGCTGGTGCCCTCTTTGGAGTATCGGAAGCTCCTCACGCGGGTCATTCGCGAGTGGAAGGCGGACATCGTCATCGCCCCGCGGCCGTGGGATTACCATCCGGACCACCGCTATGTCGGCGTGCTCATCCAGGACGCTGCCTTCATGGTCGCCGTGCCCTTCATCGTGCCGGACGTGCCGCCGCTGAAAAAGAATCCTGTCTTTCTCTACTCCAGCGATGGCTTTCAAAAACCCTACCCCTTCACGCCCGACATCGCCGTGAGCGTGGACGACTCCTTTGATCAAAAACTCGACGGCATCCACGAACTCACCTCCCAGCACTACGAAGGCGGCGCGAACGGCTCCGAGGAGCATGTGAAAAGCGTCCCGCCCGCCAGCGACGAGGCCGGACGCCGTGCCTGGCTGAAACGCCGCTGGGGTGCCCGCCAGGGCAGCGAGGCCGACAAGTATCGCGACCTCCTCATCAAGCTCTACGGCGAGGAGAAGGGCAAGGCCGTGAAATATGCCGAGACCTTCGAAATCTGCGAATACGGCCGCCGTCCCTCACCCGACGAGATCAAGAAGCTCTTCCCGTTTTACGACGCGAAGTGAGCCCGCCGCTCCAAAGCGGCATTTGCGGTGGCAAAGCCCGGCTTCATGGTTAAAGGCACGCCCCCATCATGCAGCCGAACACGCCTCCGCCAGCCGCTCCCGAACATTCCGAATCCGAACTGCTCCAAATTCGCCGCGACAAGCTCGACGAATTGACGAAAACGGGCGTGGACGCGTTTGGCGGCCGTTTTGACACCACGCACCAGCCCGGCGCGTTGAAGGCAAACTTCGAGGAAAACCTCACCGTGAGCGTCGCTGGCCGCATTTTGAGCCGGCGTGAGATGGGGAAGGCCACCTTCTTCGACCTCGGCGACATTTCCGGCCGCATGCAGTGCTACCTGAGCAAGGGCGATGTGGGCGACGAGGCCTACAAGCAGTTCAACCACCTCGTCGATATCGGCGACTTCGTCGGCATTGAGGGCTTCACCTTTATCACCAAGCGCGGTGAGAAGTCCATCCACGTCAAAAAGCTCACGCCGCTCTCCAAGGCGCTGCGTCCGCTGCCGGACAAGTGGCACGGCGTCACCGACAAGGAGATCAAATACCGCCAGCGCTACCTCGATCTCATTTCGAATGAGAAGAGCCAGGACGTCTTCCGCAAACGCATCCAGATGGTCGCGGCGATCCGCAGTTACATGCAGGAGCGCGGCTTCCTGGAAGTCGAGACGCCGATGATGCAGGACGTTCCCGGCGGTGCCGCGGCGAAGCCGTTCGAGACGTTCTTCCACGCGCTGAACCAGCCGATGTTCCTGCGCATCGCGCCGGAGCTGTATTTGAAGCGCCTGCTGGTGGCCGGCTTCACGCAGATCTTCGAATTGAACCGCAATTTCCGCAATGAAGGCCTCAGTCGCCGTCACAATCCGGAGTTCACCATGCTGGAGGCCTACTGGGCTTACGCAGACTTCGAAAAGATGGCCGACCTTGTCGAAGGCATGATCTGTCACCTCGCGGAAAACTTCTGCGGCGGCCTCAAGATCGAGCACAAGGACGAGGAGGGCAATGTGACGAAGACGATCAGCCTCGCGCGGCCGTGGAAGCGTGCGCGCTACACCGATCTGCTCAAGAGCATCGATCCGCAGTGGTATGAATACACGCCGGAGCAGCGCAAGACGCGTGCGAAGGAGCTGGGGGTCGAAATCGGAGCCAATTTCGAGGACTACGAAGTCACGCAGCATGTGTTCGAGCGCCTGATCGAGGCGAAGCAGTTCGACCCGCTCTATGTGACGCATTGCCCGAAGGAACTCGTGCCGCTGGCGAAGCAGAACGCCGACGATGATTCCATCGTCGATGTGTACGAACTCGTCATCAACGGCCAGGAGATCAGCCCCGGTTACTCCGAGCTGAACGATCCCATCGTGCAGCGCGACCGCCTGGAGCATCAGGCCGGCGAGGAGACTCAAAAAATCGACGAGGAGTTCATCCTCGCCCTCGAACACGGCATGCCGCCCGCTGGCGGCATCGGCATCGGCATCGACCGCCTCATCATGATGCTCACCGGTGCCGAAAGCATCCGTGATGTGATCCTCTTCCCGCAGTTGAAGCGGAAAGACTGACGCGGATCTCCTGGCGCATAACGACCACAGCCCTTCGTGCCAGGAATCAGACCACCTTGTTTTCTTTGCTTGGAATCATCCCATGGGATGATCAAACTCGTGCCATGAACGCACCCATCGTCTTCCCGATGATTCCCGCCGCGAGCAAGTCGCTGTGGTTCTTCCTCATCATCAGTCTCGTGCTCGTTGCTGTCCTCGTGCTGATGCTCTGGCTGGCATGGTCGATGCAAAACGTGCGATTCACCGTCTCCAACGAGGGCCTGCGCCTCCAGGGAGATCTCTGGGGCCGGTTGATCCCGCTCTCATCGCTCAAGATCGACGAAGCGGTCGCCACCAACCTCAACACTGACAAGGATCATCAGCCCAAATGGCGGACGATGGGCACCGGACTGCCGGGTTACTCCGCCGGATGGTTCAAGCTGCGCAACGGCGCCAAAGCCCTGCTTTACGTCACCGACCGCACCCGCGTCGCCCGCATCCCGACGACGGAAGGCTACACGGTGATGCTCAGCGTGGGCGACCCTGCGGCGTTGATCGACGTCTTGAGAAAACAGGCCGCGCCGTAATTTTCATCGCAAAAACAAACGCCGCCGCACCTCGAACGCCGCCGTCTCCGCGTGCCATGCCTCGATCACCTTCCTCCACGATTCCCCTCCACGGATGAGCTCGAGGCTCGCCTTGTGATTGAGCAGCGTGTCCACCCGGTCGAGCTTGAATGACTTCGGATACAGCCGTTGCAGCGTGCTGATGATCGCGATGCCCGTTTCCACCGGCTTCAAGGCCGCGCGATCTGTGATCGCGATGCGCGCGCCGCCGCACGCCTCGCCTTTGAAGACACTGGCCGTCGGCGTGAAGCGCACAGGCGTGAACTGCACGCCGGGCAGGCCGATCTTGTTCAACTCATACGCCAGACGCAGGTCGTTCACATACGGCGCGCCGAGCACTTCAAACGGCGTGTCGGTGCCGCGGCCCACGCTCACGCTGAATTCGAGCAGACCGATGCCGGGATAGAGCAGCGCAGCGTTCAATGAGCGCATGTTCGGCGACGGATTGATCCACGGCAGGCCGGTTTGATCGTGCAACATGCCGCGCCGCCATCCTTCGAGCGGGATCACCTTTAAATCGCAATTCATCGCGCGTTCGGCGTTCATCATCGCGGCCAGTTCTCCTGCCGTCATGCCGTGACGCAGCGGGATGGCGTGCGTGGCGGTCGGCCTCTCCTCATCAATCACGGAGGGGCCTTCCACGACGCTGCCGCCGATGGGATTGACACGGTCGAGCACATAAAACGCCTTCTTCGCCTTCGCGGCGGCCTCCATGCACAGTCGCATAGTGCCGATGTAGGTGTAAAAGCGGCAGCCGATGTCCTGGATGTCGAACACGAGCGCGTCGAGGTCCGCCAGTTGCTCTGGCGTCGGAGCGCGGCGCTCGCCGTAAAGGCTGAGCACGGGCAGGCCGGTCTTCTTGTCAGTCGAATCGCCGATCTTGAGCTGGTCCAGCTCGCCACGGATGCCGTGCTCCGGGCTGAAGAGTTTTTTCAGCTTCACCTCCGGCGCGGCGGCCAGCAGGTCGATCGTACTGCGGCGCTGCGCGTCGATGCCGGTGTGGTTCGTGATCAAACCGACGCGCAGCCCTTTCAAATCGGCAAATTTCCGCCGCACGAGCACGTCGATGCCGTTGAGCACGGTGGGGATCTCTTTTTCATCACGCGGCCACGGTGGAGCGTTTGGTGTAGCGAAAGTCATGCCCTGCGCTGCGGCGGTGCCGATCTCCTCATACAAATCACGCACGCTGCCATTGCCGTTCGGATGCAGGCGCGAGCTCATGAAGACGACGAACGTCTTTGTCTGCGGCTCGATCCACAAACTCGTGCCGGTGAAGCCGGTGTGACCGAAGGAGCCGATGGGAAATGCCTTCCCGCGCGGTCGGCTGAAGGCCGAATCGACATCCCAGCCGAGTCCGCGGCGCTCAAACACCGTTGCGATGGTCTGCGGCGTGGTCATGAGCTTCACTGTCTCCGGCTTGAGCACGCCCACGCCGTCATTCAGGATCATGCGCGCATACTTCGCCAGATCACCGGCGGTGGTGAAGAGGCCCGCATGGCCGGTGACGCCGCCCATCTTGCGGGAGGTCGGGTCATGCACCACGCCGCGCAGCATGACGCCGTTCTCGTCTTTCTCCGTCGGCGCGATGCGCGGCTTCCATTCTTCCGGCGGCAGAAAACGCGTCGAATCCATCTTCAGCGGCGCGAACACGTTTTGAGCGGCGAATTCGTCGAGCTTCATGCCACTGACGCGCCGCACGATCTCTCCGAGCAGGATGAAATTGACGTCGGAGTAACGGAAAAAACGGTCTGGAGGCCCGTCCGGCTCCAAGGTGGCCGCCAGCTTGATTCCAGTGTCGTAGCCTGACCATGCGGGCTCCTTTGGAATGCCGGGCCGGAGGCCGGAAGTGTGTGTCAAAAGATGCCGCACGGTGATTCCAGGCCGCATCTCGGCGATATAACGCCGCACCTCGGCCTCCAGCCTGATTTTGCCCTGCTCCATCAGCAGCATCACGCTCGGCAGCGTGGCGGTCACCTTCGTCAGTGACGCGGCGTCAAAGATCGTGTCCTCCGTCATCGGCTCCTTGGCTGGAACGATCGCGCGCTGGCCTTCGACGAGCGTCATCGTCTTCCCGCCGCTTTCGATCACCAGCACCGCGCCTGGCGGCTTCCCCTTCGCCACGGCCTTGCGCACGACTTCATGCGCGGCGTCGAAGTCTCCGGCGCTGGCGGTGGTGACAAGGAGGAGAAAGGTGAACAGGCGGCTCATGGCGGCGGACATCCTGCCAGATGCGCCGCCATGCAGGCTACTTCTTTTTCTTCTTCACCGCGGACTTGCCGGATTTCCCCCCGCCGAACGCGGGCGGGATGGTGCCTTTCTCCCATTCGGCGATGGCGGCGGTGAGTTCCTTCACGATCTCCGGCTTCTCAGCGGCGAGGTCCTTGGATTCACCGATGTCGGCGCCCAGGTCATAGAGTTCCGGCTCTGATTTGCCGAGGCGCACGAGCTTCATGCTGCCACGGCGCACGGCGTTGTTCCCGCCGGGACCGCTGCTGCGCCAGAAGAGCGTGTCGTGCGGCGCGGCGCTGTTTTCGCCGGTGAGAAAAGGCAGGAGATTCACCCCATCGAGGTTCTTTGGAGTCAAACCGGCTGATTCGGCTGCGGCGAGCGCTGTGGGCAGGAAATCGAGCGCGATGACGGGCTGGTTGTAGGTGCCGGGTTTGATTTTTGCCGGCCAGCTCACGAGGAAGGGCACGCGCACGCCGCCTTCATAAACCGCGCCTTTCGCGCCGCGCAGCGGGCTGTTGTCGGTGAAGTCAGTGAGATTGCGCTTGGAGAGATGCGGGCCGCCGTTGTCGCTGACGAAATAGATCAGCGTGTTTTCGGTCTGCTTCGTGTCGTCGAGCTTCGCCAGTACGGCGCCGATGGCGGCGTCCATCACCGCCACCATCGCGACGTAGATCTGACGGTTTTTGTCGGCGATGCCGGAAAACCTCGCGATCCACTCCTGCGGCGCCTGGAGCGGCGTGTGCGGCTCGTTGAAGGCCAGGTAGAGCATCCACGGCTTGGATTCTCCCGCGTGACGACCGACGAACGCCGAGGCCTCCTCGCCAAAGTGATCGGTGAGATATTTCGTATGCGGTTCGTCCTTCCCGTTGCGATTGAGCGGGATCTGATATTCCGGGCCGCCTTTGTCACCGGGAAAATACACATGCCCGCCGCCGAGGACGCCGAAGTACTCGTCAAAGCCGCGCTTGTTCGGGTGAAACTGTGGATGTGCGCCGAGATGCCATTTGCCCACGGCACCAGTCGTGTAGCCCGCCTGCTGCATGAGCGATGGGAACGTC
>JAEUHK010000011.1 GCA_016795465.1 Verrucomicrobiaceae bacterium | reverse complement strand
TCGAGAGCGATGGCCCCGCCGCCGAGCACGGCAACGGTCTTCGGAAGTTCCGCTGCGTCTAAAACCTCGTCGCTGGTCCAAAAGCCCGTTTCAGCCAATCCCGGCACCGGCGGGACAAAGACCTCCGAACCGGTCGCGATGAGAAAACTGCGCGATTGGACCTGAAAAGCCGCCGAGCCGTCCCGCGGTCGCACCTCGACCGTGTGCGCATCGACAAACGACGCCGCCCCGCGGTGCAGGGTGAAGCGCCCGTCCGCGAGCTGCCCCTGCCGGTAACCGGCGAAATCGGCGATCAGCGCCCGCTTTCGCTCCCGCAGCCGGTGCAGGTCCACGCCGTGCGACTCCGCCTTCAGCCCAAACTCCGCCGCATGCCGGATGACGAGCTGGCGGTTCGCGGATTCGATCAGCGTCTTGCTCGGCATGCAGCCGCGGAGGATGCACAGCCCGCCCAGCTCCCCTGCCCCATCGATCACGGCCACCTTCAGGCCCTCCGCGTGCGCCGTCCGCGCCCCGGCATAGCCTGCGCTGCCACCGCCGATCACGACCAAATCAAAATCAAAGTGCTCCATGCCCGCGAGGCTTCCGCTGGAGCCACCGCTGCGCAATCCGAAAGTGGCTCACGCCATCGGCAGCAGTTCTTTGATCGGCTCGCCAAAGGGCAGAATCGGCATCGGGCGGCCTTGGAAGTCATCAAAGGTATCGTTCGGGTCGATGCCGAGGTGCTGGTAAACCGTCGCCCAGAGGTCATTCGGGCTCAGCGGCCGCTCGATGGGGAATTCCGCCCGCGGATTCGTCGCGCCGATGATTTGTCCAGTCTGCATGCCGCCGCCGCTCACGATGAAAGACATCGCCTGCGGCCAGTGATCGCGGCCCGGCTGGCTCACGCCCGTCTGCGTGCCGATTTGCGTGTTGATCTTCGGCGTGCGGCCAAACTCACCCGTGATAATGACGAGCACGTCTTTGTCGAGACCACGCTGATGGATGTCCTCGATCAAAGCGGAGGCCGCCTGGTCGTAAACCGGCATGCGCCAGCGTGCGTCAGCATACATGTCGCAGTTCACCGCGTGGCTGTCCCAGTTGTAGGTGCAGTTCTTCGGGATCGGCGTCGAGAAAGGATTCTCCCACACCATCGTCACGAAACGGCAGCCCGCCTCCACCAGTCGGCGGGCCATCAGGCCGCGCTGGCCATAGGTGCTGTAGCCGTAGCGTTCGCGGGTTTTCGTGGACTCTTTGCTCAAATCGAAGGCCTCGCGCACCTGCGGCGTCGTCAGCATGCCGAAGGCCCGCTGGCCAAAGCTGTCCATCGCCTCCATCAGGCCGCCGCGATCCATCTCGCGCTTCAGATTGTCCATGCCCTTCAGCAAATGTATGCGGTCATCCAGGCGATGCTCCATGTCCGGCGTGAGACCGATGTTTTCGACTTTGAACTCCTTCGCGCTCGGATCGCCCACCACCATGAAAGGCGATGACGACTGCCCGAGGTAGGCGCTGCCGAGCGAAAAGGTGTCGATCCCGCTGCGACCGCGGTCCACGCCCGCCACACAGACCGGCATCGCCTCGCCGGAGCGTTGCAGCTTGCGCTGCACGATCGAGGTCACGGACGGCGCATCGTTCACGAATCCCACCGGCAGCGCCGGGAGACGGCCCGTCATGAAGCGCTTGTGCCCGCCGCCGTGGTCGCTGAACTCATGATGCACGCTGCGGATGATGTTAAACTTGTCCGCCATCTTCGCCTGCCGCGGAAACAGCTCACAAATATGCGTGCCCGGCACGTTCGTGCGGATCGGATTCAGCACACCGCGATACTCCACCGGCGCGTTCGGCTTCATGTCATAGCTCTCGAGCTGCGACATCCCGCCCGGCAGCCACACAAAGATCACCGATTTGTCTTTTAGCTTACGCCCCGCCGCCTTCGCGATGGCCTCCGCCCGCAGCGTGTCGCTCAACGACCAGCCCGTCAGCGCCAGCGAGCCCATGCTGAGAAAACTCCGCCGGGACAGCGGGCCGGAGCAGTGATGAAGGACAGATGAGGGTGCAGGCATGAGTCAGTGTCGATTACGTCCAAGCACGGAACATCTCTCATAACGGCCAGCGGGCAAAAACCGCTCATTTCTTGATCTTCGGCTCGCCAATGCCCAGAGCCTCAAGTTCCTTCCGCGCTGCGGCGAGGTGGTCAGGATGGACAAAGAGCATGGTGTAGGTGTTCCCGTCCCGGCAGATGAAGGCCGGCACATGCCCCGCTTTGAGTTCGTCATTGAGCTTTTTGGCCGCCTCCAGCTCACTAATCATCGTCCAGTAGGTATAGCCTGAGTCAAAGCGCACCGCAGACGTGGTGATGCCGCGCCACAGGTCCTTGGCCCCGTCATACTCGAAGTAGATCAGTTGCTTGTTCTGCTTCTCCATGTCCCCCAGATGCTTGTCAAACTCCGTCCCGCCCATCCACGGGCTCAAGAGCTTCTCCCTCTCCTTCGCCTTCGCCGAGGATACCTTGGACGGATACGAGATCCGCGCCTCATCTTTCGCCTGAAGCAAAGGAGTCGTGAACAACGTGAGAAGCAGGCCCAATTGGAGGAAAGTGCGCGTTTTCATGCAACGACGGCATACCACCAAGGTCACGAACAGGTCAAGCTGCACGATTCCCCCCTCCTCGGCCGTCGGCGGTGTTGCACCCCCACGCAGCCGTTGAAGGGCGCCAAGTCTGACCAATCAAAGATACCTCAACACGAAACCATCGGCTCTCGTCCTTTCAGTCATCTGCCGTGAAATCCTCCCCGCTCGTGATTCCCGTTTGGCAAAGCCCCGCCGCTCGCCACATCCTGCGGCAGCCCTTTCTGATGAAGACTCTCTTTTTGACCAATGAATACCCGCCGCACATCTACGGCGGTGCCGGCGTGCACGTGGAATACCTCTCCAAGGAGCTTGCGAAGCTCATGGAGGTCGAGGTGCGGTGCTTTGGCGATCAAGATGACACCCAGCCGAATCTCCGCGTCATGGGCACCGGCCTGCAAAATGGCGACTGGACCTGCCCCACGCACCTGAAGTCCGTCTTTGGTGCCCTGCAGCGCTGCCTCGATTTCAACACCAAGGCCATCGACGCCTCCCTCGTGCACCTGCACACCTGGTATTCCCACTTCGGCGGCATCCTCGCGAAGCTCAACTACGGCGTGCCCATGGTCCTCACCGTCCATTCGCTTGAGCCGCTGCGCCCGTGGAAGCGCGAGCAGCTCGGCGGCGGCTATGACTTCACCGTTTGGCTGGAGGCCACCGCTCTGAAGATGGCCGATGCCGTCATCGCCGTCAGCGAGGAGACCAAGGTGGACCTCCTCCGCCTCTTCGACCTTGATCCGCACAAGATCCACGTCATCCACAACGGCATCGACCTCGATGAATACCACCGCATCGAGGCCCCCGAGATCCTGCAAAAGCACGGCGTTGATCCCACGAAGCCCTATGTGCTCTTCGTCGGCCGCATCACCCGGCAAAAAGGCATCATCCACCTCGTCCGCGCCATCCAGCACCTCGATCCCGGCATCCAGGTCGTCCTCTGCGCCGGAGCCCCGGACACCCCCGAGATCAAAGCCGAGATGGAGGCCGCCGTCGCCGCCGTCAGTGCGCAGCGGCCCGGCATCGTCTGGATCCAGGCCATGCTCCCCGTGCAGGAAAAGATCGCCATGTACTCCCATGCCGCGGTCTTCTGCTGCCCCTCCATCTACGAACCCTTTGGCATCATCAACCTTGAGGCCATGGCCTGCGAGACCGCCGTCGTCGCCAGCGCCGTCGGCGGCATCAAGGAAGTCGTCGTCCAGGGCGAGACCGGCCTTCTCATCCCGCTGGAACAGCAGACCGAGAGCCCCTTCGAGGCCCTCCACCCCGAGCAATACGCCCGCGACCTCGCCGACGGCATCAATGCCCTCATGCGCGACGAGCCCAAACGCCGCGCCATGGCCCTCGCCGGCCGCCAGCGAGCCGTCGAGCACTTCAGTTGGAAATCCATCGCCCGCAAAACGATGGCTCTTTACAAGACGCTCGCCGGTTGAGCCCTCGCTCGACGTTCGTAGTTCGGGCTTCAGCCCGTGTCATTGCCCTTCGTGCCCCCTAAAAGCGCCTTCCCCGCGCACCAGCCAATGGCGCGAAGGCGAGGAGATCCCCGAAAAGCACTGGATGTACTACCTCGCCAAAAAGTTCTTCTTCAACGACTTCGGCGTCTATCGCGGGCTGGAGAAGAAGAGAGGGGCGTGAGGGGACGGCTAACGACTCAAGCTCAGAGACTGCGGAGGGGCGGCGGAGCGTGGCGCGGTTGCTGCGCGGCGGGTCTGCGGGGAGCAGCAGCCGTGACACGCGCAGCCGCCCCGGAGCAGTTCTCTGCAGCGCCCTTGTTCTGGCCTTTGCGTAAACGATACGCGCAAAAAACATAGGCTATTCCGATTTGGGATTGAGTTCCCAAACTCTCACGTAATCCACGAACATCTGAGTTTGGAATTCGCCCCCGGCTACTTTCTCGTCCACGACCAGTTTGTTGTCTTGCCATCTCAAATAAGGTGCGCGCAGTCCGAGCGAAAGCGCGACAGACATCGGTCGATGCCAGAACTTATTGGGCTTCCGTCCCACTTCCGCGCCATCGACATACCAAATGATTTCTTCTTTTTCGACGCGACATCCGTAGGTGTGAAAATCCGTCCTCGGGTCGAAGGGCGCGCGATATTCGTTCGCCTGATCTTTTCGGAAGCGTTCATCGTTTGGTCGATGCCACTCACGTCCCGGCAGCCCCAGCTTTCCGTTCGATAATATGGCGTGGAGGTTATGATCGGTGATTCGTTCATTCCCTTCCACATGCGATTGCCTTTGCGTCAATTCGACGATATCAATTTCGCTGTATCGCACTTCTCCAATCGGAGTGATTGTGTCGTCGATCGTGCTGTAGAGCCAGAATGCTGGGCTTGCGCCTGGAAACATCGGAGCCCCCTTGATTCGGGCTTCGTAGTAGCCATAGGTTCCCTTCGCATACGATTTCAGCATCCCCGATGTGTAGCCTCTGCCCTCTCGGTCCTTCCCGTTCTTTTCTGCTATTGCCGGGGAGTCGTTGCGGAGTGTGATCTTGAGGAAACCGTCTTGGACCGTGACGTTTCGTTCATTGTCCCAGCTCCAACCACTGAACTTCTCGGGGTTCTTGTTCCATTTCCGCCAATCGACTGTGCTCGCATTGAAGTCATCCGAGCGGTTCCATCGGATCACCCAGTTTTCGCTCACTGATGCCGTGAGAGGCCTGGCATTTTGTTCGGTTTGTCCCGAAAGTTGAGAAACAAGAACGCCCCAAATGAGGAAGGAGATGCGCAGCGATAACGTGATAGAGGGGCGGTTCATTCTTTGCCAGAACGTCAAAGGTCACCCGCGCTCGCCCGCGGCGCGACTCGTGCCGGAGCGAAGCGACAAGCACGATGCGTGACGCGGGCGAGCGTTGGGTGCACCGCCTGGTTCTGCTTTTTGTTTCATGGAAGTGCCTCTATCGACTTCAAAATCTTTCGAGTGATTGCCTCGCGCTTCGGAAGATCCTCGACTCGGCCTGGTGTATCGATGTTGAGGGCAAAAAATACAGGTCCCTTGGGATGCTCAACCCATCCGACCCACCACCCGACGGTTCCACTCCAGCCCGTCTTAGCTCTCAATATCCATTCAGGACCTGCTTCAACAATCATGATGTCCTTAATGAGGCGCTGATTTGCAAGACTGAAAGGCAGTTCGTTACGGTATAGCCTTTTCAGAAAATCCAGTTGTTCCTGCGCCGAAATCTGCAAATTCCCTTCAATCCAAAAGGGTTGCTTACCACTGGAATCTTGGTTGCCGTATTGAGCCTTCTCCAAATACTCCCGTTCCTTTTCTTCCCCGATCTCTCTTGCAAAACCCTCATAAACCCAAACAACCGAATATCGCATGGATGAGCGAAGATTCTGATCCTGATTCCATCCCGGAAAACTCCTCTTCACTCCATCCCAGGCTTTCGTCTCGAACTCGTCGCGGATGACTCCTGCATCTAATGCGAAAAGCGCATGGGGAATCTTAAACGTCGATGCGGGGGAAAATCGCTTCTCTGCTCGCCCGATGTTGAATGCCATAGTCCCCTTACCTCCTGACCGCTCGTCGGAGACCACAATGGTTCCTTGGGCGTTTGCCTCATCGAAATATTTTGACCAGTCTGCCCGTTGGATTGGGGTCTCCGCAAACATCAGTTTCGGAAAAAGAACAATGAATGTGAAAACTGAATAGATCGAAAGAGAGGTGTTTCGGCGCATATTTTTTGCAGAACAGTGTGGATGGTTAACAGATCGTGAGGCTTGTCAGCAGCTTTATCGCCAACGTTTTTGTCGGAAAAGTACGGGCTGTGGTGCTCATGCGTGTGGATTTACCCTCCTATGCCGTGGATGGGCAACAAAAATGTGGCTTTGCAACGGCATAGGAGGGTAAATTTCGCGTGTGAATATTCCAAACTTGGGGCTGTCTGCCCTGTAAGCGTTGCGCGATCGTCCAACGCACCCGATGCGGCGAAGCAAAGTACCCCTCTCGCTCCGCGAGAGGAACTCAGCGTGGGGCGGGCCGATGCGTTGACGCCTTTTGAGGGCTGTGGACGTAGCGGAGGCCTTGGGCTCCTCTTGCGGAGCAAGAGGGCTACTTTGCTGGCGCAATCATCACGAGCCTTGGTGGAAAACGCGCAGCGGCGGCTGGCGGTGCTGGGAGCGGGACTGGCCAAGTCCCGGCTTGAGGCCCTTGGTAAGGGCCGCCCCTTGGGCGGGCACCGAGGGCCGAAAAATCCCTCTTCCCAAAAAACGGCCGGTTTGGTATTCTCCACGCATTCCTGAGGCGGACCTCAACCAGCCGCGCTCTCGCCATGAAGCTGCTCACGCTCTTTTTTGCGCCCGGAACACGACGCCGCTGTGCGGTCGCCGCGAGGGAGGAGC
>JAEUHK010000124.1 GCA_016795465.1 Verrucomicrobiaceae bacterium | reverse complement strand
ATGAAGAGGATGTTCGGCTTCGCCGCAAAGAGCGAAGGGCAGAGGGCGAAGAAGAGCCAGAGGCGTTTCATGATGGAGCCGTGGGAACTCGAAAAGCCCGGGCATCTTTCGCTTTTGGCGGCTGGCCGCCGCGTTCACCAGCGTGCTGTGTTCAAAGCGACCGCAGACCCGCGGTGTTCACCGTGATGATGCGGTAGCTGTGCGTCTTGCCTGCTTCCGGTGATGGATCGGTGAAGGTGGTTGGCACGAGAGGATTCGCGGGCGTGTCGCTGTATTGCAGGCCTTGGAAAATCGGACGGCCGAAGGGATTTTTGGCAGGCGAGGTGGCTTTGGCGATCTCTTTGCCATCACGCTCGATGATAAAATGATCGATGCCGCTTTCGAGGTCGGCCTCGGCATCCCAGGTGAGCACCGCACCAGCCACGCGGAGGTTCGTCGGTGCCGGCGGTGGAGTCGTGTCAGGCACGGCACTGTCTTTGACGTAGTGCATCCAAAGCTTCGCGGTGGGAGCATCAGGCAGCCAGATGGCCTTCGAGGCATCACCGGTGAATTGCGGGGCCGGGGAGGCCTCGGTCGTGAGAAGCGCCGCGAGCCATGCTTTGTCCGCGGGCATGGACTTGAGGGCATCGCCGGACTCTTTGGGAAGGCGGGCACTGAGGCAGGCATCGAGCCATGGAATGGCCATGTAGCGTTGATTGCCGCATTCATGCGCCGTGAGCGGATCGACAGCCACGCCGATGAGACCACCCTTCGATCGCATTGCGTTGAAGAAAGCCTCGTTCGCAGGCCAAACGCCGGCAAAGCGGCCTTCTTTGACCGTCACACCTTCCTTCGTGCCTGGATTGCACATCACCGGCACGCTCAGCGCCGCATCGGGAATGGTGTGCGGCTTGATGGTGCTGCGTTTTTCATCCGCATTCAGCAAAGGCACACCACTGCGCAGCCAGGCGGCAGCGACGCGTTCGGGATGCATCAGCACGATGCCACCGCACCAATGACCGCCGCCGCTGTGTCCCCAAAGTGCCCACGGCACCTTCGCGAGCTCAGGATGCCCGCTTTGAGCACCGAGATCGGCAAGAGCACGTTGAAACGCCGCGTCGCTGCCATTGCGTGGATCGCACCACATCTGGCAATCGGCTTTGTCGGGCTGCTCGTAGCTCGGAGCCAGCAGGGCGCAGTCGTGCTTTTTCGCGAGAGCCTGCCAGTGAAGGTCAAAAGCACCGGTGAGGCCCGATTTGCACGAGCCCTCGCCGCAGCCGTGCTGGTGCACGATCACGCCACGCAGGGTCTTGGCACCCGGCGGGACCCAGATGGTGTAGTTCACCGGGAAAATGAGCTCGCCAGGCTTGGTCGAGGCCTCGTAACGCACGCGGTAGTAAGGTGCCTTTGCCACCGGAAAGACATCGTAAGGCGGCTGCTGGGCCAGAAGCGTGGCAGCGGAGGCGAAAAGAAAAACGAGAAGGCGCATGGGCCGGACGAAACGCCTGCCGCAGAGGCTGCATTGCAACTCGTGATTGTTTTTTAGCGTCTTCCTGCGGACACTGCGCTCCACCATGAAGATCGACGCCCTCGCCCGCCTGGAACGTCACGCGAAACGTCTCGCCGAGATCGCCGCTGTGCTCGGACGGTATGGCTTGGCGGATCTGTTTGGTGGCTTCAAATATGCGTGGCTGCAAGACCGGCTGAAGAGTTCCGATGGCAAATCACTCACCGAAGGTGTCACCCAGGCGGCGCGGGTGCGGATGGCACTCACCGAACTGGGCACCACCTTCATCAAGCTGGGCCAGATGCTCAGCACACGAGCGGATCTGATCGGCCCGGAGATGACGGAGGAACTCTCTGAGCTGCAATCGAATGTGCCGCCGGATGCCGCGGACATCGCGAGAGCCACGATTGAAAGCGAGCTCGGCACCAGCATTGCCGAATTGTTTGCCCGCTTTGACGATGAACCGCTCGCCGCGGCCTCGGTGGCTCAGGTGCATGCGGCGATGCTTCACACGGGGCAAAGCGTGGTCGTGAAAGTCCGGCGTGCCGGTGTTGCGGAGCAGGCAGCCACGGATCTGGAGATCGTGCTGGCATTGGCAGAGCTGCTGGAGAAGCACTCGCCCGCGCTGCGATCTTACCAGCCGCTGGCGCTCGTGCGGCAGTTTCGCCGCACGCTGCTGCGGGAGCTGGATTTCAGTTACGAACGGCAGAATCTCGAAGAGTTCGGTCGCAACTTTGCCGATGATCCCACGGTGTGCATCCCGGAGGTGTTTCCGCACCTGTGCTCGCATCAAGTCGTCACGATGGAGCGGCTGGAAGGCATTCTCGGCAGCGACATCGAGGGCTTGCAGCAAAGCGGCGAGGACCTTGGCGAGTTCGCGCGACGCGGCGCGAACATGTACCTCGACATGGTCTTCCGCGATGGTTTCTACCACGCTGATCCGCATCCCGGAAACCTCATCCTGCTGCCCGGCAATGTCGTCGGCGTGATCGATTGCGGCATGGTGGGGCGCATTGATGAGGATCTGCGTGATGAAGTAGAGGCGCTTCTGCTCGGCATTGTGGAGCAGGACTCGCATCTCGTGTCCGAGCAGGTGCTGCGACTCGGCGCCGTGCCTCGCGATTGTGCCCGTGAAAAGCTCCGCGCCGATCTGCAGGACTTCATGGCCGACTACACCGGCATGCCGCTGAATGAAATCCGCGTCGGCTCGGCTCTCAGCAACCTCGTGGAGATCATCCGCGGCCATCACATCGTGCTGCCGCCGGCTCTCGCCTTGCTTTTAAAGACCATCATCGTGCTCGAAGGCACCTCGCGACGCCTCAGCCCCGAGATCAGCCTCACCGAGCTGATGAAGCCGTATTCCTCGCGGCTCATGCTGCGGCGTTTTTCGCCCGGTCGCGTGGCCAAACGAGCCCGCCGCGCCTGGCGCTCGTGGGATCGTCTGCTCAATGCCTTGCCGCGTGACCTCACCGACCTGCTCGGCCGTTTTCGCGATGGCACGCTCACCGTCCATCTCGATCACCGGCACCTCGATCCCATCGTGAACCGCCTCGTTCTCGGCATCCTCACCGCCGCCGTGTTTCTCGGTTCCAGCGAACTGTGGAGCCGCGATGCCAAACCGCTCCTTTTCGGCGTCTCCGTCTTCGGTGCCCTCGGCTACGCCATCTCACTCTTCCTCGGCTGGCGACTGCTGCGAGCGATTCGGAAGTCGGGGAATATCCAATCGAAGGATTGAGGGTGTTTGAAGCCTGAACTTTGAACTTGGAACACCGGCTCTTTTCGCCGAAAACCTCCGCCGCACCCCAACCCCACTCTCACTCATGTATTTCCTCGGCATCGACAGCGGCACGCAAAGCTCCAAGGCCATCGTTCTGGACCTCGACACGGGCAAAATCCTCGCCAGCGGCCATTCGACCTATGATTTGATCGAAGGCCTGCCACCCGGTAATCTCGAACAAGATCCGCAGACGTGGATCGATGCGGTCGATGCGTGCGTGCAGCAGTGCCTGGAGCATCTGGGTGCAGATAAAAAGAAGATCGCAGGCATCGGCGTGAGCGGTCAGCAGCATGGCTTGGTGGCTCTCGGGGCCGATGACAAGCCGGTGCGCCCCGCCAAGCTGTGGTGCGATACCTCCACGCAGGCGCAGTGTGCGGAGATCGCGCATCATTTCGGCGGTCAGCCGGGCGTGATCGCGATGGCGGGCAATGCGATGCTGCCGGGCTACACGATTCCGAAGCTGCTGTGGATGAAGCAGAACGAGCCGGAGAACTTTGCGAAGACGAAGACCATCCTGCTGCCGCATGATTACCTGAACTTCTGGCTCAGCGGCGTAAAGCGCATGGAATACGGTGATGCCTCCGGCATGGGCATCCTGAACGTGAACACCCGCCAGTGGTGCTACGAGATCTGCGATTACATCGATCCCAGCGTGCGCAGCATGCTGCCGCCGCTTGGATCGTCGAAGGCCGTGCACGGCACGCTGCGTCGTGACCTCGCGGTGAAGTGGGGGCTGAACTTCGATGTGATCATCAGCGCCGGCGGTGGTGACAACATGATGGGTGCCATTGGCACGGGTAACATCAAACCGGGCGTCGTGACCGCCAGCTTTGGCACCAGCGGCACGCTGTATGGCGTGGCAGGCAGCCCGGTGGTCGATGGACAAGGTGAGGTGGCAGCGTTTTGCGACAGCACGGACCAGTGGCTGCCGCTCGTCTGCACGATGAATGTCACCGTCGTGACCGAGCAAGTGCGCGAGATGTTCCGCTGGGATTTGAAGCAGCTCGAAGTCGCGGTGAAGTCCGCTCCGGTCGGTGCAGATGGCCTCATGTTCCTCCCTTACCTCAATGGCGAGCGCACGCCGAACCTCCCCAGCGGCACCGGCGTGATCCACGGCCTGCGTCCCACGAACATGACACCTGCCAATATGGCCCGCGCCGCGGTGGAAGGTGCCACGCTGGGCCTTGCGTATGGCTTGAAGCGCTTCCGTGACCTCGGCATGAACCCCACGGAGATCCGCCTCACCGGCGGCGGCAGCAAAAGCGCCACCTGGCGTCAAATCGCGGCCGATTGCTTCAATGCGGAAGTCGTCACGCTGAACACCAGCGAAGGCGCGGCCCTCGGCGGAGCCATCCAGGCCGCCTACGCCCACGCCAACCAAGGCGGCACCGAAAAGGTGAGCTACGAGGCCCTTTGCGCCAAACTCGTCACCCTCGATGAAAGCACCCGCTGCAAGCCAAACGCCGAAAACGCCGCGAAGTATGCCGCGCAGCTTGAGAAGCAGATGGAGCTCACCGGTCGCTTGAATAAGACCGGGTGGCTTTAATGTAGGTCGGGAATGTTCGGCAGAAGCTGCGTCAAAAACAGCCCAGCAATCTTTGCCGAACTTCCCGACGGCTTGGGGGCGTTCGAGGACTTCGCACGTTCCCCGAACCCGTCGGGAAGTTTGGCGACGGCAATCGAAATGGCAGCGATGCTCTTCGCGCCAAACATTCCCAACCTACGGCACTTTTCGCCCCTCACTTCTTCATCCGCTGCCGCACGCACTCAAACAGGCACACGCCGGTGGCCACGGAGACGTTCAGGCACTCGACTTTGCCAGCCATCGGGATCTTCACGAGGAAATCGCAATGCTCGCCGGTGAGGCGACGCATGCCCGGACCTTCCGCGCCCATGACGATGCCGATGCCGCCTTTCAAATCGAGGTCGTAAAGGCTCTGCGTGGCCTCATCGGCGGTGCCCACGAGCCAGACGCCGAGTTCTTTGAGCTTGTCCATGGCCCGGGCGAGGTTCGTCACGCGCACGAGCGGCACATTCTCCGCTCCACCACAGGCCACGCGGATCACCGTCTCGCTGATGGGCGATGATTTATCCTTCGGCATCACCACCATCGCCACGCCGGCGGCATCGGCGGTGCGCAGGCAGGCACCGAGATTGTGCGGGTCCTGCACGCAATCGAGGATCAGCACCAGCGGGTCCGGCTTGTCCTCCAGCAGGCTGGCAAGATCGCCCTCGTCGTAAGTGTGAACCGACGCATCACTGCGCGAGTGGCGGTTCTGACGGGCGGTAGGATGGTCTGGGCGGTTGGGGCGCATGTGAATGGGCCGGACATTGGCCGCTGAACTGCGTTTGGCAAAATCTTCGAGCGGCGGGCTTGCGATCTGTGTGAAGTGACTGGACTCGTCCGCAATGAAGAACCGCCTGAAACAACGTTGGCTGCTGATTGTCTTGCTCGCAGGTCTGGCTGCAATGACTCTGATTTGGGGTTGCGAATGGCGAATCAGGAGTGTCGCAAAGGAGAGGTGTCTGAATGAAATCGATGGCTTGCCGAATGCTCCGGTCGCGGTGGTGCTGGGTGCCGCGCCGAGGCTGGCGAACGGTCGGGTGAACCTGTTTTTTCGACCACGGCTGGAGGCGGCGGCACGATTGTTCCAAGCGGGAAAGGTGAAGGCTTTGATCGTGAGCGGTGACAACGGAAGCGAGGATTATGACGAGCCGACGGAGATGAAACGGGTGCTGATCGAGCTGGGTGTGCCTGAAGGGCGGATCGTCTGCGATTATGCGGGCTTTCGCACACTCGACTCGATGGTGCGGGCGAAGGAGGTTTTTGGTCAGTCACGGTTCATCGTGGTTTCACAGCGCTTTCACAATGAGCGAGCGGTTTATCTCGCGAGGGCTTTCGGCATCGAGGCCTGGGGGCTGAATGCGAAGGATGTGCCAGTGGCGCTTTCGGTGAAGACCTTTCTTCGTGAAAAACTGGCCTGCGTGAAGGCCGTGCTCGATGTGAACGTGCTGCACACGCAGCCGAGGTTCCTCGGGGAAAAGGTGGTGGTGCCGTTGGACTGATCTGGTGCGCTGCCGTCAGCGTGAGAGAAAGAAGGCAAGTGGCCGCGAAAGTGTGCGTTCAAGCTCTCCCATGCGCCCCCTTGTCCTCTTCTTTGTTTTCAATTCTCTGCTTTCTGCGGGGCCGATCACGAACTCCATCGGCATGAAGCTGGTGCCGGTTTCGCCGGGCAGCTTTACGATGGGGCAGGATGGTCCGGCGGCGGATTACAACGTGAAGAAGCACGCGGAGAAGTTTGATGATGCGGACTGGGATGAGAAGCCGGCGCATCGCGTGACGATCACGCAGCCGTTTCATCTGAGCGTCACGGAGGTCACGGTGGGTCAGTATAGGCAGTTTGATCCAAAGCACCGTGGTCAAAACGACGACGACGCGGTCACGGAGGTGAGCTGGAAGGATGCGGTGGCGTTTTGCGAGTGGTTGTCGAGGAAAGAGGGCCAAACGTATCGCCTGCCGACGGAGGCGGAGTGGGAGTTTGCGTGCCGTGCGGGCACGACGTCGCTGTTTCACACCGGCGATGCGCTTCCGGCTGGTTTTCACTCGTGGCCGAGCGACATCGGCGTGCGTGATCGCTTTTTCCCGGATCACAAACTGCCGCCGGAGTTTATGCCGAAGGCCACGAAGCTCTCGCTGAAGGTCGGACGCACTCCGGCGAATGCGTGGGGCCTTTTCGACATGCATGGCAACGTCGCTGAGTGGTGCGCGGACTGGTATGGACCGTATGAAGCGGATGAGCAGACCGATCCGCTCGGTCGCGTGGATGGCGACTCTCGCGTGATCCGCGGCGGCAGTCACTCCACGCAGACGCGGCTGCTGCGTTCGGCGAATCGCATGTCGTGGGTGCCAGAGGCGGTGAATGAGCGCATCGGCTTCCGCGTCGTGCTCGGCGATTGGCCGAAGGGCGAGAAACTGCCGCTGCCGAAGCCTGCTTTGCATGCACAGAATGTTTCTCAAAGCACGCCGAAGCTCGAACTGCCGCCTCAGGATGTGCCGTTCTTTGAAGGACCGAAGCCCTTCGTCAAAGTGGAGCCGAATTCGTTTGGTCCGGCGTTTTCGGGTCACAATCACAGCCCCGCCATCGCGGAGTGCCCGAATGGCGATTTGCTGGCGGTTTGGTATTCCTGCGTCGATGAGGCCGGCACTGAGCTGAACAACCTCGCGAGCCGTTTGCGGCTCGGCGCGAGCGAGTGGGAGCCTGCATCGCTCTTTTGGGATGGCGCGGACGTGAATGATCACGCGCCGAAACTCTGGTGGGATGGCGAAAAGACGCTCTTCCATCTCGTGCGCGGCCTGCGGGAAAACATCGTGCGCCACAGCACCGACAACGGCGTCACCTGGAGCAAGCCGCAGATCATCCAGCCCTGGAGCGAGATCGGGAATCAGCTCATGCGCAGCAAGGACGGCACGATTTGGATGACGCAGGACACCACGACCACCAGCCTCACCAAAAGCAGCGACGGCGGAAAAACTTGGACCTCGAAAGCCATCACCGACAAAAAGCTCGCACATCGCAACGGCAGCGCCGCAAGGCACGCAGGCATTCACGCGCCCATCGTCGAGCTCAGCGACGGCCGTTTGATGAGCTTTGGCCGACTCAACAGCGAGTCCGAGCAAAAGCCCTTCAACTTCAAAACACCCGCCAGCTTTTCCAACGACGGCGGCAAGACCTGGACGCATGAAGCGACCGAGTTCCCCGCCATCAGCAGCGTGCAGCGACAGGCACTCATCCGCCTGCGCGAAGGCCCGCTGCTCTTCTGCTCCTTCACCGACCTCTCCGCGAATGCCCGCAAACCGAACGGCATGACCTTCCAAAGCCAAAACGGTGACTTCAACGGTGCGGGCCTCTTCGCCGCGATCTCCTTCGACGACGGCAAAACGTGGCCGCACAAGCGTCTCGTCACGCCGGGCGGCAAAGAGCGCACCGTGAACGGCATCGATCGCAACATGTTCCCGCTCAGCGACACCCGCGCTGAGCACAACGGCTACCTCGCCGCCATCCAGACCCGCGACGGCCGCATCCAGCTCATCAGCAGCCGCAATCATTACGTCTTCAACCTCGCCTGGCTCAAAGCGCTGCCCGTCGGGCCGTGATCAAAGAATTCGCGCACAGACGATGCGGCGGGCCCCGTTGAATGCGGTGTCATGCGTTTTCTCATCCTCGTCACCACCCTCCTCGCGCTGCCCTTGCTGGCGCAGGAGCCATCGCCAAGCAAAGCCGAGATCTTCGAGGTCGAAGGCCACAAAGCCGTCTTGTATGCCGCACCAAAGCCCGCCGAAGGCAAACCATGGGTCTGGTATGCGCCGACCTTAAACGCCGGCGTCTCTCTGGCGGGTCGAAAGATGTATTTCGAGGCCTTCATGAAGGCGGGCATCAGTCTGGCAGGCTTTGATCTCGGCGAGGTGCGTGGCTCTCCGGCCAGTTCGGCGAAGTTCACGCTCTTTTACGATGCCATGGTAAAGCGTGGCTTTTCCGCGAAGCCGATTCTGCTCGGCCAAAGTCGCGGCGGCATGATGACGCTGGCGTGGGCCTTTCGGAATCCCGACAAGATCAAGGCCTGGGTCGGCATCTATCCGGTGTGCAACCTCGCAAGCTGGCCGCTGAAGAACTCGAAGCCGCAAACACTCGCCGACTATGCGCTGCCGGAGGCGGACCTCGTGGCGCGGCTGAAGGAATTCAATCCCATCGACAACCTCTCCGGTCTAGTTGCCAACAAGGTGCCCATGTTCGCCGTGCATGGTGACAACGATGTCGTCGTGCCCTACGACGATAACACGAAGCTCCTCAAAGAACGCTACGAAGCTGCTGGTGGCTCGTTCAGCGTGAAGGTCGTTCCCGGCGAAGGCCACAAGGTCGGCCCGTCGTTCTTCGAGTGTCAGGAGTTGGTCGATTTTGTTCTCAAACAGGTCAAATAAAAAGCACGATAGCCATCAGCGCCGCCGCCGTGGCTTTTCATCGCTCCAGGGTATCTCGAAGGAGTCATCCGGCAGCAGGAAGCCTTCCGGGCCTCGTTGGCTGTTCAGATAGTCCTGAAGAATGACGACAGCGGCGAGCTGATCGACGACCTCTTTACGCTCTTTCCTATCGGTGATGCCCGAACGCGAGAGCGAGGCCTCTGCCTCGACGGATGAGAGCCGTTCATCGACGAACTCGATGGGAATTGAATGCCGCAGTTCCTTGCCCAGCCTATCGGCGAATTTTTCGACTCGCTCGACCGCCTCGCCGCGCTGCCCATCCATGCGCAAAGGCATGCCGATGACGATTTTCGCGATGCGCTTCTCCTGCACGATGCGGGCGATGGCACGCTCCGGCTCGTGATGGGCATCGATGGTCTTGAACGGATTCGCCACGAGCTCCAGCTCATCGCTCAGTGCCAGGCCGATGCGCACAGTGCCGTGGTCGATGGCAAGGATACGGGGCATTTTAGCGGAGCTCCTGCGGCAGGCCGTCCACGAGCTTTTTGATGTTCTCGGCGCGGGCACGGTCGGCCACGAGCAGGCCGTCTTTCGATGCCACGACGATGAGGTCCTGCACGCCGAGCAGGGCCACGTGCTGGCCCGTCTGCGCGAAGACGATGTTGTTCGAAGCTTCCTGCTGGGAGAGGGCGCAGTTGTGCTGGTTGCCATCGTCGTCGCACTTGAGGTAGCGGCCCACGCTGGTCCAGTTGCCCACGTCGTCCCAGTCAAAGGTGGCTTCGATGTTCAGCACGCGGGTGGTTTTTTCCATCAAGGCGTAGTCGATGGAGAGCTTCGGCAGCTTGCCGAACTGCTTCGCCACAGTCGCCGTGAAATCTTTCGAGCCCCGTAGCTCGGAGACGAAGTCTGCGAGCACCGGGCAGTGGCGGCTGAGCTCGCTGAAAATGGCCGGGATGGTCCAGATGAACATGCCGGCATTCCAAAGGAAATTTCCCTGGGCGATGAAGTGCTCCGCGAGGTCGGGATTCGGCTTCTCGCGGAAGCGTGCCACCTCCCACACGGGCTGGTCGTCCACGCCGCCGATGCTTGCCTTCCGGCCACGCTCCACGTAGCCGTAACTCGGGCAGGGCCAGGTGGGCTTGATGCCCACGGTGACGAGGTTGCCGCTGTTTTCGGCGGCCTGCGAGGCGTTGTTGAGCACGCGTTGAAACTCGGCCTTGTTCTCGATCAAATGGTCGGCGGGCAGCACGATCATCGTGGCCATCGGATCACGGGCCACGACCCAGCCCACGGCCAGGGCGATGGCGGGCGCGGTGTCCCGCTTCTCCGGCTCGGCCACGATGTTTTCGGCCGGGAGCGTCTTGATGATGGAACGGACGGTGGCCTCCTGCTGCTTGTTCGTGAGGATGAGGATGTTTTCCTTGGGCACGATGCCGTCGAGGCGCTCGATGGTGAGCTCGAGAAGGGTTTTGTCACCGAAGAGCTTCAGCAGTTGCTTCGGCTGGGCGTCGCGTGAAATGGGCCAGAAGCGCTGGCCGCTGCCTCCGGCCAGGATGAGGGCGTAGCGTTTGGGGCGGGCGGATTTGCTCATGAGTACTGGGTTCTTAGAGAGGGAGCAAGGATCGGGCAAATTCCTCTTTGGAGTTTGTGCGGGGCGGGCTTATGTTTCGCCATGCAGAAAGACGCCCCCGCCCTCAGTTACGAAAACTACGCCAATGTCATCGCCCCCGCCGCCGCTGGCTGTGCCTTGGGCATCCTGTTTGGCCGTGGCATGCGCCGGGGTTCCTCGAATGTGATCGCCCTGACGTTGCTGGCCGCCAGCGCGGTCGTCGCCGCCCCGGTGATCACCGATTTCATCCAGAGAACGGCAAACCGTCCCTCCACGGAGCGTGGCAGCCGTCGCCGCCTCGAAGGCATCCGGAACCACGGCGTCCCCGATGGCGAGGCGAGCGAGTTCTTCGTGGATTCGCCCGGCGTCGAGGCTTTCCCAGCGGTCACTCGCTGAAGAGCACCATTCAGGCCTCCAGATACCGCGCCAGATCCTGCCGTGTCATGCGGTAGAGAAACCACTCGCTCATCCGTTTCGCGCCGAGCCGCTGCTCATACACGCGCTGCGCGTTCACATTCCAATCCAGCGCCGTCCATTCCATGCGACCGCAACCGCGCTCGTTGGCCAGACTGGCCGCTTTTTTCAGCAACGCGCCGCCCACACCCGCGCCGCGATGCTCCGGCAGCACAAACACATCCTCGATGTAAAGCGTCGGCAGCGCGAGGAAGCTCGAATACGTCTCCACGAGGATCAAATACCCGCAAGGCACCTCCGCCCCGTCCACAAACGCCAGCCACACCTCGATCCGCGGCTTTTCGCTCAGCGCATCCTCCACCAGTCGCGCCTGCGCCGCCGCATCCGGCGGCGTCAGCTTCTCAAACTCCGCCAAGGCGACGACGAGCTCGCAAAATGATGTGGCGTGCTCGCGGGTGAGGGGCTGGAGAGAAATGCTCATGCTGTCAAAACCGGATCCCCAAACAGCGTGAAGTGCCCGGCTTCGGTGATGCGGACTTTGAAGATCTCGCCGGTGTGGCGTGCGGGATTGCCGTCGAAGACGACGATGCGGTTGCTGCCGGTGCGGCCGGTGAGGCGCTCGGAGTTGGTCTTGCTGGGGCCTTCGCAGAGGATTTCGACGTCTTGGCCAACGAGCGCGTCATACATCGGCAGGGCGATGCTGTTGACGAGGGCGAGGAGGTCCTGATTGCGCTCTTCTTTGACCTTTTCGGGCACTTGCAGAGCGTCCTCCATCTCGGCGGCGGGGGTGCCGCGGCGTTTGGAGTAGCGGAAGACGAAGGCGTTGTCGAATCGGATGTCTTCGAAGAGCTTTCGGGTCTCCATGTAGTTCTCTTCCGTCTCGCCGGGGAAGCCGACGATGACATCGGTGGTCACGGCGATGCCGGGACGCGCGGCGCGGATGCGCTGGATGAGCTCGGTGAACTTCGCCGTCGAGTAGGGACGGTGCATGCGTTTCAAAATGGCGTCGCTGCCGCTTTGCACGGGCAGGTGGACGTGCTCGGCGAGCTTCGGCAGGTAGGTGAAGGCCTCGATGAGGTCCTTTTTGTAGCCGATGGGATGCGGGCTGGTGAAACGGATGCGCTGGATGCCGGGAACTTCGTGCACGGCCTCCAAAAGCTGCACGAAGGGGCTTTTGCCATCGACAGCGGGGAATTCGTGGCGGCCATAAAGATTCACGATCTGGCCGAGCAGCGTGACTTCCTTCACACCGCGATCGGCGAGGCGTTTCACCTCCTCCACGATGTCGGCGATGGGGCGGCCGCGCTCCTCGCCACGGGTGTAGGGCACGATGCAGAAGGTGCACTTCATGTTGCAGCCCTGCATGATGCTCACGAAGGCGCTGGCCTGCTTTTCCTTCAGCGTGTGGTCGCGGATGGTGTTCTGCGACTGCTCCTCCTCCTCGACATCAACGATGGAGAAGCGCTCGTCGTCCATGAGCGTGGCCTCCTTCTTGCGGATGATCTCATCGACGTAATCGACGACGCGATGGTACTTCTGCGTGCCGACGACGAGATCGACGCTGGCCTTGTCCACGAGCTCGCTGCCGCGGCTCTGCGCCATGCAGCCCATGAAGCCGGTGACGAGCGGGATGCGCCGCCGGCGCACCATGCCCATCTTGCCCAGCGCCTTCTGCTCCGCCTGATCGCGCACGGAGCAGGTGTTGATCAAAACCACGTCCGCGTCCGAGTCGGTCGCCGTCATGGTATAGCCGCGCTCGACGAACATCTGCGACACCTGCTCGGTGTCGCGCTCGTTCATCTGGCAGCCGTAGGTTTTGATGTGGACGCGGGGCATTGGGGGCGGGGAGAGTAGCTTCCACGGGCGAAATGACAACCCGGAGCATTCCCGGCTGGAGGACGGATTTGGCCATTTTCACGCCAGCGCGTCCGGAATCATGCAAGAAGCCGCGGATGACTGCCTCCACCGATGTTTTATGAAACGCATTCCCATCATCGACTCCCACACCGGCGGCGAACCCACGCGTGTGGTGCTCGGTGGTGTGACGGCGGACGAGCTCGAAACGTGGCGCCGGGCCATCTTGTGCGAGCCGCGAGGCCATGAAGTGATCGTCGGTGCCTTGCTCGTCGAGCCGCGTGATGCCTCGTGTGCCGCTGGCGTGATCTTTTTCAATAATGTGGGCCTGCTGGGCATGTGCGGGCATGGCATGATCGGTCTGATCGCGACGCTGCGACATCTCGGCCGCATTACCGCTGGCACGCATCGCGTGGAAACGCCTGTCGGCGTCGTGACGGCCACGCTGCATGACGACGGGCGAGTAAGCATTCGTAACGTGCCGTCATGGCGAAAGGCCGCCGCCGTGAAGGCGGGTGGCGTGACGGGTGATGTGGCCTGGGGCGGAAACTGGTTTTTCCTCGTCTCGGATCACGGTCTGGACCTCACGCTCAAAAACGTGCCGCAGCTCACCCAGGCCAGTCTGGCGATGCGCGATGCAGTGCATGCTGCTGGCTATCCGGAAGTCGATCATGTGGAGCTTTTCGGGCCGCCACAGCAGGCGGGCAATGACAGCCGGAACTTCGTGCTTTGCCCCGGTGCCGAATACGATCGCTCACCTTGCGGCACGGGCACTAGCGCGAAGCTCGCCTGCCTCGCCGCGGATGGAAAACTCCCGCCTGGCTCGCTGTGGCGTCAGGAAAGCATCATCGGCAGTGTGTTTGAAGGCAGCTACGAGCCCAGCGAAGACGGCATCATCCCCACCATCACCGGCGAGGCCTTCATCACAGCGGAATCGACGCTCTTGTTTGATCCCGCCGATCCGTTCCAGCATGGCATTGCCTGACCGGAAGGCGGATCAGTGATTGAAAAGAAACTCCTTCGTGTTCAGCAAGGCCCAGAGAATATCCTCATAAGCCTCTTTCTTGCCCTTGAAAGCCTCGTCGCCGGTCTTGGATTTGGTTTTCTTCTCCAAGTGGCTGCGGGCGAATTTCACTTCGTCGGCATTCGGATCACGGCTGAGGGCGATATGATACAAATCAGTGATCTTGTCGTCATCGGGACGCGTATCTTTCGTCAGCATGTCAGCGCGACCATTGCCACGAGCGAGCTGGGTCTGGATGTCGGCGGCGTTCAGCAAATGCAGGCTCTGCGCGAGGCTGGCTTCCTGCGTGCGTTCGCACTCGCAGGCGCTCGATGAATCCGGGCGACCAAAGACACTGAGGAAGTAAGTGCTCTGGTTGTAGCTGTTGTCAGGCAGCGCTACGGCGCGGGTGCCGGGAGCCTGGCCGGCGAAGTTCGTTTCGACATCGAGCAGCGTGTTCACGGCGTCGTAGAGCACCTCGGCGTTGAGGCGTTTCGGGTAGTAGCGGCTGAAATTCTGACGGTCCTTGGCATTGTGCGCATTCGGCACGGCGCTGAGCTGGTAAGTCGTGCTCGTGGCGATCGTGCGGATGAGTTTTTTGAGGTCGTAGCCGCTCTTGATGAAGTCAGCGGCCAGAGCGCTGAGCAGTTCGGGATTCACCGGCGGATTCGTTTCGCGCATGTCGTCCTCGGGTTCAACGAGGCCGCGATTGAAGAAGTGTTTCCAGTAACGATTCACCAGCGTGTGCGCGAAGAAGGGATTGTCCTTGGCACGCATCCACTCGGCCAGCGAGACACGCGGGTCCTGCTCCGGTTTGAGCTTCAAAGCAGCACCGCCGAGGCTGGTGGGCATGACTTGCTCCTTCGTGCGGATGTTCTGCGTCTGCGCGATGCCGCGCTTGTTGTAGATGAACTCCTCGCCAGTGAAAGAGGATGGCTTGCGGGCCACATTGGCGAAGAACGCGGCGAAACCATAGTAGTCCTGCTGGCTCCATTTCTCGAAGGGATGGTGATGGCACTGGGCGCACTGCATGCGCGTGCCGAGAAAGAGCTGCGCCACGTCTTCCATCTGCTGCTTCTGCTCTTTGACCTGCCGATACCACGCCACGGGCGGGCTGTGATCAATGTCGCCCGCGGCGGCGACGACTTCGCGCACGAACTGATCATAAGGTTTGTTGTCCGCGATGCTGTCGCGAATCCACTGCCAGAAAAGATAGGTGCCGCGGGCATAGACGGGCTGCGTGCGTTGATTGCGCAGCAGCGCGGACCACTTGTTCGCGAAGAACTCCGCGTAGTCCGGGCTCTCCAGCAGGCGATCGACGAGCGCGGTGCGTTTGTTCGCGTCCTTCGAGGCCATGAAGTCCTTCATTTCGCTCGCGGTCGGCAGTCGGCCGGCGATGTCGAGCGTGACGCGGCGGATGAACGTGCCGTCATCCGTGATTTCCGAAGGCGGGATGCCGATGGTCTTCAGTTTGGCGAAGACGAGATCGTCCACGAAGTTGCTCACCGGCGGCAAAGCGGCCACCGGAGCGCCCAGCGGCACGGTGGCGCGGAAGGTGGACACTTTGCCCTGATAGCGCACCATCACCGCGACATCGCCGGGAAGGTCGAAGAGCTTCACGAGGCCTGTTTCGCTCGTTTCGGCCATCGCTTTCTCGTTTGCCTCATAAAGGGCGCGTTTCGTCACATCACGCGTCGAGCCATCGGTGTAATGCGCGGTCACCTTGAGCTGCTGCTCGCCTTTGAGCGGCATGGTGAGCTTCGCGGGCTCCACGCTGATGCGGGCCATTTTTGGATCGGTATCCTTGCCATACGGCATGCCTTCGCGAATCCAGCGCACGAGGTCGGCGTAGTCCTCGGAGTTCGGATCGAGCTTTTTCCCGCCGCCGTGGGGGAGCTGCGCGGTGCCTTTCGTCAAAAGCAGGCTCTGCTGCGGCGATCCCGGAAAGACACGGCGACCGCGTGCTTCCTTCACGATGTGCTCATAGTCCTCCTGCGGCTCAAAACCGAGCAGCGAGAGCTTGAAGCCGTTCTGCCCGCCCGCCTTGCCGTGGCAGCCGCCGCTGTTGCAGCCGCCCTTGGTCAAAATGGGCACGATGTCGTTCGCGAAGTTCAGCGGACGCGGCGCATCCGCCGCGAAAGCGGGCGCGGCAGCGAGGAGGATGAAGGGACGCAGGTTCATGTCGCGTGAACCTACGCACTCAGAACGGCGTTTTTGCCGATTGGACGACAATCAGGGGCGATCCACGAGACGCAGCAACCGCACCAAAACGGGCCTGTGGTCTGATCCGAGGTCAGGGCCGATGGTGCGCTGCATGATGCTGAGCTCACCTTTCACGAGGACGTGGTCGATGGGGATCATCATGGGGAGGTGGAGGCCCCAGGTGGGTGGCCAGACGGGATCGGCGGAGCGGAACTGGAGGCCGCTGCCGGTTTGGAGGAGGCGCATGCCGTGGCACCAGGGGGTGGCGTTGAGGTCGCCAGCGACGATGAGATCGTGTGGGATGGTCGAGGCGAGCTTCGCGATCTCGATGAACTGCTTTTGCCAGATGCCGGCCGTGTGGCTGCTCATTGGCGGTGGAGGATGCGTGGCGATGACAGTGAGAGGTTTGCCATCGTGTTCCAGCTCCATGACGAGGCTTGGGAATAAACCGTGCGCAAAGTATCGCGTGGTCAGGCTCTTCGTGGGCAGCCGGGTGAAGCAGGCGAAGCCGAAGGCACCGTATTCGAGTTCTTCGGCATGGTGCGGATACTTGTCACGAAGCGGCTGGAGGTGCTCGTGCCATCGCCAATCCGTCTCCAATAGGCAGACGACGTCGGGATCGGTCTTCATCACATGCTCGATGACGCGTTCGGGCTGCGGATGATTGTAGAGCACGTTGAAAGTCATCAGCGTGAGTTTGCCTTCACCGGGCTCTGCGGTGCGATGAACCTCAAAAACAGGCCACGCATTCCAAAACATCGAAACGAGGGCGAGGAGGCCCAAAAACTTCCTTCGCCTCCCAATCGCGAAAACGAGCACCAGCAGGCACAGGACGAGGTATTGCAGCCGGAAGTGCGAGAAGAGATCGAGCAGCCAGTGGAGGGAGCCGAGGCTGCCGAGCCAGGTGCCGGCGAGAGCGAGGATGCAGGCGGTCTCGATCAGGCCGGTGAAGGAGGCGCTGAAACTGAGGAAGGAACGTTTCGAGGCCATTTACTTCACTTCGAGCAACGTGGGCAGCTTGTTCAGCGCATCGGGAATGCCGGGCTTCAAAGCGGGGGCGCTTTGCGGATTGGCGGATTTGAGGAAGCGGAAGAGGTCGCTGTCCGTGGTGAAGATCATCTGGGTGTCGGCGGTGAGCATCTTTTTGTAGGCGTCCATGGTTTTGAGGAACTCAAAGAGTTCCACAGCCTCCGGCGACTGGTTGTAGGCCTTGGCGTAGATCTCGGTGGCCTTGGCATCGGCGGCCCCTTCGACCTCCTGCACCTTGCGGTAGGCTTCGGATTCGATCTCGGCGAGGTCGCGCTCGCGTTCGCCGAGGATTTCAGCGGCCTGACCGGCTCCTTCGCTTCGATGCATCTCGGCGATCTTCTGGCGCTCCGTCATCATGCGCTGGTGGATGGAGGCGCTGACGCTGGAGTCGTAGTCGATGCGCTTGAAGCGCACATCGAGGAGCTTCACGCCGTATTCCTTCACCTTGGACTCGGCGCTCTTGAAGATCTCCTCCTCCAGCATGACGCGGCCTTTCGTGATCGGCGGCAGGCCCTGGACCGGGGCGTCCTTCGTGTGGGTGGACATGGCGGCGCTCATGGCGAGGGCCTCGGGCGAGACCTGGCGGTCCTTCGTGGTGCGAACGGCCTCGATGAAGTTGTGCCGGGCGATCACATTGCGCGTCTCGCTGCCGAGGATGTCGTTGAGGCGGCTGAGGGCGCTGCGTTCGTCACGCAGCTTTTTGAAGTAGGTCAGCACATCATCGACCTGCCAGCGGCCGAAGGTGTCCACGACGACGAAGACCTTGTCCTTCGTGGGCATCTTGGCGGAAGGGCCGTCCCATTCCATGACGCGTTTTTCAAAGCGGTTCACGCTTTGGATGAAGGGCGTCTTCCAGTGCAGGCCGGCCTCCGTGACGGGTTCGCCCACCGGCATGCCGAACTGGGTCACGATGACCTGCTCCGTCATATCGACGGTGTAGAGTCCGCTGCTGAGCAGGATGGAAAGGGCGATGACGCCGATGAGAATGAGCGTGGCTTTCATGGGATTACTTCGCCTGGGAGTTGAGGTTCATGAGCGGGAGGAACTGCGGCGCTTTTTCGTCGAGGATGACCTTGCCGGGCACCGTGGGAAGAATCTCGGACATGGTTTCGAGGTAGATGCGCTTCTTCGTCACTTCGGGTGCCTTCTTGAATTCGGTGAGCAGCGCCTGGAAGCGGTTCGCATCGCCCTCGGCTTCGTTGACTCGCTTGGTGGCGTAACCTTCAGCCGTGCTGATTTTTTGTTTTGCCTCGCCGCGGGCTCGTGGGACAGCTTTGAAGTATTCCGCCTTGGCCTGGTTGACGGAGGATTCCTTCTCCTGCTGGGCCTTGTTCACATCACTGAAGCTGGCCTCGACCGTGCGCGGCGGATTCACATTGCCGAGCTGGATCTGGTCGATGCGGATGCCGATGTTCAGCGTCTTCACGAGCTGGCGGAGGCGCTCGGCGGCTTTGATTTCCATCTCCTGACGGCCCACGGTGAGCACTTCATCCACACTGCGGTCACCCACCACCTCGCGCATGGAGGCCTCGGAAAGGTCGCGCAGGGTTTGAAGCGGATCGCGGAAGGTGAAGAGATACTTCTCTGGCTCCTCGATGGTGTATTGCACCACCCACTCGACGAGCGCGGTGTTCAAATCACCGGTTACCATCGTCTTCTCCTGCTCCATCTCCTCGTAGGTCTCGGCGTATTGGTAGGAGTTCGTGGCTCCAGGCGTGGCAAAGCCGAACTCCAGCTTCTGCTGCCGGGCGACTTCGACGGGCGTGATCATGTCGATGCCCCACGGCAGCTTGAAGTGCAGGCCAGGCTCCGCGGTTTTGAGATATGCGCCGAAGCGTTGAACGACCGCGACGGAGTTCGCCGGGACGGAGTAAAAGCTGGAAAAGAATCCAATGATAATCACCAAGGCGATCAGGATGCCGAGGATGAGTTTCGAGTTGATGCGAATCTTCGGCGCACCGGGAAGGGGAGGGAGAGCAGCCATGAGGCCGGAGGCTAGCAGGGTCCGGCATTCGGCGCAAAGTGCATAAACAGGCCGAAATTGGAAGTCAGAGCGCCATCAGCGGCGCTGGCACGAGGAAAGCGTGCTGCTCGATCAGGCTCCACGCACCGTTCCAGCTCAAGTAAGGCGCGGCATAGACGACGAGCACATAAGCCAGCGCCACGGGGAAAATGCCGAAACGGCCGGTCCATCGCCAAAACCAATGTCGCGGAGCTTCATGACGCTGCGCACGACTCATCGCCCAGCCGGTGAGCAGACGCGCGGGGAAGATGAAGAGCACAAACAGCAGCGCTGGCAGCCAGACGAGCTCGCGAGGCGTAAGCTCGATCTTCAGCAGATAGAGCGGGATGGCCAGCAGCACGGTGATGAACAAGGCCAGCCAGAAGGCGAGTGGTGCCCGCAAAAACATCCGCCGCACCTCGCGGATCTCGAAGATGGCTTTGAAGCGTTTGGTTTGAGCGAGATGTGCCTGGAGGAAGGGCAGATGCATCACCACGAGCAACAACAGGAGCCCGCCGAGCAATGAAAGCACCACCGCACCGCCCACCGGTGCTCGTGTGGCGGCGAACAGAATGCCCGCTGGCACGATGAGCCATGCCAGCGCTCCGGCGAAGCCTCGCAAGCCGAGCCAGAAGTAGAACGGCAGGCGCAAACCGAGCACGTAGGTCTGCAGCGCCTGTTTGACCTGCGAGAGGCTGTCGGCCGATTTCAGCCAGCGATGAAGTTTGATCGGCGCAGGCCACAAGAAGTGCCACCAGCGGCCACCGCGCAGGCAGGCCCACACGATGTGGATGAGCGTCAAAACGAACAGCACGATCGTGCCCGCCTTCCAAAGCATCGCGATGCGGCTGCCAGCGGCGATGATCTCCGCATCACGCCAGAAGCCCTCCGCAATCCTCGCCGGCCACATGACCACCCAGGCTCCCGCGGCCACGCTCCCGATGACGGAGGCTTTTCGGACACCAATGAAGCCGTCTCGCAGCCTGCCAGACCTCGCCACGGTGCCGCTCACATGCAGCAGATAGCCGAGGCTGAGCAAATTGAGCCCCGGCACCACCGAGCACACTGCCACGAGCACCATCACCGCCGCAAAACCGAACATCCAGTCAATCCACGAAGCCACCCGGTTGGTGAAGGACGGTTTCGAGGGCATTGAGTCAGTCATGAGAGGCGTGGCAGGCTAAACACCGTGTGCAGCGAAGGTTTCACAAGCTGATCTTCAACCTCCGAAACTCCAGCGCACCGGCTTTCTCACCCTCCGGGCCGCCGGATTCCCCGCTGAGGCCGAACGTGAGTTTCTCCTCGGCGATGCAGGCATGGTCCGCGGCGATCTTTTGATCATCAATGACGGCGGAAAGCGAGCCTCCACGCAGCTCGAGACGCACGCGATGCCACTCACCCGCGGCGAGCGTTGCCGGCACCTTCAGCAGGTCCTTCGTCTCGCCTTTGGCCGGATGCGCGATGACGCGGATCGTATCCTTCGCCATCACGAGGTGAAGAATGTGCCCGCGTTCCTGCGAACCGTTGAAGATGATCCCCGCAAAGGTGGCCTTGCCCTCCAGCCGGAACTCCAACTCCACCACCGCATCACGCAGCGGCATCCGCCGCACCTTCACCGGACCGTGACGGCGTGCACCCGACTCAAAGCCGCGCAGGATGCCGTTTTCCGCCTTCCAGGTGCCAAGGCCCCAGAACCAGTCTTTCGAGAGCTCGCCCGTGAACGGCTCTTCGAGCAGCACTTGAGGCTCTGCGGCCCCAGCAGGCGTGATCAGCAGGACGAGGAGCAGGAGGATGGTTTTCATGAGCGGTCAAAACGAAGCGTGCGGCCTTGGCTTCCATGCCGTTGCGGCAAAAAAGAAGGGCGGGAATGACTTCCCGCCCTCCGTGGAGTGCCAAGAATGGCCTTACAACAGCACTTGGCCAGTGCAGAAGAGCCCCCTTGAAGACGCTTTATGAACTCGGTCACGGCTTGTCAGGCTCAATCCAATGGTCGCGGTAACGAACTTTCACCGGAGGACGGGTGGATCGAATGATGTTGAGGACATCGGGCACATCTTCTTCGGGAAGCCGGTCCACCGAACTGAATGTGTCATTCTCCCAATGAATCATGATGATGCCGTCTTCTCCAGTCCAAGGCCGAGCTTTCAAGTTCACAAATCGAGGATCCTTTTGAAACAGGATATTCAGGACTTCGACATGCTTGCTGGCTGCACGCAGATTTCGCATCTGTGAGGTCGGAAAAAAGACGGTCCAGAACATCGCGACAGGAACCCCGATCAACAGAAGCCACGCGTTGAACGGAATGCGGGCAAGGGGATTGCGGCTCGACATTCCAAAATGAACCACTTACGAGCTAGAAGCGCAAAAACGAAAAAGGCCGAAACGCATGCGTCTCGGCCTTCGTCGGTTTTTTGAGAGCTTTTAGCTCGCCAGCTTCTCCATGAGTTTCTGTGTGCGCTGGATGATGCGCTGGGGCTCGTCGAGGAGGCCGGCGCTGAGCAACGCATTGTCGAGGATCTGCTCGGTGATAAGGCCGGCGGTGTCGGGATCGCTCTTGTGGAGCTTGGCGAGGCCTTTGACGAGTTGGTGGCGTGGATTGATCTCGAAGACAACCTTCGGGCCGGGCATGCCGCCGTCTTTGCCGAGGGCTTTCATCATCTGGCGCATCTGTGGGGTCATTTCCCCTTCAGGCGTCAACACCAGGGCGGGTGAGCCGACGAGGCGCTTGCCGGGGCGGACGGTATCGACGGAGGCGGTGAGGCGTTCCTTGATCCAGTCGCAGAGCGTGGTCGTTTCGGCTTCGGGAAGGGCATCGCCTTCGGCGTCGCTGTCACCGAGGTCGATGTCGTCGGCGTTGACGGCCTTGAGGTCCTTCTCGTCGAACTTGCTGAGGCTGGAAACGACGTATTCGTCGATCGTCTCGAACATGTAGAGCACCTCGATGCCCTTCGCCTTGAAGGCTTCGAGATACGGGCCGCTTTCGATGGCATCGCGGCTCGGGGCGACCTGGTAGTAGATGGCTTTTTGCTCGGCGGCCATGCGCTTCACATAATCCGCCAGGCCGATGGTCTCGCCGGGCTGGGTCATGCTGGATTCAAAACGCAGCAGCTTCGCGATGGCCTCGCGGTTGGTGTAATCGGTGGCGACGCCTTCTTTGAAGAAGCGGCTGAAGTCCTTGTAGAAGCCATCCCACTTCTTCGCGTCGTCGGAGGCTTCTTTGTCGAGCTGCTTGAGGAGGCGCTTCACCACCACCTCGCCGATTTTGCGCACGAGGGCGCTGTCCTGCATGCTTTCGCGGGAAATGTTCAGCGGCAGGTCCTCGCTGTCGATCACGCCGCGGACGAAGCGCATCCATTCCGGCAGCAGCTTCTTCGGTTTCGGGTCGATGAGCACCTTTTTGCAGTAGAGCGACACGCCGGGCTCCATCTGGCCCATGCCAAAGGACTCCATGTTTTGCGATGGCGTGAAGAGCAGCGCGTTGATGACGATGGGGCTGTCCGCCTGGAAGTGCATGCGGTAGCTCGGATCGTCGAAGGCGTGCGCGGTGAACTTGTAGAACTCGTTGTATTGCTCGTCGGTGATGCTGTCCTTCGACTTCAGCCAGAGCGCTTCGACCGTGTTGACGCGCTCGCCATTGAGCAGGAGCGGGAAGCTGACGAAGTTCGAGTGCTTCTCGATGATCTGGCGCACGGTGCTCGCCTTGCAGAAGTCGGCAGCGTCTTCTTTGAGATGCAGCACGATCTTGCAGCCGCGATTTTGATCGGGCGCTTCATCAATGGTGTAGTTGCTCTGACCATCGCTGGTCCACACGAGGTGCTCGCCGTCGTTTTTCCACGAATGGGTGTACACCTGCACTTTGTCCGCCACCATGAAGGCGGAGTAGAAGCCGACGCCGAACTGGCCGATGAGCGTGGCATCGCCCTGCTTGCCAGCGTTCTTCAACGCGGCGGCGAAGGCTTTGGAGCCGCTGTGGGCGATGGTGCCGAGGTTTTCGACCAGCTCGGCCCGCGTCATGCCGATGCCCGCATCGGCGATGGTGATGGTTTTCGCCGTCTCGTCGGTGGTGATGCTGATCTGCAGCTCGGCCTGGGCATCAAAGACATCCTTTTCCGTCAACTGCGTGAGGCGCATCTTTTCCATCGCATCCGCCGCGTTGGAGACGAGCTCGCGGAGGAAGATCTCGCGGTCGGTGTAGAGCGAGTGGATGACGATATCGAGGACTTGTTTGACTTCGGCCTGGAATTCGTGGGTCTGGCTCATGGTAGGTATGTTTTTTGGGTTTGGGGGGCGGGAGAGTAGCGAGTGCGGATTTTTGGTCAAGACGGTGACCATCTTGACTTTGCAAAGGCCTTCCCGACACTCGCGCCCTCATGGGACTCTTCGACACACTCGCCAAAAACGCGCTGGGCAGCATGCTCGGCGGCTCTTCCAAACAAGATCCTGCCGCGATGCTCAGCGGCCTGCTCAGCGAGGCGGGCGGCATCGAGGGGCTGATGGGGCAGTTTCAATCCGCGGGCTTTGGCAGCCAGTTCGCCTCCTGGGTGTCCACGGGTGAAAATCAGCCGCTTTCCGAGGACCAGATGCACAGCGCCATCGGCGCGGAGGCTCTCCAGGGCCTCGCGAGCAAGTTGGGCATGAACACCGGCACGGTCCTGCCGCTGCTGGCGCAGTTCCTCCCGCAGGTGATCGACAAGCTGACGCCGCAGGGCCAGATCGCCGACAACCATCCCTCCAGCGGCCAGCTTCAAAGCGTGCTCACGAGCGTGATCAGCAGCAGCCTCGGCGGTCTTTTTGGTGGTCGGAAGTGATCGCTTGAACAGTTTTTCTTCCGCGGCATCGTCGGCCCCATGCCGTCGTTGCCGCCCGCCTTCGAAGAACCTGCCAGCCCCGAGGTGGACTGGCTGTTCCTCGATTTGAACAGCTTCTTCGCCAGCGTCGAGCAGCAGGAAAACCCGGCCTTGCGGGGCAAACCAGTGGCCGTGGTGCCGGTGATGACCGATGCGACCTGCGCCATCGCGGCCAGCGCTCAGGCAAAGAAGTTTGGCATCAAGACCGGCACGAACATCGGCGAGGCCCGCCATCGGTGCCCGGACCTCCAGCTCGTGCTCGCCCGGCATGACAAGTATGTCGAGTATCACCACAAGGTCATCGAAGAGGTCGAGCGGCACTACCCGGTGACCTCCGTGTGCTCCATCGACGAAATGGCACTCCGCCTCGACCGACTCCGCCGATCTCTCCCGGCCGCGATTGATCTCTCGAAACGCATCAAGGCCGGCCTGCGCCGCACGATGGGCGAATGCATCACCTGCTCCATCGGGCTCGCCCCGAACCGTTTCCTCGCCAAAGTGGCCTCCGATATGCAAAAGCCGGACGGGCTGATCATTTTGACCGCCGCCGACCTTCCGGGTCGATTGCTCGATCTGGAACTGCACGACCTTCCCGGCATTGGGAGACGCATGGAGCCACGTCTGCATGCGGTGGGCATCCGCACGATGCGGCAGCTGTGGGAAGCCTCCCGCGAGGAGATGCACCAGGCCTGGGGTGGCGTGGTGGGCGACCGCTTTTGGATGGCGCTGCATGGCGAGCCCTCCGAGGACGAGCCCGAGCACGAACCCAAAAGCATCGGGCATAGCCACGTGCTCTCGCCGGAGCTTCGCAAGCCTCCGCAGGCCGCCATCGTGCTGCGTCGCCTGCTTTTAAAGGCCGCCAGCCGCCTGCGCCGCTCCAATCATCGCGCCACCGAGATGAGCGTGAGCATCCGCGTGGAGGACGGGCCGCGTTGCGAGGCTCATCGGCGCTTCTCCGCCGTGAATGACAGCCTCGCGCTGACCGAGGTGATGCGAGGTTTGTGGGAAAATGTGATGCACCAGGCCCGCTGGCAGCGCGTGAAAAAGGTCGCCGTCACGCTCTCCGGCCTCGAATCCCTCACCCAGCCCCAGCAGCTCGATCTTTTCACCCGCGGCGAGGACCCACGGCAGCGTCGCGAGTCCCTTTCCCGCGTGCTGGATGCCATCAACAAGAAGCACGGCCGCGATTCCATCGTCGTCGGCTTCACGCCGGACACCGTGCGCACCTTCTCCGGCTCCAAAATCGCCTTCAACCGCATCCCGGACCGCGAGGAGTTCAAGGAGTGAGCCCCTGTAGCCGGGGGCAGTGACCCCGGCATTCAGCTCGTGAGAGCACCCGGCCCAGGCTCCATGCACCCGGCCACAGCGCGGCCCCTCTCCTGCTGGAACAAAACCCTTGCGTCCCCACCGGTCGCGGTTAGTCTCCGCGCCCTTTTTCAGTCCCACCCCCTTCCAATATCCGTTTTTCGCCATGTCACAGCATCGCAGCCTCAAGACCTCCGGCTCCGTCGGCACCAAGCGCAGCGTTTTGAAGCGCGGTGAGCGTATCAAGCTCCTCAAGTCCCGTGGACAGTGGAAAGACGGCCGTCTTCCCACCAACCTGCCGAAGACCAAGCCGGAGTAAGCCGCAGCGCCAGCCCTGTGGCGGCGCGAACTGACCCCGCCAGCCCCGCTTTCTCGTGCGCCTGAACCGCTATCTCAGCCAGTGCGGCATTGCCTCGCGCCGTGGTGCTGAGCAAATCATCCTCGAAGGCCGTGTCTCGATCAACGGGCACGTCATCACCAACCTCGCCACGCAGGTGTCCCCCGAGGACAAGGTCGTGGTGGATGGAAAACCCGTCCAGGCCGAGCTGCCCATCGTCATCGCCATCAACAAGCCCCGGGGCTACATCTGCTCCCATGGCGACACACATGAGCGCATGACGATCTACGATCTCCTGCCGCTGAAGTATCAAAACCTCCACCATGTGGGCCGTCTCGACAAAGAAAGCGAAGGCCTCATCCTCATGACGAACCGGGGAGACCTCTCCCACCGCCTGATGCATCCCAGCATGGGTGCCGAGAAGGAATACGAGGTCGTCGTGGACCAGCCGCTGCACCCCGATGTGCTCGCGAAGCTCATCAAAGGCATGATGACCGAGGAAGGTCACGCCCGTGCCGAACGCGCCTGGCTCGTGAAGCCGACCAAGGCTCACGTTGTGCTCAAGCAGGGCCTGAAGCGCCAGATCCGCCTCATGTTTTACCACCTCGGTTACGAGGTCGAGCGTCTCACCCGCATCCGCATCGGCTGGTTGCAGCTCCGCGGCCTCCAGCTCGGTGGCTGGAAGGAACTCAAGCCTTCCGACGTCGAGCGTTTCTTCAAAGAAACCGCTCAAGCACCCCGCGAGCGTGCCAAGCCGGCCCGCAGCAAGCCTTCCTCCGATGACGACGATACCTTCGCGCCATCGAAAAAGGCCGCGAAGCCCCGCTCACGTTCCAGCGGGCCTGCCAAGCCCCGTTCATCCGCCGGCCCGGCGAAGCGCAGCGAACGCTCGGAACGCACCGATCGCCCCAAAGGCCGCTCCGCCTGGAGCAAGACACGGCGGCCACGGTGAGGACGCGTTTGGGTCAGAAGTAAGACGTTAGAAGTGAGAGGTCCGAGGCAGAACACCACTTCTCATTTCTTACATCTCACCTCTTACGGCCCACCCAACCCCACCAGCCTGTCGAGATACTGCTTCGCCCGCACGATCTCCGCGGTCGTCTCCGCCGCGGTGGGCAGGATCGGAATGCCACGCGGCGTCGGGTGCATGAAGACCTCCGTGGGACCAGTGAAGTTCACGGACTTGAGCGCATCGAGCAGCGGTTTCCAATCAAGCGGTCCGCGACCGGGCATCTGCTGCAATTCTTCCTCTTTGGGCATCGGCTTCGTGCAGCCTTTGCCATGCTCCCAGGCATAAAACAGCGTCATCTTCTGATCGATGTGCCGGATGAGGTCGCGCAGCAGCTTCGTGTCCTGCGGCAGGTGATAAGGTGCCAGCGCGATGCCGATGCCGGGCATCGTGCGAATCTCGTCGGCCAGCCAGCGGAGGCTGTCCGGCGTGTCGATGAGGTTGTTCACGTGGTTCTCGATGCCGATGGTGAGCCCGTTTTCAGCCGCGAGAGCCGCGTGAGGCTTCATTTTCTCGACGAAGCCCTTCACGTTCGCCTTCAGTTGTTCCGGCGTGACGTTCTTCCAGTCGCCCGAGCCACCGGTGACGATGAAGGAACCGCTCAGCTTCTTCACGACGGCGATCTCCTCGGTCAGCTTGAACGGCCCCAAATCATACCGCGTGGTGCCGCCGAAGCTCAAACCATGCTCGCGGAGCATCGCTGCGAATTTCTCCTGCCCGATGGCATTGATCTCCTCCCGCTGTGTGCCGTGCTTCTTCGGCCAGAGCTCAATGGCCGTGGCACCGGTCTTTTTCACCTCCGGCAGGATCTCCGCCAGCGGCAGGCTGCCATACATCGACGATGCCAGCATGTAGTTGAGCTTCCAAGGCTTCTCCGCGGCCCCAACAGGCGTGGCGGCGGCAGCGGCGATGGATTGGAGAAAGCGACGGCGGTTCATGAGTGAAGTAAACGCCGTGCCTTCGTTCGCTTCATTCAGACTTTGATGCGCTGTCTTCAGGATTCACGGCGGGAAAGAATGACGAAACCAGAATGGCGAATGAGGACTGAATGACGAAGCCCGAACGGGCAAAGCATTCAGTCATTCGGACTTCATTCGTCATTCCTCATTCTGGCTTCGTCATTTCACGATCATCTCCCCCTTCATCACCAGCCAATGTCCGGGAAAGGTGCAGATATACGGATAGCGGCCTTTCGCCGTCGGCGCGGTGAAGCGGAGGACTTCGCGGTCGCCTTGGTTGAGCATCTTGGTCTTGTGCAGGATCTTCGGGGAGTCGGGGATGAAGCCTTTGGCGAAGCCGTCGGGTGTTTTGGCCATTTCGTTGCCGGCCATGCCGACTTCGTCCGCCGCGCCGGGCTGGACGATGAGGAGATTGTGCGGGGTGACGTCGGGATTTTCGAAAACGAGCTTCACGGGGGCTCCGGGGGCCACTTTGAACTCGCGCAGGTCGTAGAGCAGGCGCTCGGGGATGGTCTTGATGGTGATGGTTTGCAGGCCGGGCTGGTTGTCGAAGGGGTTCGGCGGCTCGGGCTTCTTCTTTTTCGCCATGAGGGCGGGTTTGGTGGGCTCGCTGTCTTTGAGGAATTTTTCCAATTCGGGATGCTTCTGCATGAAGGCGGTGTTGCCCTTCCAAAGCGGCTGCAGCGTGTGGCTGTCGAGCGAGGTGCGCAGCGCGTAGGTGAGGTAAGGGTCCATCGGGTGCTTCAGCAGATCGAGCGCGGCCTCCAAGGCCTCCGGCGTGCCGATGTAACTCGCCGCGATGGCCGCTTCGAGGCGGACGAGGCCGCTGGGGTCGTTGGAAAGTTGTCGCAAGACTTGGGCAGCTCGTCCGGCTCTCGAAGGCCATACCTGGAACTGTGGCAGGTCGAGGTACAACTCAGCATACTTCCGCTGGTGTCTCGCCAAACATGCTTTGACATGTGGAGACTTGGAAACCTCGAGAACTGCGAGGAGCTGTTCATGGGTGCCCGTAGCTGCCAGTGCACGGGGTTTGAAGTGTTCGATGAGCCATAGCGATTCACAGAGAAACTGCTCCTCACGCTGACTTGTTTGCGAAATGGCGGCGGTGATCGCTTTGATGAAGTATGCCCAATCAGCCTCCGAGAATTTCTTCTCTCTCAACTCCACCTTCGCCCGATACCTTGTCCGGTAGTTTTCGCTCTTCAGCAGCTCCAGCAGCTCGGGGATGCTCGCTCCAGCAATCTTCGGTGCTTCTTCGAGTTTTTGATCCTTCGCGGTGATGCGCCAGATGCGGCCGGACTTTTTGTCGCGGCGGGTGTCGCGGAGGGAGTATTGGGCGTGGCCTTTGACGGGGTTGTACCAGTCGGCGATGTACATCGCGCCGTCGGGGCCTTGCTGGATGTCCACGGGGATGAAGCTGAGGTTCGTGCTCTGGAAGACGATGCCGACTTTCTTTTCCTCGAAGTGCGTGTCGTGCTCCACCCACTCGTGCAGCTCGACTTCGTTGGTGGGCTTGTAGCGCACGCGCATGAAGTGTTTTTGATCGCGCAGCTCCTTCGGCCAGTGGCTGCTGGTGAGGAATTCCTGGCCGCAGGTGCCGCTGTAAGCAGGAAAATAGTTGCCGGCGGGGATGTGGATGTCGGGGTAGGGCGCATTGAGCGCGTGGACGGCGCTGGCGAAGACGGGATGGCTGCCGACGTGGAAGCCCCAGTCGTCGAAGGTGATGCCCCAGGGGTTCGTGCTCATGTAACTGCCAAAGGCGAGCAGCCTGCCGGTGGCGGGCGTGTAGCGGAAGAAGCTGCTCTCGCGGGCGCGGACGGGGCCGTAGGGCGTCTCGACCTGGCTGTGATGGAAGATGCTCTCGCGGAAGATGAGATCGCCCTCGGGACTCCAGACGAAGTCGTGCAAGGCGTGGTGGCTGTCCTCGGTGCCGAAGCCGGTGAGGAGTTTTTCGCGGTGGTCGGCCTTGCCGTCGCCATCGGTGTCTTTGAGGAAGGTCAGATGCGGCTGGTCGGAGACGAACACGCCGCCATTTCCGAACTCAAAGCTGAGCGGGATGGCGAGCTTGTCGGCCCACACACTGCATTTGTCGGCGCGGTGGTCGCCGTTGGTGTCTTCGAGAATGAGGATGCGATCCTGCGGAGCCTCGCCGGGCATGATTTGCGGGTAAGTCGTGCTCGTGCTGACCCACAGGCGGCCTTTGCCATCGAAACGAATGGCGATGGGCTTCACGAAGAGGTCTGGGAAGTCTTCTTCGGAGGCAAAGAGGCTGACTTCGAAGCGTGGGTCGATTTTGAAGGCTTTCCGTTCATCGGCGGGAGAGAGCCATTCGTTGATGGGGCGGTCTCCGGTGATCACCGGAAGGGGAGAATCATCCACCGATTTCACCGATTTCTCAGATTGGATTTTGGCTTTTGAATCTGCGCCATCTGCGAAATCTGTGGATGCGGTGGCCCAGATGGCGGCGTCTCGGGCTTCGGTCATCTGGAGGAGCTTTTTCAGTTCTCCGGGGAAGTTCACGACGCCGTAAGGCTCCATGCGGCCGCCTTTGATGTAGTAGTAGTTCAGCGGGCGGTAGTGCTGGAAGAACTTGTCCTCCTTTTCGACGACGGCGGCGCGGACGGCTTCGTTGAGCTTCGGCGGCGTTTCTTGCGTGAGCTGGTTGTAGAGACGCTCGGCGAAGGCGGCGTAGCCGGCGGTGTTGAGGTGGACGCCGTTGGTGGTGTAGAACGAGTTTTCAACTCGTTCATTCACGGGTTGAAAACCCGTGCTACGTACATCCGCGAAGGCCACGCCCTCGGCCTTTGCGACCTTCGCCATGGCATTCGAGTACATCTCGATTTGCGCGTTGAGATGCTCGTGGGGCTTCTCAGCGGCCGTGGGGCTCACGAGGACGATTTTGGGCTCGGAGGTGCCGTTGTAGCGATGGGCCTTCAGCTCGATGAGGAAGGCTTTCAGAAGCGTTTCGAACTCGGCGAGGCCCTTTTCGCCTTTGAAGCTCTCGTTGAAGCCGAAGGCGGCGAGGATGACGTCGGCCTTGTGCTCGGCGAGATGCTGGTTGAGGTCGCCAAAGCCATCCGGGCGCGGGCGCAGGGCCACTTCATCGGCGGACCAGCTCAGGTTGCGGAAGACGAGCTTCTCCGTGGCAAAACGCTGGTGCATGAGCGCCTCGAACTGGCCGTCGTCGCGCATGCGGTCGAAGAGCGAATTCCCGATGAGGGCGATGCGCGTGCCCGGTTTCAGCTCCAGCGGTAGCTGGGCGAAAGCCGAGAGTAGAGGGCAAAGAGCGGAGAGAAAGAGAAGGAGGCGCTTCATGTGGTGAGTCATCCCGCGTCGACGGAGCAAACCGGACGCGGGAATGAGCGCACCAAAACGATTGGCACAGGCCGGGGCTTTCCCGCTCAACGCCCTTGGCGGTAACCATCCATGTAACCACGCTGATAGTAGCTCTCAAAGCCGGGGTGGGTGGTGGGATGGCGGCCCGTGTGAGGAGAGTTGCCGGCATTGCGGTCGCCCTTGCCGTCATTGTAGCCCTCCTCGTAGGCAGCCTGGGGTCTGCCGACCCCCGGCACCTGCGGGCGGAACAAGCCGCCACCACTGTAATAACCCTCCATATAGCCCTGCTGGTAGTCACGCTCGAAGCCAGGATGGGTGGTGGGATGACGGCCCGTGTGCGGGGAGTTGCCAGCCTTCCGGTCGTTTTGACCATCGCTGTAGCCTTCTTTGTAGGCGGCCGGGTTTTGTCCCATGCCTGCACCGTTGTTGCCGCCAGGCCGGAAGCCGCCGCCATTCACGCGGCCGTAACCTTCGGAGTAGCCCTGGCGATACCACTCTTCAAAGCCGGGATGCGTGGTCGGATGGCGTCCGCTGTGCGCCGCGCGCCCGGCTTTTCGGTCGTTTTGACCATCGCTGTAGCCTTCTTGATAAGCCGCCTGCTGTTCGCCGGCCGCGTTGACATTGTTGCCGCCTCCGCCAAAACCACCAAACAGGCCGAAGAGTCCTCCGGGCCTGCCACCACCGCCTTGCGGCTGGCCTTGACCTTGTCCTTGATACACACGCCAACCTTCCTGATGGCCGGCCGAGTAACCAGCGGAGTAACTGTACTCGGTCGTCGCGGTGAAGCGGAAGGTGCGGCGGCGATACTCGGGAGCGCGGGCATCCTTCGCATCGGACATGCCGTCGCTATAGCCATCACGATAAGCATTTTGCTGGCTCGGATCACGGCCGATGCTGCGCGGGATGGCCGGACCGCCGCCTGGGAATCCCTGGGCATGCGCAGCAGAGGAAAGCAGACCCGTGGCGGCGAGGCAGAGTCCGAGACGAATGAAGGCGGGGCAGAAGAGCGGCAGTGTTTTCATACAGAGTGCTGGGACGTGGATGGCTGGCCGCCATTCAAAATGAGGTGCACCTGCGGCGCAATGGATCCTTTCAGGACTATCTCACCGTGCCCACCATCTCCTGCAAGCGTGCGATTTGTGAGCGCATCAGAGCCATCTCAGCCTCGATCTTCGTCTTCCATTCATCATCGAGCGCCGCGGCGGAGGACGCGGGTGTGCTCACGATGGGTGTGGCGATGGCCTGCGGCTCCACATCGCCGCAGAAGAGGTGCAAATACTGCGCCACGCGACGGCCGGGGCCGGCGGGCAGGCATTTGATGAGCGGACCGTCGCGGTAGCCGATGAGCTCGGCGAGCGTGTTGTCCACGCTTTCGATGTCCGGGAAGCTGTGCAGGCGCTCGGTGCGCTGGCGCAGCTCGCCCGCCGTCTGGGCGCCGCGCAGCAGCAGCATGCACAGCACCGCCACCTGCGGGCGTTCGAGGTCCGGCAGCTTGCCTTTGAGATTGTGCCGATACTTCTGCACGCGTGCGCCGACGATAGTGACCTGGAAAACGTAGCCACGGCTCTTCATCGAATCGAGTGCCCGCTGCACCGTGCTATCATCGAGCTGCATGATGGGCTCGCGATTGGTGGTCTGATTGCACGCGGAGACGAGCGCGTTCAGCGTCATCGGGTAGTAATCCGGCAGCGTGATCTCTTTTTCGATCAGGCAGCCCAGCACGCGGGCCTCCTCGGGTGAAAGAAGACTCGGAATGGCGGGCGATGCGGAGGTGATTTCGTCGGACATGGCTGTTGGGGCGGGAAATGAAGCCGCGCTTCATCTCCCGCGCAACCTTCACAGCCTCACTCGACTGCCAAAAAGCGCACGCAGATGCTGCCGGGCACTTCCACCTTGGTGCCGGTGAAGCTCAGCTTGCCGCTTTCAGCATCCACTTTGAAGAGCGCCGCCGTGCCGCTGTTTTGATGCGCGGCGATGAGCCACTTGCCGGTGGGATCGAGGCAGATGTTCCGCGGGATCTGGCCTTCGACGGGCACGTTTTGGATGAGCGTGAGCTTTCCGGTGGCCGCATCGCAGGCAAACACGGCGATGGTGTCGTGCGTGCGATTGGAAACATACACGTTCTTGCCGTTCGGATGCGCCAGCGTCTCCGCCGTGCTGAAGCCGGGCTTGCCGCGATCCGCTTCCGGCAACGTCGAGACGGTTTGCACTTCGGTCATGGCACCGGTGGCGGCATCATAAGAGAAAACGGTCTCGGTCATGGCCATCTCGTTGTTCACGAAAACGAACTTCCCGCTCGGATGAAAGGCCAGATGACGCGGACCACCACCTGCGGGTGTCTTCGCAAACGCGGGCTCATTCGGCGTCATCTTGCCGGTGGCGGGATCGACTTTGTAGATGAGCACTTTGTCGAGCCCGAGATCGCACGCGAAGGCGAAGCGGTTGTCCGGACTGAAATTCACCGAGTGCGCATGCGGGCCCGCCTGACGCTTCGGATCAATGCTGCTGCCTTCATGTTGGATGAAGCTCCCTGCCTCGCCGAGCTTTCCATCCGCGGCGATGGCATACGAGGCAACGCTGCCGCTGCCGTAGTTTGCCAGCGCGGCCATCTTGCCGGTGGCATCCACATTCACATGGCAGGGACCGCTGCCGATGGCGCTCTGCTGGTTGATGAGCGTCAGCTTGCCGGTGGAGGCATCAATCTTGAAGGAACTGATCCCGCCGATGTTCTTGCCATCCGGCCCTTTCACATCGCCGATGGCGAAGAGATACTTCTTCGAAGGATGAATCGAAAGGAAGCCCGGATTCCCAGCCTCGGCGGCGAGCTCCGGCTTGGTCAGCTCGCCGCTCGCCGCATTGAACCGCGCCACATAGATGCCTTTGCTGCCATTCTTGGCATTCGTGTTCGTGCCGAAATAGACGAGGTAGTTGTCACCGGCGACGACGGCGGAAGTGATCAAGGCAAGGGCGGAGGCGATCAGGCTGGATTTCATGGCCGCCGATGCTGACGGAAGCAGTGAAAGTGGTCAAGACAGGAAAGTGGATCAGGTTTTCAACCTGATGTCACTGAGCACGAACAGGATCAAATCCTGTTCCACTTCTTCAGTCTTCCACCGTGCCGTCACCGCCATTCGCCACATCCAAGGCACGCATCATCGCGTCCATGAACTCCTGAGCGGCCTCAATGGGGAGGATGATCGTGTCGCGGCGACCGCGCACGTCCTCGGTGATCTTGATGAAACGTCCGCGGTCATTCTCTTTGAGGTCCAGGAAGAAGATCTTCCGGTCCGTCACGATTTTTTCGGAGTGCAGCGGCGGGTTGTGCGGCCGCCGTTCTTCATCTGAATCAAAGTTCCTCATGCCAGTGGTGTTGATCTTCCCGTCCAGCCGCCCGGTGCCGCTGTTTCCGTGGAATTGGGCGCGAGTCTAGGAATCGGCCTCGTTTTTGTCAACGCTTGTCTCTGCCCCCATCCTGCTGTTTCATAGGTCCATGAAGCGCCTTCTACCTCTCGTTCTTCTCGCGGCCTGTGCGCAAAAGCCCGCCGACGATGCCGTGGCCACCGCCTTCGCTCCGGTGCGCATCGTGCTGGAAACGAACTGCGTCCACTGCCACGGCGACAACCGCCTCTCCACCATGCCGCCGATCAATGACACGCAGGCCATCACCAAGCTCATCGGCCAGCATTGGATCGTTCCCGGCAAGCCGGAGGCCAGCCGCTTCTTCCAAGTCGTGACTTTCTCCGATGAAACACCGGGTGCCATGCCTCCGAGCGGTCACGCCATCTCGAAGAAGGAAGTCCAAATCCTGCGCGAATGGATCAAAGCAGGTGCCAAAGTGCCCGCGCACAACGTGAAGCTCTCGCCGCAGGGACCACTGCCGCGTTCGATTTGATCACTTCAGCAAGTCCGCCGGCATGCCATACTGTTCCGGCCAACTGATGTAGAAGGCATCGCTGTGCCCCACGGCGAAATCGACCAGCTTCCAGCCGTCCAGCGTCCGCAGCCACAGCGCCACGGTATCGCTGTTGCCGAGCTCCGGATACTCGACGGGCTTTCCGTTCGCGTCGATTGAGCTTCCTGAGAAGAAAGCCCAGTTTCGGTAAACTCGCAGGCTGCCTTGGAACTTCACTGCCTGCTTCGCGATCTTCTCCGCTCGCGGGCGGATGAGATTGAAGAGACTTTTGCGCAGCTCCGAGTCCGCCGCGAGTTCCGTCGGCTTCTCAAACGCAGGCTCGTAAACCTCACGCCACAACTCAGAGCCCGGCTGGATGGTCAAAGGTTCAGCGGCGGACAAACCCAGCACCAAACAGCAAGCGATGGCGGAACGTAACACGAAGGCATTCATGGCAACGAGAGCCGCAAGAGTGCCGCATCCGCCTGCTTTCGTCATTCGGAATTCGTCATTCGACATTTTCCGTCTAGCATCCGCGCCCCATGTTCCGCATCCGCTATCCTGACGATCTGCCCATCACGGCCAGCCGTGAGGAGATCGTCGTGACGATTCAGCGGCATCAGGTCGTCATTTTGGCCGGTGAGACCGGTTCCGGCAAAACGACGCAGCTTCCGAAGATGTGTCTGGAGGCCGTCCCGAATGCGCCGGGCATGATCGGCTGCACGCAGCCGCGTCGTGTCGCGGCGATGAGTGTTTCGAAACGCGTCGCCGAAGAGCTCGGCGTGCCTTGGGGGCGCGAGGTGGGCTGCAAAATGCGCTTCAGCGATGACACGAGCCGCGAGACGCGTGTGAAGTTCATGACGGACGGCATCCTGCTCGCCGAGATCCAGAGTGATCCGATGCTGCGGGCGTATTCCGTGCTCATCCTCGATGAAGCGCACGAGCGCTCGCTGAACATCGACTTCCTGCTCGGTTATCTCGTTGGCTTGCTCAAAAAGCGGCCGGATCTGAAATTGATCGTCACCTCGGCCACCATCGACACGGAGGCGTTCTCGCAGGCCTTTGGCGGCGCGCCGATCATCGAGGTCAGCGGGCGCACGTATCCCGTCGAGGTGCGCTACATGCCGCTCGTCACCGAAGAAGACGATTTCGGCTTCATCGACGGCGCGGTGGCCGCGGTCGAAAACGCGCTCATCGAGACGAATGACGGCGATGTGCTCGTGTTCATGCCCACCGAGCGCGACATCCGCGACACACGCGATTTGCTCGATGGCCGGCTCGGCCGCGAGTTCGAGGTTTTGGCGCTTTTTGGCCGCATGGCCGCCGCGGAGCAGCAGCGCGTGTTTGAGCCGGGGCGCAAACGTCGCGTCGTGATCGCAACGAACGTCGCGGAGACCTCCATCACGATCCCGCGCATCGCTGTGGTGGTCGATACCGGCCTCGCTCGCATGAGTCGCTACAATCCGCGCACGCGCACAAAGCGCCTGCCCGTCGAGGCCATTTCGCAAAGCAGCGCCAATCAACGCGCCGGCCGCGCCGGTCGTGTGCGCGAGGGTTTGTGCATCCGTCTTTACGAACAGGACGACTTTGAGAAGCGCGACCGCTTCACGATGCCGGAAATCCAACGCGCCAACCTCGCCGAGGTCATCCTGCGCATGAAGGCCTTCAAACTCGGCGAGATCGAGGCCTTCCCTTTCATCAATCCGCCCTCCAGCGCTGCGATCCGTGCCGGTTACGAGCTGCTGCACGAACTCGGCAGCCTCAACGACACGCACGAGCTCACCCCGCTGGGCCATGAGCTCGCGAAGCTCCCGCTCGATCCCACGCTCGGCCGCATGCTGCTGCATGCCCGCACCGAAAACGTGCTGCCGGAGATGCTCGTCATTGCCAGCGGCCTCAGCATCCCCGATCCACGCGAACGCCCCGAAGAGAAGAAGGAACTCGCGAACGCCGCCCACAAAGCCTTCGCCGCGCCCGACTCCGACTTTTTGAGCCTGCTCAAAATCTGGAACGCCGCGCCCGATCCGCTCGAACGCTCTCGAAACTCCCTGCGGAAATTTTGCCGCACCAACTTTCTCTCCTTCACGAGAATGCAGGAGTGGCAGGACATCTGGAAGCAGCTCCGTGATCTATTCGACGTTCGGTCCGACAAGTCAGACGTGTCCGACCCGTCCGACAAAATCCACCGCAGCATCCTCGTCGCGCAGCTTGGTCACATCGCCGTCAAAGAGGACCGAAACCTCTACAAAACCTCCGGCAACCGCGAGGTGATGATCTTCCCCGGCTCAAATCTCTACGAGCGTCGCGAGAAGAACGCCAAACCGAAACCCGGACAGGACAAAGCGAAACAGCCCGCGTGGATCGTCGCGGGAGAGATCGTGCACACCTCGCAGCTCTTCGCACGCACGGTAGCGAAGGTGCAGCCGGACTGGATCGCGGAGCTGGGCGCGCATTTGTGCACGTTCAAGCATAGCGAGCCGCATTGGAACGAAAAAGCCGGACGCGTGACCTGCGTCGAGAAAGTCATGCTGCACGGCCTCGAGATCACGCGACGCAGCATCGACTTCCTGAAGGTCGATCCCGTCGCGGCGACGCAGCTTTTCATCCGCGGCGCATTGGTCGAGCATCAGGACAGCGCGATCACGCTGCGCTTTTACGCGCACAACAACGCGCTGCGCCAAAAGATCGAGACCATGCTCACCCGTGTGCGCAGCAACCGCGTCTATGCCGTCGAGGAGCGACTCTTCCGCTTTTACAACGCGCGACTCAAAAACATCTCGTCGATCCACGACCTCAACCGCGTCGTCAAAGAGCGCTGCGAGACCGAGCCGCGCTTCCTGTGCGCCACCGAGGCCGATCTCGCGGGTGGCGAGGACTTTGAGAACGAGTTGCAGCAGTTCCCGGATCAAGTCGCGCTCGCGAACAGCGTCATCCCGGTCACTTACAACTACAAACCCGGCCAGGAGCACGATGGCGTCACCGTGAAGGTGCCCGTGCAACTCGCGGGCCATCTCACCACCGGTCAGGTGCAGTGGATGGTGCCCGGCATGCGCGAGGAAATCGCCGCCGCGCTGCTGCGAGCGCTGCCGAAGTCCATCCGCCGTGATTTGATGCCCATCGACCCGAAGGCGCGCGAGATCGCCACCGAGTTCGATCCCGGCACGGGCGATTTCCTCAGCGCGATGGCCGCCTTCATCTCCAGTCGCTATCGCATTCGCATCCAGGCCAGCGATTGGGCTCCGGGCAGCATTCCCGCGCATTTGCAGCCGCGCATCGAGCTGCACGACACAAAGAAAAACACCGTCGTGGCCGCCAGCCGCGATTTGAGCACGCTGCACGCCGAAGTCGAAAAGGAAGCCCACCGCCGCACCGATGCCTGGGATCGTCTTTTGCCGAAATTCGAGCGTTTCGCCCTGCAAAGCTGGAGCTTCGGCGATCTGCCCGAAAGCATTCTCGTCGAGCAAATCGGCCACGCGCAGGTCTTCGGCTATCCCGCCCTCGTTTTGCGCGATGGCGAGGTCGATGTGCGCCTTTTCAAAACGAAAGCCGAAGCCCTCAAAACCACGCCCGCCGCCGTGCGAAAGCTCGCGGAGAATCTTTTGGCCAAAGACATCGCGTGGCTCAAAAAGGAGCTGAAGAGCTTTGTAGGCAGTAGAATGGGGGCAGTAGAATCGGTTCAGAAGTCATTCTCCTGCCTTCATTCTCCTGCCAGTAATCCCTTCGAGAAGGTCAAGAGCACCCAAGCCGCCGTTTCGCCCGCCGCCTTGTCCGATCAAGCCCACGAGCACATCCTCGCGCATCTGCTGCGCCTCACGCCGCTCTTCCCGCTCACCGAAAAACGCTTCCAGCAACTCGCTGACACCTTCCGTCGCGATCTTCCCGCCGTCGTGCATCGCACACGCACACTGCATGCGCAGATCCACGATCAACGCGCCAAACTCCTCGCCCTGCCGAAACGCTATCCCGGCCTCGAACAAGACCTCCAGCGCCTCGTTCCGTCCGATCTGTTGCTCCAAACGCCGCACGATCAACTCCAGCACCTGCCACGCTACTTGAAGGCCATCCAAGTCCGCAACGAACGCTGGATGAACAACCCCGCCAAGGACGCCGACAAGCAGCAACTCATCACCGACTTCGCCACCTGGCCCCAAGAAGTCCCCAAAGCCAACCACGAAGCCTTCCGCTGGCTCTTCGAAGAATACCGCGTCCAAGTCTTCGCCCAAGAACTCGGCACATCCCAGCCCGTCAGCGTGAAACGGCTGGAGGCCTTGATGGAGGTGTGAGATTCATCATTCGTCATTTTGATTTCGTCATTTTATCGCATGCACACCCTTCTCCTCCCCTTTGGCAGCGCGGGCGACGTGTTTCCGTTCATCTGGCTCGGGCGGCAGCTTCTGGCGCGGGGGCATCGCGTGACGATGATCACGGCGTGCTTGTTTGAAGAGCATGCGCGGCGGGCGGGGCTGGAATTCATCGCGTGGGGTGAGGCGGATGAGTTTGAGGCGATGATCCGCGATCCACGCATCTGGAAGCTGGGGCAGGGGACGAAAGTGGTGTTCGATTTCGCGGCGAAGGCGGTGGAGCCCTACTTAAAGGCCATCGAGAGCTGCGAGAAGCCGGATCTGATGCTCGCGCCGGTCACGGCGTTCGCGGCGAGGCTGGCGCGGGAGAAGCACGGCACGCCGCTGATCACGGTGCATCTGCAGCCGGTCGTTTTCATGAGCGTGCATGAGACGCCGGTGCTGCATCCGGCGATGAAATGGCTCCGCGCGATGCCGGTGTGGTTCAAGAAGGCGCTCTTCTCGCTGCCGAACCCGGTGGACCTGTTCGCGCTGCCGAAAATCCGCCGCCTTTGCGAGCAGCACGGTGTGAAGCCGCCGCGCAGTCTGTGGCGCGAGTGGTGGGACTCACCGGATGGCGTGCTGGCGTTGTTTCCCGAGTGGTTTTGCGCTCCGCAGCCGGATTGGCCGAAAAATCTGCTCCAGTGGACTTTCCCGCTCGAAGACCTCGCGAAGGAACAACCGCTCTCACCGGCTTTGCAGGCCTTTTTGGCCGCAGGAGAGCCTCCGGTCGTCTTCACGCCCGGCAGCGCGAATGTGCAGGCAGCGCGGTTTTTTGATGTCGCGGCCAAAGCGGTGGCGAAGGTCGGTTGTCGCGCGGTTTTTGTGACGCGAGAGCCGAAGCAGGTGCCGGCGAATCTGCCGCCACAGATTCATGTCGAGGTTTATGCGCCGTTCAGCACGCTTTTGCGGCACACGGCGGTCTTTGTGCATCACGGCGGCATCGGCACGATGTCACAAGCCTTCGCGGCGGGCGTGCCGCAGCTCATCATGCACATGGCGCACGACCAGCCGGACAATGCGGACCGCGTCGGGAGGCTCGGCGCGGGCATCGGGTTGAGCGTGGGGCAGTTCACGCCCGAGCGTGTGGCGAAGGAATTGCAGCGGCTGCTTGCCGAGCCGGGCTTCAAAGAGGCTGCGAAAGGTTTTGAGATGTCGGCGGACGTGGACGTTTTGATGCGCTGGATCGAAGAACGCGCATGAACGCCCCTCAAGAACCCGAACGTCGTTTTGGCCTGCTGCAGGCCACGGCGCTGAACATGTCGAACATGCTCGGTGCCGGTCCTTTCATCACCATTCCGGCGCTGATGATGACAATGGGCGGGCCGCAGTCGATGCTGGGCTGGGGCGTGGCCTTGATCGTGGCTTTGGCGGACGGCCTTGTGTGGAGCGAGCTCGGTGCGGCACTGCAAAAGTCCGGCGGATCGTATGTGTACCTCCGCGAAGGCTATGGTCGCGAGACCTGGGGTCGCTTCATGGGCTTCCTTTTCATCTGGCAGTTCATCCTCAGCGGCCCGCTGGAGCTGGCGACGGCTTATGTGGGCGTGGCGCAGTATCTTCAACCGCTCTGGCCGGAGAGCAGCGACTTCACTCGACTATGCGCAGGTGCTGGCGTGGGCTTGCTGGTGATCTTTTTGCTCTACCGGCGCATTGAATCGATCGGCAAGATCACCGTCACGCTCTGGGCGGGAGCCTTGCTGGCGATGGCGGTGGTGGTCGTGACGGGCGCGATGCATTTCGATGCGAAGATCGCCTTCGAGTTCCCGGAGGACGCGTGGACCTTTGATGGGGCGAAATGGGTGGCGCTGGGGGCGGCGGCCCGCATTGGCATCTACGACTACCTCGGCTACTACGACATCTGCTTCATCGGCGACGAGGTGAAGCAGCCCGGTCGCGTGATCCCTCGCGCGGTGATGCTTTCGCTCGTGCTCGTGGCGCTGATCTATCTGGCGGTGAACCTTTCAATCATCGGCGTGGTGCCCTGGCGGGAGTTCGCGAGCGCGGAAAACGTGAGCAAGCCGGTCGTCACGATGATGATGGCGAAGATTTACGGAAGTGACTTCGCGCAGCTTTTCACCGTACTGGTGCTGTGGACGATGGTGGCATGCTGTTTTGCGATGCTGCTGGGCTACTCGCGCATCCCGTATGCCGCGGCGCGGGATGGCAGCTTCTTCCGCGTGTTTGGCAAGGTGCATCCACGACTGGGCTTCCCGCATGTCTCGCTGGTCGTCGTGGGCCTCATCGCCGCCGCGGCCACGTTTGTGAAGCTCGGCACGCTGATTGATGCGCTGCTCACCACACGCATCGTGGTGCAGTTTGCGGGTCAAATCGGGGCGCTGGTGTTGCTGCGCACGCTGAAGCCGCAAATGGAGCGTCCCTTCCGAATGTGGCTGTATCCGCTGCCGGCCCTGCTGGCGCTCGTCGGCTGGATGTACCTGCTTTTCACGACGGGCGAAGACCTGCTTGCCGCGGGCGGCATGGCCTTGATGGCCGGTTGCGGCGTGTTTCTCGTCTGGAGCTGGCGGACGAAGAAATGGCCATTTTGAGCGCTGGATTTTTTTCGGCCATCCGGTGAGATTTAAACATGCGCATGCTCTTCTGCCTTCTGTTCGCCTTCGCTGCTGTTTCTGCCCAAGCCCAAGACGCGGCCGACAACACCATCGTGCTTGGCAAACGTGTGGGCCTCATCAAGCCCGGCATGACCGCCACCGAACTGGAACGCGCCTATGGCAAAGCCAACGTGAAGCACGAAGACATCCCCGGGGCCGAGGGCGAGACGATTCCCGGTGCGCGATTGTTTGCCGATACCGACCGCGAGCTGGAGGTGATCTGGGACCCGGAGAACGAGAAGAAGAAAGTGGTCTTCGATGTGCATGTCATCGGCACGGCGTGGAAATTTGAAAACGGCCTGAAGACCGGCATGACCCTCGAAGAGGTCGAAAAGATCAACGGCAAGCCTTTCAAGATCTCCGGCTTTGCCTGGGACTACGGTGGCTATGCGAACTTCGAAGGTGGGAAGCTCGCTGGCAAAGTCAGCCTGCGCTTCAATCCCAGCACCGAAGACATCCCGGAGTATCTGCAAGGCGACAAAGAACTGTCTTCGGCGGACAAAAAGCTCCGCGTTGTGAAGCCGGTCGTGGAAACGCCGATCTCCGTCTTCATGAAGCGGCCGGAATGAGCCATGCCATCACGGCGTGAGCGCATAGATGAGCACATCGACGCCTGGCGAGCCGATCACATGGTCTGGCGGGCGTTTGGGGTCCTCGAAACCGGCTTGGAGCAGCGGGTTCACATCCCACGAATCGAGCGTCACCTCCGCCAGCGGATACGGTGTGTGATGCACCTGGCCGCAACGCAGGCCGCGAGTTGTCTGCGAGAGCAGCAGGTAGCGCTCGGCGAGGAAGAACTCGAGCGTGCCGGGCTCTGCGTGACGAGTTTGTGAGCTGAGAGACCAGGTGAAGCGGCTGTTGGCAGGCGCGTCGCGTCGCCGGCAGTGGTAGTCCACGCTTTGTCCGCTCACTTCAGCAGACATGCGGGCGTGCTGGTAGGGCAGGTGGAAGAAGGTGCGGGCGGTCCACACGGCGAGCGGTTGATCGCAATCGAGCGAGTAGAACCAAACGCCATGCCTGCCCTGCGCATCGCGGACATAGGTGCGCACGTTCAGCTCCAAAAAATCGCTGATGCCGGGCATGGGCGGGCAGAATCGCGGGCGGATGCCGCGCATGAAAAACGGCACGATGGCCAGCCACGCGGAGTCTTGGAAGGTATCCACCGTCAGGCCCGGTGGCAGCGTGCGCTGGATGACATCCGGGTCCCAGCGCCAGTGCAGGAAGGCGAGCCGCTCCCAGCGCTGGAGCATCACATGCGGGCGTGCGGGACGTTCGCGGGCGGAAAGCAGGGCGCTGGTGGTGGCATCGGGCATTGCGAGGGTTCGATGACCTACTTCAAGCAGGCCGCGATGAAGGCCGCGATGTCGGTGTGCATCTTCTTCATGTCGGGCTGGTTGGTGTACATCATGTGTCCTGCGTCGTATTCGGCCGTGTGGATGTTTTTTCTCAGCTCGGCGGGGATGCTGAGGTGGCGGAGGCTGTGCACCATGTTGTCCGGCGGCGTGACGAGGTCCGCCCAGCCCATGAGGGCGAGGACGTGAAGGTGCGGATTGCCCATCATGGCCTTGGCGAGGTCGTGATTGACGCTCGTGTAGTTGTTCCCCTGGCCGTGGTTCCAGCCGGGCTGCGGCTTGAGGGCCTCGTAAGGCAGGTCACGCTCAAATTTCAGCTCCTCGCGCAGGTAGGCGTTCATGCTGGCCGCGGCGATGCCGCCGACGACATTCATGAAGGGATCGATCTCGGGATAGTTTTCCGAGGTGTCGGAATCGCGGCCGGTGACACGCGCATCGTAAGCACCGAGGACGAGCTTTTGATCGCGCAGCAGGTGCTCGCGGAACAAACCGCCGCTGATAAGCATGTTGTGATCGTCGATGAGCTTCTCAGGCAGGCCGGTGAGGCGGGCGAGCTTCTTCACGGTCTTGTCGCGCTCTGCTTTGGGCAGGTCGCGGGCCATGTGAAGGGCGTAAGCATAGTCGCGGTAGGCAAACTCACGTGCCTCGGCGATCGCTTTGTCACGCGGGGCGTTTTGCAGGTCCGGCGGGAGCTTCTTGTGGTAGTGCGCCACGGCGGCGAGAGCCGGCAGGAGCACTTGATTCGGCAGATCATTCAAAGTGGTGCCGGTGAGCGTGTCGTAATCGAGCAGGCCGGAGACGATGATGAGGCCGTTGAGGTAGATGCGATGCTTCGAGGCGAGGTGCTCGGCGAGGCCGCCGCCGCGGATGCCGCCGTAGCTTTCGCCTGCGATGAATTTCGGCGAGAGCCAGCGCTTCTCGCGGGTGAGCCACAGGCGGATGAATTCGGCCACGGCCTGGATGTCCTCGCGCACGCCGAGGAATTCGCTGACCTTCTGCGGATCGGTGGCCTGCGAGAAGCCGGTGTTCACCGGGTCGATGAAGACGAGATCGGTATCGCTGAGCAGCGAGAACTCATTCGGCACGAGGCCGCCGGGCGGCTTTGGCGGCGTGAGGCCATCCGGCGGCAGGTTCACCCGCTTTGGGCCAAAGGCGCCGAGATGCAGCCACACGCTGCTGCTGCCGGGGCCGCCGTTGAAGCAGAAGGTGACGGGCCGTGTCTTCGGATCACCACCCTCAGCGGTGTAGGCCACGTGGAAGATCTGCGCCGCTGGTTTGTTATCGGGGCGGAGGATGGGCAGCATGGCCGCGGTGGCCTTGTACTTCACTTCCTTGCCGTTGATGGTCACGGAGCCGTTTGTTGTGCTCGACTCCTCTTTTTTGGCCTCGGCAGGCTTCGCGTCTTTTTTCTCCTCCTTCTTCTCGGTGGGCTTGTTTTCGGGTTTGGGAGCTTCTTGGGCGAAAAGCGTGAGAGAGCAGGTGCAGGCGAGTGCGGCGAGGAGGTGGGATCGGAGCATGCGCCAGACTAGCTGGAGCCTGTGACAGACGTCAACCATGGCCGCACGGGCTGCAAAATAGGCGCAACTTGCCCGCAGGCTCATCGTTAAAGGCGGCCACCAAGCCATGAAGACGCGCCTCCTCCCTCTCCTCGCCTTCGTTTTGCTCTCCTCCGGCCTGCGGGCGGAAGGCGAGACCTACCGCACCTGGACCGATGCGCAGGGACGCAAGCTGGAGGCGACCTTTCGCGGCATCGAAAACGGCCAGGTCTTCCTCCAGGTGCGCAATGGCTACGTTTACCGTCTGCCGATCGACAAGCTCAGCCCGGCCGACCAACAAGCTGCGAAGACACTGAAGCCCGAGGGCCTCGGCATCCCGGCGGACCCGAATCTCGCGCAGGCGGCCGCTCGCATCGACATGCTCGTCGATGGCGGCTTGGCCAAAGCAGGCCAGAAGCCGAACCCGCTTGCCTCGGATGAGCAATTCGTGCGCCGCGTGTATCTCGACATCGCCGGGCGCATCCCGACACGCGAGGAAGCCCTCGAATTCATCAACGACACCAGCGTTTCGAAGCGAGCGAAGGTCATCGACAAGCTGCTGAACTCGGAAGGCTATCGCAGCCATCTCTTCAACTACCTCGCCGACATGCTCCGCGTGGCCGATGTGGCGCAAAAGGCCCGCTTTTACACCTACCAGGACTGGTTGAAGAGCCAGATCGCCGACAACATGCCTTGGGACAAGATGGTCTTCACGATGATGACCGCCGATGGCAAGCTGCTCGACAACGGCGCGACAGGTTACCTCCTGCGCGATGCTGGTATGCGGCTCGATAATCTCTCGCTTACCCTCAGCACCTTCCTCGGCGCGAATGTTTCCTGCGCCCAGTGCCACGACCATCCCTTCGCCGACTGGACGCAGCGTCAGTTCTACGAGATGGCGGCTTTCTTTGGAGCCACCGAGACCTTCGGCACGCGTGGCAGCAAAGGTTACGGCATGCAGGAAATGCGCCGCGCCTTGGCCAGCCTTGATGACCGCCGTCTTCAGCAGCAGGCGAAGAACATCCTCCGCGTGAACGCGATGGCCGTGGAGGACAGCTCTGAGAACGACCTCAAGCTCCCGCACGACTACAAATACAGCGATGGTAAGCCCGGCGACCCCGTGAAGCCCAAACTCGTCACCTGGGCGGACGACAAATCGAAAAAAGCCTACCAAAACGTGCAGACAAAGAACGAGGAGGATCTGCGCACGCAGTTCGCCAAGTGGATGACCTCGCCAGACAATCCGCGTTTTGCCATGACCATCGCCAACCGCATGTGGAAGCGCATCTTTGGCGTCGGCATCAAAGAGCCCGTCACTGATCTCGACGACCCCGAGGCCAGCGTGAATCCCGCCCTGCTTCATCATCTGGCCGCCGAGATCGTGCGGCTGAAGTTCGACCTCAAACAATTCACGCGCCTGCTTTGCAACACGCAGGCTTATCAACGCGAGGCCACCAGCCATGAGATGGCCGATGGCGGCCCCTATCTCTTCCCCGGCCCCGTGCTTCGCCGCATGAGTGCCGAGCAGGCATGGGACTCCTGCGCCACCCTCGTCGTCGGTGCGGATGTGGACAAATTCCACGCTCATCGCGGCGCGAAGTATGCCGAGGTCATGAAGATCAACGTTGGCGAGGGCATGACGCCTGAATCACTCAAAGCCGACATCGAAAAAGCCGCGCAAGGCATGCGCCAGTATGGTGCCGCGAAGGCGAACCCGAAGAACCGCAAAAAGAAGCAGAAGCAACCCGCGGGTGATGGCGACGACAGCGTCGAGATCACACCGCCCATTCGCAACGGCCTCGTGCTCGCCCGCGCCTCCGAGCTGCCGCAGCCGGAGAAGGACCAGCACTTCCTCCGCATGTTCGGCCAAAGCGATCGCCAGATCGCCGATAGCAGCAGCGATGAAGGCAGCATCCCGCAGGTGCTCATGCTCATGAACGGCGAGGCGCAAAAGGTCATCGGCCAGAACGATTCCCTCGTCATCCAGACCTCCACCGCGAAAAAAACGCCCGAGCAGCAGGTCGAGAGCCTTTACCTGAGCTTCTTCAGCCGCAAACCCAAGCCCGACGAACTCGCCGATGCCGTCGCCGCCCTCGGCAACGGCCTCACGATGCGCGATTTAAGCTGGGTGCTGTTCAACACGCGTGAGTTTGTGTTTGTGGAGTGACCGTCATGTCATCTGCCTTCTTCCATTGCCGCGACAGCGTCCTGGAGTGCGCCGGCCCTCCGGCGCTTTTGAACGTCTCGCGGCCTCCGAAAAGCTCCAGAGGGCTGGAGCACTCCAAAACGCTGTCGCGCCTCTTTAAATCCCAGACCTTCACCTCCTCATGAAACTCCAAAACCAGCTCGATCCGCTCTCACGTCGTTCCTTTTGCGAAAAGTGGGCCAAGGCCTCTCTCGGCGTCACCGTGCTTCACGGACTCGGTGGCACATCATTCGCGGCTGATGGACCCGGCTTCGGCAAAGCAAAGAACGTCATCTTCCTCCAGATGATCGGCGGCATGTCCCACATCGACACGCTGGATCCGAAGGAAGGCGACACGCAGGGGCCGGTGAAGCCCGTTTCGGCCAAAGCGGGGTTTCAGCTGGGCGGCACGATGCAAAACCTCGCGAAGCAGGCCGACAAGATTTCCATCATCCGCAGCATGACCTCCAAAACCGGCGTGCATGCCAGCGGTCAGTATTTGATCCGCACCGGCTACGAGCAACGCGGCACCATCCAGCATCCGAACATCGGTGCCTGGGCGCAGAACTTCCTCGGAGCCAGTCACAAGACACTGCCTTCCAGCGTGTGCGTGAACCGACAGCCCAACGCGGGCAATGGGTTCTTCCCCGCCAGCTACTCACCGCTGCCCATCCTCGATCCCGATGCTGGATTGCAATACTCCCGCAGCGACGCCGGTGCCGACGTGATGCAGAAGCGCCTCGCCATGCTCGACAAGCTCGACGCGGGCTTCCGCGAGCGTTTTCAAACTGCCGGCGTGAAGAGCTACACCGAGTTTTACGACAAGACGGTGGCCATCATGTCCAGCACCGACCTCGAAGCCTTCCGCCTCGATGACGAGCCGGAGGCGCTGCGGGAAAAATACGGCCGCAACAAGTTCGGCCAGGGCTGCCTGCTCGCCCGTCGCCTCGTCGAAAAAGGCATCCGCTACATCGAAGTGGCCAAAAGCGGCTGGGACATGCACAACAACATCGAAGAAGGCCTCGAAGAACATGGTGCCGAGCTCGACGTGGCCCTTTCCGCATTGCTCGAAGATCTCTCCCAGCGTGGTTTGCTCGCCTCGACCCTCGTCGTGCTCTGCTCCGAGTTCGGCCGCGGCCCCAAGATCAATGGCAATGCCGGCCGCGATCATCATCCTCGGGTCTTCTCCACCCTGCTCGCCGGTGGCGGCGTGAAAGGCGGCTATGTCCACGGCTCCAGCGACAAGGAGGGCAACTCCGTCGCCGACAAGCAGGTCAGCCCGCAAGACTTCCTCAGCACCATCGGCTGGAGCCTCGGCCTGCCCGTCGATGAAGTCGTAATGTCCCCCAGCAACCGCCCCTTCACCGTCGGCGACAAAGGCAAGCCGGTGATGGAGGTGTTTGCGTAGGAGAGAGTTCTGTCTTCAAGAGACGTGGGCTTGCTTGCCCGTCTCCAGAGCTTGCATGGCAGCTGGATCGACTTTGGCGAGCAGGCTGCCCGCCTTGGTCAAGGCACGCAGGCAGGGCTCTCCATTTTCGTCTTTAGAAAATTGGATCGAGTTCCATGGCAGCAGAAACGGCGGATGAAAGGGGCGAAACACAGCCACTTCGACCGAGAACAGCACACCCTCGGCGGTGAGCGTGAGACGTGCCGCCGTGCGGCCTTTGGGACTATCAGGCTGAAAAACCAGCCAGCGGCACGAATAGCCATCTTTGCCGATGGGCGCATCGGAAGGATGGTGTTGAGCAAAAGCACTCCAGCCCAGCGAAGCACTGCGCTTGAGGAAAAACAGCCATAGCCCGGCGATCACGAGCAGCGGCAGAAGGGTGTTCAGGATTTGCATGGGAGATCTTTGCGTAGCCGGGTGTTTCAAGTTTCAGGTTCCACGTTTCAAGATGCCTGACGCTTGCCCGTGCTGGCAAGTCTCGCTTGAAACATGAAACTTGAAACAGCCTCTCTTAGTGCCCGCAGTTCTCGCCCTCCTCGGGCGGATCGGTGTCTTCGATCTTCGCGGTGGCTTTGAGCTGATCGAGCAGGTCGTTGAACTTCGCATCGCGGTGCTGCTCGATGAGGCGGGCGCGGACGGCCTCCTTGACCTGCTCGAAGGGCATCGGGGCTGGTGCTTTGCGACCGAGCACCGTGCAGACGTGGAAGCCGAGCTGCGTGGTGAAGACGGGGCTGATTTCTCCCTCGTTCATGCTGAAGGCGATGGCCTCGAACTCCTCCATGAACTCGCCGCGCTTGAACCAGCCGAGGTCGATCTGCTGCTGTTCGTCAGCGCGGTGCTCCTCAGCCAGCTTCATGAAGTCCGCCCCATCCAGAAGCTGGCGACGAATGTCTCGCATGGATTGGAAGACCTCGTCACGGCTTTTCGCGCCTTGCAGGCTCTTGGTGATGTGTGCGGCGTGGATCTCCTCGGCGGTCAAATAGAGGTCGGTGGAGGCTTCGTAGGCGGCACGGAGCTCGGCCTCGGTGGGATCCGGCTCGGGCGCGTAGATGGCCTGAAGCGTTTTGTCGAGGCGCACGCCGCTGGCGAGGTTGTCGCGGATGACCGCCTTGTCGGCCACGGGCACGCCGATCTTAAAATAGAACTGCGCCTCGCCGCCGGCTTCTTCGATGAGCTTGGCAAGACGGGCGTCGATGTCGTCCTCGGGCACCTCGGGGTAGCGGCGGCGGCTCTCCTGGCCCAGCAGGGCGCGGGAGGTGATGTTGTCCTTCGCGAGGGCGCGGAACTCCGGGTCACGCTCGCAGCAGGCCACCTGGAGCGTGCGCTCGTGGAAGCCTTTGATCTCGCGGAACTCCGCCTCGATGATTTCGTCGTCGATTTTCTCGCCGTTGATGATGAGTGCCATGGCGGCGGAGAGTGAATGAGGAATTGCGAATGTCGAATGCGGAATGACAGGGCAGGGGAGCAAGGTTTTGACAAGAAAGACGGGGTGGCCTACTTCGAGCGCCAAACGCCATGCTGAAGCCGATTTCCACGATCCTCGCCGCCGCGCTGCTGCTGACCTCCTGCGAAAGCAGCGCCCCGAGGGCCATCCCGATCGCTCCGCGTGAGGTGCCAATCTACCAGCAGGCGGCATTGACTCAGGGGGATGGGGGGGCGCAGATGTCACCCGCCTTCTCCCGGGCATTGGATGTGGAGCCGACGTTCGCGGTGAGCTCGGGTCCCTCGATCCGCGCGGCCTCGTATCTTTTGCTCGATGCCCGCAGCGGCCAGCATTTGGCCTCTCGGAATGCGGAGACGCCCCGCGCCGTGGCCAGCACGCAAAAACTCGTCACCGCGCTCGTCGTGCTGGATGCGGGAAATCTCGACAAACCGGTCCGCGTGGCCGCCAGCGATGTGAATGTGGAGCCGACAAGGCTCGGCCTGAAGACGGGAGAGGTGTACACCCGCCGCACGCTGCTCTATGCCTTCCTCGTGAAGAGCGCGAACGACGTCGCCAATGTGCTCGCCCGTGACAATGCCGGCAGCATTTCGGCCTTCGCTGCGAAGATGAATGCCAAAGTGCGCTCGCTGGGCTGCACGAACTCGTATTTCGTGAACCCGCACGGCCTCACCGCTCCCGGGCAGCGTTCCACCGCCCGCGACATGGCGCGGGTGGCGATGGTGGCCTACCGCGATGCGACGATTCGCGATATTGTGCGGCGCAAATACTTCTCCTTCCGCCGTGCGGACGGGCGCACCGTCACGCTCGAAAACACCAACGAACTCCTCGGCCGCATGCCGGAGTGCAACGGGATGAAAACCGGCTACACCGTGGCCAGCGGACGCTGCCTCATCTCCACCGCCAGCAGCAGCGGCAGGGACGTGATCCTCGTGCAGCTCGGCACGAAGACGAAGTATATCTGGGACGATGCGCGCCTGATGATGAGCTGGGGCCTGCAACGTGCCCGCGGACGCTTCGGCGTGGCGGCCAATTAGTAGCGCTGGCAGCGACGCGGAATTTTGTCGAGCCATCAGTTGCGACACCGCAGGCGTGACGCATCATGCGCCGCTCCCCATGCCCGCTGTTTCGCTCGTCTGTCCTCATTGCGAAAAGCCTGTCGAAGTGCAGGTCACGGGTGTGACGCGTTCGCGTCCCTGTCCGGAGTGCGGGGAGATGCTCATGCTCCAGGTGGCGGAGAAGAACAAAAAGGCCAAACGCCGCGCCCTGCTGATGGGCGGTGCCGTGCCGGAGACACCCGCTGAGACGACTTTGCAGATTCCGTTCCGCCAGCAGGCCTCCACGCCGCCCGCGGATCCCCCATCGGCCGCCGCTTCCGCGAAAATCGAAGACGCAGACATGCCGCCGCCACCTGCCGCGAAGATCACGACGCTTCCCAAGGCTGCCGAGGCCGCCCCGGAGCCTTCGAGCGTTCCCGAATCCGAGGAGCAGCGGCCGCCGACGGGTTCACATGCCCGCACATTGAATTTTGAACCTTCCCACGAGCCGCAGGTGCTTCCCGGCGATGCCTTCGAGCGCATGCGGATGGATCCGGAGATCAAGGAATTCCGCAAGCGCCTCATCGTCGGCACCATTGTGGTCATCGGGTGCATTGCGCTGGCTTTTGTGATCCGTGCACTCACCTCCGGGGGCGGCGTGGAGGCGAAGCAGACCGCAGCCCGTTCGTCGGAGACGCCCATGCTAGCCATGATCGAGGAGGAGCCGCAGCCAGTTGCTGTGCCGGACGGAAGCCTTGTCTTCAAAGCCACCGGCAAGCAGGACTTTGCGAAGGCCATCACGACCGAGCCAGCCGCGAGCCCTGTCTCCAGCCAGCTTTCGATGGATCTGGCGTTGTCCTTGGAGGTGCTGCGGAAGTTCCTGGCCGCGCCGAATTGGAAAGAACGCCTCGCCTGGTCGCGGCCTGTGAACGGCCTTGAGGAGCGCATGGCCGCCTTTTATGCCAAAAACGCCGATGGCCCCGTAGTGCATGACAACATCGTCGAATCTAAGGAGTCCAACGGAGGCTTTTTTGAGCACACGGTCGTGCTGGAAGGTGGCGGCCGCCGGACTGCCCTGGTGGAAAAAACCCCCAAGGGCCCTCGCGTGGACTGGGCGGCCTTCGTCGGGGCAGGGGACATGGGCTGGACGCAGTTCATGGAGGAAAGACCTGCACAGCCCGTCACCATGCGGCTGATGGTTTCCGACGGCTTCTATTATGAAAACCAGTTTGGTAGCCCCCGGCTCCTCAAATGTGTGGAACTGCGCTGCATCTCGGAGCCCGGAGCCCCAGTCATCCATGGCTATATCGAGCGGGACAGCACCACCTCCCAGCAGATCGAGTTTTGGCTGAAACAGTCCGAAGGTGCGGCTCTGCCCCTCACTTTGAAGGTCAAATACCCTCTCAATGCCCCCTCGGCGAAACAGGTCTGGGTCATGGAAGTCGTCAGGCAAGGCTGGCAGGACTCCTGACATGGATTTTCCTGCCTGGCGGGCAATCATCGGGCGAAAAATGCGATGATTGTGCAATAATTGCGGGGGCATGGCGTAGGTTGTGCGCCTCTGACCCTTCGTTTTTCAGAAAATCCACCCCACCGCACCCCATGAAAATGCACCCCAACTGCCAAGGCAACCACCTTGACCTCCGCGCTGGCGTGAGCCGTCGCGATTTCCTTTACGTCGGCATGGCCGGCGGTCTCGGCCTCACGTTGCCGGACCTGCTGCGTCTTCAGGCCGCCCCGATGATGCCCGAGGTGGAGACGTTCAAGCCCATCGCTGATTCCATCATTCACATCTACCTGCCGGGCGGCATGGCCCAGCATGAATCGTGGGATCCGAAGCCCTTCGCCGCGCCGGAATACCGCGGCCCCTACAATCCGATCAAGACCAGCATCCCCGGCGAATACGTCGGCGCGAAGTTTGAGAAGATCGCCAAGATCATGAACAAGATCAGCGTCATTCGCAGCATGACGCACGGCGAGGCCGCTCACGAGCGTGGCACGCACAACATGTTCACCGGCTACCGCCCGAGCCCCGCGATCAAGTTCCCCAGCTTCGGCTCCATCATCTCCCACGAGCAGGGCAGCCGGAACAACCTCCCGCCCTACGTCGTAGTGCCGAACGTCTTCGCTCCTGAGCAGGGCACCGGCTACATGAGCAGCGCCTACGGCCCCTTCGCCCTCGGAAGTGATCCCGCTGACAAAGGCTTTACCGTGCGCGATCTCCTTTCGCCGAAGGAAGTCGATGACAAGCGCTTCGACCGCCGCCGCAGCCTCCTGGGCGCCGTGGACGAGCACTTCAAGGCCGCCGAGAAGTCCGATGCTATCGCTTCGATGGACAGCTTCTACCAGGCCGCCTACGGCCTCATCAGTAGTGCCAAGGCCCGCGAAGCCTTCGATCTCAGCAAGGAGTCCGACAAGCTTCGTGATGAATACGGCCGCAACACCGCCGGCCAGCGCTTCCTGCTCGCCCGCCGCCTCGTCGAATCCGGCGTGCGCATGGTTTCCGTCAACTACGGTGGCTGGGACCACCACAGCAACATCAAGAGCGCCTTCGACGGCCAGGCTCCGAACTTCGACCAGGCCTTCGCTCGTCTCATCACGGACCTCGAAGAGCGCGGCATGCTCAAGCGCACGCTCGTCATGGTCAGCTCCGAGTTCGGCCGCACGCCGAAGATCAACGGCACCAATGGCCGCGACCACTGGCCGCGCGTCTTCTCCGTGGCCCTCGCGGGCGGCGGCGTGAAGGAAGGCTACATCCACGGTGCCTCCGATGCCCTCGGCGGTGAGCCTGATCGCGATGCGGTGGGCCCGGAAGACCTCGCCAAGACCATGTACCGTCTCCTCGGTATCAACGGCGAGAAGCGCATCGTGGCCGATGGCACGCGTCCGATCGACATCGTGAACGGCGGCCGCATCCTGACCGAAGTGCTCGCCTGATCGAAAAGCCCAGTTTCATCAATGAAAGCCCGGACAGTGATGTCCGGGCTTTTTCTTGCCTCAAACGGACCTGTTGTTAAGGCAGTGAGCATCCATGGCACTTGATCCATTTGTCCTTCAAAACCCTCAAATCTGCGTCGTGGATGCTTTTGAGGCACTGGTGGGCTTTCACTTCGAAAAGGGTGTGAACGCCGTTTGCTGGCCGCGTGATCTCGAAGGGGATTTTGCCGAGGTGGTGAACCGTTTGGACGTCCCGCAAGGCATCACTCACCTCACCGAAGAGCTTTTGCACAGCCTCGACCTCAGCCCGGCAGGTCAAAAAGCCATCGAGGTGATGCTCGCGGACATGGAACGACTCCGCGAAAGGGCACTGCTGCCCACGCTTGATTGCGTGAACGGCTACACGCACGAGATCGAGTCGCCCGTGCGCACGGATGTATGCTCGTTCCATGCGGATAGCGCCACCGTGCAGGCAGACACCTGGCTGTGCACCTATCATGGCGCTTCTTCGGAAGGCCTGCGCAATGACGAGGTCATCTGCCGTGTCGATGTGCCGGAGACACGCGAAGAGCTGCGGCAATGGCATGCTCAAGAAGACGACATGCCTTTCGAAGAGTGGCTCGAGGAGCATTTTTACACGCTGCACTATGCGCCGCAGCCCGGCGCGGTGCCGTTTCGCTTTGGCACGGGCAATCTCTGGCGCATCGCGCTGCAATATCCCGGCTCGCCCGTGCCTCCGTGCATTCACCGGGCACCGGATCCCGTGCCGGGTGAGAAACGTCTTCTGCTCATCAGTTAGCCACCATGCCTGCCGATCCTTCCGCCTGCCTCACCTGCGGTGCCTGCTGCTGCCACTTCCGAGTGTCGTTTTACTGGCAGGAGGCGGAGCAGCGCGGCCTCGATGAGTCAAAGCTCGTTCAAATCACGCCGTGGCGTGTTTGCTTCAGCGGCACGGAGAGCCAACCGCCCCGTTGCGTGCATCTGGAGGGCTCCGTGGGCACGCATGCGGCCTGCCGCATCTACGAGCAAAGGCCGCATCCCTGCCGCGAACTGCAGGTGGGTGATGAAAAATGCCTCAAAGCCCGTGCCGCGCATGGACTGCCACCTTTGGAAACCTGAGCCTGAAAGCGCTTACCGGCGCAGCTTCATCTTCAGACGCTTCCAAGTGGGCACATCGAGATCCTCTCCTTCGACGAGCGAGGGCTCGGTGTCCTTGAAACGACCACGATCTTCTTCGCTGGCGAGGCCGAGCGAAGGCTGCTCGATGGCGATGGTGCGGCGTGGTGTGATGGAAGTGACTGGCGCAGGAGCAGGAGCGACCGCCATAATCGGGGCCGGAGCAGGTGCAGGACGAGAAACAGGCGCAGGCTCCTCGCTTTCGAACACGATCATGTCGTCTTCGACCACCGGCTCGGGTTCGGGCCTGACCGGCGCAGGACGTGAAATCACGGCAGCGAGTGTTTTCGACTCGCGGACGGCTTCAGCCAACTCGCGAGCAACCGGCGTGCGCACAGGAATGCGGGCGGTTTCGGGCTCAGGCTCGTGAACCGGCGCACTGAAAGCTTCCTCGGCCTCAAACGGCGGCTCTTCTTCATCGAAGAAGGCTTCTTCGGACTCAGCGGCTGGTTCAGCAGCAGCCTGCGGTTCCGGCGCGATGGCCGCAGGAGCCTCGCGAATGATCTCTTCGGTGCGGAAGAGGAAGTCCTCTTCGACAGGCGGCGGCGCTTTGGCGAGCGGCGGTGCGCTGCGGGCCTTCGGTTCACGCTTCGGAGCAGGTGCAGGCGCGGTGATGGCCGCAGGAGTTGGTGCGGCGACTTCAGCACGCGGTGCCATCATCTCGGCAGGCGGTGCGGCGGTGGAGTGCGCATTCAACTGCGCAAGGCTGAGCGAGCTGATGAGCGTGACGGCGACGGAGTCACCGAGCTTCGGATCGATGGCGAGGCCGAAAAGGATGTGCGTCTGGTCTGGCACGTTCTTGCCGAGCTGCTTCATGATGCCCTCGACCTCGACGAGCGTGAGCGATTCGCCACCGGCGACATGCACAAGCAGGGTCTCGGTGTGGTAAAGCAGACGGCCCTGATCGATGAGCGGGCTCTTGAGCGCTTTTTTGACGGCTTCCGCACCGCGATTCTGGCCGCGGGCCTCGCCAAAGCCAAACAGGCAGCGACCATTCGCTGTGCGCAACGCTGCGGTGAGGTCATCCAGGCCCAATTTCACCAGGCCCGGCGTGGCGGTGATGGTGGAAACGGCACGCAGCGACTGCGCGATGAGCTGATCCGCCTGGGTGAAGGCTTTTTGAATGCCATCCTTCGGCAGGATGAGCTCGCCCATGCGGTTGTTTTCAAAGAGGATGAGCGCATCACAGCGCTTCTGCAGCAGTTCGAGTGATTCTTCGGCCTGGCCGATGCGGCGGCGGCCTTCAAAGCTGAAGGGCATGGTGGCCACGACGATGACAAGAGCACCGCTGGCCTTTGCAATCTCCGCGACGACAGGCGCGGCACCGCTGCCGGTGCCACCACCGAGACCGGCGCTGATGAAGATGATGTCGTGGCCTTCGAGCGACTGACGAATCTGCTCGCGAGAGAAGAGCGCGGCTTCACGGCCGAGATCGGGATCACCTCCAGCACCAATGCCTTTCATGAGCTCGACACCGAGCTGCACCTTCGATGGTGCCATGGCATGGCTGAGCACGCGCACATCCGTGTGCATGCAGACGAGCGTCGCCTCGACGATGCGGTCGAGCGTGATGCGGTCGATGACGTTCGAACCGGCACCGCCGACGCCGACGATGCAGATGCGGGGTGCTCCTTCGGCAGGGATGCCGGGAGTCTGAGTGCGTTGATATTCGACCATAAAGGTGTTGTTGCGGGTTTGCGGGCGAATGCGTTTTGCTCCGTGATCTCCTCAAATCACAGCGCGAAGGATGAAAGCAGCTCTTGCATGCGTCTGCCAAGCCTTTTCAGCGGTGACAGGTAAGGTTTTTCGGCGTCGAGAATTTGCGCATAACGAATGAGGCCGATGGGTGCGGAGAACTGCGGATTTTCAAACGTGGACGAGATGCCGCTCACAGGCGCGGAGCCTGCACGCGTGACTTTGCGGCCAAAGACCTCATTGGCGACGTTTTCGATGCCTTTCATCAGGCTGACACCACCGGTCAAAAACACGCCGGCACCGATGCGGTGCAGATGAGGCTCCACGGCGGCCTTCACCGTTTCTAGGATCTCTTTCGTCCGCAGATACATGACTTCGTTCAGGAAGGCTCGTGGCACCTCGCCGAGCACGAGACCGGTCTCGTCCTCGATGTTGAGCATTTCGTCCTCGGGCACGTCTTGATAGTCGGTGCTGCCTTCTTCGATTTTGAGCTTCTCTGCACGGCCGTTCGGGATCTCGAGAGCCATCGCGACATCGTTCGTGATGTGATCGCCGCCCAGCGGCACACAGCCGGAGGCGGTGATCATGCCGTCGTCATACAAAACGTAGTCACAGGTTCCAGCGCCGAAATCCAGCATGAGGGCTCCTTGCGTCTTCGCCTCGCGTGTGAGCACAACTTGTGCCGCGGCGACGGGATTGAAGACGACATCCTCGACCTCGAGCGGGATCTCACGCACGCAGCGGATGGCGTTTTGAATGCGGCCGCGCACGCCGTGGATGATGTGGTAATCCGCCTCCAGCATGCGGCCCTCACGGCCGATGGGCTGGCGCACGCCTTCGACGCCATCGACGATGTACTGCCGCGTCACGCTGTGCAGGAAGACGTTCTGCTGCGGGATGCTGACGTTGCGGGCGATCTCCTTCGCCTCCTCGACATCGTCCTCGGTGATCTCCACCTGGTCTTCGGGGAGGCGATGGCAGCCGCGGTTGTTCAGCGATTGAATGTGAGCGCCGCTGACGCCGAGGAAGACATTCCGGATCATCACATCACTGCGGTCCTCAGCACGCACGAGCGCGTCGTTGAGGCAGGTTTGCACAGTTTCGAAATCGACGATCTCGCCTTTGCGCACGCCGCGGGAGGGGGCCTGGCCCACGCCGAGGATTTTGATCGCGCCGTCCTTCTTCGCCTCGCCGACGACGACGCAGATTTTGTGCGTTCCGATTTCCAGTCCTGCATAGATGGTGCTTTTGGCCATGAGACAGAGGGAGGTGAGAGGTTAACGACGAGTGGTGGAAGGCGTGGGTGCCGGTGACGCGGGACGGTTTTCAGCAAGCGTGAGACCGCTGACGTCAGGTGCGCCGTGGAAAGTGGCAGGCGTGTTGCCCTCCGGGATGAAATGGAGCGTGGCGATCTTCCACTGGCGGGCGCGGACCTCCTTCATGAGGCGGTCGTAACGCTCGAGCTGCATCTCCAAGTCATCGACGCCGAAGGTGATGACCTTCGGCTCGGACTCAGCGGTGGCGTAATGTGCCTCGATGGACCACGAGTTCGGGATGACGAGCCTGCGGGCGATCTCCGCAGGTGCCTGCGCACGCGAGTTGAGCTCCTTCGCGAGTTCCAAAGCCGTGTGCAGCAGCGGATCAGTGAGCTTTTTGCCATGCTCGATCTTGCTGACGGCATCAAAACAGATCACCGGCAGGGCCAGGTATTCCTTCGTCACGACTTCGCATGGCATCGGCACGCCCTCGGCATCGATGAGGCAGCCGGTGCCGCTGAGCGGCGCGTAGTATTTCTGCTTCGCGCACTCCAGCCACGCCACCGGCAGGCGCTGCTTCACCTCGATCGTGAGGCTGCCGTTGTAATCACGCTGGATGCGCACGTTTTTCACCTGCGGCAGGCGCTCCAGCCGGCTGCGCACATCGCTGAGGCTAAGCGTGAGCAAATTCGTGTCGAGCGTGAGGGCGGTGGCATTGACGAGCCGCGGCACGGTGAGCGGACCGCTCGTCTGCACGTCGAGCGCCTTCAGCAGGAAGCGTGAGTTTTTCTCGAAAGCCTCCTCCCACGCCAGCTTGCCCAATGCAACCACAACGATGGCCACGATGAGCCACAGCGCATTTCGATACCCTTTCCGCCGTGCCATCTCCGCCTCATGCTGGCGGATCACCGGCGACTCGGGCTCGTAATCAATCACATGCGGCACCTCATCCTTGCGGGGACGCGAAGGACGGCGGGCAGGTGATTTCGAGCCTTTCTTGGGAGAGGGCATGGCGAGAGAGCGGAGAGTGAAGGGCCTGTTTCCGGTATTTAATAGGTGTTAAATACCTTATTGCCAGTCCGAACGCCATAATTATTCGCTGCCTAAACCGGTCTTTACCCCTCCTGCACCAGCGTGAAGCCCACGCCGAGCCCCTTCATCGCCTCGGTGAAAGCCGCGAGGCTCCAGCCCTGCGGCTCCGCCTTTTTCGAGTCGGCCTTCAACGGCTCAAAATGGATCACAAACTCGTCTTTCACCTCCAGCGAGGGCACGAGCGTCACCGAGCCTTTCCAGCCCGCGAAGAGCTTATCGACCGCCGTTTTGTGTTTGGCGTAGTCGGGCATCTTCACGCGGAGCGTTGCCAGGTAAGGCGTGCCATGCAGCGGGATGGCCTCACGCACTGCTTGGGCGATTTGATGATCGCTGACCCGCTTTGGGTTGAAGGTCACCTGGGCGTAGTTGTCGATGATCTGCACCACCTGCACGTCTTCCACGCCTTTCGTTTCGCCAATCGACTGCTGCACCATGTAAACGCAGCTCCCGCATTCGACGCCAGACACATAAAAGGTCCTCGTCACCACCGGATCAGCGGCGGAGAGCATGCTCGTGGCGGCGATGAGCAGGGCAAGGAGTCGCAAAGAGGAGGTCATGACGCTCTTCGGTAAGCTTTCACGCCAGCAAATCCTTCACCACATGCCCATGGATGTCCGTGAGGCGATAATCGCGGCCTTGGAAGCGATACGTCAGTCGTTCGTGATCAAAACCGAGCAGGTGCATCACCGTGGCTTGGAAGTCATGCACGTGGACTTTGTTCTCGGCGATGCTGAAACCGAGCTCGTCGGTGCTGCCGTAGTCGAAGCCGGCCTTCGCGCCACCGCCGGCCATGAAGAGCGTGAAGCAGTCCGGGTAGTGATCGCGACCGAGAACCTTGCTCGCGGCCGTGCGGCCCTCGCGGAAGGGCGTGCGGCCGAATTCGCCGCCCCAGATGACCAGCGTGTCCTCGAGCAGGCCGCGTTGTTTGAGGTCTTTGATCAAAGCGGCCACCGGTTTGTCCGTCGCGGCCACCTTCTTCGTCAAACCGTCTTCGATGCCGTTGTCCGGCCCGGTGCCGTGAAAGTCCCAGCCCCAGTCAAAGAGCTGCACAAAGCGCACGCCTTGCTCCACGAGCCGACGCGCGAGCAGGCAGTTGTTCGCAAAGCTTGCCTCGCCCGGTTTCGCGCCATAGGCCTCCAGCGTGGCCGCGTTTTCCTTCGAGATGTCCATCACCTCCGGCACGCTCGCCTGCATGCGATACGCCAGCTCGTATTGCGCGATGCGCGTCACCGTCTCCGGATGCCCGAGCTCCGCCACCTGCTGCTGATTGAGCTGGTTGAGCACATCGAGCGTCTTGCGCCGCATCTCGCGATTCATCCCCGCCGGATCGCTCACAAAAAGCACCGGATCGCCCTTGCTGCGGCATTGCACACCTTGATACACGCTCGGGATGAAGCCGCTGCCCCACAAACCCTGGCCACCGCTCGGCTGCGTGCCGCTGGAGATCAGCGTCACAAAGCCCGGCAGGTCCTGATTGTCCGTGCCCAGCCCATACGTCGCCCACGAGCCCAGCGAAGGCCGCCCTTGACGCGCATGCCCGGTGAAAAGCAGCAGCTCCGCCGGCGCATGATTGAACTGATCCGTGTTCATCGAACGGATCATGCACATCTCGTCCGCTATGGTGTGAAAGTTCGGGCAGGCATCGCTCATCCACATCCCCGCCTTGCCGTAACGCGCAAACGTGCGCGGCGTGCCCATCAGCTTCGGCACGCCCGTCGTGAAGGCAAAGCGCCGCCCTTTGAGAATCGAGTCCGGACAATCCTGCCCGCTGCGCTTCACCAGCTCCGGCTTGTAATCAAACAGATCGAGATGCGGCGGCGCACCCGACATGTGCAGGTAGATCACGCGCTTCGCCTTCGCCGCGTGATGCGACTTCCGCGGCAGCATCGGATTCGCCGCCTGCGGCATCGCCGCGGAGTCCTGCTGCATCGCGTGCAACGCAATCGCGCCCAGGCTGAACTGCCCCGCATTGCCCAAAAAAGTGCGCCGCGTCGTGAGCTGGAGTTTGTCGTGGAGAATGGGGTTCATGGCTTCGGATTTAAAGTTCAGCGATTCGTCCAATAAGCATGCGCCGCGGCGCCCAGTGTGAGCAAGCCGACGAGCCAATACTGCCATCCGCCGTTGCTAAACGCACCCATCATCGCGAAGAAGCCAACGATGAGGAGGTAAGCCAGGCCGAACGCACGAGCGAGAGGCTTTTCGGATTGATTGGCAAAGTTGTAGGCCACAACGGCCAAACCCAATCGAATGATAATGGCAATAGACATGCGAAGAAGTGTTGAGAGTTAACGGCGCATCAAAAACTCATCCAAATTCATGACGACATTCGCCACCGCGGTCCAAGCGGCGAGTTCGGCGACATCGGCGCCGGCTTCGACAGGTCCCAGCTGCTCCGTGGCCATCTTCGTGGCCGCGGCGGCATCCGCGCGATACATCGCGACGCTCTCGGCGTGCAATTGGGTCAATGTGGTCAATTCAGTCGCTGTCGGCTCACGCGCCAGACACAGCTTAAACAGCCGGGAGAGCCGCTCCGGCTGCGTTTTGGCCTCTCGAACAAGCCGCCGAGCCATCGCCTGATGCGTTTCGAGGAAGACGGGGTCGTTCAGCGTCACGAAGGCCTGTAGCGGCGTGTTCGTGCGGCTGCGGCGGATCATGCAGACCTCGCGATTGCCGGCGTCGAACGTCGTGAAGCTCGCATACGGCGAGTTGCGGCGCACTTCGGTATAGAGACTGCGACGATGCCCGTCTTCGCCTTTGCTGACCTCCCAGTCGTTGCTGCGACCAAACGCCGTGCTGAGGCCGAGGTTCGGCGTCATCGGCCGCACCGGCACGCCATACATCTTCTCCGAAAGCAGGCCGCTCACCGCGAGCGCCTGATCGCGCAGCAGTTCGCCGGTGGGGCGGAAACGCGGCCCGCGGGCCAGCAGACGATTGTCAGGATCACGCTCGTTGAGTTCGGGCGTCGATTTGGAGTTCTGCTGATACGCCTGGCTCGTCAGCATCAGCTTCAGCATGTGCTTAAGGTCCCAGCCGCTGTCCATCAGCTCCGCGGCGAGCCAGTCGAGCAACTCGGGATGAAACGGCAGATCGCCCTGGCTGCCAAACTCCTCGCTGCTGCGCACGATGCCGGTGCCGAAGATGCTTTCCCACAAACGATTCACCGTCACGCGAGCCGTGAGCGGATTGTCGCGGCTCACGAGCCATTTCGCCATCGTGAGGCGATTGCGCGGCGCATTCGCCGGCAGCGGATGAAACACCGCCGGCGTGCCCTCGCTCACTTCATCGCCGAGCGACTGCCAGTTGCCGCGGAGCTGCACTTTCGTCACGCGACGCTGCTTCGGATCGAGATCGCGCATGATCGGCACCGTCACCGGCTTCATCGCGGCGAGTTCCTTGTTCGCTGCCGCAAGACGCGTGCGCTCCGCGGCCGATTCCTTCGCGACGTTTCGCACATAATAATCCGCCACGACCTGCTGCTGCTCCGGCGTGCGTTTCGGCTGCGCCAGCGCGGCGATCACATTCGCCGGAATCTTCGCCGCCTGCTGCACGCGGGCATCGCCGGTGAAACTCAGGCGGAAGTTACCGAGCGTGTGCTGTTTGAACTCGCTCTGCTGCTCCAAAATCACCCGCAGCTTCGCGCCCGCAGGCACCGCGATGGGCGAGTTCGTCAAAAGCGTGAGCGTGTGCGGTTTTTCAGCCGCGCCACCAACCGCCCAACCCTTGCTTTTGGCTTCGAGGAACTTCGTCGCCTCAAAACCGCTCTGTGAGAAATCCGCGAGCGCCGTGGTGAAGCTCAGCGGCACCGGACCGCTCACCGCAAAGGCCTTTTCCTTCTCCGGCGCAGGTGTCGGCTCGCTCTTCCACAGGATTTGACGCTTCTCATCGAGCAGCACCACGCGGAAGCCATCGAGACGCTTGCTCACGCCATCGAGCCGGTTCCACACCACCACGCGATCCACCGGCTTCGCGGTCTTCAGATCGACCTCCCACCACGGATCGTTGTCGTTGCCGCTCGTGTGCGACACGCTGCCTTTGTTGTAATTACCGTCCGTGTTGCCATCATTCGCACGTTTCGCCGCGGCGTCCTGATATTGGCTGCTGTGACTCGCCACGCCCTTCGGCGCGATGTTTTCCGCGCCGCTGAAAACCTGCACCTCGGCGAGTTGCAGCATCTTTTTGGCACCCGGCAGCTCCACGCGCACAAATCGAGCCTGCGGAGCCGCTTTGGCATCCGGCGGCACCACTTCGGCCCTGAGGCTCGTGAGCACAAAATTGCCGAAACCAGCCTGCGGAGCCGTTTCGAGCCTCAACGCGCTCAGTTTGTCGCCCGCGAGTGGCAATTCGACCGTGTAACTCGCCGTGTCCTTGTTCTTCGCGAGGATCACGCGGCCATCGTTTTCGATCTTCGCGTCGCTTTCGCTCACTTTGAGCGGCTTCGGGCTCTGCCAGCCCAAATCGCGAGCAAAACCGCGATCCCACGCCTCCAGCCCCGCAAGCCATTTTGCGTCCGGTTTCGTGAATTTCGACTCCAGCGCCGCGATCTCGCTTTGGAGCGACTCGCGCTGCTTTTTCAGCTCCGGCGTGTCAAAGCTGTGCAGCGGCACCTCGTCCTTTTTGTCGCTGTCGGCGCTTTGATTGAGGAAGGCGTAGAACTGGAAGTACTCGTTGATCGTGAGGGGATCGTATTTGTGCGTGTGGCACTGCGCACAGGCCATCGTGGTGCCCATCCACACCGCGAAGGTCGTGTTCACGCGGTCGATGATCGCCGCGTTGCGGAATTCCTCGTCGTCCGTGCCGCCTTCGTTTTGCGTCATCGTGTTCCGATGAAACGCCGTCGCGATGAGCTGGTCATCCGTCGGATTCGGCAGCAAATCCCCCGCGAGCTGCTCGATGGTGAACTGATCGAACGGCATGTTCGCATTCAGCGCCCGAATCACCCAGTCCCGATAAGCCCAAATCTCCCGCGGCTGGTCACTCGGATAGCCGGACGAGTCCGCGTAGCGTGCGAGATCCAGCCATTGGCGCGCCCAGTGCTCGCCGTAGCTCGGCTTGGCGAGGTAATGCGCCACGACGTCGGACAGGTCGGACCTGTCTGACTTGTCGGACGAAAAGCGTGCGAGCTCCTCCAACGTTGGCGGCAGCCCGGTCAGATCGAGCGCCACACGGCGGATCAGCGTCGCGCGGTCCGCCGCAGGAGAAAACGACAGCCCTTCCTTCTTCAGACGCGCCGCCAAAAACGCATCCACCGGATTCTTTGCGCCCGCGGGCACTGCCGGCTTTACGACCTTCTCATAACTCCAATGCTTCCCCCACTTAGCGCCCTGCTTGATCCACTCTTTGAGCAGCGCCACCTGCGCGGGCGAGATCGTCTTGTGCTGCTTCGGTGGCGGCATGACCTCATCGGGGTCAGTGCTCACAATGCGCTGGATGAGAGCGCTTTTCTCCGGATCACCCGGCACCACGGCGATGACGCCGTCGTTGTTCTTCTTCGCGGCGGCCTCGTCATCGAGACGGAGGTCCGCCTCGCGTTTTTTGTCGTCGGGACCGTGGCAGAAGAAGCAGTTCTCGCTCAGGATCGGGCGGACCTGCTTGGAAAAGTCGATGGGCTCCGCGAGCGCGGAGGAAACGAGGGCAAAAGTGACAAGGGGGCGGATCACGGGGGACAATACGCTCGCCACCGCTGATTTTCGACGTTGGGCGGCATTCTCCATGGGGCGGAGCATGGAGAACTGAGCACTTTACCACTCCCGCTCTCCCGCTACCATCCGCGCCCTCTTTCCCATGTCCAAGATCCCCACCGCCGCCGAAATCCGCGCCACCTTCCTCGATTTCTTCAAGGAGAAGCAGCACACCATCGTGCCCAGCGACAACGTCGGCTACACCAGCCGCGACGGCGCGCGCATCTTCACGAATGCGGGCATGAACCAGTTCGTGCCCATCTTCCTCGGTGAGCGCAGCGCGGACGTGGACACCTGGCCCGGCGTCTTGCACAAAGGCCTGCCCACCCGCGCCGCGGACACGCAGAAGTGCATCCGCGCCGGCGGCAAGCACAACGACCTCGAAGACGTCGGGCTCGACACCTACCACCACACGCTCTTCGAGATGCTCGGGAACTGGTCCTTCGGCGACTACTTCAAGAAAGAGGCCATCGCCTGGGCCTGGGAGCTCGTCATCGAGCGCTGGAAGTTCCCGCCGACCCGCGTTTACGCCACGATTTATCAGCCCGACAAATCGAAGGGCGATCCCGCCGAGCGCGACCAGGAGGCCTGGGAGATCTGGGCGGAAAAATTCCGCAGCATCGGCCTCGATCCCGACATCCACATCGTCAACGGCAACAAGAAGGACAACTTCTGGATGATGGGCGACACCGGCCCCTGCGGCCCCTGCACCGAGATCCACATCGACCTCACTCCCGGCACGCCCGAGCTCGATGAAGCCCGCCAGCGCGAAGGCCGCAAGCTCGTCAACGGCAGCGACGCGAGCTGCATCGAGATCTGGAACAACGTCTTCATCCAATACAACGCCACGCCCGAGGGCACCTTCGAGCCGCTCCCCGCGAAGCACGTCGATACCGGCATGGGCTTCGAGCGTGTCTGCTCCATCATCCAGGGCACAAAAAACTTCACCGACTTCCAAAACGCGAAGATCAGCAACTACGACACCGACGTCTTCCGCCCCATCTTTGACGAGCTGACGAAGATGTCCGGCAAAACTTACGCCAGCACGCTGCCGAAGGCCAATGAGCAAGGCCACGTCGTGCCCGTCACCGAGCAGGAAAAGATCGACGTCGCCTTCCGCGTCATCGCCGACCACATCCGCACGCTCAGCTTCGCCATTGCCGACGGCATCCAGCCCGGCAACAGCGACCGCAACTACACCCTCCGCCGCATCCTCCGCCGCGCCGTGAAATACGGCCGCACGCTCGACTTCAAAGAGCCCTTCTTCTACAAGCTCGTCGATGTCCTCGCCGCCCAGATGGGCGATGTCTTCCCCGAGCTGCGCGTGAAGAAGGAGCAGATCAAGAGCGTGCTGAAGATCGAGGAGGAGGCGTTTAACCGGACGCTGGATCGTGGGATCGAACTCTTCGACAAAGAGATTCGGCGCCTTAAGCAACACCTCGACGCACTCGTTGCTCATTCGCGTGGCGATATGCAAATCCCCTCCGTCAGTGGTGAGTTTGCCTTCCAATTATACGACACCTATGGCTTCCCAATTGATCTGACTGAGCTTTTGGCTCGTGAGCACGGATTTGTGGTTCAAACCGATGAGTTCGAGAAACTCATGGAAGAGCAGCGCGAACGCGCTCGCGAAGCCGGAAAGAAGAACAAGCAGGTCGTCTCCGTCTCCGAGATCGAAACGAAGGCCCCGACCAAGTTCATCGGTTACGACAACCTCGAAGCCGATGTGAAGGTGCTCGAAGTCGTCGAGATGAAGGACAAGACCGCCGTCGTGCTCGATGTCTCCACCTGCTACGCCGAAATGGGCGGCCAGATCGGCGACGCGGGTCAGATCATCCTCGGCGCGAACACCTTCCCCATCACCGCCACGACGAAAGTCGGCAACACCTGGCTCCACTTCCTCGGCGGCGACGAAGCCCCGCCCGTCGATGCCACCGTGAAGCTCGTCGTCGATGCGCCGCGCCGTCACGCCATCGAGCGACACCACACCGTCACGCACATCTTGCACTGGGCATTGCACGAGGTCGTCAGCAAGGATGCCACGCAGAAAGGTTCCAGCGTCACGCCGGACAAACTCACCTTCGACTTCAACAGCGCCGCGCTCACCCCGCAGCAGCTCGCCGACATCGAACGCCTCGTGAACGAGCGCATCGTCGCCAATGACCCCGTTTCGTGGAGCGAAGTGCCCTACGTCGAGGCGAAGGCCAACAACGGCATCATGGCCCTCTTCGGCGAAAAATACGGCGACCTCGTCCGCGTCGTGCAGATCGGCGGCCAGCCGCACAAGCTCGATGGTTGGAGCATGGAACTCTGCGGCGGCACCCACACCCGCCACACCGGCGAAATCGGCCTCTTCCGCCTTGTCGGCGAAGGCGCCGTCGCCGCCGGCGTGCGCCGCATCGAAGCCATCGCCGGTCTCGAAGCCTACAACGCTGCCAAAGCCGATGCCGACCTTTTGAAGCTCCTCGCTGGCAAAGTCAGCGCCCAAGGCGCCGCCGACCTCGAGAAGAAGCTCGACCAAATCCTCACCCAGCAAAAAGAGCTCGAAAGAGCCCTCAAAGCCGCCCAGCAACGCGAAGCCAGCGGCAAGGCGAAGGAATTGCTCGCGAGCGCCGCCAACAACGTCCTCATCGCCCACCTCGGCGACGTCGATGCCGACTACGCGATGGCCGTGAACGACGCCCTCAAGTCCCAATTCACCGGCATCATCGTCCTCGCCGCCACCGGCGGCGGAAACGTCACCCTGATGGCCAACGTCGGCAAAGACCACCAATCCAAAGTCCAAGCCGGCAAAATCATCCAAACCATCGCCCCCCTCGTCGGCGGCAAAGGCGGCGGCAAACCCGACTTCGCCCGCGGCGGCGGCAAAGACGTCTCCAAGGTCGATGCAGCCCTCGCCGAGGCTCGGAAGCTGATCGGGTAATGTAGTCCCGCCTTTAGGCGGCTCAGAGTAAGTTTGAATGCGCCCCATTCCCAAGGACCGGCTAAAGCCGGGACTACAATACTGCCGCACCGACTTCGCAGATACGTTCGCGATGACGCGGAAGCTGGTCAGGTAGTGTAGTCCCGCCTTTAGGCGGCTCTGGGCGAGGGGTGAAAACGCGTCCTTTTCAGAACCGGCTGAAGCCGGGACTACAAACAGGCTTGCGTCATTCATGGGGCTGAATTGAAATCGGCGCATGTATGCTTGGAGACAATGGACGCCAGAAAAGCGGGCAGAGATCCTGACGCATCGGAGACGTCAGGGCCGCCCATGGCACGGGCCGCCTCATTTCACGGGGCAGCAGACCACTCAGTATCTCATCACGGGCGCTTGTTACGAGCATGCGCCCATCCTTGGCACCTCTCCCGAGCGAATGGACGCGTTCGCATCGCGATTGCTCTCCACCTTCGAGACCGCGGAAGCGGTAGTGCATGCTTGGTGCGTGCTTCCGAATCATTACCATGTGCTTTCCACCACGCTCGACCTTCCCAAACTGATCGCCCAGTTGGGAAAACTGCATGGCAGCACCTCGTTCACCTGGAATGGCGAGGATGGTGCGCGTGGACGCCAGTGCTGGCATCGTGCCACCGATCGCGCCATGCGAAGCGAGCAACACTTCTGGGCCACCCTCAACTACATCCACCACAACCCCGTGCGTCACGGCTACGTCTCCAAATGGCAGGAATGGCCTTGGTCGAGCGCGAGAGACTATCTCGCCAACCAAGGTGCCGACGAGGCCGCGAGAATCTGGAAGGCCTTCCCCGTGCTCGATTACGGCGCAGGCTGGGATGACGCAGGTTTGTAGTTCGGGCTTCAGCCCGCTCAATGAGCTCCCAATCACGGGCTGAAGCCCGAACTACGAACGAACTACAAACGCCCCATGCTGTCGGTTTGGGCGAGCACATCGGCGAAGGGAATGCGCTCGAGCAGACCAAAGCTGGGATGGCGGGTGAGGCGCTCGCGGCTGGTGGCGGGGCTGGTGAGGCCGCAGAGGAATCGGGCGAGCTGGCGCGAGGTGCGCAGCGAGGGATGTTTCTCACGTAGCAGCTCCTGGATGGCGGCGACGTGCTCGGTGGTGATGGGTGGCGTGGGGCTTTGAGGGATTTCGCGGGGGGAATCGTCGGCGAGGCCTTTTTCGTGTTCTTTGCAACTCGTGCAGGTGCCGCAGTCAGCCTCCATCGTTTCGCCGAAGTAGTTCAAAAGCCACTTCGTGAGGCAGCCGCGGTGGCTGGCAAGTTCGATGACCTGCCGCAGGCGCTCGACATCGCGTCGTTCGCGGTCGGCGAAGAGCTGCTGCATCTTTTTCGTGATCTCTTTCAGATCGCGACGATGCGCGTCCTCGCTGAGGCGATACTTCTGGCGGCTGCCGCTGGGCTTGAGTTCGATCTCGCCGGATTCTTGCAGCCAGGTGAGGGCCTTGAGGATGCGGTCGCGAGGCTCTTCGAGGGCCGCTGCGGCTTGGTCGGGATTGAGCGTGATCCATTTGGTGCCGCGTTTGCCGGCGGCGAACAGGCGGCGCAAGAAGGCCTGGCGGTCGGGTTTGTGGCCGGAGAGGATGCGCTGCTCCGGCTGGAGAAAGCGGAACTGATAGCTGGCGTAAAACGAACCGAGCGGGCGCAGCACGCCATCGAGTTCCAGATTGGTGATGACGGTCTCGATGACGAGCGGGCGGATGTCAGTGGCGTGTGAGAGGTCATACATCGACACATCGAACTCGCCACCGCTGAGCATGAGATGATCGAGAAGCTGACGGATGGCCTGTGGTGTGGGTGTGTCGCCAAACGTGAAGTTTTCCAGCACGATGCAGTCATCGGCGCAGGCGAGCATTTCGCAGACGGAGGGCTTGCCATCGCGTCCGGCACGGCCGGTTTCCTGCGAGTAGTTTTCGAGCGTCTTCGGCAGGTTGTAGTGATAGACGGCGCGGATGTCGGATTTGTCGATGCCCATGCCGAAGGCGATTGTCGCGACGATGACATCCGTCTGCCCGCTCATGAAGGCATCCTGCGCGGCATGGCGATGCTCATCGGGAAGGCCGGCGTGGTAGGCGAGGGCGTTCACGCCACTCTTTTGGAGGTGCGTGGCCACTTCCTCGGCGGTGTGTTGCAGCGTCACATAGACGATGGAGGGCACTTTGCGTTTCAGCAGCACCTTGGTGAGGTAGGGCAGGCGTTGCTTTGCGGTGCAGGGAGTGATGCGGAAGTGCAGATTCGGCCGGTGGAAGCTCGTCTGGACGTGATCGCCCTGCGCGATGGCAAAAGCGGCACGGATGTCCGCCGCGACGGAAGGCGTGGCGGTGGCGGTGAGAGCCAAAACGGGCCGGATGCCGAGCTCGCGCGCCACATGAGCGAGGCGGAGGTATTCGGGGCGGAAGTTGTGCCCCCACTCGGAGATGCAGTGCGCCTCATCGACGGCCATCATGGCGATTTTCAGCTTCTTGAGCCGCTCGACAAAGTTTTCATTCATGAGCCGCTCCGGGGCGATGTAGAGCAGCTTCAGCGTGCCGTTTCGCATGCCATCGAAGACTTCGGCCACCTCCTGCTGGCTGAGCGAGGAATCGAGCCGGGCCGCGGCGATGCCACGGGCCTTCAGCGTCTCGACTTGATCCTTCATCAGGGCAATGAGCGGCGAGATGACAAGCGTCACGCCCTCCATCAGCAGCGCCGGAAGCTGGTAGCAGAGCGATTTGCCGGCGCTGGTGGGAAACAATGCCAGCGCACTGCGGCCGGCGAGGAGTGTCTCGACGACCTGCTGCTGCCCGGCACGAAAGGCGGTGTGGCCAAAGTGCTTTTTCAGGGCGGCGTGGAGATCGTGAGGCATGCGGGCGGCCAGTCTGGCAGGCGGTGGAGGCCACCGCAAGATTCGATGACAAAAGCAAAGGCCGTGCGTGACAGATCACAGGCGGGAGGGTAGGATTTGCCGATCTTGTGAACTCTCGCGCCACTATCTCTTTCTTTCGCTGGCAGTCCGTCGCGGCTGTTTGCTTGCTTGGTTGCGCAAGCTGCGTGCCGCGCAGCGACTACGAGGCCTTGCAGCTTGAGAATCAGGAACTGCAAAAGTCCGTGGATTCCCTGAATTTGCAGACGAGGCAGCTTCAGGCGCAACTGGCATTGGGACAGCAGCAGCAGGCGGTGGTGGCTGATCTGCAAAGGCGCCTGGAAGAAGCCAAGAATGAAACAGCGCAGAAGGAAGAAGAGCTGAGGCTGCTCCAGGAACGCTGGGAGAAATTCAAAGGTGACCGCCGCAAGGCGATGGTCGGCAAGGAGTTTGGCGAGGTGGCGATCGGTGACGGTCGTGTGCTGAAGAACGCGGTGGTCACCGGCGTCGTGGATGAGCAGGTGGCCATCCGGCATGAGACCGGGTTTGTGAAAGTGGCGCTGGCGCAGAGTGGCGAGGAAATCCGCTGGCTGGCGTGCTTTGATGAAAAGGACGCGGCCGACAGCCTGCGGCGTGCCCGCTTGGGCCAGGCCAAGGCATTGGAAGGAAAGCTGAGCACCTCACGCTCTGCATCGAACCTGTTGCCTGGAGCTTCAACCGGCCGGTTGCCGACTTCCCAGGAGGAAGCCGAGGCCATTCGTCAGACGATCACCACCCAGCGTCAGGCACTCAACGCGGCTTTTCAACGATTGGTGGCTCGAAATCCCTCCGCCATGCGTGGCGCAGACTGGAACAGTGCCCGTCCGGAGGACAGCGGCCTGATCAATGTGTTTGCCCAGCGCAGGGCCGTGATGGGGCTTGGCGAGCTCGACAGTCTCGCCGCCGCCATCAAGGTCAACTTGCGCAAGTTGCACGACCTTGGGCCCCGGTAGAAGCCGGGAGTTTTTCTTCCTCAACACACACCCATGAAACCAGCCGCCATCGCCCTTGCCACGCTCGTCGTGGCCTCTGCCACTGCTTCCGCCGTGGATTACGCCAGTCAGATCGTGCCCATTTTCCGGGCGAAATGCTACGAGTGCCATCACACCTCGAAAAAGGTGAAGGGAGATGTCGATCTCGCTGACGACAAGATGCCGGAGAGCATCGGCGCTGGAAAACACATCGTGCCGAGCGAGCCGAAAAAGAGCACGATGCTCATCTACTGCACGCTTCCCGATGACGATGAGGATGTGATGCCGCCAAAGGGCAAGAACCGCCTCAGCCCTGCTGAAATCAAATTGCTGGAAACGTGGATCACCGAAGGTGCCAGCCTCACCGGCGGTGGTGCTGCGCCCGCAGCTGCCGCTCCTGCGATGGGCGGGGCACAAAAATGGACCAGCGCCGATGGCAAGGTCATCGAGGCTACGTTCGTGCGTTTGGAAGGAGAAAATGTCGTGCTCACCGTCACCGCGACCGGCACCACGCATGCAGTGCCGCTCGCCCGTCTCTCACCCGAAAGCCAGGCTCAGGCGAAAGCTGCCAAATAAGCCACTTTCGAAGCCATGAGGCCCCGCTGGCTGCTCCTGCCCGTCCTGCTCGCGTCCATCAGTGACGCGGCAGAGATGCGGTTCTGGACGAACACCAGCGGGCAGCTCATCGAGGCGGAGATGACCGGTGTGAACGCCGCCAAGCGGGCGGTGCAGGTGAGGCTCAAAGACGGCTCGCCGGCCGAGATCCCCATCGAAAACCTCAGCCCGCCGGACAAGGACTACGCGAAGCAGCAATGGGCACTCATGCAGACAGCGGGCGGACCTGTGGCTGCCGTGGCGGTGGCTTCGCCGGCCGCTCTGAAGCTGCCGCCGCGTCTTCAACCGCGTGCCACGGCCGATGCACGGCTGGGCAAAGTGCTGGAATGCGGCGGCACGGCGGAGGTCGAGGCCGCGGTGGTCAAATCTCTCGATGGCTTTAAAAGTCGTCAAAACGCCGACGGGTCCTGGGGACGCTCGAACAAGGCTGCGATGACGGGTTTCGTCTTGCAGTGCTTTTATGGACATGGCGACACGCCCGACTCGGCGGCCTATGGCGACTCCATCATGAAGGGCCTCATGCATTTGATCGGCATGTCAAAATCCAATCCGCACGGCATGCTCTCTGAATCCACGGACAAGCCATCGGGCACCTACGAGCACGCCATCGCCGCCAAGGCGCTCGGCGAGGCCTGTCTCATGGCCCGTTATGGCGGCAAGTCCCTTCCTGGCCTGCGTGAGGCTTTCGAGGCCGCGGTGAAGCTGATCATCGCCCAACAGAACAGGGCTGGCTCCTGGACATATGGCGGCGACGTCATCGCCTACAAAGCTGATACGAGCAGACAGGACCTCTCTCTGGCGAACTGGCACTTCCTCGTTCTCGATCTGGCTCGTGAGAGTGAATTGAAGATCGAAGGCCTGGATCTCTGCATTCAGAACGCTGTCAGTTACATCAAAGAACTGCAAACCAAGGACGGCGGCTTTGGCGGGGCCAACCGTGACGCGCATTACAACCAGTGGTCGCTGACGGGCGGGGCGCTAGCCGGGCTCTATCTCATGGAGGGCACGAATGCCGGTGAAGGTAAAAAAGCCTCCAAGTTCCTCACCGGCTTCCTCGCCGCCGAGCCGCCGGATTGGAATGCGAACTGCAATCTCTACTGTTGGCATGGTTACGCCCACGCGCTGTGCCTGGAAGGCGGGCAAGCGTGGAAGGCGTTTGCCTCCGCCGTATTGAAGCAGACCGCCGCCGCGCAGGAGGCGGATGGATCCTTCAAGCGTGGCCGGCCGAACTATCCCGCCGGCGATGCGGCGGATGCCACCTACCGCCAGGCGCTTTGCACGCTGCTGCTGGAAACGCCGTATCGCTGCGCGTTGAAGTGACGCTGCTTTATTCCTTCGGACGTTCCGAGGTCTTGCGGAAGCCCTTGGTCTTCGGAGCCTTGGCGGGATCGAAGTTCTCACCGCCGACGATTTCCGCACCGGTGCCGGTCATGACGAGTGTGGGGCGGCTGCCATCGCGATCACGGTAGTACTCACGCTTGGCGATGGAGCCGTCCGGTTTGACGACCGTGTGGCAGAAAAGAGTCGGCTGCACGACGAACAACAAGTGCAGGAAGTTCTTCGCATCGATCTGGATGCGCGGCTGGATGGAGGTGATGATGGGGCCGAGCGGTTGCGTGACGAGGGGCTCTTTGGTGCGATCGTCCACGACGCGGGCGTAGAGGGAGATCGAGTCAATGTCACGAAACACGATGGCGTGGTAACGGCGGGCGCGGCCGGCCTGTGGGAATCCTGCCGGCACACCGAAGCCATCATCGAACATCGGCTTGGCATCGGTGACATTCACGCGTGCGCGTGCGGTGGCGTAATACTGGCCGCTGATCGGATGGAAGATGTGCGCGGTGGTGTAAAAGGTGCCGAGCTGGCCGGTGGAGGACTGGCCCTCGATCTGCACGGTGTGCTTCGTGGTGCCGCCCGCCTTCAAGGTGAAGGGTTCGGCGGAACCGATCTGCACTGGTGACAGCTGACGGCCCTGGCCATCCTCAAACTGGAACTGAATCCACGGGCGCGAGCCCTTCCCGCCCACGATCACATCGGCGCCGGAGCGGTTGGTGATGGTCAGGGTGGCCACGAGGGGCTCACCTTGCAGGAAGTTGTTCTTCGGCAGCGTGAGGTTCGTGGCATATTGCGCCACCGCGGAGGAGGCGAGGAGCAGGAGGGCAAAGAAGATGCGCATGGGAGAAGTATGCTGGATGAGGCGGGGGCGAGTCAAGGTGCGGTATCCCGCACGGTGCGGAAGCCGCGTGCGGGAGCTGTCTCAAGGGCGGATTCCGGGAAAAGGCGGGCGGTGAGGAGCTGGTCGTTCGATTTGAGGCCGTAGTGACCGCCGCGGGCCACGGGCACGCGCACATCAGGGAATTCTGGATGGGCAGGCCAGGCGGCGTCTTTGCTCTCGCTGGCGGTCCATTCCTGCACATTGCCGGCCATGTCTTGCACGCCGTAGGGGCTCATGTCCTGCGTGATGCGTGTGACAGCCGCGGTGAGGTTGAAGCCGTCCACCTGACCGCCTTTGGCATTGGTGGAGGTGGTGTAGTCATCGCCGAGATTCGCAGCCTTCGGGCTGGCTTGATTGCCCCACGGATAGCGGAGGCCTTTTTCACCTCGCGCGGCCTTTTCCCATTCCTGCTCGGTGGGTAGGCGCTCTCCGCGCCATTTTGCAAAGGCATACGCGTCAAACCAGTCCACCTGTGTGACGGGCATGTCGAGCGAGAGAGACTCGCCATTGAAGCTCGTGCCGCTTTGAGCCGCTGCGTAGTAGGCGGACCATTTTGGCGGCGTGTGGCCTTCCTTGGTCTTGGGCTGGTCCGGATGGTCAAAACGATTCGCAGGACCTTTCTTCAGCTCGGCGAGGAACTCGGCATATTGCGCGATGGTGACCTCCGTTTTGCGCATCCAGTAGTCCGGAAGCTTCAATTTTTCGTTCTTCTGATATTCGAAGCTTCCGGCGCGGATGTGCTGCCACGTCACCGCGGTGCTGGCAGTCTTTTTCGAGGGTGAGGAGGGCACGAGGCCGTTCGTCATGGCTCCGAAAACTGCCACGCCCACGAGGATGATGATGGCGACGAGCCACAACCACCACGGGCGATCCTGCGTGACGGCCGCAGGCAGCGTCTCAGCCTCGATTTTTTTCACGATGCTGTGCTCGCGCATGTCATCGCGGATCTCATCGAGCGCATCCAGCAGGCTGCCCCAGTCGTGCTGGCCGTTTTGCAGCGTGTCGAGCACACCGCGTGCCTTGCCATCGCTGGCGACATCACGCAGCAGCAGCAAAAGAGCCTTCACATCGGCCTTCGCATCGCGTTTGGTCGTCGAAGCCTGGCGGAAGATGTTCGTGATGCTGGCCTGATGCTCGCCATCCACGTAGATGTCTCGCGCGGCGAGGCTGCGATGATGGTAACCGCGGCTGGTGGCATGCTCCATGGCCTCGGTGATGCCGTGAAGCACCTCGATCACGCGACGCTCGGAGAGGCGCTCGCCGGATTCTTCGATCTCCTCGAGTGTGCGACCACGCGGGATCTCTCGCGTGTAAAAGAGCCAGCCATTCGCCTCGCCAGCCTCATACAGCGGCGCGATGCGGGCAAAGGTGAGCGAGGCCTTCACGCGGATACGCTCTTTGAATTTCGCGACCACGTCCGGCTTCTTCAAATACTCCGGCTTCAGTAGCACGAGGGCCACGGGACGCTGCACGCTGACCTGCACGGCGCGATACGTTTCGGCTTCGTTCTCGATGTAGAGGCGGTCGAGCACCTGATAGCTGCCGAGCACGGTGCCGGGAACCATCACCGGCGGCGGCTGCGAGGCATCCACGGGCGCGGCAAGCAGGGCCTGCACGCGCTGGACGAGCTTTTCCGGCGGATACGGGCCGTCTTTGAGCACCGGGCTGCCACCGAGCTGCTCCTCGAAGCCGCTCAAATCAAAACGTGTGGTGAAAAGCACGCGCACATGCGGAAAACGCGCCTCCGCGGCATCTCGAAGCGCGAAGCCCGTGTGGCCGGCATCGAAGATCGCCTCGCTCACGAGCACGTCGAGCGCCTCAGCCTTCGCGATCCATGCAGCCGCCTCATCCGCATGGGCGAGGGGCACGATGGTGAAGCCGGGAAGCTGCTCTCTCAGGAAGACGGCGCGGCTTTCGAGGAGTCTGGCATTGGAATCGACAAAAAGAAGAATCATCAGCGGGTGTGGCCTGCATCAGGGCCGGGCCACGGGCGGGAGAAGCGGGTTGGGCGAATTGCCCGGCATCACAGCACCGGGAACGCTCAGTTTCGCCTGATCAAGGAGGTCCCGCGGCTCGGCGGCGACGTCCTGGAGCTTGTTGTCATAATAGAGGTGCAGCATGTAGCCATGATAGGTCTTCGCATTGCGCTGCGCCGCCTCCTCCGGAGTGGGCGGAGGCAGGGTGTAAACGATATCGACGATCTCCAAGTCCGTCCCCTGCCAGTTCACCGGCTGCGTCTGCCAGGCCTCGATCAGCTCGGAGGTATTGTCGAGCTGCGTGCGGCCATTGTGGCGGTAGTAAAAGAACGCTTTCAAGTCGATGGCGTTCGGATCGATGGACTTGCTGCCGTTTCGCTGGATCGGCACGCGGAGCAGGTAACGCTCGCCAGCTTCCTTCACCGAGAAGTCACGTTTGACCTCGCAGGCACCGAGGCGCAGGCGCTTGTCCGATTCATTCACCGGAGGCGAACCAATGGAGGGCGCGGCCACCGTGTCCGCACCCGGCACATTGCCAAGGCGGCGCAGCGCCAGATCGAAGAACTGCCCGGCTTTCGCCGCGCCTTGAAGCTGAATGCCGCGCCACATGTCCACCGCCTTTGCGTTGAGGCCCATCTGCTCATACACTTCCGCGGTCTCAGCCATCACCGCCGGATGATTCGGAGAGACAAGGTCAGCCTGCTGCAGGGTTTGCAGTGCTTCCTGCGTATTGCCCGCGGTGCGTAGATCTTTCGCCGCGGTCAAAAGAGCATTCACATCGCGACGAGCATCCAAAGTGCCGCTGGGTGCCGGCGGCATCGCGGGAGCTTGAGCGCTGCCGGGAAGCTTCTGAGTGCCGTCGAGCCCCTTGGGCAGGTCTTTCGGCATCGGACGACCCGAACCCGGCAACTCAGGCGGAGGCTCCGCCGTGGCGGGAATCTTCGAAAAATCGGGGATCGGTGGTGGCTTCATGCCGCTGCCGGGCAGCTCGGCAGGTGCTTCCGCGCCCGCCGGGATCTTGGAGAAATCGGGAATCGGGGGCTGCTTCATGCCGCTGCCGGGCAGCTCGGGGGCTGGCTCGTTTTTCGTGATGGCCGGAGCCGGTGTTGGAACGGGCGGCGCTTTGCCAAACGTGCCTACTGGCGGCGGAGCAGTCGGAGAAACGGTCGGCGGCACCACCGCGGCAGGTGCGGCAGGGGGCACAGTGATCTGGCCGGGCTCTGGCACCGGTTTGCGCGTGCCGGTGGAGGCCAAGCCGGGCAGGGGAGGCACCTCGCGGGTGGGTGTGGCGGTGGCCGGTTCCTTCTCCTCCGGGCTCTTCGCAGCCAGCAGCCAGATCAGCAGCCCGAGCTGCGACACGGCCAGCAGGCCCAGCGAACCCCAGGCCAGCGCCGAGGAACGCTCACGATTGTGAGTGAGGATGGTGGAAGGGGGAGTCACGAGGGTTTTACCGGAAAAGAGTGGCATCGTATGGGGTCGGCGGAGATGTGTCAATGCCGCTGGAAGATTGGCTTTGGCCATGCTGTATGCGCGGTCTTCCCTTTGATCGCATGCCGCGCCTCCTACCGTCGATTGTTTATTGCCTGTTCCCGCTGCTCACGATCAGCTGTGTCTCGCCCGAATCACCCGCCGAACGCCAATCCCGTGCCGCCCGGCTCGCCGCTGAGCTGAAAGCCCTCAGCCCGACGGTTTCCGCCAAAGAAGCCGATTCTCTCGCCAGCGCCGCCGTCGAGCGGGCCGCTCAACTCAACCGCGAATGGGGACCCACGATCAATCCTTGGGCAAACAACTTCCTCGTGAACACCGGCTTGCGCGAGCAAGGCCTCTGCCATCAATGGCGTGAGGCACTCTTTCCCGCGCTGCATGCCCTGCATCCGCGCACGCTCGACCTGCACCTCGCCGCCGCTCGCCGCGCCACGGTCCGCGAGCACAACGGCATCGTCGTCACCGCTCACGGCCAGCCCTTTGAAACCGGCATCATCCTCGATGCCTGGCGCAGCGGCGGCATCCTGAAGTGGTCCCTCGTCAAAACCGATCACTACCCGTGGAAACCGCTGCCTCGCGATCTGACGCCTGTCGAGCTTCGCCCGCTGCTGATGCCTTGAAGCGTGGCGCTATGATCAAGGCTCCAGCGGAAACGGATTCGCCTGCAAACGAAGTGCCGCCTCGCTTTGCTCGTTCGTTGCTCCCGGCGAAGACGCGTCTGGCGACAATCGAATCGATGCCATCGCCCAACCACCAAGCATGAGAAGGCCCGCCACCATCATCCAACGCACCATGCGCACACCGGCGGCCTCGCGTCGCACGGTGATGAGCCGTTCGATGCGGCGTTGAAGACTCGAGCGAAGGGCAAACAACGGGGCAAGCACCATCGTGTGATCGCCGCAGGCATGCGCCAGCAGCAGATGGCCATACTCGCGCCGCGTCATCACGCCCTCCGCCGCTTCGAGATCGCAGCACACTTCGGATTCGTTTTCATAAATCGAGCACAAGGCATGCACCGCCGGATTCCACCAAAAGACCGCCCGCAGCACCGCCGCTACAAGGCGATGCAGTCCATCGTGCTGGCGCACATGTTGCAGCTCATGACGAAGCGCCGCATTCACCGCCGCCGCAGACCACTGCGATGCCTCTTCCGGCAAAAACACCCGCGGACGCAGCCAGCCCGTCATGCACGGTCCGGCCACCTCGGCCGAGAAATGCACTTCCATGCCTTCAACACAGCCTTGGTGCGCTTTTCGCGTGCAGTGAATAAGTTGAATGCCTTCGCGCAGCAGTCGCAGACCGCCGATCACCGCACCAAGAGCCCATGTCCAAGTCATCCAAGGCCATGAAACAGTCGCCATCGGCAGACTCACACCTTGCTGTGCGCCATGCATCGGCAGCGCCGGCATGAAAGGCAGCAGCCAAAGTCCCCAGATGCCAATCAAAGCCATCGCACGACGCCAGCGCGGCAACACCGCCGGCACCAGCATGGAAGCCACGCCGAAGATCGAAGCCCACAGCGTGGCTTTGAAGGCAAGAGCAGTCCAAAAGGCGTTCATGTCGGCGTGAGGTTATTCATCCAGCAGCTTGCGGATCGAGGCAATTTCCTCCGCGGAGAGCTTCCGCTCCTTTTTATCGAGCAGCGAGGCAACGAGCTTGCCCGGCGAGCCATCGAAGAAAGTGCGCAGCAGCTTTTTGAGTGCTGTGTCAGCCGCTTTTTCAGGCGCGATGGCAGGCTCATACACATAGCGGCGGGACTCGCGGGTGTATTTGAGCAGCTTCTTCTCGACCAGCACGCCGAGCAGCGCCCGCACCGCGGAATACGACGGATCATCAGGCATATCAGCCTGCACATCTTCGGCCGTGGCCTTGCCCAAGCGATAGACAATGTCCATCGCCTGATGCTCGCGTTTCGAGAGATGCTCATGCCGTGCGGCCATGAGCGAAGGATGCGTCATTCAAAGGCTGCTGCAAGCCCCATATGCAGTTTTTTCTGCATTTTGATTGCCAAGTGTTTAAATGCAGATATTTCTGCACTTGCCATGAGCACCTCAACCTTCCTCCGCCTCTTCGTTTCACTCGTTGTGATATCCAGCCTGCTGCTCTCTTCATGCTCTGGACCTCAGTATGCCCCTCCACCACCACCGGCTTCGGCCTCCGCCTATACGAAACGATCAGCTGAAAGCCTGCAAGACCGTCCCGGCCTTGGCACGCAGGCAGGCCATGAGTATGTGTCCGAGATCCAGCCGAGCCGTCTCATCCGCAAATCCTCCGTCCCTGATGCGGTGGACTCGTTTCACTACAACGATGCCGCCGGGGCCGAGACCATGGCCGGCATCCTCGGCGGCAGCAAGACGAAGCACGATGGCCTCTTTGCCGTTGCCGGTGATCGTTTGAAGGTCGGCCTCGTGAGCTACGGCGATCCTTATCCGCATCTCGAAGCCGCCGGACGCCGCATCGTGATCGGTCAGGCGGGTGATGACTACCGCGTGCGTCTCGAAAACCGCTCCAAAAAGCGCATCGAAGTGATCGTGACCATCGATGGCCTGAACAGCCTCACCAGCACGAAGGCTGGCTACTCTCAACGCGGCTACATTCTCGAACCAAAACAGACCTACGATGTGCTTGGCTTCCGCAACGGTGGCAGCAAGGTGCGCACCTTCCGCTTTGGCCGCGTGGCCGATTCCGTGGCCGCAGCCAAAGGCGGTGCCGGAAACGTGGGCGTGATCGGCCTCGCCGTGTTCGAAGAAGACGAGGCCAAGGCGAAAGCCGCCCTTCAACACGAGCAGTTCGTGCGCGAAAACGCCTCTGCCTTCCCCGGTAGCCGGTGATGACTTACGTTACGGCACGAACAATGGCGCGAAGATTCACGCCATTGCAGGCTGCAACCTGGCGGAGGCAGACGGCAGCTCACGGTCTGCGGTGGCGGCGCTCGGCGCGTTCATGACCTTCACACCCATCGCGGCGAGGGTTTTTTCGGCCTGCATGACGCTGCCGTTCCACGAAGTCACGGTGGGATAGACTTGGGCGGTGTTCGCGAGGAAGACGGTGCCGGGGACGAGTTCCTCGGGCGGGCAGAGCTTTTTCTGGCCTAGTCGGTAGATTGGCTCCACGAAAGGCGCACGGAAGATGTAATCGGCCTCGATATCGTCGGTCGTGAGGTCAGGGAAGAGCTTTTGCAACGCTGCTATCCAATCGCGGCGGATGTCAGCGTCGGGCTGCGAGAAGCGTTCATCGCTGCGATGGAGGTATTTCGTGAGATAGACGACGTGACGGGCGCCGCGGTCGGCGATGTCGGTGAGCGTCGAGGTCTCGACGACACCATCAAAGGGATGCTCGCTCTGCGGTGTGGCCACCCAGTAGTGCGGCGTGAGCGGTCGCTTGAGGAAGAGCAGATGGTTGATGACGCCTTGATAGTCCGTCGAGGTATCCAAAGCAGGCATTTGGGCCTTCATCACGGGACCGATGAGCTTTTCGGCCTGTGGCGTGGGCAGCGTGATGACGAGCTGGTCAAAGGTGGTGGTGCCTTTTGAGGTCGTGACGGTGGTTTTGCCGGCCGAATCGAGGTCGATGGTCTCGACGGTGGTCTTGAGATGAATGCGACCGCCGTGGCGGGTGATGACCTCGGCAAAGGTGTCGGTGATGTGCTTGTAACCGCCACGGATGTAGCCCTTCTTCTCACCTTTGCTCTCGCCCTTCTCGCGATTGAAGCGGGTCCAGAACCACAGCGCGGGCACATCGTGATAGCGATCGCCGAATTTGGCCTCCAGCATGGGCTTCCAAAACTTCGCGAAGGCGTTTTTGCCACTGAGCTTCGTCAACCAGCTCACCGTGGTGACATCATCAAGGCCCTTGTCAGACACCAGACGGCCCACAAGGCCGGTGATGCCAACGCGAAGGCGGTCGAGGAACCGCAGAGGGGCGAACTTGAGCAGATCGACGGCCGTGTTGAGCGGGAAGAACTTCCCCGCATGCGCATACGCGAAGGTGGTGGGCCGCCAATAGACCTGATCGCGGATGCCGAGTGCCTCAAGCGTGCGCAGCAGCGGTCCGTCGCTGGGCAGCATGCAGTGATAAAACTTCTCAAACACCCGCCCGTGATGCTCGAAGAAGGTGCCAAGACCTCCCAATTGCTCCGAGCCCTCATAAACCGTGACCGCATGACCCGCCTGCGCCAGACGCAGCGCACACGTGAGGCCGGAAATACCGCCGCCGAGGATGGCGATGTTTTTTGGAGCGGACTTCATGCTATGAAAGGAGTGTGTTTGTGACCTGCAGCTCAAGCACGCGCCCGATACTGCTCACGGAGGGCTGCGAGCGGCTTTTCCTGCTGTTGCGGAAGCTGGTCGAGAGCCCAGTAACGGGAGACGACGCCAAAGTAGCGTTTGATGGTGCGCCAGACGCGCATCTTGCTCACGCCTTCCTTCAGGTCGTAGCGCAGCGTGTAGGGAATCTCCTCGACACGGGCACCGAGCCAGCGAAGACGCAGCAAAAGCTCGAGCATGCAGGCGAAGCTGCTTTCCTGGATAATTTTTTCGCCGCTGTTGCTGATCAGGCGGCCCAGCATGGCGCTGGAGTAAGCGCGGAAGCCGGTGCTGTAGTCACGCACGTTGCGATAAGGCAGCAGAAGCTTCATCGAGAGGAAGCAGCCCCAGCTCATCATCTGACGGAGGAAGGGCACGCCCTGCACGACACTGCCTTTGCGGAATCGCGAGGCGATCACGACATCTGAGCGACCGCTGGCCAGGATCGCCACCATCTCGCGGATGTGAGCGGGATTGTGTGTGTTGTCGGCATCCATGACGATCACGGCATCGCCGATGAGCCAGCCTTCACGCAGGCCTGTCTGCAAAGCCTCGCCGAGGCCTTTGTTCACCTGATGACGCACGAGCTTGACCGGCATCTCGCGGGCTTTTCCCTCGCAAATGGCCGCGGTGCGGTCTTTCGAACCATCATCGACGACGACGACGGTGTAGCCAAAGGGCATCGCGGACACTTGTTCGCGAATGTTGTCGAGGAGAGCAGGCAAATCCTTCTCTTCGTTGTAGGCCGGCAGGACGATGGCGATGTGGTTGATGGTGTGAGGCATGGTGTGTGTGCGTGGAAGGTTCGGAATGAAAAGGGATCAGGCAGTCCGGGGAGTGAGCGCCATGGCGGCCGGTGACACGGCATGCGTGGTGGTCACCGCGCCCATCGGACGCACGGACCAGTGCTGCTGCAGCGTGCGGATGGTGTGCTCGACAAGGGACCTCTTTTTGGTGGCTGGAAGGCGCATGCCCGGGAAGAAGCTCATCTGCGGCACATCGGTCACATCGAGGAAGTCCGTGGGATGCAGCAGCATGGATGGCGGCATATCACGCAAGCGGCTGAGCTGGATGTTCGTGGCCCAATAGGCTCTCGCGAGAGCTTCGGACTTCTCAGCAAGGAACATCAAATACGTCGCATGCACAGGCAGGCGGAGCAGCGGCATCGTCGTCACCGGAATCTCGGTGAGGCCATTCGCCCAGGTGAAGGGCTTCATAAGGCCAAAGGCATCGCTGAACCTGCCGTAAAGACCTTTACGCTTCGCCTTTTCCTCGGCGCTGAGCCTCGATTTGAAGAAGAAGAACAACCGAGCCACCGGGCCGAGGGCGCTCGGAAAGAGCGACGCGTCGTATTGATACCCCCGCTCGACCAAGACCTCGCGCAGCAGTGGGCTGCTGCTGAAGCCCGGGCCGCGGAAGCCGCGTGTGTTCCGGCCGGTGACCGCCGCGATGGCGTTCTCGGCACCTTCAAGCTCGGCGTGGAGCTGCTCGCGGCTGTAAAGGTGCAGCCAGGGCTCGTGCATGAAGCTGTGATTGGCGATCTCGTGCCCGGCCTCGGCGATCTGCTTCAAAGCACCGCGATTGGACTCGATGGTGGCATCCTTGCCGACGACGAAAAAGGTGATGCGCTGCTGGCAGCGGTCGAGCGTCTCCAAAATCCGCGGCACCACGAGGTCGAGATAGCTCGGGAAGCTCTCCCAGCCCGGAGCGCCCTGGGTTTTCAGGTAGCTCCAAAGGTTGTCGAGATCGAGGGAGATGGACGCCGGGAGGGGCATGACGCGGGTGAGGTTTGCTTAGTGTATGGAAATTATAGGCACCTCATTTTCAGAAGCAACATCTATTTATGATAATTATATCAAATTTGCTCTTCAAGCCTGTTAGCAAACCTTTAGCCGCTCTTAAATGCCTCCGGCAGTCCCTTGGCCCGCCCCCCCGCGCGATCACTCAGCGAGCACGCTTCATCTGCACCAGCGATGCCGCCACCAGCCCCACCCACGGCCAGATGACCACCGTGTAGCGAGGCAGACCGGGCAAAAGCCCCGATCCACCCAGATAAACCGTGGTCAGCACCGCCAGCACGCTCAGCTCAGCCGGCACCTGCGCTTTTTGGCTCCATGCCTGCCAGCCGACAAAGCCGACCCAAGCCACTAGCACGCCATTGATGCCCAGCAGCAGCCAAGAGCCCCATTCCACCGCCAAATGCGAACGCGGAAAACCAAACAGCAGCCTGCTTTGATTGCACGACCAGTTCCAAAGCACGCCAGCCGGGTTTTCGCGGATGTTTTGCATGGCACGGGCCTTCAAGGCAGCCTCACGTTCGAGCACCGGCAAGTAGTAGTTGGCCCTGTAGAAGTCGCGGTGACCACTCGCCACGAGTTCTGGCATTGTTTGCGATTCCTCTTCCGAGAACCAATGCCCGTTTTCGCCCGGCTTCGTGCTTGTGGCCCAGTAAAGCAGCTCGCCGCCGTTTGTGGACCAGCACAGCCACTCGCCCGTGCGCGAATGCGTGTAGACCAGCCAGGGCACGCACAGGCCAAAGGCCAGCAGCAGCACCATCAGCGCCCGCAGCAGCCGCTCGCGATGTCTTTGGAAGATCAAAAGCCCTGCCAGGATCACCACCGCCGCCATCAACACATTGCCAAAAAACACCCGTGTCAGCACGAGCCATCCAAATGCGAGCGCAGAGGCCAGCAAAAGCCGCCACGACCACTTTTCGCTCCGCAACGCCGCGGTGAAAGCCCACGCAAATCCGGCCACACAGGCCAGCGTGAGCGGCTCCGTCATCAAACGCGGTGCCACACGCAGCACGCTGGGATGCAGTGCTGTGACCAAAGCGATGCCGAGAGCCCACTTACGGCCAGCATAGGGCAAAACGGACCGGAAACTGAACCACGCTGCCAAAGCCATAAACACCGCGTTCAGCCCGCGAAGCACGATCAGCGGTGCTCCGAGCCCGATCAGCGGTGCCAGCACCAGCGGATAGCCAGGGCCGTTGATGATGTCAGGCTTCTCCTCGGTCGCGTAGGTGCCGTGGGTGAGGCTGGTCGCATACCAGCGATAGCGGCCTTCATCCCAGACCATGTCCGGCCGGTCCGCCAGCACCGTCACGATGGCATACAGAACCAGCACGCTCAAAAAGAGCATGAGTTCGAGGCGGCGAGAGCGGATGTGCATCCGGGTACCCTCCGCTCCACTGCCACGCTCTGTCAAGAATCGTCATCTTCACGGCAAAACACGGCACGGCTTCCATCTTGTGACTCGCCCACGTTTTGCGGCAGTCTGGGAGCACCATGAGCCTGCCCATCTACCTCGTCGCCAGCGGCGATCTGCGCCTTTCCGCCAATCAAACCTGCTGGCCCGCCCAAAAGGCCATGGAGGAGGCCCTCGCCGCCGCCTTCAAAGCCGAGGGCCACGTCATCAAACGTGCCCACCCCTACGACGCGAAGAAGAAGCACGGCTTCATCGCCAGCCAGCGGGAGGGCATCGAGGTCTTCCGCAGCATCCCGTCAGACGCACCGCTCATCGTCGCCGAGGCCGTGTGGCAATACTCGCATCATGTGCTCGCCGGATTGACCACCCACCGCGGCCCCATCCTCACCGTGGCGAACTGGAGCGGCCAGTGGCCCGGCCTCGTCGGCCTTCTCAACCTCAACGCCTCGCTCACCAAGGCCGGCGTCACCTACTCCACGCTCTGGAGTGAGACCTTCACCGATGCCTTCTTCAAAAACGGCCTCCGCGAGTGGCTCGAAACCGGCCGCGTCACGCACGATCAATCCCACGTTCGCGATCTCGCCCACCTGAAGCTCCCAGCCGATGACGAGCGCCTTGGTCGCGACTTCGGCCGCCGCTTCCGCTCGCAAAAGGCCATTCTCGGCGTCTTCGATGAAGGCTGCATGGGCATGTTCAACGCTATCATTCCCGACGACCTCCTGCACGCCACCGGCTGCTTCAAAGAGCGCCTCAGCCAGTCCACGCTCTACGCCGCCATGCGTGAGGTGAGCGATGCCGATGCTGCCGCCGTCTTTGCCTGGCTCAAACGCAAAGGGCTGCAAATGAACCTCGGCACCGATGAGGCCACACAGCTCACCGAATCGCAGGTGCTGCTCCAATGCAAAATGTACATCGCCGCGCTGCGCCTCGCCGATGAGTTCGGCTGCGACGCCATCGGCATCCAGTATCAGCAGGGCCTGAAGGACCTCGCGCCTGCCAGCGACCTCGTCGAAGGCATGCTCAACAACGCCGACCGTCCGCCCGTGCGCAGCGCCGATGGCAAACGCGTCCTGTTTCAAGGCGAAGCCCTGCCGCACTTCAACGAAGTCGATGAGTGCGCCGGCCTCGACGGCCTCGTCACCTACCGTTTGTGGCGTGAGCTTGGTTTCGCGCCCGAAAACACCCTCCACGACCTCCGCTGGGGCCAAAAATTCGCCAAAGACTACGTCTGGGTCCTCCTCATCAGCGGCGCCGCACCGCCCGCCCACTTCATCGGCGGCTGGAAAGGCGCCTCAAGCGAGCGCCAGCCCGCGATGTACTTCCGTCTCGGCGGCGGCACGATGAAAGGCGTCAGCAAACCCGGCCACATCGTCTGGAGCCGTGTCTTTGTGAAGGACAACGCCTTGCATTGCGACATTGGCGTGGCTGAGGTCGTGAAACTCCCCGAGGCTGAAACCCAGCGCCGCTGGCAGGAAACCACTCCGCAGTGGCCCATCATGCACACCGTGCTCAAAGGCGTCAGCCGCGATCAAATGATGGCGCGTCATCAATCCAACCACATCCAGGTCGTTTACGCCCCCAACGAAAAACAAGCGCACCGCGCCGCCCGCATCAAAGCCGCCGCCATGCGTGAGCTAGGCCTCCACGTCTCGCTCTGCGGCGAGGTAAAGCCCACGTGACGCTCACTTCCGGTTCACAGACTCCTCCACCTGCTTCGCAAAGGCACGATCGTCCTCGCTGAGGCGGTCGAGCGCCACCTCGTAAGGCTTGTTGTTCACCAGCAGACGAATTTTGCCATCCCGCATGAGTGTGAACTTCTCCGGCGGCTTCGGTGCCGGGGCGGACATCGCGGCGGCGCGGGCCTCCGCGGCCGTCGGGCGCTTCACCTCGATCACCGCGTCTTCAAACGCGATCATTTTGCCGACCAAAGAGCGTCCATCGGTGCTTTTCCACTGTCGTGCATCACCAAACGAGTAATGACTCGTGATGCGTGCGGTGGACTCGCCGGAGGCCGGCTTGGCGTTCACGACGGCGGTGCTTGTGTTCCCGCCGCTCGAAACATCACGCGTGGCAGATTTCGTCGGAGTGGTGGGAGTCGCAATCTGGCCGAGCGATACCACAACCAGCAGCGGAAGGATCAAGAACGCCGTTTTCATGCCCGCAGGCTACCACATCGCCCGCTGCCGCGGCAAGCACGGAACAGCGCTCACTTCTTGTCGAGCTCCTTCTCGGCAAAGGTGAGGATGCGGCCGACGGCCGTGGCATCCTGCGCGGCCTTCGCGGCTTCAAAGGCTTCCTTCGCCTTCAGCATGCGGCGCATCACGGGAATCGAGATGATCTCCTGCGCACGCTCTTTGACGGACTCAAAGCGTGATTGCAGAGCGTCGAGATTCGTGTCACCCGGCTCAAAGGTCGAGAAGTCGGGGGCCGCACTGGCCTCTTCGGGTTCGTTCAGGCCCGAGTCTTTGATAAGCGCATCAAGCGCCGCATCCGCGGAGGTCCAGTCGCCGCTCTTGATCATCGTCTCGATCTCCTGACCGCGATAGGCCATCGCTTCGGTGGGCTTTTCTGTGAGCGCATCCACGGCGGCACGAAGCTTGTTGGCCTTCGCCATCACCGTGCTCTGCAGATCGGCTTTCGCGCTGACAGCCTTCGATGCCAGCGTGAGCTTCACCGCCTTCTTCTGCTGCTCCGGCGTCAGCACATCACGCAGCGCCAGCAAGGTGCGGAGCTGGAGCTGCTTCACCTCGCCTTCAGAGGCCAGCACCTTGCCCAGCATGTCGCTGGCGGTCTCGACGGTCGTGGCAGGATCACGCAGCATCTGCTGCAGCGTCTTCTGCTGCTCCTTCAGGGCCGATTCAGCGCCCGATCCCTTCGCTTTGGCCTCGCTGATGAGGGCCGTCATTTTCGATTCCTGCTCGGCGGTGAGTCCGAGCTCCGGTTTGATCTGCTGGATGATCTCCGGCGAGAGCAAACCGGCATTGAGAAGCTGCTCCGGGCCTGCAACGGCCGCGGTGACACTAATGAGAAGGGAGAGAAGGAGGGGTTTCATGGGAGGTGGATGGTCAGATGGGTTGGAAGAAGAAAATCAGTCGAAGGTGCATCGAGGCTCGCAAACAGCTCACGAGGCTCCGAATCGAGCAGCGGCGGCAAATCGGCCACGCTGTGCACTTTCGGCGGCAGCATCCAAAAAGCCGCTGCACAGGCCAGAACGGCAGCAAAGGCCAGTCGAGGTGCCCAACGAGGTTCCGCGGATGGCGCTCGCAAAAAACGCGGATGCCACGCGGGCGCTGAAGTCCGCTCGGATTCGCGCAAATGATCAAAGTGAGGTTTCAGGTCGTCATTCATGGCCGGAAGAGGTTTGCAGCAGCTCGCGCAGCCGCGCTTTGCCGCGTTCGTAATGCTGACGCACGGAACCGAGGCTCACACGCATGACCTGTGCCGCCTCGTTGAGCGTCAAATCCTGGTAAAAGACGAGGTGCAGAGCCTCCGCCTGCCTCGCGGGCAGCTTTTCCAACGCCGCCCGCAGCCGCGCCGCCTGCTCGTCCCGCTCGATCTGCCGTGACGGAGACGGATGATGCTCCTCGGTGAAGCTCGCGAGCAGTTTCCCGAGCAGTGACTCGCGAAACCGCGCCCGCCGATGCTCCTCCAGCGCCGTGAAGCGGATCACGCCGAACCACCACGTCTTGAAGGCCGAGCGCCCGTCGAAGCGCACGCGATCCGCCGCCACCTTCAGGTAGGCATTCTGCAACACGTCCTCCGCACGTCCCCCGTCCCCGCCGCAGCAATGCAGCGCCCAGCCGAAGGCGTCCGGGTGCAGAGATTCGAGGCTGGCGGCGATGGCACTGTCCATTCATTTGCCCGATTCGTGGCACGGGCGCGGACCTTGTATGACAGGCGTCATGAAAAAGACCAGATCAAGAAGCGTCGAGGCGAAAAGATCATTGCGGCGCAAGACGCGGTCCGGCATGCTGTTTGGACCAACCGCATGAAAAAGCTCCTTCTTCTCGCCGCCTGCCTGCTTGCCGCGTGCAAGCCTGCCGATCCCTCGAATGCCTCAGGAAAGCCGAAGGTGGCGCTGGTGATGAAGTCGTTGGCGAATGAGTTCTTCCAGACGATGGCGGAAGGCGCGAAGAAGCATCAGGCAGCCCACGCGGCGGATTACGACCTCGTCGTGAACGGCATCAAGAACGAGACAGACCTCGCGGAGCAGGTGGGTTTGGTCGAGCAGATGGTGGCGCAGGGCGTGCAGGCCATCGTCATCGCGCCCGCGGACTCGAAGGCGCTCGTCACGGTGCTCAAGCGGGCCAAAGACGCTGGCGTGCTCGTTATCAACATCGATAACAAACTCGACGCCGACACACTCAAGCAGGCAGGCCTCGCTGTTCCGTTCGTCGGCCCCGATAATCGTGCTGGAGCCAAAGCAGTCGGTGAGGTGCTCGCGAAGAAGCTGAAGGCTGGCGACGAGGTGGCGATCATCGAAGGCGTGACCACCGCCTTCAACGCGCAGCAGCGCAAAGCAGGCTTTGAGGACGCGATGAATGCCGCGGGCATCAAAATCGTGAGTTCACAAAGTGGCCAATGGGAGATGGAAAAGGCCAATGGTGTCGCCGCAGGCATTCTGGCGGCGAATCCGAATGTGAAAGCCCTGCTCTGCGCCAACGACAACATGGCCCTCGGTGCCGCCGCAGCCGTTCAAGCCGCTGGCAAGGCCGGCCAGATCCAAATCGTCGGCTTCGACAACATCGCCGCGCTCAAGCCGCTCCTCGCCGATGGTCGCGTCCTCGCCACGGCCGACCAGCACGGCGATCAACTCGCCGTCTTCGGCATCGAAGCCGCCTTGAAGGCGCTGAAGGACAAAGCGTCGCCCACGGATCAGCAGACCCCGGTGGATGTCGTCACCAAATGACGAAACCAGAATGGCGAATGACGAACGAGGATGAAGCCGAACTGCATCGCTTGTGCGATCTGCTCCGACAGGTTGAGAAAAACCTGGACGCCGGCTCTCCGAAACGGGAGGCGGTCAAAAAGGCGGCTCTGGGACTGTCTCTGGCTTTCATTCACGGCTTTCGAGACCGGATCGACGATCTTGCCACTAACCTTGGGCGGGAATTGAACGAGGCTGAAAAAGAGCACCTGCGTTCTCTCGCCATTGATCCCGAGGCACCGTTGCCACGTTGACCGAATTCAGCCACGATTCTTCTTTCCAACCATGCGCCGCTTCGCCGACTTCCTCATCCTCTTCGCCGTGCTCGTGGCCATGATTTTGCTGTTTGGCCTGCTGCGGGACACATTCTGGAGTGTGACGACGCTGGGCAACATCGCGAACCGCATTCCGGCACTCGCCTTGGTGGCCACGGGGATGACGGTGGTGATGATCACGGGCGGGATCGACCTTTCGGTGGGCTCGGTGCTGGGGCTTTGCGGGGCGGCGGTAGGCGTGATGATGGCGGACTGGCAGTGGGGACTGCCGCTTGCCTTGCTCGGCAGCCTTTTGGTGGGCACGGCGATCGGTGGGACGACGGGCGCGGTGAGTGTGAAGCTGCGGTTGCCGTCCTTCATCGTGTCGCTCGGCATGCTGGAGATGGCACGTGGGCTCTCGTTTCTCGCCACGGATTCGCAGACGAAATACATCGGCGCGGCGGTGGAGACGCTCGGGGCTCCGTTTGGAGGTTTGGTGATCTCGCCGGCCTTTGTGATCAGTCTTCTCGTGGTGATCGCGGGTCATGTGGTGCTCTCGCACATGGCGGTGGGGCGGCATTGGATCGCGATTGGAGCCAATCGGGAGGCGGCGCTGGTCTCCGGCGTGCCGGTGGATCGTCCGCGCATCCTCGCGCATGCCTTGTTGGGCTCGCTGACGGGTCTTGCGGCGGTCTTCAATTGCTCTCGCCTCGGCAGCGCCGATCCGAATGCGGGCGTGGGTTTCGAATTGAGCGCCATCGCCGCCGTGGTGGTGGGCGGCACGAGCCTCATGGGCGGACGCGGCAGCATCGTGAAGAGCTTCATGGGCGTGCTCATCATCGCCACACTGGAGGCTGGCTTGGTTCAGATCGGTGCCTCAGAGCCGATGAAGCGCGTCGTGACCGGCGCGGTGATTGTGGCCGCGGTGCTCGCGGATACCTGGCGGCGAAAGTGAGGGTGTCTCCCGGATAGGTGCAGGCGGATTCCATCTGCAATCTGCGATCCACTCACCCGTTTCATCCTCCATGAAGCACCTCCTGCTGGCCCTTTCGTCATTCCTCATTCTTCATTCGTCCTTTTCGGCGCAGCCGAACGTCCTCGTCATCCTCGTCGATGACATGGGTTTCAGCGATCTCGGCTGCTACGGCAGCGAAATCCCGACGCCGAATCTCGATGCGCTGGCGGCGGGCGGCGTGCGCTTCACGCAATTTTACAACACGGCGCGTTGCAGCACCACGCGTGCCGCTTTGATGACCGGTTTGTATCCGCATCAGGCGGGGATGGGCTATCTTGATGGCTTGAAGCTGCCGGAGTCGAAAGGCACGCACGCAAAGCTCCATGATCGCTGCGTGACGATGGCGGAGGTGCTCGGCGCGGCGGGCTATCACACGTCCATCGTCGGAAAATGGCATCTGGGGCAGCAAAACGGCACGCCGCCGTGGGAGCGCGGCTTTCAGCGCACGGCGACGACGCAGTTTGGCGAGCTGTATTTCCCGAAGGAGCGCAGCAAGGACGCCTGTAAGTGGGTTTACCTCGATGGACGCAAAGTGGCGGCCGATTCGCCGGAGGTCGGCAGCGGCGAGTGGTATTCCACCTTCATGTTCACCGACTGGGCGCTGAAATTCCTCGATGATGCGAAGGCAAGCGGGAAGCCGTTCTTCCAATACTTCGCGCATGGAGCGCCGCACTTCCCGCTGAAGGCGCCGAAGGACGTGATCGCGAAGTATCGCGGCAAATACAAAATCGGCTGGGACAAGCTGCGCGAGGCTCGGCATAGAAAGCAGATCGAACTCGGCATCGTCGAGGCGAAATGGCCGCTCGCGCCGCGTCCGGCGGATGTGCCCGCGTGGGATTCACTCAGCGAGGAGGACAAAGACCGCTACGACCTGCTCATGTCGATCTACGCCGCCATGCTCGACTGCGTGGATCAAAGCGTCGGCCGCATGATCGCGGGGCTGAAGGAGCGCGGGATGTTTGAGAACACGCTCATCTTTTTCATGAGTGACAACGGCGGCAACGCCGAGGGCGGGCCGCGCGGCATCACGCAAGGCCCCGATCTCGGCGGGCCGGACAGCAGCGTTTTCCTCGGCATGACCTGGGCCACGCTGAACAACACGCCCTTCCGCCGCTACAAGCACTTCACGCACGAAGGCGGCATCAGTTCGCCGCTGATCGCCCACTGGCCTGCGGGCATCCCCGCAGCACGAAATGGCAAGCTGGAGCATCAGCCCGCGCATCTCATCGATATCATGGCCACCGCCTGCGATGTGACCGGCGCGGTTTATCCCGGCGAGTTCAAAGGGCACAAGATTTTACCCGCCGAAGGCCTCTCGCTCATGCCGGCGATCCAAGGCGAGCCGCTGCATCGCGTGAAGCCCATCTTCTGGATGCACGAAGGCAATCGCGCCCTGCGCAGCGGCCCATGGAAGCTCGTGAAGAAGTTCAAAGGCCCGTGGGAACTCTACAACATCGACGACGACCGCACCGAGCAACACGACATCATCACTAAATTCCCCGCGCTAAGCCAGCACCTCATCCGCCAATGGGAAGACTGGGCCGCGAGCAGTTTTGTGGACGAATGGATCGGCGAGGTCCGCAACGACTGGGGCGAGGAACATCGCCCGGAAGGCGCTGCGAAGAAGAAAAAGAAGCAACCGTAGCGGCGGGCGTCAGCACGCCGATGAAATGTTTCGTTGCTCGCTGGCCCTCGTTTCCGAAAAGCTCACGTTTTCCGCTACTTGGAAGCCTCCAGCGACATCAGCTCGATCTTCCGAAACCACACCGGCTGGCCCTCGGCTTGCAGCGCGATGTGGCCGTAGCCCAGCTTCACATCGCCACCGGCGGCGGTGATGTCGCTCGCAGGAGCGATGGTGCAGGACGGATCGAGCACCGGATGCTGGTAGCGCAGCACCTCGACGCCGTTGATGCGGTGGATGATCTCGTTGTGGCCGCGCACCTCCATCTCCGCGCGCACCCATTCCTCGGCGGGAAAGGTCGGCGAGCTCGATTTGGCGATGTGCTTCGTGAAAAGCTGCCCCGCCATCTCCACATGCGTGCCCGGCGTGCAGAGATTGCCCGTGGGGCGAGGTCCTTTGCCTTCATCGGCGAGGAACTGCATCTCCAGGCTCGATGGGAAGCCCTGATCGAAGCGCATGCTCTGCGGTGGCTGCGCATGCAGCATCACGCCGCTGTTGAGGTTCACATACTTCGGCGCGTCCGCCATCATCGTGCCGGTGAACCGATACTCCATGCGCAGGATGTAGTGCGAGTAGGCCAGGTTGGTGAAAAGGTGCCCGTATTGCTGGACAAACTTCTCGTAGCCATCGTAGCTGACCTTCAGGATGCCGTCCTCGACGCGGAAGGTGTTCGCAAAATTCTCACCCAGCGGCCGTTTCGCGATCTTGATCGTCCAGCCAGTCAAATCCTTGCCATTGAAGAGCGGAATCCACTTCGGCTCCTCGGCGAAGGCAGTGGAGATGAGGAGTGCAAAGAAGGCGGCGCAGACAGATCGGATCATGCCTGCACCTTGTCGTGATACCCGCCAAATCCAACCGGAAGATGGCCAAGTGTTCGTCGTTTAGCAGCCCGCCATGAAATGCATCCTGTTCCTGCTTTCGACATTCGTCCTTCTGCATTCGTCATTCGCTGCGCAGCAGCGGCCCAACATCGTCGTCATCCTTGTCGATGACATGGGCTTCGCGGACCTCGGGTGCTATGGCTCGGAGATTCCCACGCCGAATCTCGACTCTCTGGCGAAGAACGGCCTGCGCTTCACGCAGTTCTACAACACCGGTCGCTGCTGCCCCACACGTGCCTCGTTGCTCACCGGCCTCTATTCGCATCAGGCCGGCATCGGGCACATGACCGATGACAAGGGCGTGCCGGGCTATCAAGGCCGGCTCAACAACTCATGCGTGACTATCGCGGAGGTGCTGCGGCCCGCCGGTTACTTGACCGCGATGACCGGAAAGTGGCATGTGGGTCAGAATCTCGGCGTGGTGCCTTGGGAACGCGGTTTCGACCGCTCGCTAAATGCCGCGGCGGGTGGATTCTACTTCGCTGGTGGCGACAAGGCGAAAGCGAAGCTCTTCCTCAATGGCGAAGCCATCGCCAACGACGATCCGCGTCTGCCGAAAGACTGGTATTCGACGGATCTGTGGACCACGTTTGGGCTGAAGTTCATCGACGAGGCGCTCGCCGCGAAGAAGCCGTTTTACTTGCACCTCTGCCACAACGCGCCGCACTTCCCGCTGCAAGCTCCTGCGGAGGCCATCGCGAAATTCCGTGGGCAATACAAGCAAGACTGGGGAGCACTGCGCGATGCCCGCATCGCCCGCCAGAAAGAGCTCGGCATCATCGACGCCACGTGGGAGAAGGCGCCACGCCCGCCCACCATCAAGCTGTGGAAAGACCACACGCCGGAGGAGCAGGACCGCTTTGACCATCTCATGGCCGTCTATGCCGCCACCGTGCATCGCATGGACAAGGCCGTTGGCGACCTCGTGAACGGCTTGAAGGACCGCGGCGTGCTCGAAAACACGCTCATCCTCTTCATGAGTGACAACGGCGGCAATGCCGAATCAGGCCCCAGCGGCCGCAGCGACGGCGATCCGACGGAAGCGGCCTCAAACTGGTTCTGTGGCGAAAGCTGGGCCTTTTTGCAAAACACACCCTTCCGCAAGTACAAGCACTACAACCACGAAGGCGGCATCGCCACGCCGCTCATCGCACACTGGCCGGTGGGCATCGATGCCAAAAATGAACTGCGCCATACGCCAGCCCATCTCATCGACATCATGGCGACCTGCGTCAGCGTAAGCGGCGCCAGCTATCCGAACGAATACAACGGCCACGCCATCACGCCGATGCAGGGTCATACGCTCACCACCGTCTTCAACGGCACCGGCATCATGTCCCGCTATCTCTTCTGGGAGCACGAAGGCAATGCTGCCGTGCGTCTGGGCGATATGAAGCTCGTGCGCACCGGCCGAAACGGCCCCTGGGAGCTCTACGACCTCAAAACCGACCGCACCGAACTGAACGAACTCGCCGCTGCGCAGCCTGAAAAAGTGAAGGAACTCGCTGCTGAATGGCAATCGTGGGCCGAACGTGCCCACGTGCTGCCCTATCCCGGCGAAGGAAAAGCGAAGAAGAAGGGCAAAGGAAAGAAAAAGGACGCCAAGTAGTCTTCGGCGCCGTTTCTCACAGCCGCGCCAAGGTCGTCGTGAGCAGCTTCCAGAACTTCTGCGCCGAGGAAATGCTCGCGCGTTCGTTTTCGGAGTGCGCTTCTTCGATGTCGGGGCCGAAGGAGATCATGTCGAGGCCGGGATAGGTCTGCGCGATGACGCCGCACTCCAAACCAGCGTGGCAGGCACTCACGCCGACTTCGTGACCGAAGATTTCGCGGTAGATGCCTTTCATCTGATCGAGGATGACCGAGCTCGCGCTCGGGCTCCAGCCAGGATAGCCGTCATCATTGCGCACCTCGGCACCGAGCAGGCGAAACGGTGCCGCAAAGGCTGCGGCGACATCTCGCTTGCTCGATTCGACGCTGCTGCGTTGCAGGCCGCTCCACTCGGCGCGGCCTTTGCCGAGGTCGATGAGCGAGAGATTTGACGACGCTTCGACCAATCCGGGCACTTCGGGGCTCATGCGATACACGCCGTTCACCACCGCTTGCAGCGCCAAAACGAGCGCTCGCTGCTTTTCGGCCGTCAGCGTCGAAACAGAGCCGTTTTCGAGCTTGGTCGTCATGATCTGCAAATCGGGCTCGAGGCGTTTGAACTCATTTCGGATCGATTCGGCCTCTTCGGCGATGTTTTGAGCAAAAACGGCTTCATCGAGCACCGCGACGCGGGCGATGCATCGCGCCGGAATCGCGTTTCGAGCACTGCCGCCGCGCATCTCGATCAAAGCGGCCGCTTTTTCGCCGCACGCCGCCAAAAGTCGCGCCATGAGCTTGATGGCATTGCCGCGACCTTCGTGGATTTGCAGGCCGGAATGACCTCCGCGCAGGCCTTCGACACGGATTTCGGCGATGCTGGCCTTCTCGTGCTTCGTTTCGGCATAACTCCAGCTCACCAGCGTGTCGATACCGCCCGCGCAGCCGATGGTGAACTCGTCATCCTCCTCCGAATCGAGGTTCAGCATCGTTTTGCCGGTGAGCAGGCCGCTTTGCAGCATGCGGGCACCGCTCATGCCCTGTTCCTCATCAATCGTGAGCAGCGCCTCGATCGGCGGATGCGGCAGATCCTTTGACGCGAGCACCGCGAGGATCGCCGCCGCGCCGAGACCGTTGTCCGCGCCGAGCGTGGTGCCACGCGCCCGCACCCAATCCCCATCCACCCACATTTCGATGCCTTGATTCGCGAAATCGAAGCTCACGCCGTCCGCCGCCTTGTGAACCATGTCCAGATGCGCCTGCAAAATGACCGGCGCATGCCCCGCCCGGTCCGCCGTGGCCGGTTTCTTCACGATCAAATTGCCGCCGCTGTCCTCGACGCACTCCAGCTCATGCTTTTTCGCAAACTCCCGCACAAACGCCTTCACCTTCCCTTCCTTCTTCGACGACCGCGGCACGGCATTGAGATCAGCAAAGCAATTCCAGAGAGCGCGGGGTTCGAGGGAGCGGATGGCGTCGGACATGAGAGTTGCTCGCGATGATGCCGAGTCTTGACGCCGGCTCAAGCCGGGCGTCGGCAAACCGCAAACGCATCCGTGAGGCGCCGGCGGAGCTGTGCATCGTCGAACGTGGCAATCAGCCGCTCGATCTCCACCGGGCGGATGAAATGGTGCTTCAGCATCGCGCGGATGAAGGCGATGTCCTTCGGCCGTGCCGCGTAGAGCTTCGCGATGGTGAGATCGCACGGATCGATGCACCAGCCAGTCGCGCCACCGGTGTTTTCATTGCACACCGGCGTGAGACGCGTCTCCCAGCCCTTCGGCAGCAGCGCTGTGTCTGGGCTCACTCCATCGGCAAAGTAACCGTAGGTTTCGCTGAAGCGTGACAGCTCGCCGAGATTCCGTTCGATCTCGATGCGCAGGTCTGGCTTGTCGCGTGCATAGATGTCGAGCTCCATTGACTGCCGCAGCTCGCGTGGCGCGTCGGGATGCTTGCCGAGCACCGACTGGCTGCCGATGATGATGAATTCCTTCTCGCCGGTGGTGCCGCTAGACGCCCGCAAGAGATGCTCGAGTTCGGCGCGCTTCATATTTGTCCAGGATTTCCAGCCGCTTGTCCTGCGGCATCAAAACGGCAAACGGCGTGCTCTGACGCATGCGAACAGCCTCTTCGCCGCGATCATCCAGCACCGCCAGCACACCGCGCACGCCTTGGAGGTCGATCACACGTTGCCATTCTCTCAAAGCATCCTTGTTCTGCTCCGAGTAGTCCGGATTGCCCAGCATGCGGTCGATCCACGTCTTCACGAGCGCAAGCTGCCCGGGCGAACGCCGCAGCACATCGGCGATCACCTGGTGCATCTCGTAGCTGCGCTCGTCGATGACTTGGTGCCAGTTCATGGTTCGAGAATAACGCATCCGCTCCCTCGCGGCAAGACATGCCTTTTTACCCGCAGGAAGCCGCCCGCGATCGCGTTTCATGCAGCCATGAAGCTCCCCGCCGCGCTCATCCTCTCCGCCTTTTGCCCTCTGCTCTCCGCTTTTGCGCAGCCAAACATCATCCTCATGATGGGCGATGACCACGGCTGGGAGGAGACGGGCTACCACGGGCATCCGCATGTGAAGACGCCGGTGCTTGATGAAATGGCGGCGCAGGGGCTGAGGCTGGAGCGGTTTCACTCGGCGCATCCGAGCTGCTCGCCGACGCGGGCGAGTTTTCTCACCGGACGACATCCGAATCGGATGGGCACCTTCGCGCCGGGCTGGTCGTTCCGGCCGGAGGAGATCACCGTGGCGCATGTGCTGAGCAAGGCGGGCTTTCAGTGCGCGCATTTCGGCAAATGGCATGTCGGCACGGTCAAAGCGGGCTCGCCGACGAATCCGGGCGCGATGGGCTTTCACGAATGGCTTTCGCACGACAATTTCTTCGAGCTGGATCCCTCGCTCTCGCGCAACGGCGGCCCGCCGCAGGTCTTCGAGGGCGAGAGCTCCGAGATCCTCGTGTGCGAGGCGATGCAGTTCATCGATCGCGTGAAGAAGGACGCGAAACCGTTCTTCACCGTCATCTGGTTCGGCTCGCCGCACGAGCCCTACAGCGGCCTGCCGCAGGATCTGGCACTCTACGACGCTCTGCCCGCGAAATACGCGAAGAGCAAAGTGCGCCTCACTTCGAACGAAACCGGCGCTCCCGTCACGCGACCGCAGGGCGAGGTGCTGCGCGAGCGTTACGCCGAGATCACCGCGATGGACCGCGCCATCGGCACGCTGCGCAAACATCTCGTCGCCACCGGCCTGCGCGATGACACGCTGCTCTTTTATTGCGGCGACAACGGCACCTCCGCCGATGGATCGCTCGTGCGCCCGCATCGCGGCGTGAAGGGGCAGATGTATGAAGGCGGCACGCTCGTCCCCGGCCTCATCGAGTGGCCAGCACGCATCAAAGCACCGCGCACGAGCCAGGTCGTCGCGCACACCAGCGATCTGCTGCCCACGCTTTGCGCGCTCACCGGCCAGCCCTTGCCGAAGCGACCGCTCGACGGCATCGACCTCACGCCCGTGCTCGATGGCACGATGACCGAGCGCCCGTCGCCGATCTTCCTCTGGGACTACAACACCGCCCGCTTCAACGGCATCGAAACACCGCCCTACATCGACCCGAAGCAGCAGGAAGGCACCACGCCGCTCGCCAAGCTCTCCGGCGGCAAGGCCACCCGCGACTTCCGCAACGTGCGCCATCCCGGCACCATCATCGACGCCGACTTCCTCGGCCCCCGCGCCATCCTCGACGGCCACCACAAGCTCGTCATCCACGACGGCAAAAAGTCCACCGAGGCCAAAATCGAACTCTTCGACCTCGCAGCCGATGCCGAGGAGAAAACCGACCTCGCGAAACAGCAACCCGAACGCGTAAAACAACTCCAGACGAAGCTCCGCGCGTGGCAGGAGTCCGTGTTGAAGAGCCTCACGGGCGGCGATTACACGAAGTAAGCCGCTCAAACCATTTCAACCACGGAATACACTGAATACACGGAAACCAGAGGGCATGGATGACTCTGCGAATCCTTTCCGTGTATTCAGTGTATTCCGTGGTCACTTCCTCCAATCTCATGAAACACCTCGCCCTCCTCCTCTTCGCCCTTTGCTCTTCGCTCTCCGCGTCTGACAAGCCAGCGCACCTCTTCATTCTCACCGGGCAGTCGAACATGGCCGGGATGGACCCGAAGCTCGGTTTTGAGCCGGAGGCGAAGATCGCGTTTCCAGATGCGGATGTGGCTTACATCAAGGTCGCCGTCGGTGGCATGCCGATTCGCTACTGGGTGGACGAGTGGAACGACATCGCCATGAAACACGGCGTCGATGTCGCGAAGGCGCGTGAGAAGGACAAGAACAAGGGCACCATCTTTTATCCGCGCATCCTCGAACAGTTCGCCGCGATGCTGAAGGAGCACCCGAATGCGAAATCCGTCACCTTCTGCTGGATGCAGGGCGAGAACGACTCGAAAACCGGTCTCCACGCGCCTTACGCGGATGCCTTGAAGCAACTCATCGCCAACCTGCGCCGCGATTTGAAGCGCCCGGACCTCAACGTCGTCATCGGCCGCATCAGTGACCACGAACGCATCAACCCACCCGCCTGGAAAACCGTCCGCGAAAGCCAGGTCGCCGTCGCCCAGGCAGATCCGCACGGCGCGTGGGTCGATTGCGACGACCTCAACAACAAGGAGATCAAAGGCGTCATGACCAACGACCTCCACTACACCAAACCCGGCTACGAACTCCTCGGCCGCCGGCTTGTGCGCCAAGCGAAGGCTTTGATTGAGAGCAAAAAGCCCTCAGAGAATGGACGGCCGGAGTGATGGCAAGAAGCCAGGGGTGCTAGGCCTTTGCCCACTAAAAGCTCTCGTTCGGTTTAGATCGCTCGGGATGAAAAGTTCGACCGGGTGAAACCGCAGTTCGGCTGGTTCGGTAGTGCAATTTCGATGCTACTTCCTTACCTGCCACGACAGATCCTACATGATCGATGTTTAAGATTTCCGCCAACACCCAGCGGACCCTGTGTCCGTTGTCGTTCTTGTAGTCTGTCTCTCTTGATTTACCAAGCTCAAGTGCTTTCACAAAAGCGTCCTCGAAGCTCCGGGCACGGAACACGACCACCGATTCATCATGAAGGTTTCGTTTCCTTTTCTTGCCGTCTGTTACCAAGATGATGTAGAGCAGCCTCGCGCTGAAGAAGTCCATAACGGGCAAAATATATGATGTTCGAGTTCGAACTGGATTGATGACCAATATTCAACACGTCCAGTCTAGCGCTTTGAGTTTAGCATGTCACAAAATTTCCCGCGAGTTCGCTGCGGTGGCCGCGTTACCACGCGCCACCATGAAATCGCTTCTCGCCGCCAGTTTTGCCCTTGTTGCCGCCGCCGCGTTTGCCGCGCCGCCGAAGTTCAATGTGCTGCACATCGTCTCGGATGACTTGAACACCTCCCTCGGCTGCTACGGGCATGCGCAGGTGAAATCGCCGCACATCGACAAGCTCGCGGCCACGGGTGTGCGCTTTGAGAAGGCCTACTGCCAGTATCCGCTGTGCAATCCGAGCCGCGCATCCTTCATGACCGGCATGCGACCAGGCAGCACGAAGGTGTATGAAAACAGCACGCACTTCCGCAAAGCACTGCCTGATGTGCTCAGCATCCCGCAGACGTTTTCGAAGGCGGGCGCGTTTGCGGCACGCGTCGGCAAACTCTACCACTACGGCGTGCCGACGCAGATCGGCACCAGCGGCCTCGATGACGAGCCATCGTGGCAGCAGGTCGTGAATCCCATCGGGCACGACAAAAAAGTCGAAGATCAGATTCACACGCTCGTGCCCGGGCAATTCGGCGGCACGTTGAGCTGGTTCAGCGATCCCTCCGACGAACCGCAAACCGACGCCGTGGGCGCGGCGGAGGCCATCAAGCTGCTCGAAGCGAAGAAGGACGGCCCGTTTTACCTCGCGGTCGGCTTTTATCGACCGCACACGCCGTATGTCGCGCCCGCGAAGTATTTCGAAGGCTATCCCATCGACCAAATCAAGCTCGCCACCGGCCCGATGAAGGACGCGCCGGGCATCCCGGCCGCCGCTTACGCCAGCTACAAAAAAGATCAGGACCAGCTCACCGACCCGATGCGCAAAGAGATCCTGCAGGCCTACTTTGCGTCCACCACCTTCATGGATGACCAGGTCGGGCAGGTCGTCGCCGCCATCGAGCGACTCGGGCTGCGTGAGAAAACCGTGATCGTGTTTCACAGCGACCACGGCTACCATCTCGGCGATCACGGCTTGTGGCAAAAACAAAGCATCTGGGAAAACTCCGCCCGCGTGCCGCTCATCATCAGCGTGCCCGGCAACGCGAACAACGGCAAGAGCTGCCCGCGCCCCGTCGAGCTCGTCGATCTGCACGCCACGCTCGCCGACGTGTGCGGCCTGCCGCTGCCGCAAAGCGACGGCACCAGCCTGAAACCGTTGCTCGACAATCCACAAGCCGCTTGGGACAAGCCCGCCTTCTCGCAAGTGCTGCGCGGCGCCCCCGTCGCCACCACCGCGCCGAACTTTGACCCAAAGAACCTCGAAAAAGGCAAGAAGGGCCAAGGGAAAGGAAAGGGCAAAGGCAAGGCTGGTGCCTTCCTCGGCGTCAGCGTGCGCACCGAGCAGTTCCGCTACACCGAATGGGACGAAGGCCGCCAGGGCGCGACGCTCTTCGACCTGCAAAACGATCCGCAAGAGTCCAAAGACCTCGCCAATGACCCCGCGCACGCTGAAACCGTCGCGAAGATGAAGGCGATGCTCGCGGGACTGAAGAAGTGATCGATACAGAGGTTGGAGTGCAGGCTTTAGCCGATCCGAACGATCCCCAGATCGGCTAAAGCCTGGACTCCAACTTTCCAACTCGATGCCGCTGGCAAGAAAGGGGCTCGTGAGGTTGATTTGAGGCTTTCCTGCCATGAAACGCCTTCTCGCCGCTTTTGCCCTGTTTCCTGTGATGAGCCATGCGGCCTTGGAGGAGGTCGCGCCGGGGCTGTTTGTCTCGAAAGGCACCTGCAACACTTACATCCTTCGTGATGGCGATGCGGCGCTGGTCATTGATCCCGGCGATGCGAGCGTGCTGGAGCAGATTGGCGTGAGGAATGTCGAGCAGGTGCTGCTCACCGGGCATCATCGTGAACTGCTGCAAGGCATCCAACGCCTCGACCGCAGCATCACGAAGGTGGCTGCGCCGAAGGAGGAGCAGGAGCTGTTCGAGACACCCACGACTTTTCGAAAGTGGCATCCGAGGCTGGGGGACAAGTTCAGCGTGCATGGTTCCAGCTACGTGCGGCCTCCAGCGCAGCCGGTGAAGGTGGATCGATGGCTCGCCGATGGCGATGTGATCGAATGGCACGGCCGCACGATCCGCTGCGTGAGCACGCCGGGACACTCGCCGGGCGGCATGAGCTATGTGTGGGAGGACAAGGTCTTCCTCGGCGGCGTGATGCACGATGGCGCGAAGATGACGAACTGGTTCGACACCGAATGGGACTACGGTTTCGCAAAGGGACTCGATGCGTTGATGGGTTCGGTGGACCGATTGATCGCATTGAAGCCTGCGACGGCGTTTTCATCGCAGGGACCGGTGATCCAAAACGCGACCGAGCAGCTGATCGAGTTCAAAACGAAGCTCGCCGACTTCCGACCGGACTACATCCGCGGCTATCCGGTCGAAAAGCTGGGCAAACGCGGCCCGCATCCGGCCACGAAACCGACGAAGGCGCACTACATCGTGCAGGTCTCGCCGCATCTGTACATGTTCGGCCCGGAGATGGCGGGGAAGAATTTTGCCATTTTGATCGCCGACAGCGGTCACGCGTTGCTGCTGGACTGCGGCTTGTTCCCAAAGCTCGTTCTGGAGCGCATCATCAGTGACATGAAGGAGCATCTCGGGCTCAAACAGATCGACGCGTGCTGGATCTCACACTCGCATGGCGATCACTTCACCCTCTTCCCAGCGCTGCAGGACCATGGCGTGAAGTTTTGGACGATGGACAGCATCGCCGACAAGTGTGAGAACCCACGCTTCTACGACTACCCGGCGATGATCGGCGCCTACAACGCAGGCTTTGAGAATGCGAAGATAGACCGTGTGCTGAAGGCGGGTGATGTGATCGAGTGGGAGGGCTACCAGCTTCACATCGACTGGATGCCCGGCCAGACGGAGTTCGGCAATGCGCTGTGGCTGATGCTGGATGGCAAGAAGGTCGTCTTCACCGGTGACAACCTTTTCGGCGATCCGAGTGATCCGGCGCAAAACGGCCACGAGTGCGTGAATGCCCGCAACAGTGCGATCATCGAGGAAGGCTACCTCGTGGCCGCGAAGTACCTGCAAAAGCTGCAGCCGGACATCATCATGGGCGCCCACGGCGTGCTCATGACGGAGCCCAAGGCCTTGATTGATCGCTATCACGACTGGGCGCTGCGGGCGATCAGCAAGTACAAGGCCCTGCTGCCCGATGCAGACTATGAATACGGCTACGACCCCTACTGGGTGAGTGCGTATCCGTATCGTGTCGATCTCACGAAAGAGGACACGCAGGTCGTGCAGGTCACGGTGCGGAACTTTCGAGACAGGCCGCAAAAGCATCGCGTGGTATTGAAAACGCCTCCGGGCATCGTGGCGGAGCCTCAAGTGCTCGAAGGCAGCGTCGCCGCGAAAAGCCGTGAGAGCTTTCCGGTGACGCTGAAGGTGCAAAATCGCGATCAACAGCCTGCGGGAGTGCAGATCGTGCCGTTTGACATCACGCTCGATGGCCGCCAACACGGGGAGCTGTTTGATTTCATCCTGATGACACACCCATGACCAAGAAAACGCCCGCTGAAGCCCGCCTGTATGGCATCCTCGATCTCGGCTATGTGCCGGCCGCGGAGGTCGAAACGATGACCGTGGCCCTGTGCGAGGGCGGCGTGGACTTGCTGCAGCTTCGCGCGAAAAAGGCCGCGAAGAGCGAGGTGGAGCAGCTCGCCCGGCGGATGCAGGCGGTGATGCGTGATTTTGATGTGCCGCTCATCATCAATGACCACGCGGACATCGCCGCGCAGATCGCGTGTGAAGGTGTGCACGTGGGCCAGGACGACGATGCGGTGGCAAAAGCACGCGAGGTCACCGGCGGAGCGTGTTTTGTCGGCAAATCGACGCACAGCCTCTCGCAGGCCGTGGCGGCACAGGCGGAAGGTGCGGATTACATCGGCTTCGGGCCGCTTTACGCCACGGGGACAAAACCGGACTACATCCCCATCGGCCTCGCAGATATTGCGGAGGCACACCGGCAGGTCTCGCTGCCCATTTTCTGCATCGGCGGTGTGAATGCCACGCGGCTCGACGAGGTGCTCGCGGCCGGTGCTCGGCGTGTGGTGGTCGTCTCGGCGTTTTTGCAGGCGGCGGATGTGCGTGGCGAGGTGCGTGCGCTGAAGGCGCGGTTACCTTGAACTCGATTTTGAGCTTCCACCCCGGCAGCGCCGCGTCTATAAAAGCGGCCGCCATGCTCCACCGCGTTCCTGTTTCCTCCCGCCGCCGTTTCCTCACTCAAAGCGCCGCCGCGCTCGGTTTTCCGATGATCGTGCCGTCCTCGGTGTTCGGGAAAGCAGGCCGCCCGGCTCCTTCGGAACGCATCACCGTGGGTGCCATCGGCTGGGGCACCATCGCCGGTGACTGGACGCCGAGCTTTCTCTCGAATGGCAAATGCCAGGTCATCGCCGTGGCGGACCCGATGAAGGAATACGGCCACTACGGCTATGACGGCAAGGAAACCGGCGGACGTGAGGCAGGTCGCAAAATCATCGACGAATCGTATTCGAAGGCCGAGCACAAGCCGGTGAAGGGCTGCACGGCCTACGCCGACTTCCGCGAGATGATCGAGAAGGAGGACCTCGACGCGGTGCAGGTTTCCACGCCCGATCATTGGCATGCCTACATGGCCGTGTATGCCGCCCGCAAAGGCAAGCACATCTACGGCCAGAAGCCGCTGGCCCTCACCATCGCCGAAGGCCGCCTCATGAGCAATGAAGTGGCGAAGGCCGGTGTCACCTGGCAAACGGGCAGCCAGCAGCGCAGCGATGTGTACTTCCGCCTCGCCTGCGAGCAGGTGCGCAACGGCCGCATCGGCAAGCTGCAAAAGGTCCGCGTGGGCCTTCCTGGCGGTCACAAGAACTGGAACGGCATGGCCGACCAGATCAACGCGGCTCCCGTGCCGGCCGATTTCGACTACGAGATGTGGCTGGGCCCGGCGGAGCAGATGGACTACCGCCCTGCCCTGCTGCCGCTGAACTGGCGTCACAACTTCAACTTCTCCGGCGGCATGATCACCGACTTTGGCGCTCACCACATCGACATCGCGCAGTGGGGCATGGGCACCGATTTGACCGGCCCGGTGGAGATGAAAAACATCACCGGCAAGCTCGACCTGAAGGCGCTCTACAACACCGCCACCGAGTTCAGCTTCGAGTGCGTGTATGAAAGCGGCGTCGTGATGCACGTGGCCAGCCCCGAGTCCAAGCTCATGCCCGAGGTCGAGGCGCAAAACGCCCAAGCAGGCTCCACGAAGGCCTTCGACCACGTCGGCGTGTTCTTCGAAGGCGAAGGCGGCAAGTGGATCTACGTGAACCGCGGCAAGATCCAGGCCAGCAGCCCGGACATCCTGCGTGACAAGGCACGCGACGGCGAGATCCACCTCTATGAGAGCAAGGACCACACGGACAACTTCCTCTCCTGCATCTACGACGGCAAGCCCACGGCCACACCGATCGAGGTGAGCCACCGCAGCATCAGCATCTCGCACCTCGCGAACATCGCCCTGCGCACCGGCACCGAGGCGCTGAAGTGGGACCCGAAGACCGAGACCATCGCTGACAACGCCGCGGCCTCGAAACTGCTCTCGAAGGAATGGCGCAAGCCCTGGAAGCTTTGATTCCTCTTTCACGCATGCCCTTCCATCTGCCTTTGATCCGCTCCTGTGTCCTCGCGATGCTCGCCATCGCATCGCTTTCGATGCCGAAGGCGATGGCACAGGTGAAGATCGACCGCGTGCCGCTGCCCTTTGACCTCACCGGAGCACCCGTTCCGACTCCGCCCAAGCCCGCCAACGAAGGTGCGGCAGCCCCTGCGACACCGCCACCGGCAGCCACGACCAGCAGCACGCTCATCACCGGTCCGGTGTCCCACGTTTACGTCTATGTGGAGCCCTACCAGATCCGCGTGGAGGCGCTCTTCGACATGCACGCGGTCTTCAAATGGCTCGTGCCGGACGAGAAGCAGTTGCCGGAGACCTTGTCGCCCGAGCGACAGGCGCAGATCGTCGTCGATGCTGAAAAGCTGGCGGCGGACTGGTGCTCGCTCACGACGAATGAAGGCCGCCAGCCCTACATCGCGCCCGCGGCCTCTTTTGTGAAAGGCAAGCCGGGCGCCACGCTGCCCATGCAGGACAAGGAGGAGCTGGCCTTTAACCAATGCATGCTCGGCTTTGTGTGGCAGTTCACCACCAACGAGACGCCTGATCAGGTGGAGGTGATGTGGAAGGGCTGGATCAATGACCTCAAGGAAATGCCGGTCACCATCCTCTTTGGCAACCAAAGCGAAAAAGTAGTCGTGAACAGTGTCACGAAGCGCATCCAATGGATGAACAAGGGACGCCTGCGGCCTTCACCGCTCGCCGCGGTGCCCACCTTTGCACCGGCGGAGCCCGTCTCCGTGCCGCTGGGGGCCGCCATCTGGATCATCGCCGGTCTCGCTTTTTACTGGTATATCTGGCACCGGGACTACCGACTGCCCGGCGGCGGCCTGCCCTACTTTGGCGTGTGGGTCTTCGGCCTCGTGCTCTTCTCAAAGATCCTCGTCATCACGTTCCAGCGCGGTGAAACGGTGCCGGTCATCACGCAGGCAGCGGAGGCGCAAAAGATCGTCTCGCCCCTGCTGCGGAATGTTTACCGCGCCTTCGACCAGCGTGCTGAGTCGCGTGTGTATGACGTGCTGGCCCGCAGCGTGGACGGCGAACTGCTTCGAAAGCTCTATCTCGAGACCATCACGGCCCTCACCCTCGATGGCCGCGAGGGCACGCGGGTGCTCATCACCGATTTCGAAGCCACGGTGGACAAGGTGAGCCCGCATCCTGCGAGCGGCGGCTTCGTCGCCGAGTGCAACTGGAGCGTGCTCGGCAACGTGGGCCACTGGGGCCACTCCCACCCTCGCTACAACGGCTACAAGGCCAGGCTCACCGTCCAGCCCATGAAGGGCGAGTGGAAGCTCACCGGCCTCGATGTGCAGGAAGTGCGGCGGAAGTAGCCATCAGCCAAACCCCACCGCCGCGATCGCCCCGAGCAGGATCAGGATGAGGAGCACGAGCAGGATGATCACCACGATGGAGGTCTTCCGTTTGATGTGCGGCGTCGCCGCGATGATGCGGTGATATTCCTCGGTCATCACAAACTTGCCCTGTTTTCCGCATACCTTCACGAGGATGTAGGCATTGATCAACGTGCCGACGGGGAAGCCAAGCAGACCGATGCAAGACAGAATGACCGTTGGGATGCGCACCCAACCTTTCAGCCGACAAAGACCAAAAGCGATGAACCCCTGTCCGATTCCAACGATCACAAAGAAGATCCCACCAGCCATTTGCGCAGCATCTTTGGAGTCACCTCCTTTGACGAAAGCCACGACCCCAACCAGAGGCAACAGTAGTGCACCGAAAGAATAAAGCGTCCCCACCGACTTGATCGTCGCCTCGGTGTTGAGATGCTCGCGGCGGATCGCCTCGTCAGAAGTGCTCGATTGCAGGATTTGAGATTGAGGCGCGGCGTAGGGATTCTGTTCCATGCGCCGGTTTTGACGAAAAGGAGCCGCAAACGCAATCTCAAACTTACCTCAGCCCCAGCAGCGTGAGGCTGTCACGATGGATCATGGCCTCGATCTGGTCGGTTTGCAGCCGAGGGAGCTTCGTGCCCTCCAGCATGTCATTGAGGCCGCGAAGACCGGCGATGGACGCGTTCACGGTCGTGAAGGGGAAGTCCGTGCCAAAGAGCAGCTTGTGCCACACGCCGTATTCCTGGGCCAGCATGAGGCTGTTGTAGAGCTGCCACGGGCGATAGTGGAGGGCGCTCACATCCGCGAAGACGTTTTCATGCTTCCGAATCGTCACGAGGCACTCGCCCTCATACGGATGGCCGAGGTGCGCGAGGATGATTTTCACGTTGGGATGCTTCAAGGCCACCGGCTCGATCAAACGCGGCAGCGTGAAGGCCAGCGGAGCCTGCGCGATGAAGGTCGTGCCCGTGTGCAGCAGCACCGGCAGGCCTTTTTTCTCTGCGTAAGACCACAGCGGCTCCAGTTTTTCATCGTCCGGGCTGAAGCCGGCATACATCGGCAGCAGCTTGATGCCGCGCAGGCCCAGCTCCTCATGCCCCGCCTGCATCTCACGCTCCCAGCCATCCTGCGTGGGATCGACGGAGAGAAAGCCCGTCATCCGCGCCGGATCACGCGCCACATGCGCCGCCACCGTGCGATCATCCACCCACAGGCCGCTAAGCCTCGCCTTCCCGCCAAACACAATCGTGTGCGTATCCTCCGGTGCCGTGGCGCGATACGCCTCATACGTCGCCGAGTAATCCACCACCTGCCCCGGCCTCGCCCGTCCAGCCTGACGGATGAAATCCTCAGTGAAATCGGCAGGGAAGTTCCAGGCGTGCGAGTGGACATCGATGATCATGTGCCGACACAACGGCCCTCACGATGCTTTTTCGCAAACGACGCACGCATTGCACCTTCCCGCCGCGGCGGTTGTCGTTTGCGGCTCGATCGTAGCGTATGCCGCGAGCGTGGCGTTTCATGCTTCATCATGAAATCCCAACCGCTTCGCACCTCTGTCATCGGCAGCTATCCGTTTCCGGGCTGGCTTGAATTCTCGGCGCAGCACCTGAGCAGCTTTGGAACGGCCGACATTGCCGAAATGCAGGACGATGCGGCGCAGGTGGCCATTCAGGATCAAATCGCCGCCGGGCTCGATGTCATCACGGATGGCGAACAGACGCGTTTTGACTTCAATTTGAGCTTTTATGGCTTCATCGAAGGCATCGCGCTCGAACCGGCCAGCCCGCGACGCTTTGGACCGCCGGCACACGACCAACGTGGCAAACACGAGATTGCCGGCGAACTCCGTGCGCCGCGCGGACTCGGCGCGGTGGAGGAATTTCAGCGTTTGAAGCGTCTCGCAGGCCACACGGGCAAGCGCCTCAAAGTCTCCGTGCCCGGCCCTTACACGCTCAGCGGCCGACTTTCGCCGAATGAGCGCTACAAGGACCGTTACGCCATCACCGAGGCCCTGCTGCCCATCGTGAACAAAGAAATTGCCGACCTCGTTGCCGCAGGCGCGGAGGAAATCTGCGTCGATGAGCCCAGCATGAGCTGCTACGGCTACCGCGAGGACACGAAACGCTTCGTGGACATCTTCAACCGCACCGTCGCCAGCGGTTACGGCAAGGCACGCATCTGCACGCACCTTTGCTTTGGCAATTTCAAAGGCCATCCCGTCGGCTGGCGCAAATACGCGCCGCTCTTTCCCGCCTTCCTCGAACTCCACTGCGATGAAGTCCACGTCGAGATGGCGAACCGCGAATACGCCGAGCTCGACGTCATCAAACCCATGTCCGAGCGCTACGACGTGGCCGTCGGCATCATCGACGTGAAAAGCTACCACATCGAAACACCCGAGCAGATCGCCGATGCGGTGCGTGCCTGCTTGAAACACGCGCCAGCGGACAAACTCGTCTTTGCCCCCGACTGTGGCCTCTCCCAAACCGCCCGCTGGGCCGCGAAGAAGAAACTCGCCAGCATGTGCGCCGGTGTGGACATCGTGAAGAAGGAACTCGGGCTGTGACTTGTCAGCGCGCGGTGTCTCGACACCTTCGCGGTCCATGCGCGTCCGCCTTCTGACCTCTTACGTCTCACTTCTCACCACCCTCGCCTGCGCCGCCGACTTCCCCGCTCTTTACAACAGCGAGCCCGGCAATCCCTCGCCGATGTCGCCGCAGGAGGCGTTGAAGGCGCTCAAGCTGCCGGAGGGCTTCAAAGCCACGCTCTTTGCCGCGGAGCCAGATGTGCAGAATCCTATCGCGATGGCTTGGGATGCCAAAGGCCGCATGTGGGTGGCGGAAAACTACACCTATGCCGAGCGCACGAAGCGCTTTGACCTCTCGCTGAAGGATCGCGTCATCATCTTGGAGGACAAAGACTGGGATGGCATCGCCGAGACACGCAAAGTGTTCACCGAGGACGTGCAGATGCTCACCAGCGTCGAGGTCGGTCGCGGGGGCGTGTGGCTCATGTGCCCGCCCCAGGTGCTTTTCATCCCGGATGCGAATGGCGACGACATTCCCGATGGCGAGCCGCAGGTGGTGATCGACGGCTTCACGGTGGCGAAGGACAACTATCACAACTTCGCCAACGGCCTGCGCTTCGCGCCCGATGGCTGGCTCTATGGCCGCTGCGGCCACTCCTGCCCCGGCAAGCTCGGCATTCCCGGCACGCCCGATGAGCAGCGCGTGCCGATGAAAGGCGGCATCTGGCGCTACCATCCCGAAAAGAAGATCGTCGAAGTGCTCACGCATGGCACCACGAACCCGTGGGGTCACGATTGGGATGCCAACGGCGAGCTATTCTTCATCAACACCGTCACCGGCCACCTCTGGCATCTCATCCACGGCGCGCACTTGATGGATTCCAGCACGCTGAACCCGCTCGTGTATGAAAAGCTCGACACCATCGCCGACCACTACCACTACGACCGCAGCGGAAGCTGGACCGAAAGTCGCGATGGCAAGGCGAACAGCCTCGGCGGCGGCCACGCTCACATCGGCATGATGATCTACCAGGCCGATCAATGGCCTGAAAAGTATCGCAACAAGCTCTTCACGCTCAACATGCACGGCCGTCGCGCGAATGTGGAGCGACTGGAACGTAACGGCAGCGGCTACGTCGGCAAACATGAGCCTGATGTCTTCCTCAGTGACGATCCATGGTTCCGCGGCATCGAAATCAGCACCGGCCCGGACGGCAGCGGCTTCATTCTCGACTGGAGCGACACCGGCGAGTGCCACGAATCCACCGGCGTCCACCGCACTTCCGGCCGCATCTTCCGCATCAGCTACGGCGAGCCGAAGAAGCCGGAGAAGCCCTTTGCGTGGAGAAAACCGTGGCCGAAGGCGGATTTCCATTCCAAGAACGAACATGCTCGAGTTCTTGCGTTGCGGGAGATGAGCGAGTTCTGGCCTTTGGATAGGATCACAGGTCCAAGTCCGCACTGTAATTATCCTCCTGAATCCGGATCGAAGGAAGTTATGAAGCCATTGCAAATGATGGCACAAGACGACTCCTCGAAGCTCGTGAAGCTCACGCTGGCATCTATTCTTCAAAGGTTGCCTGTCTCTAGCAGAGCCGATCTCGCAGTAATGTTGATCTCCCAGCCTGAGCTCGCCAACGACCCGTTTTTGTCGCACATGCTCTGGTATGGCATTTCGCCGCTGAAGGCCGATTCGCTGCTCGAAATCGCCAAAGTGTGCTCCTGGCCCAAAGTGACGCGTTGGATCGCCCGCAAGCTCGCGATGGAGCCGGAGGCGCTGAATGCACTTCTCGCCATCAACAGCTCCGACGACGTGCTTGAAGGCATGGCCGAGGCCTTCAAAGGCATTCGCAGGGCTCCGAAGCCCGCGAACTGGGATCGTATTGTAGTCCCGGCTTTAGCCGGAACTGAACCGGCTAAAGCCGGGACTACAAAACTCATCCGCGAACTGAGCATCCTCTTCGGCGATGGACGAGCCCTTGATGACGTGAAGAAGATCGCGCTTGATGACAATGCGGACATCACCGCCCGCGAGTCAGCGCTCAAAACGCTCATCGAAGCTCGTCCCGACGATCTGCGCGAGCTGTGCACGAAGCTCCTCGACGTTCGCGGCCTCAATACGACGGCGGCGCGAGGTCTGGCGCTCTTTGATGATCCCGAGATCGGCAAGCAGCTTGCGAAGAGCTACCGCAAGTTCGCGACGAGCATCATGGACACGCTCGTCGCACGCCCAGCCTTTGCGAAGGCGATGCTGACTGAGATGGCCGCCGGACGCATTCCGCGCACCGAATTGAGCGCCTTCCACGCACGACAGATTCGTTCATTCAATGACGAGGCGCTTTCGAAGCTGCTCGTCGAGGCTTGGGGTGAGTTGCGTGAATCCGCCGCGGACAAAAAGCAGCTCATCGAGAAGCTGAAAGCTGATTTGAAGCCCGAGGTGCTCAAGCAAGCCAACCTCAGCAACGGCCGCATGCTCTTCACCGCCGTCTGTGGTGCCTGTCACATGATGTATGGCCAAGGCGGCAAGATCGGGCCTGATCTCACAGGCAGCGGTCGTGCGAGCCTTGATTACCTGCTTGAGAATATCGCTGATCCGAGCGGCGTGGTGAGTGCGGACTACAGGATGAGCATTCTCACACTCAAAGATGGTCGGCAGCTCAGCGGTGTGATCGCCGGAAAGACCGACCGCACTTTGACGCTGCGCACGTTGACCGAATCGATGACGCTCGATCAGGCGGAAGTCGTGAAAACGGAGACGTCCCCGCTTTCGATGATGCCTGAAGGTCTGCTGCTGGCTTTTCCGCCGGATCAGGTGCGTGATTTGATCGCCTACCTCATGCATCCCGTGCAGGTGCCGCTGGCAAAGTGATGCAGGCAGCCTTCACCCACGGCTCAAACTCCGGCGGGATGGCGGCTTCGAAGCTCATCGGCTGATCGTGGATGGGATGCTGAAAGGCGAGTTTCCAGGCGTGGAGCATGAGACGCGGCGTAGGCACTTTTTGTCTTGAGGGATGGCCGTAGATGGGATCGCCGAGGATGGGGAAGCCGAGGGCTTCCTTCATGTGGACGCGGATCTGGTGCGTGCGGCCGGTGAGCAGGCGATTTTGAATAAGGGCGCAGCCTTGATGCTCGCCGAGCTTCGTCCATTCGGTCACAGCTTCCTTGCCGGCACCATCGTAGAGGATGGCCATGCGTTTGCGGTCCACGGGATGCCTGCCGATCATGTTTTGCACGCGACCGCTGGCTTCCTTTGGCACGCCGTTGATGACGGCGAGATAGATTTTGGTGAGCCGTCGCTCGGAGAAGGCCTCGGTGAGACGGCGATGGGAGATGTCGTGCTTCGCGACGACCATGCAGCCGCTGGTGTCCTTGTCGAGACGATGGACAATGCCGGGGCGCATCTCGCCGCCGATGCCGCTGAGGTCGTCGATGTGATGCAGCAGGGCGTTCACGAGCGTGCCATCGGGGTTGCCCTCGGCGGGATGGACGACGAGGCCGGGTGGTTTGTCGATGACGACGATGTCGCTGTCCTCAAACAGGATCGTGATGGGGATGTCCTGCGCTTTGACCTCCACCGGCACGACCTCGGGAATCGTCACATGGATGGCATCGCCCTGCTTCAAAATGGCCCCGGCTTTCGTGGTGCGGCCGTTCAGCGTGATGTGGCCTTCTTTGACGAGGTCCTGCAACCGCGTGCGTGACAAATCTGGCAACCTTTGGGCGAGGTGCTTATCCAAACGCAGGCCATAGTCAGCGGCATCAGTGACGGTCCAATCCATGGCTCCATACTCAATATTCAAATTAATTAGGCAATCTGTAATTTCTGGCATACAACCCGCGTCCCTCGGTGGCGTTTAGCCGAGACCCGTAGTGACCATCGCCCCTCCAGAACAGACCTTTCTCAGCACCTGCCCCGTGTGTCAGGAGCAGATCGATGTCACCTCGCTGGAGCCCTTCACGAAGCTGAAATGCCCCTTCTGCGGCCAGATGGTCCGTGTGCGCCGCCGCTTCGACCATTTCATGATCGTGCGCCAGATCGGCGAGGGTGGCATGAGCCGCGTGTTCGAGGCGGAGGACGAGACGCTCGGCCGCCGCGTGGCGCTGAAAATTCTCAACCGCACCTACAGCCGCGATGCCGCCCGCCTGGAGCAGTTCCGCCAGGAGGCGCTCATCACCGCCAGCATCACGCATCCGAACGTCATCAAGCTTTACTCCGTCGGCTATGACCAAGGCTACTTTTACCTCGCGATGGAGCTCGTGGGCGGCGGCAGCCTTGAGCAACGCATCCGGCGGGAGAACAAGCTCACCGAGGGCGAGGCCCTGCGCATCGGCCACGAGGTCGCGGAAGGTCTGCGAGCTGCGCAGCATCAAGGGCTGATCCATCGCGACGTGAAGCCTGCGAACATTCTTTTCACGGAAACAGGCACCGCCAAGGTCGTGGACTTCGGTTTGGCTCTCTTCACCGCTCGCGGACCGGATCGCAGCGCCGAAATCTGGGCCACACCTTACTATGTGGCCCCGGAAAAGATCCTCCAAAACGAGGAAGACTACCGCAGCGACATCTTCAGCCTCGGCGCGACGCTCTTCCATGCCCTCACCGGTTCGCCGCCGCATCAGGTGGACACGCATGCGATTGAAGAGCTGCGCCGCATCAAGAGCCGCCGCGTCACGCTCGGCGACAGCGGCCTGCGCTTCGCGGCCCGCACGGAGCATGTCATCAACCACATGCTCAGCTTCAAGCCCGAGGACCGCTTCGCGAACTACGACGAGGTCGTCGAGGAGCTGCGTCTCGCGGATGGTTTGCTCAATCAAACCGGCATCCGCCGCCGCCTCATCTCGCGTCGAGCCCGTCTCATCGGCACCGTGGCCGCCTCCATCATGCTCGCCTTCCTCGTGGGCTGGCTGCTGGGCGAGGGAAGGCAGCGCAGCACGACCAAAAGCATCGCACGCCAGCTCACCACCGCCGATCCGGGCTCGCTCGCAGGCGATGGCGTCACCGTCGAGGCCGGTAGCAAGAAGACCGTCTCGGAGAAATTTCTCGATGCCCGCCAGCAGATGCTCGGCGAACGAAACTTTGCCGAGGCGCGGCATCAGTTTGAGCGTATCGCCGATTCCAAAGACACGCGGCAGCCCACGCAGTGCTGGGCTCGCTTCAATGCCGCGCTCTGCGCCCTCATGCTCGGTGAACGTAAAAAAGCCGAGGAAGCCTTCCGCGACCTCGCCATCAAAGGCGCGGACAAAGACACGCTCGCCGCGGTGAATGGCCTGGGCTCCTTCTTTGCCACCGTCGGCCAGCGCATGGAGAAAGGCCTCGGCCTCGGCACGCCGCAGACCAAGCTCGGCTACAAAGCCACCAATGAAGAACTGCTCGGCTACCTGGCCCAGGGCCTCGCCGAATGGCATTTCGGTGATGCGGAGGCTGGTGCCCGCGAGATGGAGTTTTTCCAATCGAGCCTCGTAGAGCTCAAAAAAGCCTCCGCGGCCTCCACCACGGCTTCGAGCGATTGGGTGGCGCTTTACAGCGTGCTCGTCGATTTCTACAAAACCGATTTCCACCTCCTGCGCACGGCCTTGAAGCAGCGCAAGGTGAACACGCTCGACGAGCTCAGCGCCGCGCTCGACGAGGTGCGGCAGACGCGGGAGAAGATCAAATCCAGCGGCGCCTTCCGCACCAGCATCGAGCAGATGGAGGCCGGTCTGAAACGCGAGCTCGCTCGCGTGCGGCTCGACGAACAAACCAAGCAACGCCGCGAGGAAGAAACACGCCGCAAGGCGGACCTCGCCCAGCTCGCCGAGGTCACCGCGCTGCTGCCCTCGCTCGTGCATGGCTTCGATTACTCGCGTGCCATCGACCTGCTCACCGGGCTGCGCTTTGAGACGACCGATGTGCGCACCGCCGTCGAAGGCCGTCTTTACCTCTACACCTCCGCCCGCGACTTCACGAAGCAGCTCCAGCTTGATCTCATCGGCAAAGGCTGGACCGGCACGCTCACGCAGCGCAGCGGCGTCACGCTCAGCGGCACCGTCAGCCTCGCCGCGGGCAGCAGCGACCTTCACATCAAGGTCGAGGGCGGCACGCTCACCATTCCGTTCGATTCCATCGCGCCGCAGAGCCTCATCGAGATGGCGCAGAGCTTCACCACGCAGATCACCGACTCGACCGACTACTACCGCCGCCAGGAGCTCGCTGCCACCTTCGCCCGCGCCGCCGGTCTTGATCAACTCTCCACCACCCTCGCCGCCCAGCTCATGGAGGAAAACCGCCCCTTCCGCTCGCGGTGGATGAAGGTGATGGAGGCCGGCATCTGATCGCTACGCGGTCTGCGCGGCGGCTTTGAGGATCCCGGCGGCTTTGTGAAGGCTTTCCTCGTGCTCGAGATCGGGCACGGAATCGGAGACGATGCCACAACCGGTGTGAAATCGAATTTCAGGGCCTTTTTGCACTGCGGTGCGGATGGCGATGTTCCATTGGCTGCGGCCGTCAAAGCCAAACCAGCCGATCGCGCCGGTGTAAATGCCACGCGGATGCTTTTCGAGCTCCGCGATGATTTCGCTGGCACGCTTCTTCGGTGCGCCGGTGATGCTACCGCCGGGAAAACAGGCGCGAAAGGCCCCCGCGTGGTCGATGTGCGCCCGCAGACGGCCTGTGACGGTCGAGACGAGATGAAACACCTGCGCGAAGCTTTCCACGCGCCAGAGCTCCGGCACCTGCACGCTGCCAAAGTCACACACCTGGCCGAGGTCGTTGCGTTCGAGATCGGTGATCATGAGCAACTCCGCCTTTTCCTTCTCGGAGGCTCGCAGCTCGTTTTGCGCCGCGACATCTCGCTGCACATCCGCGAGGTAACGCGGCCGTGTGCCCTTGATCGGCCGCGTGGTGATCTGCTGGCCATCGAGCTTCAAAAAGGTCTCCATTGAGGCGGAGAGCACCGCCGTGCCATCGAGCCGCAAAAAGGCCGCATGCGGCGCGGGCGAGACTTCACGCAGCTTCAGATACAATCCGAGCGCATCAGCCTTTTCCGGCCACGCGGCGGTCCACGGGTAGGAAAGGTTCACCTGGTAGATGTCCCCTGCGGCAATATACTCCTGTGCCTTCCGCACCATGCCGGTGAAGTCGTCTTTGCTCACCAACGGCCGAAAATCCAGGGGCGGCGGCGAATCAGGAATCAGGAATTCCGAATCAGGAATCTTAAAGTCGCCAAAGCTGCTCCAGCGGCCGCTGTCGTGCTCGTAGAGCAAGCCATGCGGATACACGCCGAGCACGAACTGGCCGTCATAGCCCACCCAGCCGTAAAGCCCGCCCCGCGTGGACCGCGGCAGGCTCAGTGCGGCGCGGACGAGCTTCCAGTCCCGCTCGATGTGGCCGCGAAGCACCTCAATGGGGTCCGCGGTGAGCACGCTGACGGCTCCCGGCTGCGGAAGAGACGAGTCCATCCATATAAATCCCTCCCGCCGGTCCAGCGCCGCGGCCATCCGGGCGGGTGTGAGGTAGGAAGCAGAGGCTGGGAGTGTCATGGGCGCGGCAGAGACATTCGGAATTCTGCATTCGTCATGGCTGCGCCAGCAGCTTCGCCTGTTCTTGCCATTGATCACGGGTGGCGCGGTTTTTGAAGGCGAGGAGCTCGCTGAAGGCGCGGAGGTCGTCGTCGTTCCATTCGGCGATCTGCTTCCACGTGCGGATGCCGAGGGCGTGGAGCTGGTCGCTGAGCACGCCTTTGATGCCTTTGATCTTGGTGAGGTCGTCGTCGGGCACGCTGGCGAGATCGGTGGTCTGCTGGAGGGTTTTGTGAAGGGCACGCTGCTGGTTTTGCAGGGACTCGACGGCGGCCTGCGCCTCGGAAAGACGCTCGGCGCTGCTGGCGAGGCTGCGGCGGGCGAGGCCGAGGCCGGCGAGATCCGGCGGGGTCTTCGATTCGAGCATGGTGACACGGCGCTGCCAATCGTCCCGCTCCTGCGTGAGGGCGGCGAGGATGGAAAGCTGCGGCGCGAGAGCGGTTTCGATCTGCGAGAGCTTTTCCTGGGCGTTGTGAGCAGTGCTCGTGGCAGCCTTCTTCTTGGTGGTGCGAGGTTTGGGCGCGGCTTTTTCGACTTTGGGAGCCGGAGCGGGGGCCGGTGCTTCGACGACGGGCTGAACGACTGGTGCAGGAGCAGGTGGCGGAGCCTCGGCGAGCTTCTGCTGAAGGGCGGCGACCTCGGCGCGAGAGGTCTGGAGGTCGTTTTGGACCTTTTGAAGCTCGGCGGTGCTTTGAGCGAGTTTTTGTTCGAGAGCCGAAATTTGAGAGCGGGAGGCTTCGAGGGCTTTTTCGGCCGTGGCGGTGCTCTCGACGAGTTTTTGCTGAAGGGCGGCGATTTCGGCGCGGGAGGCTTCGAGGCTTGTTTGGGCGTTTTTCGCGGCTTCGCGGGCGTTTTGGACCTCGGCGGTGAGGGCGGAGAGTTCCTCATCGGCGCTGGCGGCGGCATCGAGCTTTTGCTGGATGGTGGAGACCTCGGATTGGTGGGCCGCTTTCGCATCGGCGAGCTGCTGGCGGAGCGTGCTGACCTCGGCGGCGAAGGCTTGGGCGACGGCGAGATCGGCTTCGAGCTGGTGCTGCTTCTTGAGAGCCTCGGCGAGGCTGGCGGAGGATTGGGAGAAAAGGTGAGCGTTGTCGGCCTGGAGGGTGGTGAGCTGGGATTCGAGGTTTTTGCGCTCTTCGCGGAGGCGGACGTTTTCGTTTTCGAGGGCTTCGTTGGCTTGGATGAGCGGCGCGGCATCGCTGACATGCACGCTGCCGCTGCTAGCCTCCGCACGAGCCGCATCGCGCTCGTCCATGGCGGCACGGGCCAGGCGGCGCTGCTCTTCGAGTTCGTCCTGAAGTTTTTTGACTCGATCACCCGGCTCGGAGCCGCGCCACATCCAGCCGAGCCACGCGAAGACGCCGGCTGCGAGGGCGAGCAGCACGGTGAATTCGAGCAGGAACCAGAAGGTGGAGGACACGAGGATTTATGATTTACGATTGATGACTTATGATTTGGGGCGGAGGAGGGCGCGGAGTTGTTCGAGGGTATCGGCGGCGGCTTTCTCGACGAGGTTGGCGGGGATGTCTTCGGGGAGGAGGCCGGATTTGGCAAGGGCACCGGGCTCGATGAGGGCGGGGGTGACTTCGAGGGTTTTCCAAGTGCCGCCGGGTGTGGCAAAGGCGAGCAGGGGCTTGTCTCCACGCGGCGGGAGGCTTTTGGCGGTGTGCAGCACGTCGTCGGAGGGCTGGCAGTGGCCGCGCACGGCGAAGAAATCCGCCTCGGTGATGACGCCGGGCGCATAGGCGGTCTTCACGGCGGCGAGGAGCTGGGCGTGCAGCGCGGGCTCGGCGATCTGGCCGCTGAGCAGGGCTTTGTTGCCGATCAAGGCGAGCACGATGAAGGCGGGCTGCGTGCGGGCGATGGGCGGCATGTTGGCATCGCTGCCCTGGAGGAAGTCGATGAGCTGGGCGTTGTCGGATTGGAGCAGGGCGGGATCGAGCCCTTCGGGGAGTTTTTCCTTCCATGAGGGCTCCTCGCGGGAGCCACGCCAATCGAGCGACAGCCAGGCCTGGCCGCTGATGCCGAGGTGGAAGGCTTTTTCCTCCGCGGCATCGCTGGCGGGCAGCAACGCGGTGGTGAGCGGGCCAAAATCGGCCACCGGGCGACGCGAGGCATTCACGCGGATGTCGTCGTGGATGCGGCGGGCGGGGAAAATTTCGAGCGCTTCATCGAGCAAGGCACGTTTGATCGCGGCGCTGCCGACTTCGCCACGCAGGATGATGCGCTGGTCACGCACGGCGATGAAAAGATGGCCGAGCGGGAGCTTTTCGAGCGCGGCGCTCTGCTTGGCACGCTCGGTGGCGGTGGCGTTGTCCTGCCGCAGCGTGGCGACGAGAGGCGCGATGTCTTTTTTCCACTGCTCGTCCTTCACGCCGATGGCGGCGGCTTGATCGCGGAGGGCTTCATCGGCTTCGGCGAGCTTCAATTTCTGCCAGCGACCACCGATGCGGGCGAGGTGCAGTTCGACATTCGAAGACGGCGCGGGCAGGCCGCCGAGCGTGGCGGAGATGTCAGCGGCCTCGTCGTGGTCTTCGAGATTGGATTGGAGAGCGCCGCTGACGTTGCCGCCCTTGGCGCTCCAGCTTTCCATGATGCTGCGGGCAAGGTCGCGGGCCTCGAAATCGGTCGCGGCCTCGCCGAAGAGTCTGGCTTTTGCACCGTTCGCGGCGAGGAGCATCCAGCCGGGCGGGAAGGGCACGATCTCGATGTCGTTTTTGACCGCAGCCACCGGGTTCAAGGTCTGGCCGAGGCCGCTGGCGATCATTGTGGGGGCGCGGACGTGGTCACGCACGGCGGCCTCGATGGTGAGCTTGTCCTGCACGCTGCGGACCTGCCCGGTGAGATGGGCGACCTGGCCTTGGAAGGCTGTTTGGACCTTATCGAGCCGCTTCGCGAGCGTCTGCTGCGCGGCGAGGGCCTCGCGTGTGGCGGTGGCGAGCTTTGCCTCCATGCGCGGCAGCAGCACGAAAGCCCCGGCGCACCAAAAGGCGGCAAAGACGGCGGCGGCGAGCAGGCAGCGCACGGGTTTCATGTTGGATGGCGGAGGTCAGGCGGCGGCAGCCTGGGCGATCACTTCACGAATGGTGAGGCGACGGACGTGCCCGTGCTGGTTGGCCTGGATAAAGACATCCGTGCTCACGTCCATGCCGGTGAGCCATCCATCGCCGTAGGCCCAGGTGTCGATGCAGAGGCATCCTGGCTTGATGGCGGGCAGGCCGTTCTTCTGCGCGGTGTGGCCGCAGATGAGGGTCTTGCCGGAAAAATGCGCGTGCGCATCATCGAAGCGCCGCCAGAAGAGCCAGTCATCGCCTTGATCGGCGAGGGGGATCATGGCGTTCACGCCGGCATGGGCGAAGATGTGCGTGTTGGTCTCAAAGTAGCGCTGGCAGCGGGTTCCCATGAATTCCCAGTGTGTCTTGGGCACCGCCGTCCACTCCGGCACGGGGGCACCGGCGTAGCTCTCCATCGTGGCGCGGCCGCCGATGGCCAGCCAGGACTCGAAATCGATCTCCCGCTTCTTCGCGTCGAGCATGAGGATCTCGTGGTTGCCCATGATGGGAACGAGCTTCGTTTGCGCATCGAGGTCGATGAGCCGCTGGATGACGCCTCGCGAGTCCGGCCCGCGGTCCACATAGTCACCGAGGGTCACGAGCGTGTCGTCTTTCCCTGGAGCGAGCTCTTTCAATAGGACTTCCAAGGCCGCGGAACAGCCGTGAATGTCGCCAATGACCAGAGTGCGCATGGATGGGGGCGCGAAGAATGCGGCACAGGTGAGAAATGGCAACTGCGGATTCGACGCAGGCGAAGGGTCAGACGGTCAGGATTTCCTTTTCCTTGGAAACGACGTGCTGGTCGATCTCGGCGATCTTCTTGTCCGTCATGGTCTGCACGTCCTTTTCGAGGCGGCGGAGGTCGTCCTCGGTAATGCTGCTCTCCTTTTCACCGGCCTTCAGAGCCTCCAAGGCACTGCGGCGGGCACTGCGCACGCGGACGCGGGCTTCCTCTCCGAGCTGTTTGCACATCTTCACCATCTGCTCGCGGCGTTCCTGCGAGAGGGCGGGGATGGGCAGGCGGATGACCTTGCCTTCGATGCTGCCATTCAGGCCGAGGCGAGACTCGCGGATGGCCCGGTCGATGTCCGTGAGCGTGCTGGAATCGAACGGCTCGATGCGGATCAGGCGCGGGTCCGGCGTGGTGATCATGGCCAGCTGCTTGAGCTTCATGTGGCTGCCATAGCTGTGGACATGCACATCCAGGTTTTCGACGAGCGTGGGACTCGCCTTGCCCGTTCGCACCGTGGCGAATTCGTGGATGGCATGCTCGACAGCCTTCGTCATGGCTTCTTCGCATTCCAAGATGGTCATTTCAGCGTCCATAAGAGATCAGGGATAGGTGTTCCCTCCTTCTTGGACGCTACGGCGTGGAAGCTCAAGCGCTTTGAGCGCTGCTCATCACGCCCCGGCCGCATCCACCAGCGTGCCGATGTGCTCGCCGGTGAGGGCGCGGCGGATGTTGTCGGGCTCGTTCATGCTGAAGACGCCGATGGGCATGTTGTTTTCCATGCACAGCGAGAAGGCGGTGGCGTCCATGACCTTGAGCTGGCGCGTCAGGCACTCGTGGAAGCTGATGCGGTCGAATTTGACGGCGTTGGGGTTTTTGTTCGGATCGCTGTCGTAGATGCCATCGACCTTCGTGGCCTTCAAAACGATGTCGGCGCTGATTTCGCTGGCTCGCAGTGCGGCGGTTGTGTCGGTGGAAAAGAAGGGATTTCCCGTGCCGGCGGCGAAAATGACCACGCGGCCGAGTTCCAGGTGACGCATGGCCACGCGGCGGATGAAGGGCTCGGCCACATTGTCCATTTTGATGGCGCTTTGCACGCGAGTCGGCACATCCATGGCCTCCAGCATGCTTTGCACGGCCAAACTGTTCATCACGGTGGCGAGCATGCCCATGTAATCGGCCGTGGCACGCTCCATGCCCTTGTTCGAAGCGCTCACGCCACGCCAGAAATTGCCACCGCCGACCACGAGGGCGATTTCGAGGCCGGTTTGATGCGCGGCTTTGATCTGCGCCGCCATGTCCTCGACGATGGGCGGGCTGATGTTGTCCGTGCTGCCGGGCTGCCTCAATGCCTCGCCGCTGAGTTTGAGAAGAACACGACGGAATTTGCGAGGAGTAGTATCAGACATGGAGAAGAGCGAAGTTGAACCATAAAGCATGCAGCGCCGAGCCTTGCAAAGGTAAATCTGCCCCCCGTCTGCGGTGGATGAAATGGCAGAGGGGAGGAGAAAGCCGCAGGCTTCACGGGTGTCTTTACCATTCCAGGGTTGTCAGGCATACTCAGGCTTGTTTAAAATCGAATTTTATGAAAGTGCGCCATTCTTTCTCCCTGCCGTTTCCGCTGCTCGCGGCGCTGCTCATGTTCATCGGAATGATGGCCTTTTTGCTGATGCCCACGTCTGAGGTTTCAAACGAGAAGGTGACGGCTGAAAAGGTGTCGGTGGGGGCGCAGCCCAAGACCCGCCTCATCATGGACCGGGTAAAGAAGCGTGTGAAAGAGGTGGATCAGCGCGAGAAAGGCGGCGGGGCATCGGACTCGTCGAGACGCAGGGAAGACCTCGCGAAGCTGCAAAGGGCGTTTCCGGGCATTCAGGTGGATTTTGACCCGGTCTCGGGGGCGCCGAAGCACATCCTGGCGGCGGGGAAATTCCTCTCGAGAGCCGAGCAGGGCAGTCAAGACCCACATGAGCCGGTGCGGCAGTTTATCGAGGCGTATCCGGGTTTGTTCGGGCATCGGGCGGTGGAACTGAAAAAGGGCCACAGCCGAGTCACCCGCGAGGATGTGACGGCGCACAACGGTATGCGCACGGTGGTGTGGCAACAGGAGGTGGCGGGCGTGCCGGTGTTCCAGACGATCTTGAAGGCGAATCTCACAAAGAACGGCGAACTGGTCACGCTGGGCAGTCATTTCATGGCGGATGCGCCGAAAGCGGCGGCCGAGCAGGTGGCGCTGGTGACGAATCCGCCGCTGAATGCGCCGAAAGCCCTCGCGGAGGTGGCGCAGAGCCTTGGCGGCACTTTGGAGGTGGCGAAGGTGACACCGAAGGCACCTGCGCAAGGCGTGGAGCAGTCGCAAAAGCTCGCGGCCCCCGGTTTTAGCGATACGACGGCTCATTTGAGCTGGGTGCCGATGGATGAGAAGACGCTGCGGCTGGCTTGGGAGATCGAGACGTTCAGTTTGGCGGCCAATGAGATGTTTCGCGTGCTGGTGGACGCGAAGAGCGGGGAGGTGCTGGTGCGCCAAAGCCTGACGAATGACATCAGCAACGCGACATATCGCGTTTTCACGAGCGACAGCCCGAGTCCGTTTTCACCGGGGCACAGCACGCCGAGCACGGTACAGCCTGCGGAGGTGGCGCGGACGCTTTTGACGACGCAGGCTCATAACACGACTGCTTCGCCTGAAGGATGGATTCCCGACGGGCAGAACGAGACGCTGGGCAATAATGTCGATGCGCATCTCGACCTGGATGCGAACAATGTGGCGGACACGCCGCGTCCGCAGGGCGTGGACCGGGTGTTTGACTTCACCTGGGACTTGACGGCGGCACCCTCGACCTACCGCGATGCCTCGGTGACGCAGCTTTTCTATTACAACAACTGGATACATGACCGCTTTTACGAGCTGGGCTTCACGGAGAGCGCAGGGAATTTCCAGACGAACAACTTTGGTCGTGGCGGCAATGGGAATGACGCGGTGCAGGCGGACTCACAGGATGGCAGCGGCACGAACAATGCGAACATGTCCACTCCGAGCGACGGTTCCCCGGCCCGCATGCAGATGTTCATCTTCCCGGATGCCACACCGGATCGTGACAGCTCCTTTGATGGTGAGATCGTGATCCATGAGTACACGCATGGGCTGAGCAACCGCCTGGTGGGCGGCGGCGTGGGCCTGGGCTCGCTGCAAGGCTGGGGCATGGGCGAAGGCTGGAGTGATTTTTATGCGATCAGCCTGCTGAGCCAGGCGGGTGATGATCTGGACGGCTGCTGGGCAAAGGGAGGCTACGCGACGAAGGACTTCTACGGCCTGACGCAGAACTACTACTTCGGCATCCGCCGCTATCCGTACTGCCAGGACATGACGAAGAATCCGCTGACCTACAAGGACATTGATCCCTCCAAGGCCAGCTCGCATGCGGGCGTGCCGCTGAATCCACTGTGGAGCAGTTCAAACTCGGACCCGAGCGAGGTACATGGGCAGGGCGAGGTGTGGTGCATGGCGCTGCTGGAATGCCGGCGGAACATCATCCTCAATCGCGGCTGGGCCACAGGCAATGAACTGATGCTGCAGATCGTGACGGATGGCATGAAGCTGGCCCCGGCCAACCCCACTTTCCTCCAGGCACGCGATGCGATCCTCCAGGCGGACCTGGTGAACAATGCGGGGGCGAACCGGATCGCGTTGTGGTCCGGCTTTGCGAAGCGCGGCATGGGCAGCAACGCCATCAGCCCCTCCACAAACACGACGACGGGCGTGACGGAGAGCTTTGATCTGCCGGATGATCTCAGTGTGACGCCTGTGGCGGCTTTTTTGGCCTCGGGGGATGCGGGCGGGCCGTTTGCTCCCGCTGCGCAAGCTTACACGGTGAGCAATACCGGCACGGCCCCGCTGAGCTGGACGGCGGCGTCGAATCAAACGTGGATCACGGTGGCTCCGGCCTCCGGCACGCTGGCGGCGGGAGCGAGCACGACGGTGACGGCGACGATCAGCGCCGCGGCCGATGCGCTGGCGGACGGGCTGTACAGCGCGACGCTGACTTTTACGAACACGACGAGCACCGCGGTGCTGCCACGCCAGGCATCACTGCGGATCGGCGTGGTGGATTACTTCACGGAGGTTTTTGACAGCAGCGGGCCGCAGGACATCGACAACCAAAGCTTTCTCTTCACCCCCAATGCCTCCGCGAGCGGTTACGTGGTGCAGCGTGTGCCGGTGACTGCGTTTCCCACGGACCCTGCAGGCGGTGCGAGCCTGCCGATGAGCGATGACACCTATGCGAGCGTGTCTCTGACCGGCGGAAACCAGGTGAAGCTCCACGGCACGAGCTACAACGGCTTTTTTGTCGGCAGCAACGGCTATGTGACTTTTGGGAACGGTGACAGCAATTACTCGATCAGCACCGGCACGCATTTTTCCCTGCCGCGCATCTCCGGCATGCTGCTGGACCTATATCCGAGCACAGGCTTGGTGACCTGGCGTGAGCTGGCAGATCGGGCGGCGGTGACGTGGTTGAATGTGCCGCCCTATGGAGGCGGAAACTTGAGCAACTTCCAGATCGAGATGTTCTTCGACGGGCGCATCCGCATCACCCACCTGGATGTGGGCGTCACCAGCGGGGTGATCGGCCTGTCCCGTGGCACAGGAGTGCCGGCGGATTTTGTTGAGAGCAATTTCAGCGGGTATCAGAACATCCTGCCGCTGACGCTGAGCTTCGCGGCGAATGCTGCGGAGAGCGCGGGCGGCCTCACGGGAACGCTACAAACTAGCGGTACGGTGGCGGCAGATACGACGGTGAGCCTGGCCTCCTCGAACACGGCGGAGGTCACGGTGCCTGCCAGCGTGACGATCCTGGCCGGGCAGAGCAGTGTGAGCTTCACGCTGAATGTGGTGAATGACACGCTGCTGGATGGCACGCAGTCGGCGCAGATCACGGCGACCGCTTCCGGCTTTACCACGGCCAACCGCACGATCAGCATCATGGATGATGAGACGACGACGCTGACACTGACCGCCCCCGCGACCCTCGCCGAAGGTGCGGCAGCCACCACCGGCAGCGTGAGCATTCCGGCGGCGGCGGGGCGTGATGTACAGGTGAGCCTGCTCAGCAATGACACGGGGGAAATTATCGTGCCGGAATTCATCACCATTCCCGCAGGGCAGTCTCAGGCATCATTCACCCTCAATGCGCCGCAGGACACGCTGCTCGACGGCACGCAAAACGTCACGCTCACGGCCAGCGTGGCGAATTGGACCAGCGGCACAGCCGGCGTGGCGGTGACGGATGATGAGACGGCCACCATCACGCTGAACATGAATGACGAGACCTATGAGGGCGCTCCAACGACGCCCGCGCCGGGTGTGGTGACGCTCGGCGGTGTGGCGGTGACGCCGGTGACGGTGAGTTTGACCTCCAGCCATCCGGCCCAGCTCACCGTGCCGGCCTCGATCACCATCGCCGCTGGTCAAAGCACGGCGGCGGTGCCAGCGGCGGTGGTGGATGACACGGCTCTGGATGGCACGGCAAATGTGACGGTGAGCGCCAGCGCCTTCGGCGGCACGGCTTTGACCGATGTGATCGCCGTGCGGGATAATGACGCGGCCAGTTTTGTCATCGGCAGCATTGCCAGCCCGCAGATCGAGGGGGCCAACATCCCGCTCACGATCACGGCGAAGGATGTGAACGGCGCCACTCTCCCGGCCGTTGCCGGGCCGGTGACGCAGGCGGCGGCGGGAGATGCGGGGGCGCTGGCCTATTCGTATCCGACGGCGGCGGAGTTTGTGAACGGTGTGTGGCAGCAGAATGTGCGTGTGCTGGCCGCCGGGACGAATGTGCGCATCACCGTGACGGGGCCGCAGGCCACGGCGGCGAGCAATCCCTTCGCCGTGCTCACAGGGCCTCGCATCGGCGTGGCACCAGCTTCCTTCACCCTGGACATTCCTCGGCAGTCGAGCAAGACGCGGACGGTCACGCTCACGAACACCGGGCTGGGCGCGATGAATTGGAACGCGGCGAGCACGCAAACCTGGCTCACGGCCTCTCCCGCCTCCGGCAGCGTGCCCGCAGGAGCCTCCGCCGAAGTGACTGTGACCTTCAATGCCACCACGCTGCCACTCGGTGCTGCCACAGCCCAGCTTACCTTCACCTCGAACGATCTCACCAATCCATCCGTGGCCGTTCCGGTGACGCTGAACGTGACCGGGCCTGTCGCCAGCTTTGCGTGGGACATCGTGCCCTCGCCCCAGCGGGTGAACGCGCCTGTGGCGGTGACCGTGACCGCGAAGGATGCTGGCGGGGCGACGGTAACGGGGTTTGAGGGGACGGTGGGTTTGGAGGCCTTCACGGGCACAGCCGGATCTCCCACAGTGCAGGTGGCGAGCTTCATCGGCTACGCGGACATTGCAGGAGAGTATCTGAATACAAAAGCAGCCATCTCCCGCTACTTTACGAACTACACAGAAACCTCGTTTACCGGAACGACCTCTGCGGATCTCACTGCCGCGCTGGCCGGGAAGCAGGTCTTGCTTATACCCGAGCAGGAGAATGCCACTTCAAATACCACTTTCAGCAGTCTTGGCACGCAGTGGAGCGATGCATTAAATCAGTTCGTCAATCAAGGTGGCATGATCATCGTCTGTTCCAATCATTTGGACGAGTCACTCATTCTCAGCTCTACAGGTTTGTTGAGTGTCACCAAGGTTTCCTCTCCGCAAACAGCCAGCTTGGAACTGGCTGGCACCACATTTCTGAACACTGGAATCGTTCCGCCCATCACCAGTGAATGGCTCAGTACCTATCAAACCTCAACAAATGGAACAGTCTCTATCCGTGAGGTAGGAACAAACTATCCTGTCGTTCTCCACCGGCAGGTTGGAGCGGGCCGCGTGGTGCTCATCGGCACGGATTATTACACGCCCAACACTTCAATGGATCGTGTGATCGCCAACGCGGTGGCCGCCGCCGGGCCGCAAAACACACCGCGGTTGCTCACGCCGACGCAGAGCGCCGCTTTTGTGAACGGGGTATGGAATGGCTCGGTAACACCAGGCGAGGTGTTCACCAATGGTTGGTTCCGTGCGCAGTCTGGCGGCATTCTCGGCGAGTCGAACACTTTCGATGTGGTCACAGATGGCACGTTGGGCATCACGCTGGCGGCTTCAGCGGCGGAAAACGCGGGGACGCTGGCGGGAACGGTCACGGTCACGCCCGCGCCTGCTGCGGATGTGGTGGTGGCGGTGAGTTCGAGTGTGGCGGGAGCGGCCACGCCGGCCACGGCCACGGTCACGGTACCGTCTGGCAGCACGAGCGCAGCATTCACACTGAACATCACCAATGACACGCTGCTGGATGGTGGGCAGGTGACGCAGATCGGCGCGGTGGCGGCGGGTTTTCCGGCGGTGAACGTGCCGCTGACGGTGGACGATGATGAGACGGCGGTTTTGACGCTGAGTCTGACCGCCACGACGGCGGCGGAGGGAGATGGCACGCTTTCCGCCACGCTCACATCCAGCGCCGCGCCGGTGGTGCCGGTGACGGTCTCTTTGAGCTCGAGCGATACCAGCGAGGCGACGCTGCCCGCGAGTGTGACGCTGCCCGCCGGTGCCACGACGGCCTCCTTCACGGTCACAGTGGTGGATGACACGCTGGTGGACGGCACGCGGAGCACCGATCTGACCGCCACCGTGCCTGGATGGACGGCAGGCATGGTGACTTTGACGGTCACTGACAATGAATTGAAGAAATTGAACTTCAGCGGCATGCCGACGAGCCTCGCGGAAGGTGCGGTGACGCTCACCACGCCGCGAGTGACGCTGACCGGGCAGGCGGTGAGCGCGGTGGTGGTCACGCTTACCTCCAGCGATGAGACGGCGATTCCTTCGCAAACGGTCACGATTCCTGCCGGGGCCAGTTTTGCGGCTTTTGACCTCGATCCGGTGGATGACCTGCTTTTTGACGGTACGCAGCCTGTGACGCTCACGGCCACGGCGCTGAGCTTCATCAGCGAAACAGCCGCCGTGACCGTTTTGGATGATGATGTGCATCATTTCGCTCTTTCGAGCGTGACGGGGCCTGTGAGGGAAGGAGCTGCCATCCCCTTCACCGCCACGGCGAAGGATGTGAACGATGTGACGATCACCACGGAGGTGGGCGGGCCGGTGAATCTGACTGCGGCGGGTGATGGCGGGACACTGAGCGTGCTGCCCGCCACGCCGCTGAGCTTTACCGCCGGTGTGTGGACGGGAAATGTGCGTGTGATGGCTCCGGGAGTGAATGTGAGGCTCACCGTGGCCTCTCCGACCGCCACGAACCAGTCAAACGCGTTTGATGTGACGGCCGGGCCACGGCTTTCCGTGAATCCGACCAGCCTGGCGATGAGCGTGGCGCAAAATTTCTCCAAGACCCGTCCGCTGGCGCTGAACAACACCGGTACGGAACCGCTGACCTGGAGCGCCAGCACTCTTGGCACCATCAACCCGCCGCTGGAGGACGTGCTCGCTGGCATCAATGCCCGCCACGCGGAGATCACCGCACTGGTGCCAAACCGCTTCAATTTTACCGAGGGGGAGACGGGGACCTCCATCTACGATGGAGGCGGCTCACACATGTATCACGGCGGGAACTCTTTGAGCACCTCGCTGGCTCCGACCAGCTACCTGAACTACAGCAACAACGTCATCGCCACTTCGGCGAGCTTCGGCACAGGCGGGCGCTACTTCACCCGCAAGGTGCCGGGACTGTTTGTCATGGCGGCGGACATGAGCGGTGTTCCTGAGTTCATCATCAGCGGTGGAACGGGAAACCACTTCGGCATCGTGGAAGGCTCCGTGCTGACGGCGGTGCGGGGCAGCCGGACCTTCAAAGGCTTTGTGAAGCGGGCACGGGGAGATACGAGCTATAACGCGGAATCGGTGAACCATCTCATCATCATCGAAAACGACGCGGCGGCGGCTCAGTCCTTCTCCAGCACAGTGGATAGTGATGACCACCATGTCACCGGCCTCGGGGCACGCACACGCATGTATTACCTGCTCTATTCCGCCGTGAATGGTGGCGATGTGGATGACGCCGCCACGCAGGCCATCTTCGAAAAATTCCTCGATGTGGCAGGTTCCGGTAGCTGGATCACGGTCTCGCCTGCCTCCGGCACCATCCCTGCAGGCGGCAGCCAAAGCGTGGCGGTTACCTTTATCGCTGGCGGACTGGCGGCGGGCGCCTACACGGACACCATCTCTCTCACGAGCAATGATGCCCTGACCTCCCCGCTGGCCGTGCCAGCCACGATGACGGTCACTCCGGGCGTGCATCATCTGGAATGGGACGCGCTGCCTACCCCGCAGGTGGTGAACACGCCCGTTTCCGCCACGATACGGGCCAAAGACGCCTCAGGAGCCACGGTGACGGATTTCGAGGGAACAGCGGCGCTTTCTGCGTTTCAGATTGCCGCAAGTGAGGGTGCCACAGGCACGGGCACATCCAGCACCTGGTATATTCACGACACAAGCTATGCGATCCATCGCACCCAGTGCATTTACACACCTGCTGAGGTTGGGCAGGCGGCACGCCTCAGCGGACTGGCCTTTGATGTCGCCACACTCGGCTCGCCTGCTGCGAGCCAGTTTACCATTCGCCTAAAACACACCGGCCGTGCGGACTACAGCACCGATACCTCCTGGGAGACGTCCGGGTGGACCACCGTTTTCGCGGGAAGCAAAACCCTGACAACAGGTTTGAATTACTTCTCTTTTGCCACGCCGTTCGATTATGACGGCAGCAGCAATCTGATGGTGGACATCAGCTTTGTGAACAGCTCCTACAGCAGCGCTTCAAATATCCGCTACAGCACGACCACATCAAACCGGACAATCTATGCCGGTGCCTACTCTGGAGATCCTCTGAATTGGAGCAGCAGTGCCTATGCCTACACCGGCAATGCCCTCCCCAACTTGCGGCTGGTGAGGTCTGGAGTTGTGGCCCAGGTTTCTCCACCAGCCACCGGCAGCTTTGCCAATGGTGTTTGGACTGGAAATGTGCGTTTGGGCAGCATCGGCAGCATTGAGGTCACGGCGACGGCGGCGGCCAATGTCTCTGGCAAGAGCAACACGGTCACGACGACCTCGTCTGGAGGCTCGCTGACTCTCACCCTGCCTGCGAGCATGACCGAGGGGCAGGGCACCATCACGAATGGTGGCACATTGACCGCCTCCACGGCTCCCGCGGCGAATGTCACGGTGACGCTGGAGAATTTGACGCCAGGTGATCTCTCCGTGCCGACCACGGTGACACTGCCAGCCGGGCAGACGAGCGTGAGCTTCGACGTCACACCGGTGAACGACACCCTGCTCGACGGTCCGGCTCTAGTCACCGTGCGGGCGCTGGCGGTGGGCTATCCCACTGCCACGGCCAGCAACACGGTGGTGGACGATGAGACGACCACTGTCACTCTCACCCTGCCCGCGAGCATGACGGAGCAGTCCTCCACCACGGTGACCGCCACGGGCACGGTCACTCTCGCCACGCCCGCCGCTGGCAGCCTCAAGCTCACGCTTGCCTCCTCCATGCTCTCCCGCCTGACGGTGCCTGCCACCGTGACCATTCCGGCCGGGCAAAGCAGCGCCACCTTCACCCTCACGCTGGCGGATAACAACATCATCGAAGACAATATCGCGGCCACGATCACCGCCACGCTCGCCGGCTCCACACCCGGCACCGGCACTTTGCAAGTCCTGGATAATGAAAGCAGGCAAATCTGGCTTCAACTCTACTACTACAGCCTTTCCGAAGGAGCCGCTCCGGTGGTCAGCGGCGGCTATGTCTATCTTTCGGGCAGTGTGGCGAATGCGCTGATGATCAACCTTTCCTCCAGTGATACGACGGAGCTCACCGTGCCTGCCACCGTGACCATTCCGGCAGGCAGCAGCCAGTCCGGCTTCTTCACTCTCACGCCAGTGAATGACACCCTGCAGGATGGCATGCAAAACGTCACGGTGAGCGCCGCAGCAGCCACATTTACCACCGGCACCTCCTCCATCCAGATCCTCGATGACGATCTGCATCACTTCGCCGTCTCCGCCGTGCCCGCCAGTCAGGTTCGCGGGGCACCGTTCAATGTGACATTCACTGCCCAGGACATCAATAACAGCACCATTTCCACCTATGCGGGCACCCCGGCGCTCACGGCGGCCTCAGGCGGTACAGTTCTGAGCGTCACACCGACCTCGTTGTCTGGGTTCAGCTCTGGCCAAAAAACACAAAGCGTCACGGTGAACACTCTGGCCTCCGCCGCCGTGCTCACTCTCACGGATGCCGCCAGCGGCTCCACCGGCAGCAGCAATGCTTTTAGCGTCGGCGCGGGTGCCCTGCACCATTTCACCTGGGGAAATGTTCCTTCACCGCAAACAGTCTCCGTACCCTTTGCCGCAAGCCTTAGCGCCAGGGATGCCTATGAAAACACGGTCACGAGCTTCGCCGGCACTGCGTCTCTTGATGCCGTTTATCCATCCACCCCAGTGACGATTGGCGCCGGCACGAGCACGAGCGGAAAGCCTTTGGATACTTCCTATGATGGCGCCCGCTCCCAGATGATATTCATTCCTTCGGAGATTGGAGGGTCGAGGCTGCTCACCGGCATCTCTTTGAACATCACGACGCCTCCTGCGCTGCCCCTGACACGTTTTGGCATACGATTGAAGCACACAGCCACCGGCTCCTATCCATCCAGCACCAGTTTCGACAACACGAGCCTCATCACCGTCTATCAACGATCTTCGGAAAGCATCACCGCCACAGGGTGGCGTGAGTTTGTATTCGACACACCCTTCGCCTACAACGGTGTGCAAAACCTCCTCGTGGACATGGTTTTTGACAATGCCGGCTCTTCCACGGCCGGGATATGCCAATCTACCTTGGTATCACCCTCCAGGCACATGGCCGCTGCCAATCTAAAAGCCTGGGGATACGGTGATCCTTACAACTGGGGCTACGCCAACAATTTCACCCAGTCATCCATGCCCAACGTGAGATTCTCGACGGGCCTGCCCATTGCCATTTCCCCCTCCAGCTCGGTAAGTTTTTCAGGAGGTGCCTGGTCAGGGCAGGTTGCGGTGAATGCTTCTGGGACTGGTATTCGCCTGCGGGCCAGCTCTGGCGTGGTGGGGGGAATGAGCTCGATGTTTAATGCCGTTGCTTTGGGGGCATTAACTCTCAATCACGCGGCTTCTGTGACAGAGGGTGGCGCTGCGCTCACCGCCACGCTCAGCATCGCCACCGCGCCCGTGACCGATCTCATCGTGGCGCTGAACTCCTCGAACACCGCTGCCGCCACCGTCCCGGCCACGGCCACCATCGTCGCCGGACAGACCAGCACGACCTTCCCTGTGTCTATTGTTAATGACACACTGCTCGATGGCACTCAAACCAGCACTCTCACCGCTTCGGCATCCGGTTACGATTCAGGCGTCAGCACGCTCAGCGTCGTGGATGATGAAACCACCACCATCTCGCTCACGCTTCCCGCCATGTTGGCGGAAAATGCCGCTGCGGCGACCGGCACCGTCACCCTCGGAGCCGCCGCAGGAGCGAACATCACCCTGCCGCTGACCTCCAGTGATTCCACGGAGCTTTTGGTCCCCTCCACCGTCACTATCCCCTCAGGCAGCACGAGCGCCACCTTTGCCATCACGCCGGTGGATGATGCGCTGATCGATTTTGCTCAAAGTGTGACCGTCAGCACCAGCATGGCCGGCTGGACCGGGGGCAGCGCCAGCATCTCCATCACGGATAACGAGACCGCCACGCTCGGCCTCAGCTTCACCAGCTCCGTGGCGGAAGGCAGCGGCACCCTATCCGCCACCATTACGGCCTCCAATCCTGTGCAGAATGCCACCACGGTCACTTTGACCTCCACGGACACCACCGAGGCCACCGTGCCCGCCACGGCCACCATCCCTGCGGGAGCCAGCAGCATGACCTTCACCATCACCATCCTCGATGACACGATCAAAGACGGCTCGCAGAGCCTCACCATCTCTGCCGCCTCCGCAGGCTTCACCACCGGCACGCGGGCGCTGACCGTCACGGACAATGACGTGGCGAATTTCCTCCTCTCCAGCATCGGCAGCCCGCAAGTCCGCAACCAGCCCTTCAACGTCACCTTCACCGCTCGGGACATTAACAACGCCACCATCACCAACTACTCCGGCACGCCCGCCCTGACCGGCCTGGATGGCATCACGGCGCTGACCGTCACGCCGACCAGTGTGGGAAGTTTTAGCAATGGAAGCCGCACGGTCGCAGTGACCGTGGGAAGCTTTGCCACCAATGCGGTATTGACTCTCACGGATGCTGCCGCCGTCGCCTCAGGATCGAGCAATGCCTTTGCTGTGGGGACAGGCACGGCCAGCCAGTTCGTGTGGAGCACCATCACCTCGCCTCAAACGAGTGGGACAGCCTTTCCCGTGACCATCACCGCAAAAGATGTCGCGGGGAACACAGCCACGGACTTCACTTCGGTGGCGAACCTTGCGGTCGCAGGCTCCGGCATTATCCGCGACGTGGGGAGCAATGCAGATCCATGCTGGGTCCCCTTCAACACCATCTTCAGCAAATGCAGAACACAACAGGTGCATTTAGCCAGTGAGTTGGGCGGCGCGGGCACACTGACCTCATTGGCGATCAACATTACCGTTCCCTACACCGTGAGCGTAACGGACTTCACCATCCGTCTCAAACATACCTCACGCACGGGTTACACCGATGCCAGCGACCGCATCTGGGAATCCAGTGGTTTCACCACGGTGTATCAGGGTAGTCCCTCACTCAGTACTGCTGGCTATGCGACTTTTAATTTCACCACCGGATTTGCCTACGATGGTGTGAGTAATCTCATGGTGGACATGAGTTACCGTGCCTCCAGCACGACGGCCAATCGGCCAACGGTCGCCGGCACGACAAGGTCTGGAAGCACGAGGACAATCAATTACTACACCAGTAGCGGTGCTGACCCCTTAACTTGGTCCGGTCTCGTCCCTGCCGCCTTTCCAGACAGCAGGATTACTGACATTCGACTCGGCGTGGCCTCCGGCACGAGCGTGGGACTTAGCCCCATCGTCACCAGTGCCTTCTCCGGTGGTGTCTGGACTGGAAATCTGACGCTTGCCGCCCCTGCGACAAACATCCAGCTCCAGGCCTCCAGCGGCTCCATCACCGGCCTTTCCAACAGCTTCAACGTCAATGACATCCCATCCTACACCCTCGGCCTCACGCTGCCAGCCGCCGCCGCCGAATCCGCCGGAAGCGTTTCCGGCACGGTCACCATCAGCGCCGCCCAGGCCTCTGCCGTCACGGTAAATCTCTCCTCCAATGACACCACCGAGGCGAATCCGGCGGCTGCCACCGTCACCATCCCCGCCGGCTCCACTTCGGCGAATTTCACGCTCAACATCATCAACGACACGCTCCAAGACGGTGCCCAGACTGCCACCATCACCGTCAGTGTCGCCGGCGTCCCAAGCGCCAGCACGAACATCATCGTCAACGACAACGACCTCAGCTACTTCACCTGGAACACCATCTCCTCGCCGCGCATCTCCGGAGCCCCCTTCTCGGTCACCATCAATGCCCGCACGGTGGACAACCAGCCCGCCACCGGCTTCACAGGCACCGCGTCTCTATCGACACCAGCCGCGTCTGTCACCCCTGCCGCCACGGGGGCATTCTCGGGTGGGGCGTGGACCGGCAATGTCTCTGTGCTGGGCAGTGGCAGCGCCACGCTGACTGCGACCAGTGGCAGCGCCACGGGTGTCTCCGCCGCATTCATCCTCTCCCTGCCAGTGCTCACGGTCACCCTTCCAGCCTCGGTCTCGGAGTCTGTGGGCACGGTTCCAGGCACGGTCTCGATTTCATCGGTGCAAAGTGCCGCCACCGTGATCAATCTGTCTTCCAGCGTGCCTGCTCAGGCGGCACCCGCCGCAGCCACCGTCACCATCGCAGCCGGAACCTTGTCGGCCGCTTTCACGCTCAACGTGGTCAATGACACAGTGAAGGACGGGGCGCAAAACGTCCACATCTCCGCCGCCTACACCCATGCCGATAGCGGCTCGGCCACCATTTCCATCGCTGATAACGAGCTGCACAGCTTCCTCGTCTCCACCATTCCAGGCCCGCAGGTGCGGGATGTGCCCTTCAACGTCACCTTCACCGCCCGCGCCATCGACAACGCCACCATCACCACCTACACCGGCAATCCCGCTCTCACCGCCGCTGATGGTGCCACCCCGCTCACACCCTCTCCCGCCAGCACGGGAGCCTTCACCGCAGGCACATGCACCACCGCCGTCACCCTCGGCAGCTTGGCCACGAATGCCGTCCTGACCGTCACGGATGCCGCCGCGGCCGCCAGCGGCAGCAGCAATGCCTTCAACATCATCCCTGCCACCATCGCCAAATTCCACTTCTCCGGCCTGCCACCTCAGGTCACCTCCGACCAGCCCATCCCCATCACTCTCACCGCGCAGGATGTGAACGGCAATACCGTCGCCAGCCATACCGACCCCGTTTCTCTCAAAGTGCATGGCACGGGTGAGGTAGGTGTCGGAGATACTTCCTTCACGCCATTGTTCGGCACCTCCTCTCACGATGGCCGCACGCAGAGCCTCTACACCGCTGAGGAGATCGGCGCGGCGAGGAGCATCGACTCCATCGCTTTCAACGTAACGACCCTGCCAGGCCATCCACTCACAAATCTGACCGTGCGCATGAAGCACACCACGCTGCAGAACTACGCCTCCAGCAATGTGAGCTGGGAATCTACTGGCTGGACTGTCTGCTACAGCGGCACGCACAGCATCACGGCCACCGGCTGGGACAGCATTCCTTTGACCACTCCCTTCCCCTATGATGGCAGGCAGAACGTGCTCGTGGACATCAGCTTCGATGGCAATGCCCCCAGCGCCGCTGGCATCGTCCAGGCTACGGCAGGCACCGCCTACCGCACGCTCCATTACCTCTCTGACAGTGCGGATGGCGATCCCCTCGGCTGGAGCGGCCTCACACCACTCGGAACCCCCTCCGTCACACGCCCTGACATCCGCTTCGGCACGGCACAAAACGTCACCCTCACACCTGCGAACACGGGAAACTTCACAGCGGGTATGTGGACAGGAGATCTCACCCTCAGCGGCCAGGGCACAGGTTTGCGGCTCGAGGCTCTCAGCGGCTCAGCGAGCAGCTTCTCTACCCCTTTTGATCTCGGCTCTGCGCAGGGACAGGCCTCAAGCCTCCTCATCAGTGGACTACCCACGAGCCGCGAACTCATCTCTGGCACGCCCTACAGCGTCACCATCAGCGCCGTCACACCGAGTGGCGCTGCGGATACCAGCTACAGTGGCCCCGTTGACCTCAGCATCCGCGCTCCTGGTTCGGGAGAGCGCCTCGTCGGCCGTGGAACTATACTCTCCAGCACACCCTTCAACGGCAGCTCGCATGATGCACGCACTCAAACCATCTACACGGCTGAGCAGCTCGGTAGGCAGCCGCAGCAGATCCTAGGACTCTCTCTGAACCTCACTGGCCTCAGTGGCACCGTTTTCAACAATCTCACCATCCGCCTCCGTCATACCGCTCTCACCAGCTACGCGGCTGGCTCAAGCTGGGAATCGACGGGCTGGACGACCGTTCACTCCTCCACTTTCACCACCACGGGCAATGGCTGGCACACCTTCCCTTTCTCCACGCTTTTCAGCTACGATGGCGTCAATAGCCTCATGGTGGATATCAGCTTCGATAATACCGCTGCCACCAACATCATCTCCTCACGTCACGATCCTGCCGAGGCACTCATGACTGTGTACGGCACAGACAACAGCACCCTCAGTGCTCCCATCACATGGTCAGGCACATCCCCGACTCCTTTCGGCACGATGTCACAGCCACAGTTGCGCCTGCTGCTATACACGAACCTCACAATCACGCCGAAGAATGCCACCCTCACCTCGGGTGCCTGGACTGGAAATGTCACCATCAATGGACTCTCCAAAGACGCCATCCTCCGTGCTCAGGATCGTCCAGGCCGCTCCGGAACCGTGAGCAGCCTCACCATTCAAGCCTCACAAAAACCCATCCTTGTTACCGAACCCGCTTTCACTGGCGGACGCACGAATACGCTCACCTGGGCCCCCTCCAACACCAATGTAAATCGCTACGAAATCCAGGCCGCTACCAGCACGGCTTTCTCACCGCTCGCCTGGACAGGAAATGCCACCATTACCAGCACCATGGTCACCACCGGCATACTCCCCGAAGAGCGCCTCTACTACTACCGCGTCCGTGCTCATAACAACGCCTTCTATACCAGTGATTTCTGGCAAGACACTGACTGGGGAGATTTTTCGAATTCCACTCACTCTGGCACCACCAGCGGCAGTCATGGTGGCAGTGTTGCACTTTATTCCAGCCCAGCACTCTCCATCACCACCACGGAAAATTTTAATGCTCTCACGGGCAATGCCTGGAGCAGCTACTTCGACGTCCTCGGCGGAAATTCCGGCTATCTTTTCACCAGCAGTTCCCTCACCACCGGCCCGAACACCACCCCGCCTCTCCCCATCAATCAAGGCGGCGATCTCGAAGGTCGCATCACCGGCACCTATGGCTGGGCCCTCGCCGCTGACACCGCCTCCAACACCTTCGCGGATGGCAGTATCGAAAGTTACCTCTGCATCGAGACACCTGCCAGCAGCACGAGTTGTGGGCTCATCCTACGCGGCGGCACCACCACCAGCGGCACCACCACCACGCCCTATGGCTACCTCGCTAACATCAGTCATAGCTCACCCACCCTCGCCAACATTTCTCTCGGCTACCTCAACGGCACCGTGACCAGCTTCCCCTCCGTCACCGTCGCTGCGGGCGACATCTTCAAGCTCCGCTTCAGCGCCAAAGGCCCCAATCTCACCCTCAACGCCTGGAAAGTCTCCGTCGTCGCCGGAGCTGTCTCAGAAACTCCCATCCTCACCAGCGCCGGTAACGCGAATCTCAGTTTCTACGACACACGCTACGTCGCTGGCCGTGCTGGCCTCCGCGCCTTCGTCACGGGGACTGCCGCACTCTTTGATGACCTCAGCCTCACCATCACTCCGAGGAACCACCTCGCCAGCGGCACCGTTCTTTCCCCGATCATCTCCCCCAGCGTCCGCCAGTCCTGGGGCACCCTCCGCTATACCACCACTGTCCCATCAGGCACGACTCTCACGATCGATGTGCTCGACGCTACCACCAGTGCCGTTCTCGCCAGTAACGTCATCAACGGTGCGAATCTAGGCTACATCACCGCACCTGCGCTTCGTCTTCGTGCGAATCTCTCCTCCACCAATCCCTCCCTCACCCCACTCCTCCACGATTGGCAGCTCAGCTTCATTCCACAAAGTGTCCTCGCTTTCCCTGGAGCATGGTCCCCCGTCGTCACCTCCACCCAGGACGCCACGCCACCCGTCATCACCGTCCCGCAACTCACCACCACAGCCGCCACAGCCACCCTCGCCGGCACCGCCAGTGATGCCACCAGCGGAGTCGTCAGCGTCACTGCTGCGGGCAATGCCGCCAGCACATCAAACGCCTTCGCGAACTGGACCTCAGCCCTCACCGGCCTCACCGATGGCACGAACTCCATCACCGTCACTGCGGCGGACCATGCCGTCCCGCCCAACACCGCCACCACCACCGTCACCGTCTTCCGCATCGCCACGCCTGGCGGCGATCCGGAAAGCAACGGCATAGATGCACTCCTCGAGCACGCTCTTGGCATCCCCGCAGGCTCCGCCAATGCCCGCAGCATGCTCCCCGCGGCACTCACTGAAACCGATGGCGGTAGCGGCCAAAAGTATCTCTGCATGCAATTCCGCCGCCGCATCCAGCGAGCGGGCCTGAACTACATCGTCGAGACCAGCACCGATCTCCTCACCTGGGACGACACCGGAGCCAGCGTCGTCGAAAAATCTGCCGTTCCCACCGGCGATGGCACCACCGAGACGGTCACCGTTCGCGTCACGCCGTCCAGCGATCTCGGCGGAGCCAAATTCGTCCGCCTCCGCGTCACCAGCAACTGACGCCTCGCAGCCTTGCAAAGACACGCCCGCCGCGCCATTCCTCCCGCCGCATGAAGGACGACCCCACCATCCCCGCCGACGCCCGTTTTGAGACCCGTGCCATCCACGTCGGGCAGGACTGGCGCAGTGAAACCGGCGCCGTGATCCCGCCGATCTACATGACCTCGACCTTCGAGACGGGAAACCCCGGCGGCTTTGATTACACACGCAGCGGCAACCCGAACTTCCGCAATCTCCAGGCCACGCTCGCCAGCCTGGAGAATGCGAAGCACGCCACCATCTTTGCCAGCGGCATCAGCAGCATCAGCGCCATCATGTTTTCGCTCAAAGCGGGCGATACCATTCTCAGCGAGCAGCAGATCTACGGCGCGACCTACCGCCTGTTCGAGCGCGTGCTGCGCCGCTTCGACATCCGCATCAAATACGCCGACCTCACCAACCCGGCGAACTACGCCCTCATCAAGGAGCTCAAACCCGCGCTCATCTGGATCGAATCGCCCACGAACCCGCTTTTGAAGATCCTCGACATCAAAGCGATCTCCGAAGCCGCGCACAAAGTCGGCAGCATCGTCGCCGTGGACAACACCTTCGCCTCCAGCCTGCTCCAGCAGCCGCTCGACCTCGGCGCGGACCTCTCGCAGCTCAGCACGACGAAATACACCAACGGTCACAGCGACTGCCTCGGCGGCGCGGTGTGCACGAACAGCGATGAGTGGCAGGAAAAGATGATCTTCGCCCAAAAAGCTCTCGGTTTGCAGCCGAGCCCCTTCGACGCGTGGCTCGTCTCACGCGGCGCGAAGACCGAAGCCGTCCGAATCGAGCGCCATAGCTCGAACGCCCTCGAACTCGCCAAACGTCTGCAGGATCGCAAAGGCGTGAAGAGCGTGAAGTATCCATTTTTGACCAGCCACCCGCAGTACAAGCTCGCGAAGAAGCAGATGAAGCTCGGCGGTGGCATGCTGCTCGCCGATTTCGGCCTCAGCTACGCCAAGACGCTCGATTTCATCCGCCGCCTGCGCCTTTTCACCCAAGCCGAAAGCCTCGGCGGCATCGAAAGCCTCGTCGCGCATCCCGCGAGCATGACGCACGCCTCTTTCCCCAAAGACGTCCGCGAAGCCGCCGGCGTCACCGACAGCCTCGTGCGCTTCTCCGTGGGCATCGAGCATGTCGAGGACCTCTGGGAGGACATTGATCAGGCGCTGAAGAAGAAGTGATTCCTCACTTCGACAGCGTCATCACACACTCGAGGTGCTTTGTCTGCGGGAAGAGGTCGAAAGGCTGCACCTTGTGCAACTTGAAGCCCGCTTCGTTGAACAGGACGAGGTCGCGCATCTGCGTGGCGGGGTTGCAGCTCACATAGACGACGGCTTTTGGGCCGAAGGCGAAGAGCTGCTCCAGGAACTCGCGGCTGCAGCCGGCCCGCGGCGGGTCGATGAGCACCACCGTTTCCGCCCCGGCATGCGGGACGACCTCGAAAACCTTCTGCGCATCGGCGGCGAGGAAGCGGCAATTCGTGATCTCATTGAGCTGCGCATTGTGCGTGGCCTTGGCGACGGCTGTTTCGGAGATCTCGACGCCGATGACCTCCTCGAAAGCCTTCGCAGCGGAAAGCGCGAACAAGCCGCTGCCGCAATACGCATCCACCAGGAAACGGGCACCGCATGCTTTTGCCTCCGCAACGGCATGCTGCACGAAGGCGGGCAGGATGAAGGGGTTGTTTTGGAAGAAGTCGCCGGCCTGGAACTCGAACCGGATGCCGTCCACCTCCTCGATGGCGATTTGATCGCTCTGCGTGAGCACACCGTTCTTCGCCGCACGCATGAGCAGGGTGGCACCGCGTTTGAACTGGTCGGACTTCGCCTTGATGTCCTCGCGCAGGGCGGGGAGAGCTTCGTTGATCGCCTTCATGGCGATCTGGCACTGCGGCACATCCACCAGCGCCATGCGCGTGCCGATGCGGAGGAAACCAATGTCGCGGATCTGGCCTTCCCGCGGCTTTTGGAAGTGCGGGGTGATCTTTGAGCGGTAGCCATATTCCATCGGCGATGGGATGACCGGCAGCACCTCGTGCTCGATGCGGGCCATGTGGCGCAGGAGCTCGGTGACCTGGTTGCGCTTCCAGATGAGCTGCTCCTCATACGCGAGGTGCTGATACTGGCAGCCGCCGCACTGGCCGAAGAGCGGACAAGGCGGCTGCAAACGCTTCGGCGATGCTTCGAGCACCTCGATGAGGTCTGCCTCGCTGTAGTTCTTGTGATTGCGGAAGACCCGGCAGCGCACCCGCTCGCCCGGCAGGGTGAAGGGCACAAAGACGACCCAGCCGCTAACGCGTGCCACGCCGGTGCCCTCGTTCGTGAGGTTCTCGATGCTCACCTCCAGCTCCTGGTGGTAGTGGAACGGATGTGGCAGGAATTTTTTCGGTCGTTGGGGGGCGTCCATGTCAGTGTCGCACTCGGAGTAGCCTTCTATTGCCTGTTGTCCATGGTCGATTCCTGCAGCGGGAAGCTTTGGGAAGAAGCGACAACACGTTGTCGAAGCTCGTCGGTGAAGGTGCGCAGAATCCACTTCAAGCCGTTGGTCTCGGTCGAGATGTCGCCCGCGAGCACGACGCAGTCACAGTCCACCGAGCTGCCTTCATGAAGGTTGCAAAGCAAGCTGGTCCGGTCATTGTAGCCGCGTTGAATCCCGAATCCGAGACCTTTCTGCCGGCGATCAACGCCCTCCTTCACCATGAGCAAAGCCGAGATCAAGCAACAAGCCGAACGCATGCGCCAGTCACGTGCCCGCTGGGTCTTGACCGATCCGGTGAAGGCGGACGCACAGATCGAGCGGAATCGTGCTCTACGCCTGTCGCTGGAGCAGTCGATGCCGTCCTCCAGTACCAAGCCCTGACTCGATGGGCCGTGGCAAACGGCAGGCTCTTTGACGTCAGCCTGTTGGGCACTCAGAAGGATCAAGGCGGCGAGCATTTGATCTACAACTCCAGTCGCGGCGAGAATCGCTATTATAAAGTCACGCATCCGGGACAGGCAGGACTTTGCCTGACGATGAAAATCATCGGTGGCGAGCCGCAGGTGGCGCAGACCTCGTCGACACCTTTGGACTATCTGCGCCGGTTCATCCTCGTGAACGAGGTGTTCGGCGATGCGGTCCGTTTTGAGGGCGTGATAGATGGTGATCTGCCTTCGATGGTCATTTCCCAACCAAAACTCGAAGGCACGCTCCCCGAGGCTCCGGCCATCAACGCGGAGCTGAAGCAGCTCGGTTTCCACCGCACGGATTTGCTGATGTGGTATCGCCCCGAAGATGGAATCGCTCTCGGAGACACGAAGCGGGCCAACTTTCTTCAAACGCCGGACGGCACTGTGCTGCCCATCGATGTGCTGGTGCAGCAGGCCACGCAGGAAATGGCGGCAGCGTGGGGTTTTTGAATTGCCAGGATCAGTCACCATCCGCCTGCGGAACCGGCGCCCCGCCGAATTGACGCCTCGTTGTGCTTTGGTATGCTCTTCCATCATGAAAACAATCGGTGAGCCTATACTGGAAGACGACGCGAGCGGCGAAGCGTGGTTTCAGAGAGGTGTGACGCTACTGGAGGGGAGGAAGCAGGAGCGAGAGATTGAGGAGCGGCTCAAGAAACGAATGGCGCATCCGGTCGTCTTTGAACCCGCGTTTTGGATCGGGATCGTCACGGCGGTCGCCGCAGCCTGGACGAGCAACATCACACATGAGCGCTCGTTGCTCGTGTTCTACGTAATCATGATCATCACGCAGCTTTGTTCCGCGCTGGATACCGCATCTCAAAAGCGATTGAAGGCGATGCTGGACTGGATCGAGCATCAGAAGACCAAGGAAAAGCAGATGGAGTAAAGCGTGCGCGGCAGCGTCGTGGAGTGCGGTGGGAAGCCTTGGCGCGACACCGCAGTCGAAGGCAGGCAAGTCTTCGAACACCGCAGACCCCTCGACAGCGGTGTCGTCGATGCAAGGTGCACTTGCATCTTTGCCACTGCATTGATTCGCTTCGCTCACCCTTCGGGCAGCACTCAGTGCTGTCTATCTACGCTTCGCTTTACGACGCTGTCGCGCTCTTCGAGTGCCTCAAGACAAATTCTTCACTTCTTGCGCGATGACATCCATTACACCGCGTTGAACTTCTGCCAACGTTCCCAAATCTCTATGGCAATCTTGTCGTAATGTTGCTCTGCTCCGACGATGTCGGCATCAAACCAACGAACGAACTCTTGATGGACTACTTGGCGAACATCCCCGCTTGAGTGGCAGCTTCGAAGTCGTGGAAGAATGGTGCCTACCTCTGGCTCATACTCATCCGTATTGTCTTCAAAATTGATGCCACAGGGTCATGACGAAACAGCAACGCGGCAACCTCATCAAAAAGGCCTCGATACTCCGCCTTCAAGCGCTGGCGCTCTGCGATTATTTCTTCACGAGTGTCCGGCATAGCTCAGAACAATTTGATGACCTCCTCCGCGATGATCTCCAGTCCCTCCTGCACGATGTGCGGGGGCTGGGAGTAGGTGAGGCGGAGGCATTCGTTGGGGTGTTGCCAGGGCTGGTCGAGGCCGAACGCGAAGTAGTGGCCGGGGATGACGAGGACCTTTCTCAATTTGAGGCGGCGGTAGAGCTCGGCGGCGGGGATGGGCAGACCTTTGATCCAGAGCCAGAGGAAGAAGGCACCTTCTTGTGCGTGAAGCGCCCACGGGACGTTTTCGCCGAGGGCGGCGGTGAGGATGGCCTTCGCATGGTCGCTGCGTTCGCGATAAAACGGGCGGATGGTCTCGCGGCCGAGTTTGATGAGCGTGTCATCGGCGAGCAACGGCGTGAGGATGGCCTGGCCGAGGTTGCCGTTCGAGAGCGCGGTGATGGCGTTCATGTTCGAGAGGGCCTTCACGATCGGCGCGTCGGCGACGACGATGGAATTGCGCACGCCGGGGAGGCCGACCTTGCTCATGCTGATGCTGAAGATCATGCCGGGCTGCCATTTCGGCTGAAAGCCGTTGTGGATGACGCCGGGGAAGGGATGGCCGTAGGCGTTATCGATGATGAGCGGGATGCCCTGAGCTGCGCAGAGGGCGTGGAGGCTCTGAAACTCGTTTTCGGTGAGCACATTGCCTGTCGGATTCGTGGGGCAGCTCACCGCCATGGCGGCGATGGACGGATCGAGCCGCAGGCGGTCGAAATCGACGTGGTATTTGATCTCGTGCGGCGCGGTGTCGGTGATTTTGGGCAAACAGGCGGTGAACTGGCCTTCGCACAGCGCTTGGTTCGCGTAGCCGATGTACTCAGGCAGCAGCGGGAAGAGCACGCGACGCTTTTTGCCGGCGGAATCGCCCGCGAGGAGGTTGTAGAGCAGGAAGCATGCGCTCTGGCTGCTGGGCAGCACCGCGATGTTTTCTTTGCTGACATCCCAGCCGCATTCACGACGCAAAAAGCCCGCCATGGCCTCGCGGAAGATGGGATTGCCGCCGGGCGGGTCGTAATTGAGCAGCGCCTTGTCGATGCTGCCATCAGCGAGCATGTCGGCGATGCGCTGACGCCACAGCGCCTGCGCCTGCGGGATGGCGGCGGGTTGTCCGCCACCGAGCATGCGCATGTCCGGATGCAGCGACAAAGCCTCGCCGAGGTCGTCCATGAGCTCCTGAATGCCGCTGGGGCCGCCCAGGCGGGAGCCGATGTCTGAGAAAGTGGTCATGGGGTGGGAATGACGAATGATGAATGTCGAATGACGAATCATGCTTCGTCATTCGGAATTCGCCATTCGTCATTGTGGGCGGGCTTTAGCCCACGCGGGTGCTCACCCAGTTCCGAATATCAAAATCCTGCGCGGTCTTTTCCACCTGCCAGCGGCCGTCGGCATTGAGGCGAAAGCTGCCGATCCAGCGCTGGTGCCATTTTTCGGGCTCGATCATGCTGAGGTGGCATTTCGTGCCGACTTCATAGAGGTGGTAGATTTCACCGATGACGGGCTCAAAGCCGAAATGGGCCTCGTAGATGAGCTTGTTCCAATTGAAGGCATCAATGACCTCCATGTAGCGCTCCTGAATCTCCAGCATTTCCTGCTGCAGCTCCCGCTCCACGCGTGAGACGCCACGGGATTTGAAGTTGGTGAGGTCCTGCGGAACTATCTTCGCGGCGAGGCGTGAAACCGGATAGGCGAGGTAGTTGCCGCGCGGCTCGGGGGCTTGGAGAGCTGTGTCGATGGGGTCCAAAACGTGTGGGGAAAGTCGGGAAGATACGCCGGGCTTCAAGCAGTGGATTGAACGGAAGCATTGCCAGCCTCTCAAAGTCCGCCTAATCTCCCCCCCATGAGCCGCCTTTTCATGTTTCTCAGTCTCGCCGCCTGCGTCGTGCTGGCTTCCTGCGCAGCGTCCACGATGGATTCCATCCCCACAGGAGCCCAGATGCAGATCTACAAGCAGCAAGCCCAGCGGGAAATGGGGTCGGAATACACGCGGTTGGCCGAATTGAGGCATTCCAACGTGCTAAGCGAGGCCGAGTATCAGGCGGAGCTTTCCAAACTGGATGACCGAGTCGTGGCTCGTGCCCACACCCTTGCCTGGGAGCAGCATAACCTCGCCGAACTCGAACGGAAGGCCCAGGGCGTGCCCACTCCGGACCAACCCGTCCAGCTCATGGCTCCCAATGCCATGAACGGTGGTGCCGGCGGCCAGTCCCTTTATCGCAACTACCAGCAGCAATATAATATCACGGCAGGTGTGGGCGGCAGCAATATGCTGGGTTCCAGCATCATGGGCTCGACTTCTTCCAGTGGCGGTGGCGGTGCCCTCGGTCGCCAGAACTTTCCTGGGACCGTTTACGACGCGCCCACGGTCAACCAGTAAGCCTCAGCCTTCCGCCAGCATGGCCCGCAGGCCGGAGAAGAAGTTCGTGTTCTCCTCCTGCGTGACGGTTTCATTCATGTGGCGGCTGTAGTCCATCTCCTCGACGAACTTGCGGTCGAGCTCTTTGAGGAAGGGACTGGGCAATGAGGTCTGCTTCTGGCCCCATTTGATGCGGTTTCGCGTGTAGCTGATCGTCAGTCGCTGCTTCGCTCGCGTGATGCCGACATAAAAAAGACGGCGTTCCTCGTCCACGCGACCTTCTTCGTAGCTTCGACGATGCGGGAGAATGCCCTGCTCCAGGCCGGGAAGATACACGATGGGAAATTCGAGGCCCTTCGAGGCATGCATCGTGATGAGGCAGACGCCTTTTTTCTTCTCGATGTCATCTTTGTCCTCACGCTCATCATCGAGACAAATCTCGTCGAGGTAGCCGGTGAGGCCATCGCGGGCATTTTTTTCATCGTAAGCCGCGAGGCTCTTCAGCATCTCATTCACGCCGGTTTCCCAGCGGACGGTGTCTTCCGGCGTCTTCGCGCCTTTTTTGAGCCACGCGAGGTATTCGGTCTCCTTGAGCAGCATCTCGCCCATCTCGGCGAGCTTCGTGCCCTCCGCGGTGGCCGCGGCGTTGTATTTGGTGACGAGTGAAACGAAGCCGCGCACGGCCACGCGGGCCTTTTCCGGCACCTGGCGCTGCCAGTCCGGATCGCAAAGCGCCACCCATACGCTGTGATGCTTTTCCATGCTGCGCTCGCGGGCCAGCTCGGCGATCGAGGGTGTGATGCCGCGGGCTGGCACATTGATGATGCGGAGCAAATCGATGTCCGAGTGCGGATTCGCGAACACCTTCAGGTAGGCCACGATGTCCTTTACCTCACGACGGTCGAAGAAGCTACGTGCACCGACGACGCGATACGGGATGCGGCGCTGGCGGAAGGCCTGCTCCAGCACGCGGGACTGGTCATTCGTGCGGAAAAGCACGGCGAAGTCCTCCCACTCGCGTTTGTCGCGGTAGTGCGTGGCCTCGACCTCCTTCGTCACCATGTCCGCCTCCTCTTTTTCATCGGCGGTCACGATGAGCTTCACGTTGTCGCCCTTCTCCGTGCGGCACCAGAGGCTCTTCGGGCGGCGTCCGGCGTTGTTTTTGATGAGGCTGTTCGCGGTGTGGAGAATCTGCGTCGTGCTGCGATAGTTCTCCTCCAGCTTCACGACGTGCGGATTCGGGAAGAAGTTCTCGAATTGCGTGATGTTCGTGATCTCCGCGCCGCGCCAGCCGTAGATGCTTTGATCGTCATCGCCCACCACGCACACGTTGAAGGGTGGCGGCACCAGCGCCTTCAAAAGGCGCATCTGCAGCGAGTTCGTGTCCTGGAACTCATCCACCATCACATAGCGATGCCGCGCCTGCACCTGCTGGCGCACCTCCGCGGTGTTTTCGAGCAATTGCACGCCGAGCAGCAGCAAGTCGTCGAAGTCCATCACGTTGCGCCCGCGCATCTCGCCCTGATAGCGTTCCATGATCGCACCCTCGGTCGATTCTTCGGGATTGCCGAGGCTGTTGCCATCGTTCTTCGCCTTGCTGATGCGCGAAAGCATCACGCTGGCATCCATCGATTCATCGGAACTGAGCAAGGTCTTCAGAACCTGCTTCATGAGGCTCTCTTGCTCGGACTGGCTGTAGATGACGAAGTTCTTTTTGTAGCCCACATGCTCCGCGAACTCGCGCAGCAGCTTCGCGCAAAAGGCGTGGAAGGTGCCCACGCCGATCTTTTTGCCCAAACCATCCCGCACCATGCCTTTCACACGCTCGCGCATCTCGTTCGCGGCCTTGTTCGTGAAGGTCACGGCCAGGATGTGCTTCGGTTCGATGCCCTCGTTCACCATGTGGGCGATGCGGGCGGTGATCACACGGGTTTTGCCCGTGCCCGCTCCGGCAAGGATGAGCAGGGGGCCGTGAATGTGCGTGGCCGCCTCCCGCTGTTGGGGATTGAGAGTGCCGGTGAATCCGCTCATGACCTCGTCGCGCCGCGGAATTCAGGGTGGTTTGAAACAGACTTCATGCCCTGCTCATGGCACGAAGCCGCCATCATGCAAGCAACCGATCATTGCGATGAATTTGATCTTGAAGCGTTGCACGTTCCATCCCACCGGAAGCGCCTCATCCCGTGACCAAACAAGCCGTTCTCGACCAACTCCGCGCCGTGCTCCAAGCCGATCTCGACACGCTTACGCGTGCGGCGCAGGGAGCCTTTGCTGCGGCCACGGACCCGGACAGCAAGGCGGAGAACAAATACGATACCCGCACGCTCGAGGCCTCCTACATCGCCCGCGGGCAGGCGAAACGTGTCGCGGAGCTTCAAGAGGCCGTGCAGGCCTTTTCGGCGCTTTCCGGCGTGGAACTCGATCAAGGCTCCGCGGCTTCGATGGGCTCGCTCGTGGCTTTGGAAGGGCCTGATGGACGTGATCACTACTTCATTGGCCCTTCGGAGGGAGGAACAGAAATCGTTCACGAAGGCCGCGAGGTCGTCGTCATCACCCCCAGCTCGCCTTTGGGGCAAAAGCTCGTCGGCAAGCGAGTTGGAGACGGTATCGCGATGCGGCCCGGCGTGACCGCCAAGGTCATCTTCGTGAAATAAAGGCTATCGCACGGCCAGCCCACGCTGACGCCATTCGTTGAGGACCTTGGGAAGGAGCACATGCTCGACTTGCTTGATGCGGTCGTGTAGGACGATGGCGGTGTCGCCGGGGAGGACGGGGACGCGGCCTTGCTCAAGGATGTCTCCGGCGTCGATTTCGGCGGTGACGAGATGGACGCTGCACCCTGCCTCGGCATCGCCGGCATCGAGAGCATCCTGCACGGCGTGAGCGCCCTTGTGCTTTGGCAGCAGGGAAGGATGCACATTCACGATGCGGCCGGAGTAGTGGCTGATCACCGGCTCTTTCAGGATGCGCATGAAGCCCGCGAGCACGACGACATCGGTTCGCGCACGTTCGAGATGCTCGAAGATCTCCTTCTGCGCGGCCTCGCCTAGCTTTTTGGGGTTCGAGCCGGGATCGACGAAGTGCGCAGGCAGTCCTGCTTGCTTGGCGATGGCGAGGAAGCCGGAGTCTTTTTGATCGGAAATGGCCGCCACGACCTCGGCGTCGAGTTTTCCGGCCGCGATGGCCTCGACGATGGCTTTGAAGTTCGAGCCGACGCCGCTGCCGAGCACGGCGATGCGCAGCTTGCCGCTCTGCGGTGCGTGCATTTTTTGAATCGTGGCGGTGGTCGAGCGACCCGGCACCAGCGGAAGGATGCGGATCTCAGCGCCCACGGATTGCAGCGCGGCACGCTCTTCGGCATTCAGCGACTCGACGGTGTAGTCACCGCCCTTCGCATACACATGCGGGCGGATGGCCTCGATGAGGCTTGTGGCCCGTTCATCACCAAAAACCACCACCGTGTCCACGGCTCGAAGACCGCACAAAACCTCGGCGCGATCGTTTTCGTTGTTCAGCGGCCTTTCGGGGCCTTTCAGGGCACGGACGCTCGCATCGGAATTCAGCGCCACGACCATCGCATCGCCCAAAGCACGGGCTTCATTGAGGTAACGGACATGGCCGGCATGCAGCAGGTCAAAGCAGCCGTTGGTGAAGACCAGTTTTTTTCCCTGCGCATCCAGTTGATCGCGGAGCTGCCTTACTTCGGCAGCTGTGGCAGGGGTAAAATCAGCATCAGTCATGGCTTTGCTCATCGCGTGAAGGCCTTCGCGATGCAAGGGGCAAGCGTTTCAAAGCTCGCCCGCGAGCGTCACCGCACCGGTGAGCACGACATTGCCCGCGTCATCGCGGATTTCGCCCGTCACCTGGCCGAGCGTGCCCATCACGGCGTCCAGCTTCGCACTTAGATGGAGGCTTTGGCCGGGCGTGATGCTGCCGAGGACCTTGATCTGGCGCACGGCGGTGAGGCGCAGGTTTTTCAGCGGCGCGATGCCGGGCCTCGTTTGCACCAAAATGCCGCCGAGTTGCGCCAGCGCCTCGATCATGAGCACGCCGGGCATCAGCGGGGCATTCGGGAAATGGCCGCGGAGAAAATCCTCACCACCTTTTAGCGCCCACCGCGCTTTTCCTGCGATGCCGGGCTCCAGTTCCGTGAGTTCGTCGATGAAACGAAACTCCGGACCATGCGGGAGAGAGGAAAGAGCTTGGAAAAGGTCTGGGGCAGATGCCATGATGCGCCATAAGCATGAACCAGAGCGGGAGCAATGAGCAAGGCGGCACGGGAGGCGTGAGCGTCTGGTGCTGGCTGCATGGCCTGCGCATGCTGGCCGCGGGTCTCGCCAGCCTGGTGTATTGGGTCGTCGGCGGGCTGCTTTTTGTGATCGCTGGGCTGGTGTGCGTGCCGTTTCTGCCGGGCGAGACCTCGCGTGCGCTGGGCCAGTGGCTGCTGCAGAGGGCGTTTCGCACCTTTTTGCTGCTGCTGCGGTTTTTCGGCGTGCTGCGGGTCGAGTATCGCGGGCTCGACAAACTGCGTGACAGCACCGGCGGCCTCATCGTGGCCCCGAATCATCCCGCGCTGTGGGATGCCGTGTGCGTCATCGCCCGCATCGAGGGCCTGCGCTGCATTTTGAAAGCCTCGCTGCTGCACAATCCCATCCTCGTCGGCGGTGCCACGCTGGCCGGCTTCATCCCGAACAAGCCGGTGCATAAAATGGTGCAGCGGTCCATCGAGGCCCTGCGGCAGGGCGAGCGGCTGCTGTTCTTCCCCGAAGGCACTCGCACGCGGAAAAAAGAAGGCGTGGTGAACCCTTTTCAAGGCGGCATCGGCATCATCGCCGCTCAATCGGGTGCCCCGGTGTGGCCTGTCTTCATCGAAACGGACAGCGATTACCTCAGCAAAGGCTGGCCGGTGTGGCGGGTGCAGCTCCGCCGCATCCACATCCGCATCACCATCGGCGAACCCCTCGCCTGCGACGCTGACGAGACCGCCCAGCATTTCGTGAAACGCCTCGAAGAGACCTTCATCGAGGCTTTGGGCGGGAAGTGAAAACCTAGCCCGGTGGCTGGCGTGATTTCCGAAAATGCGCGGCACCTGCGATGGCAGCACCTAGAAGGGCGATCACTCCGAGGACTTTCCAGAGGGGGCTGTCAGCAAGGGGCAGGCCCAGGCGGTAGAGCAGCGTGGCCTCCTCCTCGCGTTTCCGCTGCTCATAGGCCTTCAGCTTCTCAGGCGGCCAGAATTCCGATGCCGCCGGGCTGTCCCACCACATTCGCGCAATGGGTTGATTGAACGATTTGCCAACCGCTAGGCCTAGCTCGTGGAGCATCACACTCCAGTTTGGAGGCCGTCTTGACGATGGCCCACACGGGGTAAAGTATCCCACCTGCCGCTCATCATCGATGAACCTCATCATGGTTTGAACACACTCGGGCGTCTTCAGCCGCGCCAGCGCTTCGAAATAGCGTTCGATGGGAATCCGCCTTGCTGATTCCTCAGGCAACGAGCTGATCTTATTGATCACTCCTCCGATGTAATCCGCATGCCCAGGAGTGCTGCTCAGCATCTCTGCGACCTTCTCTTTCAACTCCTTGTTGTAGGCTTTAACTCTGATAACCTGCTCCTGTTCGTTGCGGCCCTCTCTTGGAAAGGAGAGGGTGCCGTATTCTCCGCCGCTAGAAGCATCGAAGACATACCATAATGCAGGAATGTTCCCCTGATACTTTGAAAGCACGGACATATCCCCTGTGGCAAGCTTTTTACTATCTGCATTTGGGAAACTAAAATCGGGTAAGAGATTAGCCCCATGGCTTCGCATGGCTCCGTAGATCAAGAGGAGCAAACAGATGAGGTGCGGATATAGTTTCATGAATTTCCAGGGGTTTTTGCAAAACTAGACTGCCTCACTCGGTCCCACTCCCAGTGGACCATCTTCTTGGGGCCGGTGCCACGCTTAGGGCCGTAGCGCCCGGTCATCAGGCGGTGTTCATTTTCAGAGAAGCGGGAGTAAGCCTGGGTTCTTTGTTCGGTACAGTGGTCCAGACCCAGCGCGTGGCCGATCTCATGCGCCAGCGTATAAAGTACCGTTGCCTGCGGCTCGAGTGGGTGTGGTGCACGGTCCAGCACATAGACATACTGCCCAAACCACTTCGGCCCCTTCATGCAGTAGCCGACCACGTCCGCATACGTTGCCTCGGTGAAATCAGGCTGGTCCTCCTCCCGCGCCCAGTCAATGTGATACAGCCCTTTGGGTGCCACGATCCACAGGACATTCAGGGTTGTCGTCGGGTTGGCAATGACGGAGGGGGTGCGATGGTACATCAACTGCTCCATGAGCTCTGTCTCCTCCAGGGTGCTAAGGTCCCCGCGGGGCACGCTCAGGGGGACGACGGTGGTATCGACGAAGGTGAAGCAGCCATCACCCGCGCCGAAGATGGACCCGTTGGAGTTCTCCCATCCTCCGCGGTTGTCCCATTCGATCTGCTGCACCGGCTTGATGGTCACCCGGCATTCGATGTTCGCCTGCGGCAGATACACGCTGTCCAGATAGCTCTTTGCAGCCGCCTCCGTGGGCAGGTGCGCAGGCGGGACGACCGTTCCGCTGGCCGCCACGTAGGCCACCGGGATGATGTTGATGTCCAGCACCCTCCGGGTGTAAACCGCGATGTTGAGCAAGGGTTCTTGGGCAAAAACCGCGGTTCCTCCAGCCGGCCGGTAGCCAACACGCAGCACACCCGTAATGTCATCCGTCGCCGTGCTGCTGAGGCTGATGCTCCCGCCTGTGAGGATACTGCCGGGCAGCCCCCCGCCGGAGAGTTGATAGACGGTATCGTCGTTAGCCACGCCGTTGCTGACCGTAACCGTCCGGGTCTCACCCACAGGGAGCATGAACCAAGGTTCAAGCTTGGGGACAATTGTGTTGGACGTTTCGGCATCAAGGGACAGCCCGGCAAATGAGGAGATCCCAATCAGGCCCGCGCCTTCTGTCGTGCCCCTGTCCTGGCTGGGGCGCGGCATTAGATCCATGGGCTGTGACATGCTGGCAAGCGGGCCGACGGTCATGGTTGCAAGTTCCACGTTGGTATAGTTGTAGGCATACGGTGGCTTTTCAGAGCCTTCATGCACATAACGCATCACTGTCCGGGGTATTTCCCATTGGGCCGCCGTTCCCGAATGGTACGTCCGCAGGACGATTCGTGCGTCGTTCACACTGACATAATGAGACTGCGTGTCTCCGTTGTTTTGGGAACTGTACCGCCATAGACAAGAGCCGATGGCATAGGACGTCGTCGGTTCGCCGAAGCCGGAAGCCAGCCAGTCCATCACGGGTTCGGACAGCTTGGCGGTGTAGCGCTCGGCAAAGTCATTGTAGTTGAGGCTGTGGTTGCTTAATCCAGGCGTCTGCCAGGAGAGGGAACCCCATTCAACGGTTTGATTCTGGGCATCTTTGGACTTGCCCCAGCTGTTGGTGAGGTGCCTCGTCTGCCTCCCAAGTATCAAGGTCGGCGCATAGTTGTACTGCTCCGGTTCGCCTGCCATCGGTTTCAATGCACTGTCACGTGGGTTGCTACCCTGTCTGTATTCAGCTCCGTCAGGTGCGCCGTCACCATCCGTATCCGTTCCCACTGGGTCCGTCCCCGGCCCGCCCACAGCGACCTCCTGTCCATTCGTCAGCCCGTCACCATCGAAGTCCGCGTCCGCCGCGCTGCCGGAAAACGCCTGATCGGTAAAGACCAGCCGCACAAACATCTTCGAGGCGGAGGTTTGCAGGTTCCAAGTGCAGACCGCGTCCGCGCCCGCCTCCACCACCGGCATGTATTGCCAGCTATCCGGCAGCAGCGTCTCGCTGCTCTGCACAAAGTAAGTGCGCCCCGCCTTCCCCCACCACTTGATCGCCGTCACGCCCGGCGTGTTGGTGAGTTCAGCCCTCAGGCCTTCACCGAGGTCCGACGCCGTCTGCCCAAAAGCAGCCGAAACCATCACCAGCATCATAAGACCCCATGCTTGGATCGTTCTCATGGCCGCTCCTCCTTCCAAAACTGGATGATCGTGTTCGTCGGAGCCGGGGGCGGCTCAGGGTGCGCCAGCTTGTAAGCCGCCTCCGCGGCCTTTTGAGCCTCACGTTCCGTCCTGCGAGCCTGCAAAGCCTCCCAATGCACCTCCACATAGCGGTGCAGTGCATCCAAAGCCGCGCAGGCCTCCGCCTCCATCGCCGCCGTGCCGCCAAATTCGGTCAGGATATACCACGCCCGCAAACCCTGCGGCACCGCTGCGAGCACCTCCGCCGGAAACTGCGGCCACGGACGTGCCGAAACCACCCCCGCCGGAGGCTGGCGATGCGTGATCGTAATGGAAGAAAGCCTCCGTGTGATACCATCCTGCTCAAACTGCGGAATCGCCTCCAACAACCGAAAATCCACGCTGCTCCAAGCAGTACATTCCACGCCTTGATGGGACCATTTCAGCTCCGTGAGCGAACCCTCATAGACCCGCGCCGTCAGTTGCAGCCTCGGCAGCACAGGCGCGGTGGAAGGAGCCGGATTCGCCGCCAGCCGGGCCGCCGCCAGCGCCGCGAGCTGCTCCGCCGTGGGCGGCTCGATGTGCTGATAAGTCGTCGTCCCGCCATCCGCCTTGCGCACCGTGCTCGAAAACAAAATGCGCGGATTGGGAATCAGCTTCGAGGTGTCTTGGCCGAAGGCTGCGGCTATCGGAGCTAGGAACAGAAGGCTCAACAGGCCTCGGATTGGGTGTTTGAGGTGTCGTTTCATGCAGAGCGTCTTGGATGATCGTGAACCAAGGATTTCGGTTTGGGCTCTGCTTGGGACTTTTCCCTCCAGCAGGGGTGACACCTTGGAGCACCCACTGCTGAGGCACCGGGAAGGTAGCCTTGGAATGAAGCGACATCCAAGGCGCACCCGATGGGGTGCGCACTCAGATGGTCATTCCGGCTGGCTAGACAAACTTCCCGGTTTTCAGCAGTGCCGTTTGAAGAATTCCGACTGCGCAGAATTCGATGGAGAGAAAAAGCTATTCGATAGGCGGTGAGAGATTGATGCACGGCTTGTATCTTGGCGGCATGGGCATGTAAATCCTTTTCTCCGTTCCAATCTTGTCGGTAAAACTACCGGGGGCGCACCCTCTGCGCCCTTCGGCACCGAATTGAAAGGCCGCCATTCCGCCTCGTTTCACCGCCGTTTCAGAAAAAAGGTGCTCCCGATGTCCTTTTTGCCCGGCGGGAAGTGAAAAAAGGCCGGTGCGCCGCGCTCTTTTCACCTCTGATCGAGCAAAAAGGTCCTCCAGCCGGCCTTTTTGCTCCGTCATTTCAGAAAATTTCCCGTCCATTTGCGAAATTTTCTCAAATGGAAGCCCTCCGAGCACATCGCGAGCACCTTTTTTCCCGAATGCCGCTCCATCGTGGAAATTATATTCTTGAGTTCCGGCGGCGTTTTTGGTGCAATCCGCTCCAACCAGCGGGCACTCAACCTCCCGCTCACCCAACCCAACATGGCTCGGCTCGACACTGGACTCAGGCTCGACAGCGGTTTGCGGCTTGATGAACCAGGGCCGCCGGCCAGCAACCCACGCCGCCCCATGAACCAGAACCTCATCTCCGCCGCCCTCACCGATGCCCAGCGCGATGCGATCCTCGCCGATCTCACCGCCGCGCAGACCAAGATGGCCGACAGCAGCCACTCCCTCACCCCGGAGGACCGCCGCCGCCTCACCAAGATCGAAGCTGCCGACATGACCCTGCTCGACCAGGCCCTCCAGTTCGCCCAGCAAAACCCCGGTGCCATGCCCGCCGATGTCAATCTGGCCGCCCTCGCCGAGGACATCGCCCTCGGCCGCCAATACCTGCCCATCTGCGCCAAAGCCAACCAGACCGCCGAAATGGCCGGCGACAACTGCATGTCCGCGCTGAGCGATGCCTATGTGGCCGCGCTCGACATCTACCGCGTGGCGAAGGCGCTGAACACCAGCGGCCAGTATGACGCCTTTGTGCAAGCCTTCGGCCAGCGTTTCGCCCGCCGCAGCCGCCAGCAGCCCACACCGCCCCCCGCCCCGTAACGCACGGCCTGTTCCCAATGCCCGGCGGCCAGCCCGCCGGGCATCCTCCATCCCGCGTCACCCACCTTCAACACGCCGTCGTCCGCCATGCCCTTCGATCCCAACGTCCCCGTCCACAACGCGGAACTCACCTCCGCCATGTTCCGCGGCCAGTTTCAAGGCCTCAAAGAGCTCATCGACGCCATCCCCGCCGGACCGCCAGGGCCGGAAGGACCCGCCGGAGCGCAAGGCCCCGAAGGCCCTCAAGGGCAGCAAGGTCCGCCCGGGCCCCAAGGGCCACAGGGAGACCCCGGCGGCCCGCAAGGCCCACCCGGCCCTGAAGGGCCACAAGGCCCCACCGGCCCCCAAGGCCCGCCCGGCGAAGTGACGCAGACCGATCTCAACAACGGCCTCCTCAACACGCTCAGCCAGTGCAGCAATAACAGCAACGGCGTGAGCACCTTGAACCAGAGCGCAGACGGCACCTACAACCCAGCGCAGATCCAGGCCCTGCTCGACAAGATGGACGAGCTGATCAATGCGCTGCGGAGGTAACAGGGAGGAACAGGCGGCGCACATTTTTCGCCCTCAAAATGAGCGATTTGTGGCGTTGCACTCCCGGTGCGGCATTCTACTCTCCGCGCCCCTTTTACCCCCAGAACATGGAGCAACCTTTCCCCGGACAGCGTTGGGTCAGTGACACTGAGCCCGAGCTTGGCATTGGCGTCGTCGGCAAGTGTGAATTTGGCCGCGTGCAGATCTACTACCCGGCCGCGCAGCAGGCCCGCACCTACTCGCTCACCGCCGCGCCGCTGCGTCGCGTGAAATTCCAAGCGGGTGACACGGTCAAGACGCACGATGGTCGCTCGCTGAATGTGACGAGCGTCGAGGAGCGCCAGAACATCCTCTTTTACCTCAGCGACGACGGCGAGATCAGCGAGGCGGAGCTTTCAGACACGATCACCTTCTCGAAGCCGGAGGATCGCCTCAAAGCCGGCCAGGTGGACGATTTGCGTGCCTACGACCTGCGTGTCGAGGCGCTGGAACGCCGGGCGGCGATGCGCCAGAGCCCGGTGCGTGGCTTCTGCGGTGGTCGCGTCGATTTGCTGCCACATCAAATGTACATCGCCAGCGAGGTGGCGGGCCGTCTCGTGCCACGCGTGCTGCTGGCGGATGAAGTCGGTCTTGGCAAGACCATCGAGGCCTGCCTCATTCTGCATCGCCTCCAGCTCACCGGCCGTGCCGAGCGTGTGCTCATTCTTGTGCCGGAGGCGCTGGTGCATCAGTGGTTCGTCGAGCTCTTCCGCCGCTTCCACCTGCTCTTCGCCATCTACGACGAGGACCGCTGCGAGTCCCTCGAAGCCAATGGCGAAGTGAGCAATCCCTTCCTCGAATCCCAGCTCATCCTCGCGAGCACCAAATTCCTCGCGAATGCTACCAATCGAGCCCAGCAAGCCCTTGAGGCCGGCTTTGACCTGCTCGTTGTCGATGAGGCGCACCATCTCGAATGGAGCCCCGAGAAGCCGAGTGCCGAGTATCAGCTCGTCGATCAACTCGCGGCGAAAGTGCCCGGCCTTCTCCTGCTCACCGCCACGCCGCAGCAGCTTGGACCTGAAGGACACTTCGCCCGCCTGCGACTGCTCGATCCGGCTCGCTACGCGGATTTGACCCAGTTCCTCGAGGAAAGCAGCCACTACGAAGAAGTCGCCGCCGCGGTCGATCGCCTCGTCGAGGGCAAAAACCTCGCCGCGAAGGATGAGAAGCTCTTCGCGAAGAAATCCACGCACCTCCGCGACCTGCTCAAAGAGACCAAAAAGAAGGTCGAAGGCAGTCGCGACAAGCTCATCGCCGCGATGCTCGACGAGTTCGGCACCGGCCGTGTCATGTTCCGCAACACGCGAGCTGCTTTGACCGGCTTTCCCCAGCGTGAAGCGCACCTCGCCCCCATCGACGCAGGCAGCGACGCCCTCGAAGCCAAAGTGAAGTGGCTCGCCGCGCTCATCAAACAACTCGGCGATCAAAAGGTGCTGCTCATCTGCCGCACCCGCGAGCTGGCCGGCGAGATCCACGAGAAGCTCCTGCGTGAGATCAACATCAACGCCGCCCTCTTCCACGAAGGTCTCACCATGGTGCAGCGTGACCGCCATGCTGCGTTCTTCGCCGATGAGGATGGTGCCCGCGTGCTGCTCTGCTCCGAGATCGGCAGCGAAGGCCGCAATTTCCAGTTCGCGCATCATCTGGTGCTTTTCGACCTTCCGCGTGATCCCGAGCTGCTCGAGCAGCGCATCGGCCGCCTCGACCGCATTGGCCAGACGAGCACGATTCACATTCATGTGCCGTTTGTGACGCAAACCGCCGAGGAGGTGCTCGCCCGCTGGTATCACGAAGGTTTGAACGCTCTCGAGAAAAACCTCCACGGTGCCACCGAGATCGCTCAAGGCCTCGCGGAGAGCCTGCAGGATTTGCTGGCCGATTTTGATGCGAAGCGCTTCACCGCCTTTCTCAAAGAAACGCAGAAACTGCGCCAGCAGGTGACCCAAAAACTCGAGCGCGGCCACGACCGCCTGCTCGAGCTGAACTCCTGCAAGCCTGAGCGTGCCGCCAGCGTGATCGACGCCATCCGCGAGCACGATGACAGCCTCGACTTCGAGGCCTTCTTCATCCGCCTCGTCGATCACTTCGGCCTCCACGTCGAGGAGCACGCCCCGCGCACCTACTTCCTGAAGCCCGAGGACATCAAAACCGACCGCTTCCCTTCCCTGCCCGAGGATGGCCTCACCGTCACCTTTGACCGCACACGGGCTCTCAGCCGCGAAAACATCGCCTTCCTCACGCAGGACCATCCGCTCGTGCGTGGCGTGCTCGATCTGCTACTCGGCAGCGAGGATGGGAACAGCAACTTCGCCGTGTGCAAGCATCCGAAGAGCGAGTGCCTCTTCCTCGAAACACATTTCATCGTCGAATGCGTCGCGCCATCCGCGTTGCATGTGGACCGCTTCCTCTCGCCCTCGCCGCTGCGCATGATCGTCGATCACACGCAGGCCGACCGGCGCGAGAACGATCCGCTGGAGGAGGTGAAGCTCGAAAAGAGCCAGCCCACCGGCCTCTTTGAAAAAGGAGCCATCCGCAACAAGCTCTTCCCCGCCATGCTCGCCAAAGCCCGCAAGCTGGCCGAGGAGGAACTCGCCAAGCTCGTGACCACCGCGAAGGAAACGATGCGCCAGCAGCTCCAGGCCGAGATCGACCGCCTCGAAGACCTGCGCCAGCTCAACGACCATGTGCGCCCAGAGGAGATCGAAGCCCTCCAGAAGCACATGACCGAGATCGAAGCCGCCCTCGACACCGCCGCCCTGCGCCTCGACTGCCTCCGCCTCGTCTTCCAGACGAAGGAGAAGTAGTCCGATCGCCATTCACGGATCACCTCCGGGAAGTTGGCGAGGAAGCGGTCAAACACCGGCAGCCACTTGGACTGCGGCAGCCTGCTGCCGCTTTCGGGAGGCCAGCCTGCTGGCCTTCGAGCATTCGATGACTCCATTTCGCCATGACGTGTCCGCGCTTGCGGGAGCGGAGAGGCTTTCCGGCAGCCTGGAGACTTCGACGGCAGCAGGGCTGCCTCGGACAAGCGGCAGCAGGCTGCCGCAGTCCAAGGCTTCGCCAAACAGCGCTGAAACTTGAGGATCGCACCAACTTCCCCGATGCCCCCCCTTTTGCTCCTCGGCGGCGAAAACGAGCATGAGAAAGGCGGGTTGGTGAATGGGCGAACCCGGGCCTGAATCGGCTGCCCATCTGCTTTTTCAGCATCAACAACCCGGCACTCAAGGCTTGACCCGCGGAGCCGTTTTCGCTCCAATCAGTTCATTCATGAAAAACCTTCGATTTGGGTATGACGCTCCTTTTCCCTGAAGCCACCCCTGAAAGACCGCGAAAAACGGTGGGCGAATCTGATTCGCCCACAGTGAAGTGTGACTAAACAACGTTCGCCCAACCACTAAGTCCATCGCAGTTCGCCAAGAACTCCTTTAGCGAAGCATTCACCGCCTATTAGCATGTGAAACAAGCGGCCGCAAAAATCACTCCTGAAATGATTTTGGGGGCCACCATTGAATCTATTTATGTGGTCCACAGTTGGGAGAACGATATTCATTTATTTCAGGCATATTTCACCTGTAACAGAGGTTTCTCATTTTGTATGCCCTGTGGTGGCTATCCGTGGGAAACTACCGATGTTCCGTCATCTGCCGTCGAGCTTTGTGATCAAGAGTCCCTGCTGAATGAACTCCTTGCTTGGTTTGGATTCACTAAGCGGGCAAACAAGCTTGTCGAGCAAGTGACCGGAAGCCCAATTTCGGAGATACTTTGTGCACCGATGTTGCCAGACCTAGATTTTTATGACCCCGAGGGGACGATCTTGATCTTTGAAAATGGCGGATGTCTTTCAGCCAACTACGCTGCCCCAGAAGGCATTGGGGGAGGACTTTGCTACCATCCATCACATGAATGCGTCCGCTCAGAAATGATAACCTTCTTTTCGACTTTGGAATGAGCGAATATCAACAGACAGGGGCGAACAAAGCGGATGCAGGCAACGGCTCGTATAGCATCTGTCGTGTCATCTACGCCTGCCGCTCGCCGTCGCCTGATCCGGGTCGTTCGCGATGGAGGAGCTCGTAAGCTCCCCCATAATGCGTTCGACATCGCCCTCGATCATGCGCGGCTCGACAGGGGCTGCCTCGCCCAGTCTTTCAGACGAAGGTGAAGTAAAGAGCGTCAAGCTGACAGTTTCGAAACGATGAAGCGCCTTGCGTGGCGGTGATTCGTGCGGATGGATGCTCCACCCGCCAACCGCCCTCCGGCGTATTCAACGCATGGTTTTCGACCTCAGCGAACATCTCAAGACTCCCCTCCAGCGCAGGCTTTACCGCGTGTTCGGTCCCGCTTTGGAGAAATCGCTCGGCTTGAAGGGCTTCAACGCGGTTTACGAAGGCTCTGCCCGCCTGTTCCGCGACCATCCGCAGCATCCGAGTGTCTTTGCGTGGTTCGATTCGGTGGCGAAGGTGATCAATGCTCGCGAAAAAGTGGACCTGCCCTCTGGTTTCGAGTTTCCGAAGAGCGGGCCGCTCATCATCATCGCAAATCATCCCTTTGGCATCGTCGATCCGGTGATGCTCAGCCGCTGGGCGGCGCAGTTCCGGCCGGATTTGAAGGTGATGACGAACTCCATGATGCTCGCGATGAAGGAGCTGGAGGGTCACATCATCCCGGTGAATCCGTTTGGCGGCGAAGGCGCGGCGAAGCAAAACCTCGGCCCGATGAAGGACGCCATCCGGCTGCTGCGCGGCGGTGGTGCTATGATCATCTTCCCGGCCGGTGAAGTGGCCGCCTACAAGCCCGGTCGCGGCGTGGAGGAGCCCGCGTGGACGAATCACCTCGGCTCGCTCGTGCGCCGCACGCAGGCGACGGTGCTGCCGGTGTATTTCCCGGGCTCCAACAGCGCTCTTTTCCACACCGCGGGCCTGATTCATCCGCGGCTGCGCACCAGCCTGCTGCTGCGTGAGTTCAACAAACGCGAGGGAACGGAGGTTCCGATGCGGGTGGGCCATGCGATCCCGTTTTCACGCTTGAAGAAATTCGAGGATGACGAGTCGCTCACCCGCTACCTGCGCATCCACACCTTTGTGCTGCATCAGCGCGGCAAGGTGCCGAAGGTCGTGATCGAGCCAAACGCCGATGGCACGCTGCCGGAGCCCGCGCCCGATTTTCAGACCCGCATGGTGTGCGAGGTGGACCAGCTCCGTGCCCGCGGCGGACGCCTGGTGGGGCAGGGGAACCTTTCCGTCTATCAAGCGCACTCGCACGAGATCCCCTGCCTGCTGCAGGAGATCGGCCGCCTGCGTGAGGTGACCTTCCGCGAAGTGGGTGAAGGCACGGGCGAGGCCGTGGACCTCGATCGCTTTGACCGCTACTACGAGCACCTCATTCTGTGGGACGAGGAGAAGGAGCAGATTGCCGGCGCTTACCGTCTCGGCCGTGCGGACATCATTTTGCGCGAATACGGACCGAAGGGCCTCTACACGAGCACGCTGTTCCGTTTCGAAAAACCCTTCCTCTCGCATCTCGGCAATGCGGTGGAGATGGGTCGCAGCTTCATTGTGAAGGCTTATCAGCGGAATCTGGCCTCGCTGCCGCTGCTTTGGAAAGGCATCGCCCACTGGGTGGCTCGAAATCCGCAGTACACGAAGCTCTTTGGCCCCGTGAGCATCAGCCGGGACTACAACAGCCTCTCGCGGAAGATCATCGTGGCCTTTTTGCAGGACAACAAACTGCACCCGCAGCTCGCCAGCTTTGTGAAGCCGCGGAATCCTTTCCGCTACATCCGCGGCCGCCGGCTCATGCGCGAGTTCATCTCCGCAAATCTGCAAAATGTGGACGATTGCTCCGCCCTCGTCTCCAGCGTGGAGACGGATGGCAAGGGCATCCCGGTGCTGCTGAAGCATTATTTGAAGCTCAACGCCACGATCCTGAGCTTCAACGTGGACAAGGACTTCTCCGATGTGCTCGACGGCCTCATTATGGTCGATTTCAAGGAGATCGATCCCCGCACGCTGAGCAAGTACATGGGCGAGGAGAAGTGCCGTGCCTACCTCTCGCAGCATGGGATCGAGATGAAGGCTGAGTGAGTGGCGAAAGATTCGGGGGAGCCAACAATTGGCGTCCGGCCAATTCTAGGCTGAAAAGGCCATAGGCATTCGATGGCATCAGAAATGGCGTGACAAGCACTTACAAATCGGGAGTTGGCGAAGCAGCGATGACCACTAAAATCCGCGCCCGCATGAAAGCTTCTCCAGACGTGAACGGGATGATGTTCCTCCGCGCTGCCGGCCTCAGCCTAGCGCTTGTTTTGGCCTCCTGCGCCTACCCGAGGAACTGGCAGACCGCTTCGACCACCTTTGGCGGCTCCAGCCCGGTGCTCCGAGCCCTGCCGGTCGATGGCAGCGGCCCTCTCTACAACGGCGCGGCCTCCATGAACGTGCCCACGCACGCCACCACGATCAACGACACCGCCCGCATGCTTGCCGGCATGGATGCCGATGGCTACGACCAACTCTCCGGCATCCGGAATTCCGCGGCGTGGCAGACGCACCGCCAGCGTCTCGATGTGATGTGGTCCACCCATGAGTCGCTGCATCGCGGCCCGATTCAAAGCTGGGCCGGTGGCGAGATCGGCGATGCGCAGCGTTCCAGCACGCTCTTCTATCCCTTCAGCGGACCGGACTTCCTTTTTGCCAGCGCCTTCTTCCCCAGTGCGGAGACTTACATCCTCTGCGGTCTGGAAGGCGCGGACCCGATGCCGCAGCTCGGCGGCCTGAGTGCTCCCGAGGTCGAAAACGGCCTCGCCCGCCTCCGCACCACACTCTCCACGAGCATGCAGTTCAGTTATTTCATCACCACGGACATGCGCAAGGACCTCCAGGCCACGCGATTCCGCGGCGTGCTGCCCGTGCTGATGGTCTTCCTCGCCCGCACCGGCCACACAATCGATTCCGTGGACACCGTGCGGCTTGATGGATCGGGCAATGTCACTATGGCTGGCTCCTCCGGAAATACCGGTCTCATGATCCGTGCCCGCAGCGGCTGGGGGGCGCAGAAGCGCATCTTCTACTTTCGCCAGGATCTCTCGAATGGCGGCCTCAGCGGCTCCTTCCTGCGGTTTGTGCAGAGTTTCGGCCGCGTGCCCGCTTTCACAAAGAGCGCCTCCTACCTCATGCACGACGGCGGCTTCTCCCGAATCCGCGATTTCATGCTGCGAAACGCCAGCGTCATCGTCCAGGACCCCTCCGGCATCCCGTATGCTGACTTTGGCCGCTACGGCTGGAGCCTCTGGCTCTACGGCAACTACCAGGGCACCCTCGAAGTCTTCAAAGGCTGCCAGCAGCCCGATCTGATGCAGGCCTACCAAAGCGGCCGCCACCCGGTCAAACCGCTCGATTTCGGCATCGGCTACCTTTTCCAGCCCTCGACGACCTGCTTGATGGTGGCCCGGCCGCGGTAAAAAGCCCGGTGTCCTTGGGACGTGCCAGCGGGTAGGAAAAAAACATTGCGGAAAAAAGGTCACTCGGGTTATACCGAAAAGAATTCCGCAAAAATCATGCAGTCCAACCACTCATGGCCAATGCACACCCCGGCTGACCACCTAGATGGGGGAAGGGTATTTCTCGGGAATTCGGTTGACCTTCACCTGAGGGATTTGCTGGGCAGAGGGCAGAGGGCAGAGGGCAGAGGGCAGTAAGGCGGCGCATTCAGGCGAAAAGCCCTTTTCAAGCACGAGCCGGTTTTTTGGGAGCATCGCGGGTTTCTCGGGCTTGCGAGCTGAAAAAAGGGGGCGTCCCCTTTTTCTGCGGGATGGCCCCCGTTTCTCAGGTGAGCGCCCCCATTTCTTCCGGGGGCAGCCCCTTTTTCGGCGGGATCGCCCCCTTTTCGTTTTTCAGCGCCCCCTTTTTCCATGGGGGTGCCCCGTTCGGGTTTTTCGCCGCCCCCTTTCTTTCTGGGGGCCATCCCGGAGCGTTTTTCAGCGCCCCCTTTTTCCAGGAAACCGCCCCCTTTTCTCCGTTTCGGTGCTTTTTGGGCTCGGAGAGGCCCTTTCCGTCCTTTTTCACCCTCGAAACACGATGGAACAGGCTCCCAGAATCGAGGACGAGGGGGAGAACGAGCACGAGGACGATCCCTGCAGGAAAGCCCCAACACCGTGCGAGGCGGAATCCGCGCCCCTTACAGCTCACACGGCACAGCGTGGGATTTCAAGGGCTCCACGCCCTTTGCCTACCGCTCACGGCGGGAGCGCAGCGACCTTATGCGCCTGCTCCACTTCGATGCCATCAATCCCCACACCGGCCGCGGTTATACCTTCGACGACCCGAACCTCTTTTTCGGCCCCGATGGCCTCGGCTATGCCCGTGAGCCGGGTGATCCCGGTTTCGTGCCCTATGTGATTCCTCCTCATCCATCCTCCACCACCCACCGTCACACCCGTATGAAACGCCAGAACTACTTCCCCACACGCCAGGCAGACCAGGCCGTCTGGCTGGAAAACTTCCGCCTGAAGCTGGCCCTTCACGCCGCCGCCCTCGGCCTGCCCGCCCCACGCGTGGCGGACATCATCGCGGATGCCCGCTGGCTGGTTTATCTGCTTGTCTCCTGGCTGGAATCCGTGCGCACACATGGGAAAGCCGCCACGAACGCGCTGGAGCAGGCGATGAGCGGCAGCGGCCCGCTGGTGCTCCCGGTGCATACGCCGCCCGCGCTGCCGGATGGCGTGGTGGCACGTCCCGCCGGGGCGCTGTCCCGTATTTTTGATCTCATTGCCGAGTTGAAGGAAAACGATGCCTGCCCGGAGCCGATGTGCGTGGACTTGGGCATCCTCGGCTCCGTGGAGACCACGCCAGACTTCGAGCTGGTGCGCCCGGACATCACCGCCATCGTCTCCGCTGCTGGCGTGCAGATCGGCTGGGGCTGGCAGGGCCTCGCCAAGTTCCTGGACCAATGCGAAATCCAGGTGGACCGCGCCGATGGCAAAGGCTGGGTCGTCCTCACCTACGACACCACGCCCGGCTACCTGGACACGACCCCTTTCCCCGCCGCCCTCACGAAATGGAAATACCGCGCCATCTACCGCGTGGACGACCACCAGGTCGGCCAGTGGAGCGCGGAGGCCAGCGTGAGCGTCGGCGGGTGATCACGGGGCCGCATTCGAAGACCGGACCTGTCGTAACCAACCGGGAAACCATTCTCAAACATCATGAAAACACATCAAACCTGTCTCTACCGCCTCTTCGTGCTGGGCAGCATGCTCGCCACCCCGGTTTTCGCGCAGCAAACGTTGAATGACCTCACGACCATCAATGGAAACCTGCTGGTGAATCCGCCACCAGCGAACACCGATGCCGTGACGCTCGATGGCAGTGGGTTGCTCAAATCATTCCTCAATCCAGGGCAGATTGAGGCCCAGATGGGTGTCACCTTGCCTGGGGGCGATTACCTGACCCGCTCGGCGTTGACACCGGGTGGCCTGTTTCTCAACACGGGGCGTGAGGCCACGAGCAGCCTGGGCCGCCAGGACTGGAGCGGGTTGGTCCGCTTGAATCCTTCGGGCAGCCTGCCGGGCATGGAGTTTTTCACGGATTATGTGGAGGGCACCCAGGCCTCGCCAATCACGGGCAGCAGCCCGCTTCACTACACTTGGCACCGCCCGCTCTCGGGTTCGGGTTTGTCGGAGGACATCTCGCTGCGGAGCGCGGCCATCATGCGCCTCGGCGGGGCGGACAATGCGCTGACGTTGTTTGATCCGGCGGATGCGACGAAGAAGATCGTGCTCAATCCGGCGACGAGCACGATCACTTTGAATGGACGGCAGGTGGTGACACAGAGCGATGCGGGGTCGCTGGCGATGGGGGATGGGACTCTGGGCAGTGGTTACGCCTCCGCAGCGTTTGGCATCGGAAGCACGGCCAGCGGCAGCGCGAGCCTGACATCGGGGCAGGGGAATGTGGCGTCAGGCTACGCCTCTGCGGCGATTGGTGCCTGGACGTTTGCCAGCGGCTCGACCTCAATGGCCTTGGGTTTTTGGGCGTGGTCTGTGGGGGATTCATCCGTGGCTTTGGGTGGCCCGAATATCATGGCTGCCGGGCTGAGTTCGTTTGCGACCGGCAGTTGGTCCACTGCGGTGCATGACAGGACGGCCTTGATGGGCTACGGCCTCAAAACGGGTGGACCGGGGCAGGTCGTTTTGGGGCAGTGGAATGACTTTTCCTCGCCCGGGCTGCCAGGGGATTTGCTCTTTGTGATTGGCAACGGTCTCCCGCCTGCGTGGGTTTCGCCTTACACCGAGTGGTTCCACCCCGAGTTGAACCCGCACAAGAGCAATGCCTTAGAAGTGCAGCTCAGCGGGCGCACAACGATCCGGCATAAAAATCATGCGGACACCAGCCCGCCCGAGGCGCTGAATGTGCTGGGCACCGCCACCATCAGCCGCGGCCTGACGGTCAATGGTCCGGCCACGATTACCGGCGGCGTGTCGTTGGCCGCACCGGTTTCTGTCGCAGGCGCGGCTGAGATTGAAGGCACGCTGAATGTGACGGGCTTTCAAGGCACACAGGGCACCATCACGGCCAGAAAAGTGCGGGTGCAGCCCGGAGGGGATCTGCCCATGGATGCTGCTTTCCAGAATGACGGCGGCCTCGGGCAGCCCTGATCATCCACGCTGTGTTTCTTCACATCGCCATGAAACGCCCCTTTCTTGAAGGCAAAGCCAGCCAAGCTTTCATCTGGCGCTGCTGCCTTAGCATGGCGCTGGTGCTCAGCCTGACTTCCAGCGTCGTTGCGGCTCCTCCTGCTTGGTGGGCCTCCTACGGGGTGCTTGACGCTTCGTCCGAGGTGGACGATTTCGCCGTGGTGAACCACGGCCAGCTCAAGACCATCGTTTCAAAGACCGCCGTTTACCTGGATGCCACTCTTCCTGGTGGTGCGGGAGCTGAAATCCACACCTTGCTCGACACTTGGAACGCCGCTCCTGGGCCGGGTGTGGCAAGGGATGATTACGCGGCGGTAAATGCCGGGCAGCTCAAGACGGTGGTGAACACGATATACTCCAGGCTGCGTGCAGCAGGCAGGAATGTGCCCAATCCATGGACGACAAGTACCGCCGATGATGATGACTACCGCCTCGTCAATGCGGGCCAGGTGAAAACGGTGTTCTCATTCGTGGTGCAGGACATGGACAGCGATTGGGATGGGTATACAGATGCAATTGAGATCGCGAGCGGCTGGGATCCATTGGTAAACAGCGGCCCGGTCAGCCAGGGCGGGAACGGGCAGGCGTCTTCGCCGGGTTCACATCAAGTATATTTCCCCACGCCTGCGCTCGAAGGGGAGTCCAAGGAGGTCAGCCGGTGGAGACACGGTTACCGTGGCTTTCAGACGCGTGCTAATCGCTACCTGGTGCGTAAATGGGAGTGGAAGCTCTGGTCTGTGGCTCAGAACAAATACATTGAGGGAAGCTGCACATGGGAGATTTCCAAGACCACGGGATCAGAGAGCTCTTATCAAGGTGATCATCCGCCGGATGTCACCGGCTGGCTGATACCTTACACGCCGGAACTTTGGGACGTCGAGGGTGACACGGTACGCAGGGGGCACAACACTAACAATCCTTTCATAATCGGCCCGCCGTCCGAGGTGATAGAAACAATTTCATCGTCCTATACCAGATCTGGGATGGAGGCCGAGGCCAATGCCTCGATTCCACCTTTCACCGGTGGGTTTGCACCGACACCTTGGTCCATTGACCTTCCTGCCCGGTATCTCAAAAACTGGATAGATGACGGCTCGCAGAGCTATCTCGCGGATTTCTATGGCGTAAGGCGCTGCCAGTATCGTTGGCAGGTGGCTGCGGGGGACCCTCGCACTGTCCTTTGGGTGGAGAGGTTTGTCCCACAAAGCGGGCCGGTGGAGCACAAGGTCATGTCGTGGACGCCTGCTGGGGCCACCACCAGCCCTGTTTACACCATTGATCCGCGCTTCGATCCAAGAAATGGGTATTACAGCATCCAGCATATCACCCCGGATTTGGACGCCATCACGATCCGCGGCACCACCATGGGAAACCAACTGGATGAGACGCGCGAGGAGACGATCGGTGCTTTCCTCCCGCTGAATGATGATGACGACGATTACGATTCAGCCAACGAAGCCGATTGGAAACAGGCGGGCAGCACCGCCCGCTATCCCGGCTCTTGGAGCGGTGGCGTGTGGTGGGGAGGAACGGACACGGACCTCCTGCCCATTATTCTCCGGGGCGGGGGGGCTTCGATGCCTCCGAGCAGCACGTATGTGCTCGCCATTCCCGCCCATGTCAAAGTGTGGGCCAATCCAGACCGTACGGGCCTCATTGGTGCGGGAGGAAGCACGGCAGCGGTGAATGTCCCCTCGGGGGGTGACACCCGGCTGTTTGTGGAAGGCATTACCCAGGCCTCGGATTTTCTCACCTTGGGCTTGTCCTACGCAGGAACAACAACCCCGGTGGACCGGATCAAGATCACCGTGTTCGAGTGGGGCGGGCCGCTGAATGTGCCGGGGTATTCGCGGCACCGCTACACCGCGTTTGGAGCGCCGCCGGGCAGCAAGTGGATCGACCCCACGGGGGGCCGTATCATGAGCCGCCCCACGGGCGATGTGAACGACGTGGAAATCCTCTGGGACAGCGGCCCCGTCGTCGGCCTCTGCAACTACTACATCAACCAGGACTACATGTGGAGCCGCGAGGTCAATGTGGTGGAGTTCAAGATCGATTTTGCGGGTGCCTCGAATCAAATCGTCTGTCGCCCGCTCCTAACTCGGCAGCATCCATCCTCACCCAATCGCATCGTATCCTCCTTGATACCAATCACTCCTGCTGCCATGGAAGGCAAACTGGTGGTGAGTTCTGTGACTGGTCCGGATATTGCGGGTCAAACCCGAGTCGCGGATAGATTTCGATGCGGGTGGATCCAAAGTGGACGGTTCACTCAGGCTCGGGCGACATACTCTGATGGTCGGATTCCTGACATAATCAAAGTATGCAGCGTGCAGAGCGGTGCGTGGCATGTTGATGTAGCTGGCGCAACGGCCGCGCAGGTATCCAGTCCGTGGTATAACCAATCGAATGCTGGAGGGCTCAATTCATTCAGCGTGATTCCGCGGGGCGGTTGGTCTTCGTCAGGCGCAACACAGTTCACAACTGAAGACAGTCCGTCAGGTGAGGTTCCTAGTTTGATAGTGGACTTGACCAAGTATGTTGTGACAAACGCTTGGATATATGATTTTGAACTCGATTTCGCGGTTCAAACTTCTGATGCGCCGTATAAGTACACTGTCCTTGCTAGAGCACAGTGGCGGTGGGATGGCAGCGGGCGGTTCAACACTGCCGCCAGTTGGACGCCCACAGGGCTCGGTACAACATCCAGAACTCAAAAGTTTCAGCCTGTAGTATCCGGTGACCAGCCAAAGTTCACTGGGTGGAGTCCGATGAACTACCTTTTAAGCATCAAAACATGGCAATGAAAACCTTTGTAGTGCTAATCCTACTGTCTCGCTGTACGCTTTACGCTACTGGGGTCGAGGAGGATATTTTCGCCAATCCCCAGCTACATGTCGTGCGGGTGAAAATTGTGAAGAATGAGAATGCAGGCAGCTCTTATTATGTGGCGACGGGAGAAGTTGAGGAGGTTTTAAAAGGTAGGGCGGACTTTATGGGAAAAAGTTTAGATATTGCCAATTCGGACAAGCCATTTCTAGGAAGCAGCGTGCAGTTTGTGTCGCAACCCCTCTTGGAGAAGGGTCAAGTATGTATGCTTTACGTCGTCGAGCGAGGAGGTGTGTTTTGGGGGAGTGGCGGACTCAGTCCAGGAGACATGATGTTTCCTCTGATTGAAGGAGTGCATCCTGAGTATGACGTCATGCTTCAATGGTTTCGTGAACGCCGTGATCACCCTGAGCGGCTGACGCCTGTGCCAATCGCAGCAAAACAGCAGGCTCCTCAAATCCAAGCGCCACCCGTTCCCGAGGTGCCGGTGATCACGCCTCCTGCCGTCAAGCCGCCCAAAGTAGCCCAGCCCGCAACGAAACTGGATGACCAGGGAAGTTCAGAGGATGGAGGTGCGTGGTGGTGGATGGTGGGAGCCCTCGTGGCGTTGGGGGCCTTGGTCTTGGGATGGCTTCGGAGACACCCCGCCAAACGCGTTGGCACCTGAACCAACGAAATGGTAACCCGGAACAAGTTCCCGGTGTTCGAGTGAGGCGGCACGGTGCAAGGAACCGTGCGCCAGTGAACGGTTCTGATGGGGCAAACAGCGGTAAAAAGCCCCGCTTTGGCCGCTGGGAGGAAGCACTGTTTGACAAAACAGGCGTTCCCGGTAGTCTCCCGCCCCTTTTTCCGGGGACATGGCCTCTGCGGCGTGTTCTTGGATGATCGACTCCCTGTCGCCAAACTTTTTAACCACCCCAGAACACCATGCCCAAGACCTTCAGGACCTACCAACCCTCCAAGCGCACTCGCAAACAGCAGTTTGGTTTCCGTGCCCGCATGAAGACCGCCAACGGCCGTGACATCCTTCGCCGTCGCCGCGCCGCCGGCCGCAAGCGCCTCCTGCCGAAGGGCGTGGAAGTGCACTTCAAGCGCCACATCCAGCAGCACGCCTGATTTTCCGCCCGCCGGGCATGCGCCTCCCCTCTCATCTGCGGTTGAAGCACGCGAGCGACTTTGCTCGCGTGAGGGAAAAGGGTTCAAGTTACGCGGGCAAGTATCTCGTTCTTGGCGTCCTGAGGGACGAAAAAGTGGCCGAATTTGGCTACGGGCTCATCACAGGCAAAAAACTGGGCATTGCTGTGAAGCGGAACCGCATCCGCCGCCTCATGCGCGAGGTGATCCGGGCCCACCGGGCCGAAATCGCCCCCGGCTGGCAGTTTGTCATCATCGGTCGCTGGCGTGCCGCGGACGCCACTTTGCAGGAGATAGAGCGTGACTGGCTGAAGCTGGCCAAACGACTCGGTGTCCTCCTCCCGCCACCGCCCATCGAGGCCTCCCCAGCGTCTCCCGCGTCATGAAATGGGTCGTCCGAGTCCTTATCCGCTTTTACCAGAAGTTAATCTCCCCGGTGATTCATGCTTTTGGAGGTCCCGGCTCCGGCTGCCGCTACACGCCGACCTGCTCCGCCTACTTTTTGGAGGCCGTCGAGACTCACGGCGTGCTCCGCGGCTCGTGGATGGGCCTTTGCCGCATCGCCCGCTGTCAGCCCTGGGGTGGTCACGGCCACGACCCGGTGCCGCCGAAGTCGGAGGCCTGAAATCCAAATGATTCCTCATTTTTCCGTCGCCACCGGCGCATTCACGGCCATTCATCCGGCCCGCTAATTCCCGAAACTCTCACTCTCCCCTCCCCACACTTTTCATGGATCGCAAAGGCTGGATCGTCATCATCACCTGCATTCTCCTCATGGGGGTGAACTTCTACTACATGCAGGAGAACCAGAAGCTGGTCGAGGCCCAGCGGATCGCCGAGCAGGCCAAGAAGAAGCCCGAGGCTCCGAAAGACGCCCCTGCCGCTCCTGCTGCCGAGGCTGCCAAACCCGCCGCAGTTGCTGTCGTCACGCCTTCCACGCCCGAGCAGAAGCACTCGATCACCGCCGGCACGGTGACCTATGAATTCAGCACGAAGGGCGGTGGCATCTCCCGTGCTGTCTTGGGTGGCAATGACCACATCACGCTCAATGAGCATGCGTTGGAGCCCATCGGGGCGTTGCGTCGCGAACCCGCTGGCGTGGACGCGATCACTTACCAGATGGCGGAGCAGAGTGACCGCTCGGTGAGCTTCGAGGGCACCTCCGCCGAGGGCATCCGCGTGAAAAAGACCTACACGCTGACGGATGGAGCCTCCAGCGACGAGCATTTGCTGAACCTCACCGTCACGCTGACGAACGCCGGCACCGCGCAGCATCGCTCCGAGGAGTATTATCTCTTCACTGGAGCCTCCACCGCCCTGAAACATGCCGATGAGCGCTACCAGAGCTTCTTCTGGAACGACAACGGCAACGCCGATTTCAAGATCTCCAGCTACTACGGCAAGGGCTGGTTCAGCGAGGCCGCCACGGAATTCCGCCAGTCATTTGCCAACCTGCGTTATGCGGGTGTTTCGAGCCGCTTTTATTCCCACATCCTCACCCGCACGACGGATGAGAAAGGTGCGCCGGCGAAGTTCTGGTCATCCCGCCGCCGCTTGACCAAGCCGCTCGCCGGTCATCCCGAGAACGCAGCCATTGAAGACTATGCCTACGAAGGTGCGATGGGACTCCCGGTGGTCGATCTGGCCCCCGGTGCCAGCAAGACGGAGACGTATCAGGTTTACCTCGGCCCGAAGGAGTATCACCGCCTCAGCAAGATCGACGAGGAAACCGACCGCCAGCGCCGCTACGCGATGTTTTACGGCTGGTTCAAGCCGGTGAGCATTTTCCTCGTGAGCGTGATGCGCTGGATGCACGGCGTCACCGGCAACTGGGGCGTGGCGGTCATCCTGCTCACCATTTTCGTCCGCCTCTGCATCTGGCCGATCCACGCCAAATCCATGCGCACCATGAAACGCATGGGCCTGCTGGCGCCGATGATGAAGGAGCTGCAGGAGAAGTATAAAGACAACCCGCAGGAGCAGCAAATGGAGGTGATGAAGCTGTATCGCGAATACGGCGTGAATCCGCTCGGTGGCTGTCTGCCGCTGCTGCTGCAGTTCCCCATCTTCATCGGCCTTTACAGCATGCTCGAATACGCCGCCGAGCTCCGCGGCCACGGCCTCTGGTGGGTGAAGGACCTCTCCGCGCCCGACACGGTCGCCCAACTGGCCGGCTTCAACATCAACCCGCTGCCGATCATCATGGGCATCACCATGGTGGCGCAGATGAAGCTCACACCACAGCCTGCCACGGTGGACAAGATGCAGCAGCGCATCTTCATGTTCATGCCGCTGATCTTCCTCTGGATCAGCTACGACTTCGCCTCCGCGCTCGCCCTTTACTGGTCCACCCAGAACCTCTTCAGCATCGCCCAGACGTGGATCATGAAGCTCTACGTGCCCGAGCCGAAGCTCGAAAAGGTCAAGCGCGAGCCCAAACCGGCACCCCAAAGTCCCTTCTTCAACCCGATGGGCCACCAGAAGGACAAGAAGAAGCCCGGCAACAAGCCGCCGAAGCTCGGGGGCTAGTTTCCGCCGGGCTGGGGCCTAATTTCTAAATGACGAACCGGGCAGAATCGCATACCGGGTTGGTCATTATGAATGCTTCTGCCCTCGAACACGCCCAGCACATCCTCGACGCCATGCTCGGTTACTTGGGCTTCACTGCCCAGATCGAGCAGGATGACGGCGCCGACGGCCCCACGCTCCAAGTTTTGACCAAGGACAGCGATGCCCTCATCGGCCGCCGTGGCGAGGTGCTGGAGGACATCCAATACCTCGTGAACCGCATCCTGTTCCGCCACATGCCGGATGCTCCGCGCATCCGCGTCGATGTGGAGTTCTACCGCTCGATGAGGGAGGACAAAATGATCGCCCGCGCCAAAGAGCTGGCCGAGAAAGTTCGTGCCACCGGCCAGTCCGCCGAGCTGCCGCCGATGAACAGCTACTACCGCCGGCTGATTCACAATGTCTTCGTCGATGACACGGAAGTGGCCAGCACGAGCTCCGGTGGCGATGCCCGGTTCAAGCGCATCACCCTCCAGCGCCGGCAAAAATAATCCCGCGCCAATGATTCCTTCCTTTACGAGACGCAGGCTTTTTGGTTACCTTCCCAATTCCCCCGAAATTTCCCACCCATACGCACTACCATGAAATTGAGCCGTTCCCTGCTCGTCCTGGCCCTCGCCACCTCCATTACCGGCACGCTTCGCGCTGACATTGTCACGCTGAAGGACGGCAAGAAGCTCGAAGGCACCATTTTGGAGCAAAAGCCCGAAGGAGTGCTCATGAAGTACAAGGTCACCGCCAAGATCATGGATGAAAAATTCATCCCCATGGCGGAAATCGCGCCGGGCGGCATTCTCAAAGAGAAGCCGGAGGAGGTGGAGATCAAGGAACTGCGCAAGCTGCTGCCCACCGCCGACCTGCTGACCGCTGAAAAGTATGAGCAGCTCATCCAGGATCGTTTGCGTCCCTTCATCAACCGCTATCCCGGCACTCCCCAGGCGGATGAGATCAAGAAGATGGTCGATGAGTTCCAGGAGGAGAAGGAGAAAGTGGTGGCCGGCGGCATCAAGATGCAGGGCCGTTGGCTCACCCCGCAGGATGCCAAGGCCGAAAAATACAACATCGATGCCTACACCATTGTGCAAGCCATGAATGAGAAGGCCACCGCTGGTGATTACAGTGGTGCGCTGAGGGAGTTCGAGCAGCTCTCCAGCCCCAAGAGGCTGCACATAGCGTCTGTTCATTGGCCGAAAGCCGTCGAGGAGGCCCTCGCCATCCTCACGAGCTTTGACGCCAAGCTCTCCCAGATGATCAAGGACCAGCCGGTGCTTCAGAAGCAGCGTGATGACAATATGAAGAGGCTCGTCGAGCCGGACCTTTCCCGCTCCAAGGCGGCCATTGAGCGTGAGGTCCAGGAGGCCAATTCACGCTATGACGTCGAACGCAAGGAGAGCAAGTGGGTGACCACCTATAAATACAACCTGAAGCGCCTACAGGAACTGCAAAAGGCCGTGTTTGAGGAGAAGACAAGGCTTCAGAAGATCAATGTCGCCCAAGTGTCCAAGATCACCGATGCGATTCATCAAGCCACCCTGCACTTCTACAACGACAAGATCGTGGAGGGCGAACTCGCCCTGCTGGAGGCCTACAAAGCTGCCTCGGCCAACCAAGAGTATGGCCCCATCCTCCAGATTTATCGCGATGGCTTTGCCCGCAAGCGTGCCGAATTTGCTGCCAAGCAGCAGGCTGCCAATGCGAGCGCACTCGTGACGCCTGCGGGCGCCCCCGGAGCAGTGCCAGTCAATGGCGCTGCCACTCCCGGAATGGACCCTGCCGTGGCCCGTGCCTTGGCCATGTCTGGTGGTGCAGCAGCCCCTGCGACGACGCCTGGCGTTGTCCCCACACAACCCGGCGTGATGCCCCAGCCCGGAGCCGTCCCCGTTCAGCCTGGCGTAGTTCCTGTTCAACCTGGCGTTGCCCCTGTGGCACCTGTTCCAGCCGTCCAGCCGGGCGCAGTGGCTCCCGCTCCCGCTCCGGTCGATGAGGCCCCGCCAGCCGAGGAAGAGGGCGCGATCAGCATGGACACCATTCTCATGGTGGCTGGTGGAGCCGTCGTTTTGGTCCTGCTCCTGACCCTCATGATGGGCAAAAAGAAGAAGTGAGATCCCGCTGAGCGAAACTTTTCACGAAAAGGCTGACGCACCTGCGTCAGCCTTTTTTGTGCCTTGGTCCAGCTGCATCATTCCCGACTCGCCCCTGACGAAATTATTCAAAGTGCCTGAGTGGCTCAAAAATGAGCCTGATCCGACTTGGCTTCGTGCCTTGGCAGCTGGTTGCGGTGGCCAAATGGCGGTTTGACACCTCCGCCCATCTCGACACCATCCGCGCCCCTTCGTCGGGCAACCCCCAACCTGCCTGGCGAGGCGTGATCCCAACCACCCCCTCACGTTTTGTTTGCCTCTGCCCCCCTCTGTGTCGCGTTTGTGTGTGCCAGCACGCTCGTTGGAAAGCTCCAACTTCCACCAGCAAAGACTCCGCCAGCCTCAACAAGCCTCCGCACAGCCGGACAGGTCATCCCAGGCGTCCGAACCACCGCCTACACCCACTCCGAGGCCGATCACCTGCAATACGGTGCCCGCACCGCTGCTGGCACGCTGCTCAAGGCAGGCTCCATCCGCAGCGCCGCGGCCGATTGGTCCATCTACCCCCTCGGCACCGTCTTTCAGATCCAGGGCGACCCGAGCGTCTATGTCGTCGATGACTACGGCCGTGCCCTCGTCGGCACTCGCACGATCGACATCTACCAGCCCACCACTGGCCTTATGAACCTCTGGGGCACCCGCAAGGTGAACATCCGCGTGCTGCGCTGGGGCTCTCCCGCCAAAAGCCTCGCCGTCCTCAAACCGCGTGCCTTCAAGGCCCCTCATGTGCGCGAGATGATCTCCCGCATCCAGGGGCAGGCCCGTGCCGGTTGAGAAGCGGTCCCTTGACCCACCAGGTGGAAGGCTAGAGCCGTCCGGAGCGTTCCACTTGGCGTCATGAAAACCTGCATCGCTCTCTTCCTCGCCACCTCGCTGCAAGCCGCTGATTTTCACGGCTGGAGCACCGAAAGCCCGCGGGATGAAATTCGCCCGCAGTTTTCAGCGGATGAGAAGAACCTCATCATCACGCACGACCAGCGTGAGGGGCTCGACGGCTGGTTTCAAAAGACCTTCGAGGTAAAGGGCGGCGCGTTTTATCGCTTCGAGGCACGGAGGAAGACCACCGGCGTCACGAATTCACGTCAGAGCTGCCTCGTGCGTGTGTTGTGGCAGGACGAAAAGGGCAACGGGGTGAAAATGGATGCCGCGCCCGAGTATCTCACGCCCGGCCTGCCCATGCCGAGCGCGGAGCCGGAGTATCCCGCTGATGGCGCGACGGATGCCGAGGGATGGACCACCGTCAGCGGCGTGTATCGCGCACCGTCCAAGGCTGCGAAGGCGGTCGTCGAGCTGCATCTGCAATGGGCGCCGGGAGGCCGCGTCGAGTGGCGTGGAGCTGGTTTTGCCGCCACGGAGGCACCTGCGCCGCGAAAGGTGCGCCTCGCCACCGTGCATCACAAACCTGCGGGCAAATCGCCGCGCGAAAACTGTGCCGAGTTTGCCCCGCTCATCGCCGAGGCGGCGGAACAGCACGCCGATCTCGTCGTGCTTGGCGAGACGGTGCCGACGGCCTCGGCTGGTGTGAAGTCACTGAAGACCGAAGACACCGCGGAGACCATCCCTGGCCCCTCGACCGAGTATTTCGCTGCTCTCGCCAAGCAGCACCGCCTGCACCTGGTGCTCAGCCTTTACGAAAAGGAAGCGCACCTCATCTACAACACCGCGGTGCTCCTCGGTCCCGATGGCGCGCTCATCGGCAAGTATCGCAAAGTCTCGCTGCCGCCCGGCGAGGCCGCGAAAGGCATCGCGCCTGGCAAAGGCTATCCTGTCTTCGATACGGCCTTCGGCAAAGTCGGCCTCATGGTCTGCTACGATGGCTTCTTCCCCGAAGTCGCCCGCGAACTCACAAAGAACGGAGCGGAAGTCATCGCGTGGCCCGTGTGGGGCTGCAATCCGCTGCTCGCGCAGGCCCGTGCCTGCGAGAACCACGTCTTCGTCGTCAGCAGCACCTTCATGAAGCCGGAGGACGGCTGGATGTTCTCCGCCATCTACGACCAGGGCGGACGCCCCCTCGCCAAAGGGGAGAAATGGGGCACCGTCGTCCTCGCCGAAGTCGATCTGAACCAAGCCTACTACGGCCCCTACAATCTCGGTGACTTCCATTCGATGATCGCGAGGCATCGACCGCCAGTGCCAGCGGGGAAGTAAATTATCGTCCGAAGAACACCTCGGTGGCGTAGTGGAATGTGACGCTGCCGTTTTGCTCGTGAGTTTCAAACAGACGCCTCAGTTCTTCGATCATCGGCTCGTGCAAAGGATGGCCTTCGGCTGGCGCATACGAGCAAGACAGCAAGCGTCCGCGGAGTCCGCTGAAGTCGAAGCTCTGGTGGTTCGCGAAAACGTGCTTCCCGAAGACTCCACCGGTGAAAAAGCTCGCGAGAGCCTCTGCATCGACATTTTCATGACGAACCTGGGCGTAGTCGGGCGCGAAGTGGAGCAGCAGGTTCTCGTAATCGCGGAGAAAGGCCGTGCTGGCTGTCTGGCGGACATTCCAAACCAGAACGATTTGGCCGCCAGGTTTCAGCAAGCGGGTAAACTCGCGCCGTGCTCGTGCGCGGTCGAGCCAATGAAAAGCTTGGGCGGAGACGATGAGATCCAGGCTTTGATCCTCCAGCGTGGTCTCTTCGCCCGAGGCGGCGATGGAGTGAAACAAGGCATGATGCCCCAGCATAGCTTCGGCAGCCTCGCGCATGCCCGTATTGGGCTCTACAGCGAAGACCTCCGCGCCTTCTTCGAGCAGGAGATGCGTAAAAATGCCTGTCCCTGACCCGATGTCCGCCACTTGGTCTCCTCGCTTCAACCAGCCGCGGTCTCGCAACATGGTCAGCACGCCTTCCGGATAGCCCGGGCGATACCGGACATAGTCCGCCACCCGGTCGGAGAAGCGTGACGTGGCATTTTCGGGTGGCTGGTGCGTGGCCATGTAAGCAGAAGGTTGTTGAGGGTGATTCTGCGCCACTTTTGCCATGATTGAAGTGCAGATCGCGACAGAGGCTCGGCGTCCTGTGGTCTATTTCACCTCCACGCCCTTCTTCAGCACCTCCATCTGAAGCTCGCGCCAGGCTTCGGTGCCGTGGCGGGCTTTGACGGGCTCGATGGTGAGGGTGTCGCCGGCTTCGAGGAGGAGGCGCTGGACTTTCATGGGATCGACGGCACGCGGGGCGATGTTTTGCTGCACGGCGAGCGCGGCGATGACGCCGACGGCCTGGCCGATGTTCAGGGTGTGGGGTTGCAGGCGGGTGGCGCCGTTGACCATGCGACTTTGGCTGAAGTTTTTCTCGGCGGGCAGGAAGCCATCGAGCGTTTCGGGGATGAGGCACTCGAACGGAATGGCGAAGGGGCCGACGCCGCGCTCGCCGAACTTGTGCGGGATGTCGCTCTCGCGGTCGAGCTCCGGTTCGAGCCATTCTTTGCGCATGCTGCCGTGCAGGTCGATGGCGTAGTCGCCGAGCGCGATGGTGTGGCGGAATTGCAGCGGTTTGCACGTCACGCGTTCGATCTCGGCGGGGCGCAGTGTGTGCAGGCCGACGATGCGGCGGCTCTCGCGGGTGTAGGGGATGACGCAGAAATGCACGAGCACCGCGCGAAACGGTGCGAGCTCCGGCTGCTGCTTGATCCACGCATCGACCTCGGCGCCGTGCGCGGGCGTGTCGTAGCCTTCGTCATTCGCCACGGACCAGTCGGTCTTGCCGAGCGTGGTGTGGATGTAGTGGAGAAGATGCAGCGTCTTGAGCTGCATGACGCGATTCATCGCGAGACGCGCGGCGGGATCTTCGATCTCGGCGACGGTGGAGTGGACGTCGTTGTTGTAGTTCAGATGCGTGCGCGTGATGACGCTGTTGTCGGCCGGGCGGGCGCTGTCAGGCATGCCGCGATAGCCGATGAAGGTGGCCCAGTTCCACGGTTTGGCCTTCAAATCGACCTTCTCACCAGCGACGAGCGATTTGGCAAAGGTGGCGTGCACCTTGTCGGTGTAGCCGGGCGGTTTTTCGCGCACGAGCAGCTCATCGGGCACGCCCTGCGGATACTGTTTCACGACGGCGGTCCAGGTGTTGGACTGGACATGGCGTTTCCGGTCGATGGCATCGCTGAGGCAATTGCCCACACGATAACGGGCTCCGGTGAGCGGGATGACATCGCCCCACTCGGTGGCATCGACGAGCACCTTGCTGGCGATGCGGCGCGTCTGGCCTGCATGGCTGATTTCGACGCCGGTGATCGTGTTGCCATCCTTCGTGACTTTGGAAACACGGGCCAGCAGGGCGAGATCGAGCACGCCACGGCTTTTCGCATCGCTCAGCATGACGTGGAGCAATCGACGGCCCACGCGTGGCTCCACGCCAACGTGGCCATGCCAGTAAGCGGTGAGATGATTCACGCCGAGCGGCCGGTAATGCGCGGCGATGAGACCGCAAAGCTCGCGATACAGCCCACGCTCGCGCACCAGCGTGCGGCCCTCGTCCATCGAGGTCACGCCCGCAGCCATCGCCTGACCGCCGATCCAGTCCGTCTCCTCCAACAGCAGCACGCTGGCACCCAGCCTCGCCGCCTGCACCGCCGCGCCGACACCACCCATGCCTGCACCGGCGATGACCACATCATAACGCTCGCGCAACTGATCAAAACTCGTCGCCTCGAGCGGCGTGGCATCCACCGACTTCGGCGGATCGACCGGCAACTGCGCCGCACCACGACTTAGCACGATGGCGACATTTTTGCCGACGCACACACCGCCGGGAACCGCCGTCTTCTTCCAATAGTCCGGCGACCCGAGCACCCGTTGCCGTGTGAGCACCTCGAGTGCTTCATCCAGCGTCTTCACCGGCTTGTAGATGCCCGCGATCTTGATCAGCAGCGACGCCACGCGGGCACCATCGCACTTGCCGGACTCGGTGGCGTTCTCACGCCAGTATTCAGGCGACTCGATGATGCGCTTCTCCACCAGCGCCGCGAGATCCTCCTCCGTGAACTGCGTGCTGGCAGCGTGCGATGTGAGCGTGAAGGCCAGAAAGAGCGAAAAAAGGGCGCGGAGGTGCATGGCGGGCATTTTGGAAAGTGGCGGTGAAAAAGGAAAGCGGGATGAAGAGCGCTTCTCGCTTCGTTGATTGAGCTTCCACTCTCTTTTCATGACTTTGAGGCTTTTTCTCCCTGCTTTTTTCACGGCGCTCGCATGCTCGGCAGACGCGCAAATCTCCGCGGCGGCTTATCCTTCGATTCAGGCGGCTTTGGCGGCGAATCCGAACAAGATGGTGTTTGTGCCGGCGGGCGATCATGTGATTACGGAGAAGATTCGCATCCGGGGCGAGCGCAGCGGGCTTTATGGGCCTGGGCGCATCATTCAGCAGAATGCCGAGCAGCCGATCATCGAAATCGAAAACGCCAACGGCATCGAAATCCGTGATGTGACGCTCACGCGGCCGGATGACAAGACGGAGACGCAGAGTGAGGCGCTGCGAGCGCAAAACTGCCGCGATCTCGTGATCGAGAATGTGAAGGTGATCAACAACCGCACGAAGTCGGGTGCGATTTTGGTCACGGACAGCCGCACGACGCGGATCAGCCGCTGTTTGGTGCGCAATTACATGAAGGTGAGCATTGATGACCGCACGCAGGGCGATGTTTCCGGCTACGCGTTTCGATGCACGGACGGCACGGGCATCATGGTGAGGTATTGCCAGGGCACGCTGATCGAGGGCAACCAGGTCATCGAGGAGACCTATTTCCCGTCGAAGGAGAGTCGCGAAAAATTCAAGCTGGGTGCTTTTGTGAAGAAGAACCCGCAAAAAGGCCCGCACCTCAGCCAGCAGGCCTGGGACGCGGGCTACACGGACAACTGGCGGCAAGGCAGCGCCATCCAGGTGACCGCGCCGGAGAGCAGCGACTTCACGCGATTGCTTGGCAACCACATCGAAAATGCTGCCCAGGGCATCGACCTGCATTGCGACCATGTCATTGTCTCGAACAACATCGTGAACCATGCGCACATCGGCATGAAGGCGATGCACGGCAGCCGCAACGTGCTCATCACCGGCAATCAATTCACCCGCAACGACCTGTGGGCGATCGGTTTGATGCCCGGAGCGGCCGCGCACCCGGCGCAGGACGGCAAACCGGCGAATGCGGACGGCGGATCGATCATCGCGAACAATATCATCTCCGATTTCGGCCACGGCGACGCGCATTGGATGTGGGGTGAGGAGCGTTCGCCCTTCAAATTCGACGCGGGGCAGGATGCGGATGATCCACCGCTCACGGAGGTGCTCATCCAAGGCAACCTCGTCCACAACCTCGGCCCGCCGCGCTACATCTACGACGTCCTGATTTCCACCGAGCCTAGAGGGCCGCTTGGACTGCATTTCAGCAACAATGTGTTCCCGCCCGGCACCCGCGGTGTGTGCAATCAGGAGCTGAAGCCATGAATGCCTTTCATTGGATGATCGTGACGGCGCTCAGTGCGCGATTGCTGGCCGATGACATCACCTTGGTGCCCACACGGCTGCATCTGGGCAAGCCAGGCCAGTTTGAGTGGTCCGTTTACGAAGGTCGTGCGGTCGATGCGGAGCGGTTGGAAAAGCGTTTCGAGGCCAAAAGCAATGTGCAGCCCCTGTTTCTGCGTCTTTGGCAGAAAGACGTGAAGCTGGGCTGGCCGGTGTTTCTGAATGACAAGAAGCTCGGCAGCCTCACCACGGCTGAAACGCCGCTCGAATGCATTCTCAAGGTGCCCGCGGGCACGTTGAAGGATGGTGAGAACGTGCTGCGCATCGACGCACCTCCCGCACTCGACGACATCGAGATCGGTCCGGTCGTTTTGACGGCGCAGGATATCGGCGGGGCGAAAATCGAGGTCGTTGTGACAAATGATATGCCATGCCGGATCACGCTCACGCGGCCGGATGGCACCCTACAGCCGTTGAAGGCCGAACCTGCGGCTCAGGTCGCCGCCCGCACCGGTGTCGTTTATACGCCGAAGGGCCGTGTGACGCTCGAAGTGCCTCCGGGTGACTATGTGCTGCATGCTGGCCGAGGCTTTGAATGGAGCGTGGAGCGGCAAACTCTCTCGGTGAAGGCTGGAGAGGTCAAAGTGGCGAAAATCGAACTGAAGCGCGAAGTGGACACGCGAGGCTGGATCGCGGTGGACAGTCACATTCACACGCTGACGCACAGCGGCCATGGCGATGCCACGATCAATGAACGCATGCTCACCATTGCGGGCGAAGGCATTGAGCTGGCCATTTCCACCGATCACAATCACCACACCGATTACGCGCCTGCTGCGGCGAAGATGGATGTCGCGCATCACTTCACGCCAGTGATCGGAAACGAGGTCACCACGAAGCACGGGCACTTCAACGCGTTTCCGGTGCAAAGCGGCGCGAAGGTCGTCGATCCGAACGAGCAGGACTGGAGCCGACTGCTTCCGGCCATTCGTGCCACGCCGGGAGTCGAGGTGGTCACACTGAATCATCCGCGTGATCTCCACAGCGGCTTCGTGCCGCTCGGTGGTGTGATGTTCAATCCGAAGACGGGCAAGCATCGCCATGCCGATGCCTTCAGCGGCCTCAACGCGCTCGAAGTCATCACCTCCGCGGCCATGCAGTCGGATATCGAATTGCTTTACCGTGACTGGTTTGCGCTGCTGAATCGCGGACATCGCATCTTCGCGGTGGGATCGAGCGACAGCCATGACGTGAACCGTTTCATTCTGGGGCAGGGCAGGACTTACGCGATGGCAAAAGATGATGATCCTGCCGCGGTGAATCTCGGCGAGGTGTGGCGCTCTTATCACGAAGGACGACTGCTCGTGAGCCTCGGGTTGCTCGTCACGATGACGGTGGACGGCCGTTTTGGCATCGGAGACACCGCGACGGGGCTGGGTGACACCTTGAAGGTCGAATGCGTGATTCAATGCCCTTCATGGACACGTGCGGACAAGCTTCAAATCTTCGCCAACGGGCATCTCGTGCATGAACGAGCCATCGCTGATGAAAAGCGCTTCGTTTGGAACATGCCGAAGCCGATGCACGACGTGCATCTGGTTGCCATCGCGACCGGGCCGGGGGTCACGGAGCCATTTTGGGAGATCCCGCGGCCGTATCAGCCGAGCAGCAAGACCTTCACACCGCGGGTGATCGGCTCCACGAATCCGATCTGGATCGATGCGGATGGCAACGGGCGTTTCGAAAGCGCCTACGAGATCGCGAAGCGGCTGATCGAGCAAGGGGCGAGCATTGAGAAGCACGACGCGGCCGTGAAGGCCCAAGCGGATGGTTTGTGAGGGTTGCCGAGGCGCGTGAGCACGCCAAGATGGCGGCTCTTCATCCTTCAACCTTCGTTTTGATGTCCAAACCACTCATCGCCGTCACCATGGGCGACCCTGCCGGGGTCGGGCCTGAAATCTGCCTCCAACTGCTCGCGAACGAAGAGGTGTGCGCGATCGCCACACCGGTGATTTTTGGCGATGCGCGGCTTTTGGCGCGTTGTGCGCGTCAAACCGGTCTCCCGGCTCCGAAACGCATCCTCAGCGAAATCGAGTGGGCGGAGAAATGCGGCCAAATCGATGAACCAGCCGTTTTGGACCTGTTTGGCTTCGATGCGGCCGATTTCGAGCCCGGGAAGGTCAGCGCGAAAACCGGCGCGGCGGGCTTTCGCTACGTCGAGAAGAGCATCGAGGCCGCTTTGGCCAAACAAGTGGCTGCCGTGGCCACCGCGCCGCTGAACAAGGAGGCGCTGCATGCCGCGGGCATCACGTATCCAGGCCACACGGAGATGTTTGCCGAGAAAATGGCCGCGAAGCGCTCCTGCATGACGTTTTTCTCGCCAGAGATGGTTTGCAGCCTCGTGACGGTGCACATCGGTTATCAAGACGTTGTGCCTGCGTTGACGAAAGAGCGCATTCTCGATGTGATCGAGCTCACCGCGGAGTCCGTGCAGCGCGTGAAGGGCAAACGGCCGCGCATTGCGGTGTGCGGGCTGAATCCGCATGCGGGCGAGCATGGTTTGTTTGGCCGCGGTGAGGAGGAGAGGTTTGTCGTGCCTGCGATTGAGGCCGCAAAAGCCAAAGGCATCACGATTGAGGGCCCGCTGCCTCCGGACACGGCCTTCATCCCGGCACGTCGTCGCGCAGTCGATGCCTATGTGTGCCTGTATCACGATCAGGCGCTCATTCCGCTCAAGGCGCTGGCTTTTGACACGGCGGTGAACACGACGCTCGGTCTGCCTGTGCCGCGCACGAGTGTGGATCACGGCACCGCGTGTGACATCGCCTGGCAAGGCAAAGCGAACGGCAGCAGCCTCGTCGAGGCGGTGAAGCTCGCGGCGAAGATGGCGTCGTGATTATTCGACCGCTACTTTGATGACGACTTTGAAGACCTGCTCCGGCTTTTCCCATTCGATGCAAGGCGCATGAGCATCCTGCGGCCAGAGGATGGCGAAGTGACCGGCGCTGACATGCAGCGGCGTGGTGTCCGGCGTCAGCTTCCACAGCGCGGCATCCTTCTCATCGGAGTAGGCCATGGTCTCCTCCTTCATCGTGGCCAAAGGCGCCCAAAGAATGGTCTCACGGCCGCTGTGAATGAACTGGATGTCGATGTACTTCCGGTGTGCCTCGAATTTGGCCTTTTCGACGGGCTTTGACTCATACGTCTGCACCAGTGCAAAGCAGTGATCGCCATCGAGATCGTGCCGCCCAAGCTCCTGCGTGCCGTCCACGGTGCGCAAATAGGCGAAGGCCTTTGCAAAGCGGGAGTTCAGTGATTCGTAGCGGGCGGCGTTGGCGAGGGTGTCGAGGACCATGATGGTTTTTGGAGCAAGTGAGAGTCTTCTTCAAGCCAGGATGTCCGTGACGACCTTGCCAAACACATCGGTGAGGCGGAAATCGCGGCCTGCGTAGCGGTAGGTGAGCTTTTCGTGGTCGAGGCCGAGTTGGTGCAGGATGGTGGCGTGCAGATCGTGGACGTGCACCGGATTTTCCTCGGCGTTCATGCCAAGCTCGTCGGAGGTGCCGTAGGCTAGGCCACCGCGGATGCCGCCACCGGCCAGCAGCGTGCTAAAGGCAGTGTGATGATGGTCGCGGCCGCGCTTCATCGGATCGGTCTTCTTGTTCTTGTCCTGATTTTCCTGCGAGTAGGGCGTGCGACCAAATTCGCCGGTCCACACGACGAGCGTGTCCTCGAGCAGTCCACGCTGCTTGAGATCGCTGATGAGCGCGGCGGAGGCCTGGTCGCTGTCGGCGCAGAGCTCCGGGTGGCGCTTGTAGTGGTCGCTGTGCGTGTCCCAGGGCTGGTTGTTGCTGCTGGTGTAATAGACGCTGATGAAGCGCACGCCGGACTCCGCGAGGCGACGGGCGAGCAGGCAGGAGCGGCCAAAGGGCGTGTCGCCATACATCTCGCGCATCTTGGGCGGCTCTTTGCTGATGTCGAAGGCCTCGCTGGCGGCGGTTTGCATGCGGTAGGCCGTTTCCATCGCCTTGATCTGCGATTCGAGCGCGGAGTCATGCTCGCGGCGGGCGGCGTGGAGGCCATTGAGCCGCTGAACGAGGTCGAGCTGGCGGCGCTGAACGGGCAGCGGGAGTTCGGGATTGCGCACATTGGCCACGAGCTTGTCCACCGCCATGTCAGAGGTGATGACGCCGGTGGCCTGATACTCGGCGGGGAGGAAGGAATTGCTCCAAAGCGCCGGTCCCACGACGATGTTCGGCGTGGGCCTCAACACGACAAAGCCGGGCAGGTTCTCATTTTCGCTGCCGAGGCCGTAAAGCACCCACGAACCGAGCGAGGGGCGGATCGGCTGGATGTTGCCGGTGTTCATCATGAGCAGCGCGGGCTCATGATTCGGCACGTTCGTGTGCATCGAGCGGATGACGCAGCAGTCGTCGATCACGCTGCCGAGGCGCGGCAGGCTCTCGCTGACCTCGATGCCGCTCTGGCCGCGCTTTTCGAAATGCAGCGGCGAAGACATGAAGCCGCTGGTCTTCGGCGCCTTGTAGAGCTTTCCGGACGGTTGCTGGCCTTCCTGCTTCTTCAGGGCGGGCTTTGGATCAAACGTGTCGATGTGCGACGGCCCGCCGTTCATGAAAAGGAAGATCACACGCTTCGCCCGCGGCGTGATCTGCGGCCGTGGTGCCGCACCGAGCATGCCTGAAAGCCCGATCACGCCAAAGCCGGCCGAGAGACGCTGCAAGGCATCCCGGCGTGACATGCTGGAGGTCGGTTCAGTCCACATAGCTCATCTCATTGGTGGCGAGCAGCGCCTGCGCGAACTGCTCCCAGGTGCTCAGGCCGGCTTCAGCGGGTTGTTGGAGGAAACTCCGCGCCAGGTCGAACTCCTCCGACAGCGGCTCGCGGGCAAACAGCAGCTCGTAGGCAAAACGGATGCGCTCAGCCTCATCACCGGCGTGCTGCTGGAGGCGCTGCGCGAGCTTTTTCGCCTGCGCGATGATGAAAGGGCTGTTCATCACAAAGAGCTTCTGCGTGGGCGTCGTGCTCTCCGAGCGGCGTGCGGCATGCACATTCGCATCCGGGTAGTCGAAGAGCATGAGCGTCTTGTTCAGCTCCTTGCGGCTGACCTGGCTGTAAAGCGTGCGTTTGTGATGCTCCGCTGTGTTGAGGTCGAGCGAGCGGCCGCCCTCGAGGTTCAAAGTGCCGCTGGTAGCCAGGATCGCATCACGCAGCGGCTCAATCGGAAGGCGCTTGCGGTTCATGCGCCACAGCTGCTCATTGGCCTCATCAATTTGCGCATTGGCGGCGCTGCCCTGGCTGCCTTGGCGGTATGTGGCGGAGAGCACGAGCTCGCGAATGAGTCGCTTCACCGACCAGCCGTCCTTCATGAAGCGCAGGGCGAGATCATCCAGCAGCGCCGGATGCGTGGGCTTGTCTCCCATCGCGCCGAAGTTGCTCGTCGTGCGTGCCAGCGGGCGGCCGAAAAGCATGTCCCACACGCGATTGACCATCACACGGGCCGTCAGCGGGTTCTCGGCGCTGGCGATGAGTTTCGCCAGTTCGGCGCGACCGCTGCCGTGCTGAAACTTCACGGGCTCGTTTTTGCTCAGCACCTGCAGCCAGCCGCGTGGAGCAATCTCCGCGGGAGCCTCCACATCTCCGCGGAGGTAGATCGGAAGGTCATGCGGGCCCTCATCACGCACGATGTGCAGCGTGCCGGGGTCCATTTTCTCCGCGTTGGTCTTTTCGTCCTCGTCTTTGCCATCCGGCCGCAGGCTCACTTTCTTCACGGAGGCAAACACGCCGGCCATCGCGTAGTAATCACGCGTCGAGACGGGGTCGAA